>NZ_FWXQ01000001.1:0-989350 GCF_900176445.1 Pseudomonas sp. URIL14HWK12:I5
CAACCGAGGCGCGCATTCTACGCTTTCCTCAGAGCCTGTCAAGCGTTTATTTTGAAGTTTTTTGCGAGAAACTCGTTTAACTTCAGACACTTGGCTCGCTGCGATCTCTCGTAGCGGGAGGCGAATCATACAGCGTTTAAAACCGCTGTCAACCACCATTTCAACCGCTTGCGATCATTCGATCGTAGCCCTTTCAACGCCACCTTAACTATTTAACTCATTGAATATCAAGGAGTTTTTCGTTCCGATGTCGCTGGAAGTGGGGCGCATTATAAGGGGATTCGAAACCGCGTCAACCGTTAATTTCAAGAAACCTTAACATCGCTGAAAAGCAAAGCGGGGAGGCCTGACGGCCTCCCCGCTTTTCAGCAACACCGGACAGCTCTACAGCACGCCCGCATCACGCAAGCGCCGCACCTCTCCCGCTTGCAGCCCCAACACTTCCTCCAGCACCAACTCAGTGTGCTCACCCAACAGTGGCGGCGCCCGGCGATACTCCACTGGCGTCTCCGACAACCGTATCGGGCTTGCCACCTGCGGAACGCTACCCGCCAACGGATGGGGAATGCTCACCGCCAAACCCCGAGCCAGCACCTGAGGGTCCTGAAACATCTGCGCCAGGTCATTGATCGGCCCACATGGCACGCCCGCAGCTTCCAACTGGCTTACCCACTCCGCCGTGGTCTTGAACACCGTGGCCTGGCGGATCAAAGGAATCAGCTCCGCCCGGTTGGCTACCCGCAGCTTGTTAGTGGCGAAACGCGGATCATCCGCCCATTGTGGCTGCCCGGCCACTTCGGCGAACTTGCGGAACTGACTGTCGTTGCCCACGGTAAGAATGAAGTCACCATCCGCCGTCGGGAAATCCTGGTAGGGCACTATATTGGGATGCGCATTACCTAGCCGGCGAGGCGGGACACCCGTAGTCAGGTAATTCATTGCCTGGTTCGCCAGGCAAGCCACCTGCACATCGAGCAATGCCATATCGACATGTTGCCCCACCCCGGCCTGATCCCGGTGGGCGAGGGCAGCGAGCATCGCCACCGTGGAATACAGCCCGGTAAGGATGTCGGTAAGCGCCACCCCCACCTTGACCGGCCCTGCACCTTCCTCGCCCTCCGGGCGACCGGTCAGGCTCATCAGCCCGCCCAACCCCTGAATCATGAAATCGTAACCCGCACGCTTGGCATAGGGGCCGGTCTGGCCAAACCCCGTGATGGAGCAATAGATAAGCTGCGGATTGATCGCCTTCAGGCTCTGGTAGTCCAACCCATAAGCAGCCAGACCGCCCACCTTGAAGTTCTCGATGACGATATCGGACTTGGCTGCCAGCTCACGCACCAGGCGCTGCCCCTCAGGCTGGGTGAAGTCGATGGTCACCGAGCGCTTGTTGCGGTTGGCCGACAGGTAATAAGCCGCCTCGCTGGTATTGTCACCCGCAGCATCCTTCAGGAAGGGCGGGCCCCACGCGCGCGTGTCATCACCACTGCCCGGGCGCTCGACCTTGATCACGTCAGCGCCCAGGTCAGCGAGAATCTGGCCAGACCATGGGCCAGCCAACACGCGCGAAAGGTCCAGCACCCGCAGATGTGATAGCGCGCCCATGGGCTGGCTCCTTATTAATAGAAGGCCTGGATACCGGTTTGCGCACGCCCCAGGATCAATGCATGCACGTCGTGCGTGCCTTCGTAGGTGTTGACGACCTCCAGATTGACCAGGTGACGGGCCACGCCGAACTCGTCGGAGATGCCATTACCACCCAGCATGTCACGCGCCATGCGGGCAATATCCAGCGCCTTGCCGCAGGAGTTGCGCTTCATGATCGAAGTGATCTCCACCGCAGCCGTCCCTTCGTCCTTCATGCGCCCCAAGCGCAGGCAGCCCTGCAGTGCCAGGGTGATTTCGGTCTGCATGTCAGCCAGCTTCTTCTGGATCAGCTGATTGGCAGCCAGCGGGCGACCGAATTGCTGGCGATCCAGCGTGTACTGACGCGCAGTGTGCCAGCAGGCTTCCGCAGCACCCAGCGCCCCCCAGGAGATGCCATAACGGGCTGAGTTAAGGCAAGTGAACGGACCTTTGAGGCCGCGCACATCCGGGAAGATGTTCTCTTCTGGCACGAACACATTGTCCATGACGACTTCACCGGTAATGGAGGCGCGCAGGCCAACCTTGCCATGGATAGCCGGCGCACTCAGGCCTTCCCAGCCCTTTTCCAGCACAAAGCCGCGGATATCACCGGCATCGTCCTTGGCCCAGACCACGAATACATCAGCGATCGGGCTGTTGGTAATCCACATCTTGCTGCCGGTCAGGCGGTAGCCGCCATCTACCTTCCTGGCGCGGGTAATCATCGAGCCTGGGTCAGAGCCGTGGTTAGGCTCAGTCAGGCCGAAACAACCGATCCACTCACCACTGGCCAGCTTGGGCAGGTATTTCTGCTTTTGTGCTTCGGTACCGAACTCATTGATCGGGACCATGACCAGCGACGACTGCACACTCATCATCGAGCGGTAGCCCGAGTCGATACGCTCCACTTCACGCGCAATCAGGCCATAGCACACGTAGTTCAGGCCGCTGCCGCCGTACTGCTCAGGGATGGTGGCCCCCAGCAGGCCGACTTCACCCATCTCGCGGAAGATCGCCGGGTCAGTCTGCTCGTGGCGGAACGCTTCAAGTACACGAGGGGCCAGCTTGTCCTGGGCGAACTGATAAGCGCTGTCACGCACCATGCGCTCTTCTTCAGTGAGCTGCTGATCCAGCAGCAGCGGGTCGATCCAGTTGAAGCTTGCTTTACCGGCCATGAGCGAAATCCTCGAAATAGGGGGCAGTTTCTTGTGCCTTTGAGCCTAGGCCTGATCGGCCGCCGGGACAAACGAGGATTGCGCACCAATTAGTGATAATTTGTCACTTCGTAAATCGGCAAAACGCCATATTGACAGCCTTACAAGTGAGGTTGACGTACATGCGCCGCAAGATCCCCAGTACCGCCGCCTTGGTTTGCTTCGAGGCGGCAGCACGCAACGAGAGCTTTACCAAGGCCGCCCAGGAGCTGGCCCTGACCCAGGGCGCCGTTTGTCGCCAAATTGGCGGCCTGGAGGCCTTTCTCAATGTGGAACTGTTCCGACGCTCGCGCCGCGGCGTGAAGCTGACCGAAGCAGGCCTTTCCTATAGCCGTCAGGTTGCCGCCCAACTGGACGCCGTGGAGCGCGATACCTTGTCGGTGATGGGCCAGCAGGGGGCCAGCGTGATCGAACTGGCAGTGGTGCCTACCTTCGGCACTCAATGGCTGCTTCCGCGCCTCAAGGACTTCCAGCAACGCCACCCGGAGGTCACGGTCAACCTCACCAACCGAACCCGGCCATTCCTGTTCGCCGACACTTCGTTCGATGCCGCAATCTATTTCGGTGATGCTGACTGGTCCGGCACCCAGTCTCACCGGCTGATGGGGGAAAACCCGGTCCCCGTCTGCAGCCCGGCATTGCTGGCCGGGCAGGGCATGCTTGAAGCACAGCGCATCGCCCAACTACCTCTGCTGCAGCAAAGCACGCGCCCCTATGCCTGGCGGCAATGGTTCGGCAGCTTGGGGATGAATGTGGAGCGCGACATGACAGGGCCGCGCTATGAACTATTCTCGATGCTCGCCCAGGCGGCCATACATGAAATGGGGATCGCGCTGATTCCGCCGTTCCTGATCCAGCGCGAACTGGAGGAGGGTAGGCTGGTGGTCGCTAACAGGCATGCCCTCGATAGCGACAAGGCCTACTATCTGATGATTCCGGAGCGCAAGGTGGAATCGGCATCACTACGCGCCTTCCGGGACTGGCTGGTAAGCCAGGCCCACGCCTACACCGCAAGAAAATGAGCAGTGCGACAAATTGACCCTGTAGTCAATTATTTTAAACACCTACAGATATATGGATTTGTCGCATATCCGTAAACTGTTATGCAAGCCAGAAAATACCCTTTAACCCTGCTAAGCGCGCGGCCTTGCGGGTTATTTTGCGACACTCAGCGTGCCGTAAGCGAAATGACTGAAAAATTTTTGTTTTTTTCTCCTAATCTGCCAATAGCCCATGCTTGACGGGCTACAGCCTTACTGCTGCGACAAGCGGTCACAGGGTGACTTGTAGTTTTAACTTCGTTTCGCTCCAGAATCGGTTGAAGGCCCCTTGGTTCGTCTGCAAAATGCTTCGCCCGCCCGGGAACTGGCGGGTCGGCGCTCCACAACCGCCCCAGCGCACCATCCGAAGTGTGCTGGCTTTTACAAAGACAAAAGGTCACCGCAGGAGAAAAGTCGTGCACATTGGTGTTCCTCTCGAGACGCAGACCGGTGAGACAAGGGTCGCTGCGACCCCGGAAACCATCAAGAAACTGATTGGCCAGGGCCATCAGGTCACCGTCCAACGGGGGGCAGGGCTTAACGCCGCCATTCCGGACAGTGCCTATGAGGCCGTGGGTGCTTCCATGGGGAATGCCGCCGACGCCTACGGCGCCCAATTGGTACTCAAAGTGGTCGCCCCCAACGACCAGGAACTGACCCTGATCAACAGTGGCAGCCTTCTGGTGGGCATGCTCAACCCCTTCAACAGCGAACTGATCGGCAAAATGGCCGAACGCGGCATTACCGCCTTCGCCCTGGAAGCCGCACCGCGTACATCGCGGGCGCAAAGCCTGGACGTGCTGTCGTCGCAAGCCAACATCGCCGGTTACAAGGCTGTGTTGCTGGCGGCCCATCACTACCCGCGCTTCATGCCCATGCTGATGACCGCTGCCGGTACCGTTAAGGCCGCGCGCGTGTTGATTCTGGGTGCGGGCGTTGCCGGCCTGCAGGCCATCGCCACGGCCAAGCGCCTGGGCGCAGTGATCGAAGCGTCCGACGTACGCCCGGCCGTGAAAGAGCAGATCGAGTCGCTGGGCGCCAAGTTCATCGACGTGCCCTACGAGACCGATGAGGAGCGCGAATGCGCCGAAGGGGTGGGTGGTTACGCCCGCCCGATGCCGGCCAGCTGGATGCAACGCCAGGCCCAGGCCGTGCATGAGCGCGCCAAGCAGGCGGATATCGTCATCACCACCGCACTGATCCCCGGCCGCAAGGCTCCGACCTTGCTCAGCGCCGAAACCGTCGCGCAAATGAAGCCTGGCTCGGTGGTCATCGACCTCGCTGCAGCCCAGGGTGGCAACTGTCCGCTGACGGTTGCTGACCAGGTCGTGCAGGAAAACGGCGTGACCATTGTCGGCCCGACCAACCTGCCTGCCCAAGTGGGTGCCGATGCCTCGGCGCTGTATGCACGCAACCTGCTGGACTTCATGAAGCTGCTGTTCGACAAGGACGGCGCACTGGTCATCAACCTCGAAGACGACATCGTCGCGGCCTGCCTCATGTGCCGCGATGGCCAGGTCGTCCGCAAGAACGGCTAAGGAGCACGACAATGGAAGATATGCTGATTTCCCACGGCATCTACAACCTGATCATCTTCGTGCTGGCCATCTATGTGGGCTACCACGTGGTCTGGAACGTCACCCCGGCATTGCACACCCCATTGATGGCGGTCACCAATGCCATCTCGGCAATCGTTATCGTCGGCGCCATGCTGGCCGCGGCCCTGACCGTTACCCCGGCAGGCAAGCTGATGGGCACCCTGGCCGTGGCCCTGGCCGCGGTCAACGTGTTCGGTGGCTTCCTGGTCACCCGCCGTATGCTTGAGATGTTCAAGAAGAAAGCCAAGAACGAGGGGCAGAAGTAAGCATGAGCATGAATCTGGTAACACTTCTGTACCTGGTTGCGTCGATCTGCTTCATCCAGGCGCTCAAGGGCCTGTCGCACCCGACCACTTCGCGGCGCGGCAACCTGTTCGGCATGATCGGCATGGGGATCGCCATCCTCACAACCGTCGGCCTTATCTATAAGCTGGGGGCAGAGCTTGCTACTGCCGGCATCGGCTACGTGATCGTCGGCCTGCTGGTTGGTGGTACCGCCGGTTCGATCATGGCCAAGCGCGTCGAAATGACCAAGATGCCGGAGCTGGTCGCCTTCATGCACAGCATGATCGGCCTTGCTGCGGTGTTCATTGCCATCGCGGCCGTGTTGGAGCCGCAGTCGATGGGCATCGTTGCCGCCATCACCGACCCGATCCCTACCGGCAACCGTCTGGAGTTGTTCCTGGGTGCTGCAATCGGTGCCATCACCTTCTCCGGCTCGGTAATCGCCTTCGGCAAGCTGTCGGGCAAGTACAAGTTCCGCCTGTTCCAGGGCGCACCGGTACAGTTCGCCGGCCAGCATAAGCTGAACCTGATCCTCGGCCTGACCACCATTGCCCTGGGCCTGCTGTTCACCTTCACCGGCCACTACAGTGCCTTCACCCTGATGCTGGTTCTGGCCTTCATCATGGGTGTGCTGATCATTATTCCGATCGGTGGCGCCGACATGCCGGTGGTGGTGTCGATGCTCAACAGCTACTCGGGCTGGGCTGCGGCCGGCATCGGTTTCTCGCTGAACAACTCGATGCTGATCATTGCAGGTTCGCTGGTAGGTTCGTCCGGCGCCATCCTCTCGTACATCATGTGCAAGGCGATGAACCGTTCGTTCTTCAACGTCATCCTTGGCGGCTTCGGCGGTGACACCGATACGGGTGCGGCGCAAGGCTCCAAAGAGCAGCGCCCGGTGAAGTCCGGCTCGGCCGACGACGCCACTTTCCTGCTCAGCAACGCCGACAGCGTAATCATCGTGCCGGGATATGGCCTGGCGGTGGCCCGTGCCCAGCACGCGCTGAAGGAGCTGACCGAAAAGCTGACCCACAACGGCGTAACCGTGAAGTACGCGATCCACCCAGTGGCAGGCCGCATGCCCGGGCACATGAACGTATTGCTGGCCGAGGCCGAAGTACCTTACGACCAGGTGTTCGAAATGGAAGACATCAACGCCGAATTCGGTCAGGCCGACGTGGTGTTGGTGCTGGGTGCCAACGATGTGGTCAACCCGGCGGCGAAGAACGATCCGAAATCGCCCATTGCCGGCATGCCGATCCTCGAAGCCTTCAAGGCCAAGACCATCATCGTCAACAAACGCTCCATGGCCAGCGGCTATGCCGGCCTGGACAACGAACTGTTCTACCTGGACAAGACCATGATGGTGTTCGGTGACGCCAAGAAAGTGATCGAAGACATGGTCAAGGCTGTGGACTGATACCCACGGCTGAAAACCAGCGGATATAAAGGAAGCCCCGGTCAGAATCTGCCGGGGCTTTTCTTTTATTGATCCGGATCAACGGCTCTACTTCAGGGCTTCTCATACGACCATGGTCGTGGGACGGCAATGGGCGAAATCTCTAGACTGCGCTGCAGTAGTTTCAGTAGCCCGAGATAACAATCCATGTACCGTGATCGTATCCGCTTGTCCTCCCTGCACAGCAAGGTAATGAGTGCGGCTGATGCCGCTGGTCTGATCGAGGACGGCATGACCGTCGGCATGAGCGGTTTCACCCGCGCCGGTGAAGCCAAAGCCGTACCGCATGCACTGGCCGAACGTGCCAAGCAGTCGCCACTGAAAATCAGCCTGATGACCGGCGCCAGCCTGGGCAACGACCTGGACAAGCAACTGACCGAGGCCGGCGTGCTGGCTCGCCGCATGCCATTCCAGGTCGACAGCACCCTGCGCAAGGCCATCAACGACGGCCAGGTGATGTTCATCGACCAGCACCTGTCGGAAACCGTCGAGCAACTGCGCAACCAGCAGCTGAAACTGCCGGACATCGCCGTCATCGAAGCCGTGGCCATTACCGAGCAAGGCCACATCGTGCCAACCACGTCGGTAGGCAACTCGGCCAGCTTCGCGATCTTCGCCAAGCAGGTGATTGTCGAGATCAACCTCTCGCACAACCCCAACCTGGAAGGCCTGCACGACATCTATATCCCGACCTACCGCCCGACCCGCACGCCAATCCCGCTGGTCAAGGTCGACGACCGTATCGGCAGCACCGCCATCCCGATCGACCCGGCCAAGATCGTCGGCATCGTCATCAGCGACCAGCCGGACTCCCCATCCACCGTGCTGCCGCCGGATGACGAAACCCAAGGCATTGCCGACCACCTGATCAACTTCCTCAAGAAAGAAGTTGAAGCTGGTCGCATGACCAACAAGCTCGGCCCGCTGCAGGCCGGTATCGGCAGCATTGCCAACGCCGTAATGTGCGGCCTGATCGAATCGCCGTTCGAAGACCTGACCATGTACTCCGAAGTACTGCAGGACTCCACCTTCGACCTGATCGATGCCGGCAAGCTGAGCTTCGCTTCGGGCAGCTCGATCACCTTGTCCACTCGCCGTAATGCCGACGTATTCGGCAACCTTGAGCGCTACAAGGACAAGCTGGTGCTGCGCCCGCAAGAGATCTCCAACCACCCGGAAGTGGTGCGTCGCCTGGGCATCATTGGTATCAACACCGCACTGGAGTTCGATATCTACGGCAACGTCAACTCCACCCACGTGTGCGGCACCAAAATGATGAACGGCATTGGTGGCTCGGGTGACTTCGCCCGTAACGCCCACCTCGCTGTGTTCGTCACCAAGTCGATTGCCAAAGGCGGCGCGATTTCCAGTGTGGTGCCGATGGTCAGCCATGTCGACCACACCGAGCACGACGTGGACATCCTGGTCACCGAGCAAGGCCTGGCCGACCTGCGTGGCTTGGCACCACGCGAGCGGGCACGGGCGATTATCGACAACTGTGTGCACCCAGACTACCGCGCTGCGCTGAACGATTACTTCGATCGTGCCTGCCAGCGTGGCGGCCATACCCCGCACATTCTGCGTGAAGCGCTGAGCTGGCACGAAAACCTGGAAGAAACCGGGCGCATGCTGGCTAGCTGATCAATTCGTGATCCGGAACAGCGTGTGCTGTTCCGGTCACGCGCTCTGCAGGAGCGGCTTTAGCCGGGAATACCGGCACAGCCGGTGCCATCCTCCGTGTCGCCTGTTCCGCGGGCAAGCCCGCTTCCGCAACACCCTTACAATCTCCATTAAAAACTGTTCTACTGTACTGGTATTTCTGCCAGTCCTTCCTCCTGAAATTCCCCCATCAGCCAAAAACGCACCAATAGCGTGCAGACCAGTACAGTTGCGCTTGTTTCGGGTGCAACAGTAGGGTTACACAGTTAACTGAGTCATCGTCTTTCAACTGAACTGTATCTACTGTTATGGACGACAGAGGAGGATCATTGGCATCAGTTAAATCACTACCTAATCCCGCCATAAGCGGAAGGATGAAGCATCATGGAACGTACCCTCAGTTCCGGTCTGGTTTTTGAAAGCAACGCCCAGCAATCCAACGCCTCGCTGCCGCTGCGCGCACTGTCCACCCTGCTGCTGTGGCAGCGCCGTATGGCTAGCCGCCGTCAATTGGCTCGCCTGGACGCCCGTCTGCTGGCCGACGCCGGTATCAGCGAGTCGCAGCGTTACGAAGAGCTGAGCAAGCCTTTCTGGCGCTAAGCACCGGCTTGCCGGCTTCGGCCGGCACCGCGAATTCCCGAAACCCGTTGCAGGTAACTGCAACGGGTTTTTTGCATTCAGGCCGCATGCTAGAGCCTCTCGCAAACAAATAGGTACAGTTTTGATAATCAAAAAAAACATAGATACAGTTTGTTGGCGCGCTTTTCATTAACATCCAGAAACACCGGCGCGTGATACGCTTGGCTTCACAGTCTGGTAGAACCCACTGTTAAAAGTACCGTGACGAGCTGTGCGAGCGTCCGATAAGCAGAACCACCCGACCCTAGTCCAGGAGTCCACGATCATGTCCCGTAAATACCTGATTGGCGCCGCCCTGATGCTGAGCCTGGCCGGCACCGCAAACGCCACCAGCTTCGTTGTCACCACCGACGCCGTCGTTGGCGCGGTAGCCGCGTCCACCGATGCCACTTCCGATATCTCCTCCTCGTTCAAAGACGACAAGATCGTCAAGGCCGCCCGCGACGATGCCGCTGCCTTTGTTGGCAGCCAGGGCGACATCCGCGGTGCCAAACTGGAAAGCGCCTTCTTGCACATCCGCTCGCAAGCACCCGCGTTGCAGGCCAGCGATGCGCAACTGGCCCAGGCCATCCTGGCACTCTGACGCCAGCTGAGCCCTCTGGCTGTGCTGGTGGCTACCAGCACAGCCATCCAGCCTTTGCGCCCCACCTTTCCAGCTGTTGTAGAGCCCATGCGTTATCTGTTGCCGCTGCTGTTTTCTGTTGCAGGCATGGCCAGCGCCCATGCCATGGATACCACCACGCAAAGCCTGGTCATTACCGGCTATGTCACCAGCCAGGTCACCACTGCACCCTTCGATCGCAAACTGGTCCGCCAGGCGCGCGACGATGCGGCGGCCTTCGTGGCCAGCGACGGCCAGATCCGCGGTGTGCGGCTGGAAGCTGCGCTGGAATCATTACGCCACAATTGTGCACGGCACGCCGTCGGCGACCTGGAACTGGCGCAGGCAATTCTCGTCCAATAACTACACCTGACTCCCTGTATTTTTCGGAGATGCTCCATGCGTAAACCGCTGATTGCCGCTACCCTCGGCATGCTGCTGCTGGCCGACCTGGCCCAGGCACAGACCCTGGTGGCCACCAGCAATATCATCGTGCGTGCCTTTGGCCGCTCGATCGACTTCACCTCGGACACCACCACCTCGATTCGCGACTCCAAAGTGGTGCGCGAAGCCCATGACGACGCTGCAAGCTTCGTCGCCAGCAACGGTGACATTCGCGGCGCCCAGCTTGAGGCGGCCTTCAACACCCTGCGCGAGCGCGTGCCAGAAGCGCGTGGCGCCAGCGACCAGGTATTGGCCGAAGCCATCCTCGCACTGTGAAACGCGTGCGTGCCTGGCTGCTCGGCTGCGCCCTGACGCTGCCCGGCACGCCCGTATTGGCCGACCTGCAGCTTCAGCTGCAGGCAACCGGCCTGGACCCGCAGCAAACCCAAGCCACCCAGGCCCTGCTCGATGAGGCCTTGGGCAAGCTGCCCCCCCGATTCAAGCAGCAGCTGGACCGCCGCGTGCGGGTCAGCTGGAGCGACAGCATGCCGGCAGATGCCTACGGCCAGGCATCGCTGGTGTCCACCCTTGAGCTCAATCGACGCCTGCTGCCCGGTCTCACCGACGGCAGCGCTGCTACCGAACGCACCAACCGCCCCCATGGCACGGTGCGCGAAGAATTGCTGGCCACCGTGCTGCACGAGCTTACCCATATCTACGACCGTGCCCGGCTGTGGCCCGCTGCCGAGCATTCGATGATTGCCCGCTGCAAGCGCCAGCAAGGCACGCTGGGCAAAATCGGCCTGCCCGAAGCGTGCCGGGGCCAGGCCGAACGCCGCTTCACCCTCAGCGACGACCCGCGTTTGCTCGACCTGGCGGGTTGGCAACAGTACGTAGGCCGTCGTGGCGAGCGCGAGCAGCACAATGGTCAGTTCGTGCGCAGCCCCGACAGTTATGAACTGAGCAGCCCCAAGGAGTACATCGCGGTCAACATGGAGTACTTCCTCCTCGACCCGAGCTACGGTTGCCGCCGCCCGGCGCTGAACCAGTACCTGCGCGAGCACTTCGGCTGGGCACCGCAACAGGACACCTGCGCCAAGGGCCTGCCGTTCATCAATGCCGGCAGCGACTTTGCCCGCCAGCCGCTGGGTGAAATCGACCCTGAGCGGGTCTATGAAGTGGACTACCTGCTGGCCGAAGCCAACCAGAATCTGGTCAGCCGCTGGGGCCACAGCATGCTGCGTCTGGTGATCTGCAAGCCGGGCCGCCCACGCGGGCCGGACTGCCGCCTGGACCTCGACCAGAGCCTGGTGCTGTCGTATCGCGCTTTCGTCAACGATGTGCAGCTGTCCAGCTGGGACGGCCTGGTCGGCAACTACCCCTCGCGGCTATTCGTGTTGCCGCTGGGCCAGGTAATCGACGAGTACACCAAGACCGAGCTGCGCAGCCTGGCTTCCGTGCCCTTGAGGCTAAACCGCGACGAAATCGAGCGCCTCGTACGCCAGGCCGCCGAAATGCACTGGAGCTACGACGGCAATTACTGGTTCCTGTCCAACAACTGTGCCGTGGAGTCGTTGAAATTGCTGCGCAGCGGTACCGCCAACCCACGCCTCAACGACCTCGACAGCATCATGCCCAACGGCTTGCTGGCAGTGCTCAAGGGCAGGGGGCTGGCAGACACCAGCGTGCTGGATGACCCGCGTGAGGCGCTGCGCCTGGGCTACCGGTTCGATTCCTATCGCGACCGCTACCAGGCCATGTTCGAGGTGCTGCGCAAACAGCTGCCGATCAAGCAGGCCCTGGTCGAAGACTGGCTGGCACTGGATGCCGAGCAGCGCCGTCCATGGTTTGCCAAGGCCGACCTGCGCACCAGCGCCGCGTTACTGCTGCTCGAACAGGCCAGCTTGCGCCGGCAACTGCTGCTGGCCCAGGACGAGGTCAAGCAGCGCTACCTGAATGCCGCTGCCTTGAAAGATGGCAGCGTCAGCAAGGCCGATGCGACCCTCAAGCAGATGCTCGCCAACAGCGGCTTTCTCAGCCGCCCGGCAGAACTGCTCGATGCCAAGGGCTACGGGCTGCCGCAGCCCGACGAGCGCAAGCACCTTGAGCAGGTGAGCAGCGAACGCCAGGCACAGTTGTTGCGTTTGAGCACCAGCCTGGACAAAGAGGTGAGGGCGCTGCTGGAGCCGTCTCGGGCCAAGGAAATTGCGGCTGTCGAGGCCAATGTGAAGCAGATTGGCGAACATTTGCGGGCACTGCACAAGGCAGCGGGAGGCCTGCAGCTGTGATGTTGCCTACAGTTTCTCTTCTGCCTCCGAAGGCAAATCCTCATCCAGGTGCAACCAAGGCAACCGGCTACCCACCCAGATATGCCGGTTGGCCCTGACCCGCTCCGGGTGATCCAGCGTCGCCACCGTCACATCGACCGTTTCCGGGCTATGGGTAGTCATCAGCGCCACATGCGCCCCGCACTGCCCACAGAAGTACCGGCTGCAACTGGCCGGCGCCACATAGCAGTTCGGCTCACCCGCCAACCACTGAAACCCCGCGCGGGGCAGGGTGAGCCAGGTCACCACCAACCCACCGCTTACCCGCCGGCAAATCGAACAATGGCAGTGGGCGATGTCTGTCAGGTCACCCACCAGCCTGTAACGCAAGGCGCCACAATGGCAGCCCCCTTCGGTTACATCCTGCATCACCTACCTCTCGTCGCCTTTGCTTCGGCGAAAGCTGGCTGAAAGCTTGCGCTCATAGGATAGCCCCCACTACCGGCACAAGACCGGTCAGCCAGGGCACCCGGTAATTACCGAGCCCGGCCCAATCAACAACAACAATGGTGATTCTGATGTATTCCTGTGCCCGCCTTCCTGCAGTCCCCCTCCGCATGCTCCCTGCGCAGCGCCCGACGCGCTGATCCGCCCGAATCGACATTCCTTTCGCCGCGCCACGCCTGGAGTATTGCCATGCTGACCTTCCTCGGCTTTGCCATGGTCATCACCTTCATGTACCTGATCATGACCAAGCGCCTGTCGGCCTTGATCGCGCTGATTCTGGTACCGATCCTGTTCGCCCTGTTCGGCGGTTTCTCCGCCAAGATCGGCCCCATGATGCTCGAAGGCATCAGCAAGCTCGCGCCCACCGGTGTGATGCTGATGTTCGCCATCCTCTATTTCGCCTTGATGATCGACTCCGGTCTGTTCGACCCGGCCGTGCGCAAGATCCTCAAACTGGTCAAGGGCGACCCGCTTAAAGTCTCTGTCGGTACCGCCGTGCTGGCCCTGGTGGTCTCGCTCGACGGTGACGGCGCCACCACCTACATGATCTGCTGCGCCGCCATGCTGCCGATGTACAGCCGCCTGGGCATGAGCCCGCGGATCATGGCCGGCCTGATCATCCTGGCCGGTGGGGTGATGAACATGACGCCGTGGGGTGGCCCGACCGCCCGCGCCGCCAGTGCCCTGCACGTAGACCCGTCGGACATTTTCGTACCGATGATCCCGGCCATGCTGTTCGGCGTGCTGGCAATTCTGGCCATCGCCTACATGTACGGTAAACGTGAACGTGCCCGCCTGGGTGAGCTGCACCTGCCGACTGACGACATCGACCACAGCGAAATTACCGTTTCGCAGTACCCTGACGCGCGCCGGCCCAAACTGCTGTACTTCAACGGTGCCCTGACTGCTGCCCTGATGGTCGCACTGATTGCCGGTGTGCTGCCGCTGCCCGTGCTGTTCATGATTGCCTTCAGCATCGCCATGATCGTCAACTACCCGTGCCTGCAGCAGCAAAAGGATCGCATCGCCGCCCACGCTGGCAGCGTGCTGGCCGTGACCGGGCTGATCTTCGCCGCCGGTATCTTTACTGGCATCCTGTCGGGTACCGGCATGGTCGATGCCATGTCCAAGAGCCTGCTGGCCGTCATCCCCGAAGCACTGGGCCCTTATCTGGCGGTGATCACCGCGATCGTGAGCATGCCGTTCACCTTCTTCATGTCCAACGATGCCTTCTACTACGGCGTGCTGCCGGTACTGGCCGAAGCCGCCAGCCACTACGGCATCACCCCGGTGGAAATGGCCCGTGCATCGATCGTCGGGCAACCGGTTCACCTGCTTAGCCCCTTGGTGCCGTCGACCTACCTGCTGGTGGCCCTGGCCGGCATCGAGTTTGGCGATCATCAGCGCTTCACGCTCAAGTGGGCAGTGCTGGTATGCCTGTGCATAATGTTCGCCGCGCTGCTGATGGGCATTTTCCCGCTGTTCAGTAGTCTTTAATAAACGCGTATTAGTCTGACGCGACGCGCCTCGACAGGGGCGTGTCGCCTTTATCGTTCGAAGGAAAACACATGGAATGGCTGACCAGCCCGGAAATCTGGGTTGCCTTTTTCACCCTTACCGCGCTTGAGATCGTCCTCGGTATCGACAACATCATCATGATCTCGATCCTGGTCAGCCGCATGCCCAAGCACATGCAGCCACGCACCCGGATCTTCGGCCTGGCCCTGGCCATGGTCACCCGTATCATGCTGCTGCTATCGATTACCTGGGTCATGCGCCTTACCGCCGACCTGTTCGTGGTGTTCGGCCAAGGCATCTCCGGA
The DNA here is from genome assembly GCF_900176445.1 of Pseudomonas sp. URIL14HWK12:I5. Taxonomy (NCBI): domain Bacteria; kingdom Pseudomonadati; phylum Pseudomonadota; class Gammaproteobacteria; order Pseudomonadales; family Pseudomonadaceae; genus Pseudomonas; species Pseudomonas sp. URIL14HWK12:I5. The sequence goes on from NZ_FWXQ01000001.1 coordinate 15,103, forward strand.
CGTGACCTGATCCTGTTCTTCGGTGGCCTGTTCCTGCTGTGGAAAAGCTCGCAAGAGATCTACCACGGCCTGGAAGGCGAGGACGAAAACGCCGAAGAGCCGAAAGGTGCGGGCGGCAAGTTCTTCTACACCATCATCCAGATCGCCATCATCGACATCGTGTTCTCGCTGGACTCGGTAATTACTGCGGTGGGTATGGTTTCCCACGTACCGGTGATGATTGCCGCCATCGTCGTTGCCGTGCTGGTGATGATGCTGTGCGCCGGCGCCATCAGCAATTTCATCGACAAGCACCCGTCGCTGAAGATGCTCGCGCTGTCGTTCCTGATCGTGGTCGGTACCGTGCTGATCGCCGAAGCGTTCGAGGTGCATGTGCCGAAGGGCTACGTCTACTTCGCCATGGCCTTCTCGCTGGCGGTGGAAGCCATCAACATCCGCATGCGCACCGCCCTGGCCCGCAAGGAAGGCAAAGAGCATGAGCCGGTGAAACTGCGCAAGGACATTCCGGGTCAGTAAGACCAGGAAGCGCAAACCACAAAGGGTCCTTCGCAGGGCCCTTTTTCATGTCTGATCGGTTTCAAACACATGACAGCCATGCGAAGCTGGCGACAGCTGCGCAAAACAACTAAAGCTTTGAGTGAGCACCGAAAATTCTTCAAACGCTCACGTTTCTTTTCTTGGCCCGCTGGGCCAGTGCAACAGGGGGCTTTCGCCATGCTGACCCTGCTCAACCTGCTCTCGGCCGTGACGCTTCTGGTCTGGGGCACCCACATCGTACGTACCGGCATTCTCCGCGTGTTCGGCTCGAACCTGCGGCGCATCATTAGCCAGAACATGGACAAGCGCCCGCTGGCGTTCATTGCCGGCATACTGGTCACGGCCATGGTGCAGAGCAGTAACGCCACGGCCATGCTGGTCACGTCCTTCGTCGGCCAGGGCCTGATGGCCATGACCCCGGCCCTGGCGATCATGCTGGGTGCCGATGTGGGTACCGCGCTGATGGCCCGGGTACTCACTTTCGACCTGTCCTGGCTATCACCCCTGCTGATATTCCTGGGCGTGATCTTCTTCCTCTCACGTAAGCAGACACGGGCTGGCCAACTGGGCCGTGTCGGTATCGGGCTTGGCCTGATCATCCTGGCACTGGAGCTGATCGTGCAGGCAGCTGCGCCGATCACCCACGCCCAAGGCGTGAAAGTGCTGTTTGCTTCGCTGACCGGCGACATCATGCTCGACGCCTTGGTCGGCGCCATGTTCGCCATGATTTCCTATTCCAGCCTCGCCGCCGTGCTGCTTACCGCAACATTGGCCGGTGCCGAGGTCATCAGCCTGCCGGTGGCCATTGGCCTTGTGGTCGGTGCCAACATCGGTAGCGGCTTACTGGCCTTCATCAGCACCAGCATGCAGAACACTGCCGGGCGCCGTGTGGCGTTGGGCAGCTTGCTCTACAAGCTGATCGGCCTGCTGCTGATCATCCCTGTGCTGCACCCATTGGTGGAGTGGATGGACTCGCTCAGCTTCAGCCCGCAAGAGCTGGTCATCGGCTTCCACCTGCTCTACAACACCCTGCGCTGCCTGCTCATGCTGCCCACGGTCAAACTCATGGGCCGGCTGTGCAACAGCCTGCTGCCCGAGCGGGAAAACGGCAACGGCCAGATCCGACCGCGCCACCTCGACGCCTCGGCACTGGAAACACCCAGCCTGGCGCTTGCCAACGCTGCCCGCGAAACCCTGCGTCTGGGCGATATCGTCGACAGCCTGCTTGAAGCCATGCTGGGGGCCCTGCGCGGCACCCAGACTGCCCTGCCACAGCAGGTTCGCGCCCTGGGTGAGGATGCCGACGCCCTGTACAGCGCCATCAAGCTTTACCTTGCGCAGATGTCGCGCGAAGATCTCAGCGAGCAGGACAACCGCCGCTGGGCCGAGATCATCGAGCTGGCCATCAACCTCAAGCTCGCCTGCGACCTCATCGAGCGCATGTTGCGCAAGGTCCAGCAGCAGAAAACCAGCCAGCGCCGGGAGTTTTCCCAGGTGGGGCTGGAAGAGCTGACCGGGCTGCAAGAGCAATTGTTAGCCAACCTGCGCCTTGGCCTGTCGGTATTCCTTAGCGCCGACCCGGAAAGCGCCCGCTTGCTGCTCAAGGAAAAACGCCGTTTTCGCGCCCAGGAACGGCGCCTGGCGCATGCCCACGTCAGCCGCTTGCAGCGTAAGGTGGTGCAAAGCATCGAAACCAGTTCGCTACACTTGGAGCTGATCGCCGACATGAAGCGGTTGAACTCTTTGTTCTGCAGCAGTGCCTATGTGGTACTGGGCGGCTCCGACACCGGCGGGCTGATGCTCGACAGTGTGCCGGACGAAGCCCGCCTGCCGTGAATGCCTACCTGAGGACCGAAGCTCGCCCATGCGTTGCCTGATGTTCGTTTGCCTGCTGATCTGCAGCCTGCCCTCATTGGCCCTCGACCGCTCGCGGGTTGAGGGCTACCTGCTGCCCAACGGCCTGCAGGTCATTCTAAAAAACGGCTACGAGCGCGACCATGTGGCGATTCGCCTGGTGGTCGGGGTGGGCCTGGACGACTTCGATTGCGAACAGAAAGAGCTGCCGCACCTGCTTGAGCACCTGCTGTTCAGCGGCATCGACGAAACCGGCGAGGGCGGCCTTGAAGAGCGCCTGCAATCGCTCGGCGGCGAGTGGAATGCCTACACCAGCAGCGCCGACACCACGTTTGTCATCGAAGCCCCCGCACGCAACCAGCGAAAAGTGCTCGACCTGCTGCTGGCGGTAATCCGCGACACCCGTATCGATGACAAAGCCCTGGTCACCGCCAAGCGCATCATCGAGCGCGAAGATGGTGGCCACTATGGGCACCTGCAGCGCTGGCTCGACCGCCAGGATATCGGCCACCCTGCCAGTGACCAGCTGGCGACCGAGCTGGGCCTGAAATGTCCGGAGCGCTCCAATATCGACGACATGACCCTGGAGCAGGTACAAGCCTTGCGTGACCGCTGGTACGCCGCCAACAACATGACCCTGATCATGGTCGGCGGCCTCGATCGCTTGCTGCCAGCCTACCTGGAACGCACCTTTGGCGAACTGCCAGCCACCGAGCCGGAAGAACGCCGCAACCTGGAAAGCATTACCCAGCAGGCCGAGCAGCGCCGCGACCTGACCCGGGGCTGGTTGGGCGATAGCGTCAAGCTGCATTGGTTGTTCATCGAGCCGGTCCTGGACAACGACCATCAGGCCACCCTCGACCTGCTGTCGCGTTACCTGGACTGGGCGCTGTACGACCAGCTACGCCTGCGCAACGGGCTGTCCTACGGGCCATCGGTGCAGCGTGAAAGCTTTGGCGATACCGGCCTGCTCAGCCTCAATGCCGACCTGGAACGCGACGACATCGACAAGGCGGTGAAGGTGATGCGGGCGTTGTTCGAGCACCTGCGCAAGGAAGGCCTCGACCCGGACACCTTCGCCCGCGTCAAGGACGCCAGCGTTGCCAAGGAAAGCTGGAGCACCCAGGGCAACAGTGCCTTGGCCGACTACTATTGGGGGGCGCTGAACGACTACACCGACGGGCGCTTTGCCAACCCGGTGCGCAAGTTGCGACAGGTTAGCCTGGAGCAGGCCAATGAGGCGCTGAAGGCATTGCTGAAGGAAGAGGGTTACTTGCGTATCGAGAAGCCGTTGCTTGGCTATGACGAGCTGTACGGGCTGGCCGCGCTGGTGGTGGGGGTGATATTGGCGGCCGGGTTGCTGCGCTGGCGGCGGCATGGCCCGCAACGGCCGAGTGGTGCTACACGAGAACGGTAGATCAGCGGTATCCTTTTGCCAGTACCGGCCTCTTCGCGGGCATGCCCGCGAAGAGGCCCGGCACAGCCACCTCATCCTTTCTGTTGTAGCCCCTAATGCCCCAAATACCCCGCATAGTCCTGCGCATCATCGAACTGCTCAAACGCTACCCCGGCATCATCGCGCTCTGTGGTTTCCTCTCTGGTATCGGCAGCTTCATCCTGGTCGACCGCCAAGCCGGCCTGGCCAGCTGGGTAGCCGTGCTCATGCTGATCAGCTGGGTCTGGCTGATGCTGGAGAACACCCTGACCGGCCTGTTCGCCCGCACCTTCAATCGCGAAATCCCGCAGCCGCTGCTGCGCTACGCGACGCAGATGATCCACCAGGAAACGCTGTTTTTCGTGCTGCCGTTCTTCTTCATCACCACCACCTGGAACAGCGGCCAGCTGGTGTTTACCGGTTTGCTCGGCGCCGCAGGCCTGATTTCGATCATCGACCCGCTGTACTACAAGTGGCTGGCGCCTCGGCGCTGGCTGTTCCTGGCGCTGCATACCCTGACATTGTTTGCCGCCCTGCTGACCGCGCTGCCGATCATCCTGCACCTGACCACCGCGCAAAGCTTCAAGCTGGCCCTGATCGCCGCCATGGCCCTGTCGTTCCCCAGCCTGGCCAGCAGCTTCCCGATCAATACCTGGCGGCGCGGCGTCGCCTTGGTGCTGGTTACCCTGTCGGTGGGTGCCGGGGGCTGGCTGCTGCGTTCCTGGGTGCCGCCGGCCACCCTGTGGATGACCGAAGTGGCGGTGAGCACCGAAGTGCTGAATCGCCAACCGGGCGACTCGCTGGACGAAATAGCCGCCAGCCGCATTCGCAGCAGCGGCCTGTATGCCTACACCGCCATCAACGCACCACGCGGCCTGAACGAGCGGATTTACCACGTGTGGCAGAAGGACGGCAAAGAGGTCGACCGCATCGCTCTGGACATCCACGGCGGGCGCAAGGAAGGCTACCGGGCCTGGACCCACAAGCAGAACTTCCCGCCAAACCCGGTGGGCAAATGGCAGGTGCGGGTGTTGACCGAGGATGGCCAGGTGATTGGCGTGCTGCGCTTCAAGGTGGTCGATGACGCGCCGGCACAGTGATTGAATGGGGGCCGCTTTGCGGCCTCCAAACCCAACAGACAGCACATAATCACCAAACAGCCCATGGCTGCTGCGCTATGATCAGCCCCAAAGCCTTAGCGCCGAGTCAGTAGCATGGAGCCAATGACCCCCCCCAGTGCCACCCTGGACACCAGCAGCCAACCGGCCTGCCTGCGTATAACCGGTGACTGGACCCTGGCGCACTACGCCAGCCTCAAGCGCGAGAGCGAACGCCTGCGAGCGCAGTCCACCCCCGACACCGTCGCCGACCTCAGCCAGCTGGGCCGCCTGGACACTGCGGGCGCCTCGTTGCTGGCCGAACTGCTGGGTTCCGAGCGCCTGTCCCACTGCACCCAAGACCTGCCCAAAGCCAGCCGTGCGCTGCTCAAGAACGTTTACTGTTCGGTGCAGGACTACTGCATCCCGGTCAAGGAACCCGAGCGCAATGTGCTGATCTTGCTGCTGGAACGCATCGGCCGCGCCGTCGGCACGTTGTGGCAGGACAGCATGCAATTGCTGGGCTTTGTCGGCGTGATCCTCGAAACCTTGCTGCGTCGAGCCCTGCAACCACACCGCTGGCGCATTACCCCGGTTGTGGCCCACATCGAGCAGACCGGCCTGGACGCCGCCCCTATCGTCGCCTTGCTGACCTTCCTGGTGGGTGCGGTGGTGGCCTTTCTCGGCGCCACGGTGCTGGCCGACTTCGGTGCAACGGTCTTCACGGTCGACCTGGTGGCATTCTCGTTTCTGCGCGAGTTCGCCGTGCTGCTCACCGCCATCCTCATGGCCGGCCGCACCGCCAGCGCGTTCACCGCGCAGATCGGCTCGATGAAGGCCAACGAGGAAATCGACGCCATCCGCACCCTGGGCCTGAACCCGATGGAACTGCTGGTGGTTCCACGGGTACTTGCACTGCTGATCTCACTGCCACTGCTCACCTTCGTCGCGATGATTTGCGGCATTGTCGGTGGCGCAGTGGTATGCGCCCTGACGCTGGATATCTCACCGGCCATGTTCCTTTCACTGCTGCAAAGCGACATCGGCGTGCAGCACTTCCTGGTGGGCCTGGCCAAGGCGCCGTTCTTCGCCTTCCTTATCGCGGCCATCGGCTGCCTGGAAGGCTTCAAGGTCAGTGGCAGCGCCGAGTCGGTAGGCGCGCATACAACATCGGCAGTGGTGCAATCGATTTTCGTGGTCATCGTGCTGGACGCGGTGGCTGCCCTGTTCTTCATGGAGATGGGCTGGTGAGTGGCCAGGAAACCGTTATCGAGGCGCGCGGCATCTGCAACCGCTTCGGCCGCCAGGTGGTGCATGAAAACCTCGACCTGGACTTGTACCGCGGCGAAATCCTCGCCGTGGTAGGCGGTTCGGGCAGCGGCAAGTCGGTGCTGCTGCGCAGCATCATTGGCCTGCGCCGGCCCAACGAAGGGCAGATCAAGGTGTTTGGCCAGGACCTCGCCGGCCTGCGTGAAGCGCAGCGTTCCCTGGTCGAGCGGCGCTTTGGCGTGTTGTTCCAGAAGGGCGCGCTGTTCTCTTCGCTGACCGTTACCGAGAACGTGGCCTTGCCGCTGATCGAACACGCCGGGCTGTCCCGCGCCGACGCCGAACACCTGGCAGGCGTTAAGCTGGCCCTGGCCGGGCTGCCGATATCCGCCGCCGACAAGTACCCGTCTTCGCTGTCGGGGGGCATGATCAAACGTGCCGCGCTGGCCCGAGCCCTGGCTCTGGACCCTGACATCCTGTTCCTCGATGAACCCACCGCAGGCCTGGACCCGATCGGCGCTGCCGCGTTCGACCAGCTGATCCTTACCCTGCGCGATGCCCTTGGCCTGTCGGTGTTCCTCATCACCCACGACCTCGACACCCTGTACACCATCACCGACCGCATCGCGGTGCTGTCACAAAAGAAGGTTTTGGTGGCCGGCCCGCTGGCTGAAGTCGAGCAGACCAACGACGCCTGGATTCAAGAATACTTTCATGGCCCCCGCGGGCGTGCAGCCGAGCAGGCCGCCACCCGTGCCGGGCAGGAGCGCTGAGCAATGGAAACCCGAGCCCATCACGTACTAATCGGCCTGGTCACCGTCCTGGTGGTGGCCGGCGCCATGTTGTTTGGCCTGTGGCTGACCAAGTCCAGTGTCGATGACGCGTTCAAGGACTACGAAGTGGTGTTCAACGAGGCCGTTTCCGGCCTGTCCCGTGGCAGCCCGGTGCAGTACAACGGCATCAAGGTGGGCGATGTGTCCACCTTGCGCCTGGACCCGAAAGACCCGCGCCGGGTACTGGCCCGCGTTCGTCTGAGCGGCGATACCCCGGTGAAGGAAGACACCCAGGCCAAACTGACCCTGGCCGGCGTGACCGGCAACGCGTTCATCCAGCTCAGCGGCGGCACGCCACAGAGCCCCGAGCTGAAGGGCAAGGACGGCAAGCTGCCGGTCATCATCGCCTCGCCGTCGCCCATCTCGCGCCTGCTCAATGACAGCAGCGACCTGGTCACCAACATCAACATGCTGTTGCACAACGCCAACCAGATGTTCTCCGAAGACAATATCGGCCACCTCAGCAGCACCTTGGCCAACCTCGACAAGACCACCGGCGCCTTCGCCGGCCAGCACGGCAGCATCGCCGAGGCCATTGAGCAACTGGTGCAGGTAGGCAAGCAGGCCAGCGCCACCCTGGTCGAAACCCAAACGTTGATGCGCAATGCCAACGGGCTGCTGGGCAGCGAAGGCAAACAGGCGATCGGCAGCGCCGAGCAGGCCATGCAGTCGCTGGCCGAAAGCACTGCCACCATCAACAATCTGCTGAAAAACAACAGCGAGGCCATCGGCGACGGCGCCCAGGGCCTGAACCAGCTCACACCTGCCATTCGCGAACTGCGCGAAACCCTTAACGCACTCAAAGGTATTTCCCGGCAACTGGAGGCCGACCCCAGCGGCTACCTGCTCGGCCGCGACAACAACAAGGAGTTCCAGCCATGAAACCGTCGCTGCGCCTGCTGGCCCTGGCGGCCGCGCTGAGCCTGGCCAGTGCCTGCTCGATCCTGCCCAAGAGCGAGCCCGTCGACCTCTATCGCTTGCCGGTTAACCAGCCCAGCCGCACCGCAGCGCCGCTGGACTGGTCATTGCGGCTGAACAAGCCGCTGGCCAGTGAAGTGCTGGCCGGCCCGCGCATTGCCGTGATTCCACAGGGCGATGTGGTCAGCAGCTACAAAGGTGCACGCTGGAGCGATGCCGCCCCGGTGCTGCTGCGCAATCGCCTGCTCGATGGCTTCCAGCGTGATGGCCAGGTACAGCGCCTGAGCGCCGACGACAGCAACCTGCAGGCCGACTACGAGCTGGCTGGCGAGCTGCAGGCATTCCAGAGTGAGTACCGCCCGGGCGGCGCGGTGGAGGTGGTGATTCGCTATGACGCTCGGCTGGTTCAGGGCCGTAACCAGCGCATCCTCGCCAGCAAGCGTTTCGAGGTCCGCCAGCCGCTGGCCGACAAGCAGGTGTCAGCGGTGGTCGCCGGTTTCGGCCAGGCCAGCGACCAGCTGGTGGGGCACGTTGTGACCTGGACCGTCGACCAGGCCAGCCAGGCACAGCGCAAAGTTCAGGCGAAGAACCAGTAGCAGACGAAGATCGCTGCGACCACGCCAGAGAACTCGGCCAGCAGTGCGCAACCGACCGCGTGGCGCACGCGCTGGATACCCACCGCGCCAAAGTACACGGCCAGCACGTAGAAGGTCGTTTCAGTACTGCCCTGGATGGTCGCCGCAACCAGGGCCGGGAAGCTGTCTACACCCTGCGTCTGCATGGTCTCGATCAGCATGGCCCGCGCTGCGCTGCCGGAGAACGGCTTGACCAGCGCTGTGGGCAGGCCCTCGACGAAGCGGGTGTCCAGGCCCAGCCAGTTCACCGCATGGCGGATACCGTCCAGGGCCAGCTCCAGCGCGCCTGAAGCACGCAGTACACCCACCGCTACCAGCATCGCCACCAGGTAGGGCAGCAGGTTCTTGGCCACATCGAAGCCTTCCTTGGCCCCATCGACAAAGGCTTCATACACCTTGACCCGCTTCAGGGCGCCAATCACCAGGAACAGCATGATCACGCCAAACAGTGTGAGGTTGCCCAGGACCGACGACAGGCTGGCCAGCGCGGCGGCCGACAGGGTGCCGAGAAACGCCATGAAGCCTCCCAGCAGCAACGCGCCGGGAATGAAGTAGGCGAGCACCACCGGGTCCCATAGACGCAGGCGCTGCATAACCGCCACCGACAGCAGCCCGACCAAGGTCGAGACACTGGTGGCCAGCAGGATGGGCAGGAACACCATGGTCGGGTCTGGCGCGCCTTGCTGGGCCCGGTACATGAAGATGGTCACCGGCAGCAGCGTCAGCGACGAGGCGTTGAGCACCAGGAACAGGATCTGCGCGTTGCTGGCCGTAGTGCTGCTGGGGTTGAGCTCCTGCAGCGCACGCATGGCCTTCAGGCCAATCGGCGTGGCGGCATTGTCCAGCCCCAGGCCATTGGCCGCGAAGTTCATGGTGATCAGGCCCAGGGCAGGGTGGCCGGGCGGCACTTCCGGCATCAGGCGGGCGAACAGCGGGCCCAACACCTTGGCCAGCCATTCAACGATACCGGCCTTTTCGGCGATCTTGAGAAAGCCCAGCCACAGGGTCAGTGTGCCGAACAGCAGCACCATCACCTCGACCGACAGCTTGGCCATGGCGAAGATGCTTTCGACCATTGCCGCGAAGATCCCGGCATTACCACCTACCAGCCATTGGGCCAGGGCGGACACTGCCGCCACCAGGAAAAAGCCAAGCCAAAGGCCGTTGAGCATCCGCGTATTCCCCCTGAAAAATGCCCGAATGATAGCGGAAGTTGCTTGTACCGGGGCCTGCGATCCAGACAGACAACAAAAAGCCCCGACAAGTCGGGGCTTTTTGGGACAGCAATCAGGTTCAGCGCTTGGCGGCTTCGCCAACCACTGCGGCTTCCTGTTTGTCGGCCATCAGCGAGGCGTAGTACTTCTCGCCCTTGGCAGCGTCGTACATGCCTTCCCAGCGAGCGATGACCAACGCAGCCAGGGCGTTGCCTACAACGTTCAGCGCGGTACGGGCCATGTCCATGATGCGGTCGACACCGGCGATGAAGGCCAGGCCTTCGAGCGGGATGCCCACGCTGCCCAGGGTGGCCAGCAGCACCACGAACGACACGCCCGGCACACCAGCGATGCCTTTGGAAGTGACCATCAGGGTCAGCACCAGCAGCAGCTGCTGGCTCCACGACAGGTCGATACCGTAGAGCTGGGCGATGAAGATGGCCGCGATGCTCTGGTACAGGGTCGAACCGTCGAGGTTGAAGGAGTAGCCCGTCGGTACCACGAACGAGCAGATCGACTTCGGCGCGCCGTACTTCTCCATCTTCTCGATCACGCGCGGCAGCACGGTTTCGGAGCTGGAGGTGGAGTAGGCCAGAATCAGCTCATCTTTCATGATGCGCATGATCTTGATCACCGAGAAGCCGAACACGCGGGCAACCAGGCCCAGCACCATGAAGGCGAAGAAGGCGATGGCGAAATACACCAGCAGTACCAGCTTGGCCAACGGCAGCAGCGAGCTGAAGCCGAAGTTGGCCACGGTCACGGCAATCAGGGCGAACACACCGATCGGGGCATAGTTCATGATCATGTGGGTGACCTTGAACATGGTTTCCGATACGGCCTGGAAGGTGCGTACCAGCGGGTCGCGCAGCTCGGCCTGCAGGCTCGACAGGCCCAGGCCGAACATGACCGAGAAGAAGATGATCGGCAGCATTTCGCCACGCATCAGCGCTGCGAAGATGTTCGACGGAATCAGGTTCAGCAGGGTCTCGATGAACGCGTGCTCATGCTGTACCTCGGCCGCAGTGGCCTGGTACTTGGAGATGTCCACGGTACCCAGGGTGCTCATGTCGATGCCGGCGCCCGGGTGGAACAGGTTGGCCAACACCAGGCCCACGACGATGGCGATGGTGGTCACCACTTCGAAGTAGATGATGGTCTTCAGGCCGATGCTGCCCAGTTTTTTCGCATCGCCAACCCCGGCGATACCCACGATCAACGACGAAATCACGATCGGGACGACGATCATCTTGATCAGGCGAATGAAGATGTCACCGGCGGGCTGGAGGACGTTGCTGATCCACCATGCCTTTTCTGCACTGAAATGATTCAGTAGCGCGCCGATTGCAACGCCCAGGACCAGACCGATGACGATCTGCCAGGCGAGGCTCAGTTTTGCCTTCTTCATGTCTTTACCCTTTGTTCTAGTGGTCATGGCACCCGACGAAAACACGCGTAACAGAGCCATCGGCAAGGCCTCTGGCTTCAAGCGCACCCATCTGGCGACTTCATGTAAGGACACCGCAGGCGAGCGACAGGGCGCTCTGACCAGCGAAAAAGGCGGCAACTATTGCGATGGGAAAGGGGGAAATCTAATGCCGGAAGCGCATGACCCATGCCGATCATGCATAGTGTTTCATGCCAAAACAGAGGGTTCGCAAGTGCTTGATTTATAACGTTCGGAATCCCGAACAAGACCAAACCGCCATTTTTCGGCAGATTTGACCGTACACAAAGGGCATGAAAGATGGCTTGTTCGACAATCCGAATGGCCGAAATACCACTTGAAGAAGGGCTCGCAAGGCCGAAAAAAATTTGATGTACGGTCGAGACAAAATGTGTCTCAAGGATGAAATCGCGCAAGGAAGAGGGCGTTTCCTACATGGCTCCTCGGAAGTCAGGTCTGGTCAGGTATCCCTTTGACACCGCCGACCTGATACTTCCGATTCCGCCTTTCCTGACCCGGCCCATCGCTGGAGGCACTCCCTGTACCCCTAGGCCACTCCGATCCTGAAACAATCAGAACAGCCCGGCCCCTTGGTCATGTGCTGCCCCTCCTCGGGGCGGCGCATCATAGAAGGCTGAAATATAGAAAGGTTCAGCTTCTATTACGTGACAGTCGATGACCTTTCATCCGTACCGGCAATAAATGCTCAGTACCAGTTCGGGTCACGCTTAAGCTGCTCCTGCAGCATCGCCTTCATGCCGTCGTCAGGGTCGCCCAGCCAGCGATATTGCGCGTGGCGTGTAGGCGACTTGTCGCTCGGCAAGCCTTCGGGTACCTCCACGAGCATCCCGTAGGCATCCTCCTTGTCCCAGCTGAACGCAACGATCAGCCGCTTGTAGGTGCAGTTGTCCTGTGCCTCGCACAACGCACCGACCAGGTACTTGTCGCCATCTTCGGTAGTGGCGGACATCTGCTGCTGGGAACTGCCGGTCAGATTGACCACCCAATCGGGCAGGCGTTCCTCGCCTTTGATCGTGTCCTGCCAGGTTTCCCGGTACTCCGGGTCCGAGCCGAGCAACTGGTCGACCCGGACCTGGCCGTCATTGGCCGCCATCGCCGCCGCGCTGCCACCCAGCATCAGGGCGGCAGCCAGGGCTGTAAAAAGCTTCCTGCCCATCTTCAACCTCGTCCACGTCCAAAGAAGAAGGAGGCTACGAACAACACCAGGAAGACAATGAACAGGATCTTCGCGATACCCGTCGCAGCGCCCGCGATACCACCGAAGCCCAGTACGGCAGCGACAATGGCGATGATGAGGAAAGTGATAGCCCAGCTCAGCATGGTGGTTCTCCTTTCTTTTTCAGAATCGGTGCGGCCGGCAGGTCAGAAGACCCAACGGTCCTGGGGTACGACATTTTCCAGGGTGGCCGGTGAGGCGGAGGCCTGGCCGGCAGGCGATGGCTCAGCTGCCTTGACCAGGGTATTGGCACGGGTCGCCTGAATCTGCGTCAACAGCGCAGTCTGCGCTGCCACTTGCTCAGCCAGACGCGCGGTCTGCCAGCTGTAATAGAAAAGGCCAGCGGCCAAGGTCAGCAGCAGCGCCATGCCGACAGACAACATCTGGCGCAGGGGCAGGGCGACGTTCTGCGAGCGGTTGACGGATTGGCGGTTCATGCCGGCTCCTCCTGCTGTAATTTTTGTTCAAACCTGAACAGGTAATTGCAGCCTGCATGCCAGCCTTTTGATTTTAAAAAATACGTTTAAAATCAATAACTTATAATTAACATAAACATTCGACAGGGACGTATCCTGCACGATGCCGCCCGAGGGGTCGTGCGAATTGCACGATCAGCCTTCCGCTTTCGTCGCCACTTTGAGCAGGTCGGCATCCACCCCGCGCACGCCAATGATCTGCCGGGCGATCTCCACGGCGATGGTTTTCTGCTCAGCGCTGACAACCTCGCCCGACAGCCGCACCATGCCCGCTTCACTGGCAACTTTCAGCTTCAGGCCATCGAGGTTACGGCTGAAGCGGTAGCTGTTCTGGATCTTGTCGATGATCCAGCTGTCGCCTGGCTGTGGACCCGTTGGGGCCCCTACCGGTGTTTCGCGGGCCTTGGCCATGGCGGCGGTATCGAGGCTGACCAGGTTGTTGACCAGGTACACTCCGTCGGTGGTACGCGCTATCACGCCGGCCAGCTCCTTGGCTTCGGCGCTGTCGACCTGGCCGCGCAAGGTCACCACGCCTTCGCTACTTTGTACTTCTATAGGCGCCTTCTCGGTGGTGCGGCTCCACAACAGCCGGGCACGGATCACCGCCGCCAGGGTGGCGTCCTCCAGGCGTTGGGCGTAGGCACGTAGCGCCAACGGACGCTCAACCAGTCGGGCGTTGACCTGCAGCTGGTTTTCCACGTGTTCGATGCCCCGTGTGGCACGGGCCACATCTTCGGCCAGCTGCCGCTCTACCTCGTTCTCCACCTCGCCGGAAAGCCGTGCATGCTTGCCGTCTACATCAACCCTGATACGGAACGGGTCAAGCATGCGGTTCAAAGACAGGGCGGTTTGCAGGGCGCCTTCCAGGCGCGCGTCCCGCACAGGGTCGGCGATAGCCGGGGTGAAAACGGGCAGCAGGGCGGCTGTGAACACGGCTGTACGCAAGGAAAAGAGCATGGCAGTGCCTCCTTTTTTGGGCAAAAGGTAAAAACCTTCGCAACCAATGTGCCACTGCATACCTCTAAGCAAATCAATGGTATTTCACGGCCTGCAGTAAGCATCAGGCCATTGGCTAGCATGCAAAGGGCAGAATCCTTCAGAATTGACCATGCAACTTGCCCGATTTTTCCCACACTAAATGAAGATCTATCCCTAAGGAGCGCAGGAAATGGAATCAGCCCAGGACAACCAAGGCCGCATTCTGCTGGTGGATGACGAGTCCGCGATCCTGCGCACCTTCCGCTACTGCCTGGAAGACGAAGGCTACAGCGTGGCCACAGCCAACAGCGCGGCCCAGGCCGAAACGCTGTTGCAGCGCCAGGTGTTCGACCTTTGCTTCCTGGATTTGCGCCTGGGCGAGGACAACGGCCTGGACGTACTGGCGCAGATGCGCATCCAGGCACCCTGGATGCGTGTGGTGATCGTGACCGCGCACTCGGCAATCGATACAGCGGTGGATGCCATCCAGGCCGGCGCCGCCGACTACCTGGTCAAGCCATGCAGCCCCGATCAGTTGCGCCTGGCCACCGCCAAGCAGCTGGAAGTGCGCCAGCTTTCTGCGCGCCTGGAGGCCCTGGAAGGCGAAATGCGCAAACCCAAGGACGGCCTGGACTCGCACAGCCCGGCCATGATGGCGGTGCTGGAAACTGCCCGCCAGGTCGCCACCACCGACGCCAACATCCTCATTCTTGGCGAGTCCGGTACAGGTAAAGGCGAGTTGGCCCGGGCCATCCATGGCTGGAGCAAACGTGCCCGCAAAGCCTGCGTGACCATCAACTGCCCGTCGCTGAACGCCGAGCTGATGGAAAGCGAACTGTTCGGCCACACCCGTGGCGCCTTTACCGGTGCCAGCGAAAGCACGTTGGGGCGGGTCAGCCAGGCTGATGGGGGTACGTTGTTCCTCGACGAGATCGGCGACTTCCCGCTGACCCTGCAACCCAAGTTGCTGCGGTTCATTCAGGACAAGGAATACGAGCGCGTGGGCGACCCCGTGACACGGCGTGCAGATGTACGCATCCTGGCCGCCACCAACCTCAACCTGGAAGAGATGGTGCGCGAAAGCCGCTTCCGCGAAGACCTGCTATACCGCCTGAACGTCATCACCCTGCACCTGCCGCCCCTGCGCGAGCGCAGTGAAGACATCCTGACCCTGGCCGACCGCTTCCTTGCCCGCTTCGTCAAGGAATACTCCCGCCCCGCCCGGGGCTTCAGCGACGAAGCGCGCAACGCCCTGCTCAACTACCGCTGGCCCGGCAACATTCGCGAACTGCGTAACGTGGTAGAGCGGGCCAGTATCATCTGCCCGCAGGAGCGCGTGGAAATCAGCCACCTCGGGATGGGCGAGCAACCGGCTGGCAATGCCCCGCGTGTCGGTGCCGCGCTGAGCCTGGACGAGCTGGAGCGCGCCCACATCGGCGCGGTGCTGGCTGCCAGCGACACCCTCGACCAGGCCGCCAAAACCTTGGGCATCGACGCCTCCACCCTGTACCGCAAGCGCAAGCAGTACAACCTATGAAGTGGCCGCCCATGAAGCTGCGCACGCGGCTTTTCCTGAGTATCTCGGCACTGGTCACGGTGGCCTTGCTCGGGCTGCTGCTGGGCCTGGTCAGCGTGCTGCAGATGGCTACCGCGCAACAGCAGCTGGTGCGTGACACCACCCACGTCCTGGAAGTGGGGCTGAAGTTGCGGCAGAACCTTGGCGAACAGTTGACCCTGATCCTTGATGAAGGCACGGCCCCGGAAAACCTCCGGCTGCTGCAAGAAAACTTCCAGGCCTTGCTGAACCAAGGCCTGGAGCAAGGCGGAGAGCGCACCGGCTTCAGCAAGGCCGGCAGTAACTACCAGACGTTCCTGCAAGCCTACCGTGACAGCCCCGCGCCCGCTCGTAGCATGGGTGTCGACCACCCCTTGGGGGCCGCCTTCAACCAGGTGCGTACCGACCTGATCGATTCCCACAAACAGGCGCTGGACCTCATCACCCGCAGCGAGGAATACAGCCGTGACCGCGCCCTGCTGGTCAGCGGTGTGCTTGGCCTGATGGGCCTTGTGGTGCTGGTGCTGGGCTTCATTACTGCGCACAACATCGCCCGACGTTTTGGCCAACCGATCGAAGCCTTGGCCAAAGCAGCCGACCAGCTGGGCAAGGGCAACTTTGACGTCACCCTGCCAGTCACCCAGGCCACCGAGCTGAACCAGCTGACCCGCCGCTTTGGCATCATGGCCGATGCCTTGCGCAAGCACCAGGCCACCAACGTCGACGAACTGCTGGCCGGGCAGCAGCGCCTGCAGGCCGTGCTCGACAGCATCGACGATGGCCTGCTGATCATCGACCGCCAGGGCCGCCTGGAACACCTCAACCCGGTGGCGCAGCGCCAGCTGGGCTGGAATGATAGCCGCGTGGGCAGCAGCCTGGCCGAAGCCCTGCGACGGCCGGAGCTGGAGCAGCAGCTGCGTCAGGTGCTGCGCGGTGGCAATCTGGACCGCCCGCCGGAAGACCTGACCATGGAGGTGGATGAAGAAACGCGCTTGCTGACCTACAGCCTGACCCCGGTGAGCCACCCGCAAGGGCCGATCCTTGGCGCGGTGATGGTGCTGCACGATGTGACCGAGCAACGGGCCTTCGAACGCGTGCGCAGTGAGTTCGTACTGCGCGCGTCCCACGAACTGCGCACCCCGGTAACCGGCATGCACATGGCCTTCGGGCTGTTGCGCGAGCGAGTCAAGTTTCCGCCTGAGGCACGCGAGAATGACTTGCTGGAAACCATCGGCGAAGAAATGCAGCGGCTTACCCAACTGATCAACGACCTGCTCAACTTCTCTCGTTACCAGAGCGGGCTGCAGAAACTCGACCTGGCCCCCTGTGCCATCGACGAATTGCTGGAGCGCGCACAACTGCGTTTTGCCGAACAGGCGGCAAACAAGCAGGTTGAACTGGTCAAGGCACTTGAACCACCGCTCCCGCGTATTCAGGCCGACGTTGCGCAACTTGATCGGGTTCTGGACAACCTGCTGCACAACGCCATCCGCCATACCGCCAACGGCGGGCGCATCCGCCTGCATGCGCGGCGGCATGCCGAGCGGGTGATCATCAGCGTCGAGGACACAGGCGAAGGGATTGCCTATGGGCAGCAAGGGCGCATTTTCGAGCCGTTTGTGCAGGTAGGGCGCAAGAAGGGCGGTGCAGGGCTAGGATTGGCGCTGTGCAAGGAAATCGTCCAGCTGCATGGCGGGCGCATGGGCGTGTTTTCCCGGCCAGGGCAGGGGACACAGTTCTACATGGCGCTGCCAGTTTGAGTATCGCCTGTGCCGGCCTCTTCGCAGGCGCAGGACTTCTCAATGTTCAACCCGACGCGGCAACTGCCCGCGGGTCACCAGCTCGGCAAACTGCCGGGCGTTTAGCGGTCGGGCAAACAGCCAACCCTGGCCGTAATTGACCCCTTCACTGTTCAGCAACACCGCCTGGTCCTCGCATTCGATGCCTTCGGCAATCACCCGCAGGTGCAGGTCATGGGCCATGCGAATGATATGCGGGGCAACCCCGCTGCTGGCGGCATCGTGGCCCAGCGCATCGATGAAGGCCTTGTCGATCTTCAGGCAATCCACCGGCAGGGTTTGCAGATAGGCCAGGCTGCAATAGCCGGTACCGAAGTCGTCGATCAGCACCTGATGCCCCACGGCGCGTAGCGCCTGCAGGTTGTCACGTGCCACCACCACGTCGATCAAGCCGCGCTCGGTCACCTCGAACGCAATCTGGCTAGCGGCCACCCGGTGCAGGGCCAGCAGGCGCGCCGCCACCCGGCCAATACGCGGCACCATCACATCGCAGGCGGCCAGGTTCACCGATATGTACAGTTTGGGGTGCGACCGCAGCAGCTGCCCCAGCTGTTCGAGGACGCGCTGCAGGACAAAGTCAGTGATCTGACATATCTGCCCGGTGTTTTCCGCCAATGGGATAAACAGGTCCGGGCTGGTCAGCGTGCCATCCGGGCGGCGCCAGCGCACCAGAGCCTCGGCGCCTACACAGCGCCGTGTGTCGAGTTCGAAGATCGGCTGGTAGAGCACCTGCAGCTCTCCACGGCGCAAGGCATTCTGCAACTCCGAGCTCATCGACCGCCGTTGCAGGATCAACTGCAGCACCAGCCAGCCGATGCAGCAGGCAGCCAACACGCTGCCAGGGAACAGCAGCCAGAGCATGCCATTCATTCTCAACGGCAGGCTGGCCCGTGGGGCAATCAGCACCAATTGGTAATCCGGCGACTTGGTGGGCATGCGGTAGATCAGCCGGTCACTGAGTTCGAGCAACGACTTGTGGCTGGTCGACCAGGCCGAGGGCGGCGGCCACACCTGTGGCGGGCCGAGCACGGGTATGGCGCGGGCACCGTTGTCCAGCACCACTACCAGGCTGCCGCCCGGTGGCAGGTCGACCACGTCGGTCAGGTGCCCACGCGAGGTGGAGACCACGAACTTGCCCCGGCCCAGCATCAACGCAGCCAGGTTCTCGTTCGGCTCGGTCGTGGTGTTCAACCAGTAGCTGTAGGTCGGCCCTTGGATGTCGGGTGCCCGCAAAGGCTCGAATGCCCGCTCATCGCCACGGTTGGAGCAGGCGACGTCACCATCCACATAGGCCGCTTCATAAATGAACCGCGAACTCAGGCCAACCTGCTGCAACGCCGCCAACATCGCCGGGCTGCAGCCACGCAAGGGTTGGGCCTGCAGCAGGTCGACCCCTTCGCGCAACTGGCCGAATACCTGCTCGAGGCGGTCGAGAAAACGCTCGCCCTGGGCGTTCATCTGTTCGCTCTCGCTTTGCTTCATCTGCTGCAGGGCAATGCCGATGCTGGCAGTAAGCAAAAGTGCTGCGCTGGCCAATGCTGCTAAGGTGGCCAGCATCCAGGGACGGTAAAAAAATTGGCGCAGCGTAGAAATGAGAGCTGACATCGAAGGCATCCAGTTGATTACCAAGGTATAGCAACTGGATCAAGAATCATCCTCGCCGTTTAGCGCCTCGCTGCAGGCTCAACGCATCCGGTTGAGCACCTGCAGCATCGCTGCCGTCTGCGCATCGGGCATGCCGTCGAAGCGCTGGGGACGGAAGCGCATCTGGAACGCAGCAATCACGTGGCGGGTGGCGACATCCAGCACCCCGGTCTGCTCGACTTGGTAGCCAAACCGCGCCAGTTCCTGCTGGTACCAGCCCACGCTTGGCGGGTTGACGCTGAAGTAGGCCTGTTGGCGCGCCACGGCATTGGCATCAGGCCAGATACCCAGCCCGGCATCGGCCAGGCGCTTCCATGGGAACAGCGGCCCCGGGTCCAGCTTGCGTGATGGTGCGATATCACTGTGACCAATGATGTGCCGAGGCTCGATGTTGTTACGTTTGACGATGTCCTTGAGCAGCGCGATCAGCGACTGAACCTGCGCTTCGCTATAAGGGTGCCAGACCCGGCCATTCGGCGTGTCGGTGAAGCCCGGGTTGACGATCTCGATCCCGATGGACGACGAGTTCAGCCAGGTGCGCCCCTGCCATTGGCTGTCGCCGGCATGCCAGGCACGACGGTTTTCATCCACCAGTTGATACACCGTGGCCGGACCGTCGCCGATCAGGTAATGGCTGCTGACCTCACCCTGGGTAAGCAACGCCAGGGAGCGCTCCAGGGATGCATTGGTGTAATGCAGTACAACGAACTGGATGCGGTTGTCCTGGTTGGCCGAGGGGTGGCTGCGGTCGATGCGCAACCCCGTCGAACATCCGGCAACAGACAACAGCAAAAAGCAAATCAGCGTTTTTTTAAGCGTGGAAAGCACGTCAGTGGCCTCAGCGAATGAGGGCTACAGTATAACGTGCTCCCCATGGCCGCGCTTACCGTGGATCAGTGTTAGCAAACGCTAGCTCTGCTCGACGCGGTTACGTCCCAGCTCCTTGGCCCGGTACAGCGCCGCATCGGCGCGCTTGAGCACCTGGTCGCCACGCTCGCCAGAGCGAAACGCCCCCAGGCCGATAGAGGTGGTGATCACCACCCGCTCGCCCTTGAAGTGGAACGGGCAGGCCTCCACCGTGGCGCGCAGTACTTCCGCCATCTGGGCCGCTGCCGCGGGTGAAGTCTGCGGCAGTAACAGGACAAACTCTTCGCCCCCGAAACGGGCAATGAAGTCACGACCACGCAGGCGTTTGCGCAGCTGGTCAGCAACAATCTTGAGCACCTTGTCCCCGGCCAGGTGCCCATAGCTGTCGTTTATGCGCTTGAAGTGGTCCAGGTCGAGAATCGCCATGGCCAGATGGCCGCCGGCCTCTTGCCATTCGAGTATTTCGCGTTCTACCCGCTCGCTCCAGGCCGCACGATTGGGCAAGCCGGTGAGCGGGTCGAGCAGGGCTTTTTGCCGTTGCTCTTCCAGGTGTTCACGGTAGCCGAGCGCTTCATGCTCCATGTTCGCCACCCGTTCCGACAAGCCTTGCAGACGCCCTGCCAGCTCCTGCTCGCGGCGATCACGCTCAAGCTTGTGCTCGTCCATGGTGACCAATAGGCCTTCCAGCCGGTTTTCCAGGATGTGCTTGAGGCTGTCCACATCGGCGGCGCCTTGCACGCTGCTTTGCAAGCCGTCGACGTGCTCGCGCAGCTGGGTATCCAGTTCGCGGGCAGCGTTGCTGTTGTCGGCATGGCCGGCGCTGGCCTCCTGCAGGTGGCTCTGGAAGCCTTCCAGGCGTTCGTTGAGCTGTTGCAGGTAGGTTTCGAATTCGTGCTGGCCGCTGTCGGTTATTGCCAGCATCAGCACAGCCAGGTCATCCAGCACCGGGATCAGCTCGTACCAGTTCAGGCCACGGGCAACCCGCTCGCGCATTTCCAGCGCCTGGGCCTTGTGCCGCTCGGGCAGGCTGAGGTCATCAAGCAGGCCGATCAGGGTCTGCTCGATGTGCGCGGCAACCTGGCTGTAGGGTGGCTCGACGGCATAGGGCAGGGCATAGGGGCCATCTTCGCCGAACGTCTCTTCGAGCGTGGGGGCCGGTTGTGCTGCTGCCATAGGTTCGCTGGCGGTCGCGTCAGGCTCCAGTACGTCCTCCTGCAGCGGGTGCGGGACGGCGAGTGTTTCAGCCGTTTCGATCAGCGCTGGGCCCTGTAGCTCCGGCTCGGGTTCCGCCGCTACGGTCGCTTCGGTGACAGGGGCCGGCAACGGTTGCAGCGCATCCACATCGTCGGGCTGCGGGGCTTCAAGAGGGGGCTGCGCAACCTGAGGCGGCGCTTCGGCAGCAGGCACTGCCACCGGCTCAGGGACTGGCTCGCCTTGCGGGTCATCCTCGCGGCTACCGAACAAGCGCTGCAAGAAACCAGGCCGGGCTTCATCCTCCGTTTTACCAAGCGCCGACAGGGCACGGCCCTGCAAACCACTCAACTCGCCCAGCAGCGGCGGCAGATCGCGGGACTGGGCAACTCCACCCTCGAGCTTCTTCGCCAGTTTTTTCAGCGGACGCGAGATATCGCTGGGCAGCGACAGACCTTGCAATTGGCCAACCAGCGCGGCGAGCGCATCGCTGACCTGGTTCATGCGGGTTTCGCGGCGCTGTTCGGAGTCCAGCACCGCCTTTTCAAGGCGCGGGATCAAACCGGCGAGGCCGGCGTCCATGTTGTCACTGCGGATGACTTCGCGCATTTCCTTCATGCACGCGTCCACCACCTTGTCACTGCCTTCCGCAGCCAGGCTGCTGCGCACCAGGCCACGACGAAGCAGGTCGAGACGGGCGTCCCACCGGCGTTCGAGCTTTTCTTGCTGCTCGATGCTTTTAAGGTATTTTTCTTTCCAGCGCTCAGCGTCTTCAGTCATGCCCGGGTCCGCAAACGGTGATGGCAATTAGCTCAAGACCGGCAGCGTATCCACAGTCAATGCATCAGGCAATCGAATCTCGACTGCAACGGGAAGGTGGTCGGAAATTGGCCGCGCCAGCACCTCGACACGCTCCAGCGTGAGGCTTGGGCTGAGCAGGATATGGTCCAGGCAACGCTGTGGTCGCCAGCTGGGGAAGGTGGCCTCGACTTGCGGGGCAATCAGGCCCAGGTCGCGCAGCGGCGAGTGCTCCAGCAGGTCGGTGGCATGGGTGTTCATGTCGCCCATCAGCACCTGATGACGATAACCACCAATCAGCTCGCGGATATAACCCAGTTGCAGGGCACGCGTCCTGGCGCCGAGCGCCAGGTGCATCATCACCACGATCAACGCATCCTCGCCCTCACCAAAACGCACCAGGATCGCCCCACGGCCGGCCGGGCCTGGCAACGGGTGGTCTTCGAGCACCTGCGGCTTCAGGCGGCTGAGCACGCCATTGCTGTGCTGGGCGAAACGCCCGAGGTTGCGGTTGAGTTGCTGGTACCAGTAGGGGAAGGCCCCCAATTGAGCCAGGAGCTCGACCTGGTTGATGTAACCCGAGCGCAGGCTGCCACCGTCGGCTTCCTGCAAGGCCACCAGGTCGAAGTCGCCCAGCAGTTCGCCGATTTTCTGCAGGTTGCCGGCACGCCCGTTATGCGGCAGCAAGTGCTGCCAGCTGCGGGTCAGATAATGCCGGTAGCGTTCGGTGCTGATGCCAACCTGAATATTGAAACTGAGCAGCCGCAGCCGACCATCCTCGGGCAGGCCAGAGGCCTGCAGGTGATGCTCGTTGACCTGCGGCTGGTGCAGGCCAATGCCACGCGTGGCTCGGAAGCGGGGCATGGGTTACGCCGCTTACTTAGCGGCGCGCTCCTTGTCGATCAGCTGGTCGGCAACGTTCAGCACGCCTTCCGGCCCGCCAGCGGTGCCCAGGTCGAAGCGGTACTTGCCGTTGACGACCATGCTCGGTACGCCGGTGATTTCGTACTTTTTCGCCAGCTCTTTGGCCTGGTTGACCTGGCCCTTGATGGCGAATGAGTCGAAGGTGGCGAGGAACTTGTCCTTGTCCACGCCTTGGGTGGCGAGGAAGTCGGCCATGTCGTTCTTGTCGGTCAGGCGTTTGTGTTGGTTCTGGATGGCATCGAACACCGCCGCGTGAACCTTGTGCTCGACGCCCATGGCTTCGAGGGTGAGGAACATCTGGCCGTGGGCGTCCCATGGGCCGCCGAACATGGCCGGTACGCGCTTGAAGTTGACGTCCTTGGGCAGTTTTTCGACCCATGGGTTGATGACCGGTTCGAAGTGGTAGCAATGTGGGCAGCCGTACCAGAACAGCTCGACCACTTCGACTTTGCCAGGCACGGAAACCGGAACAGGGTTGCTCAGCTCGATGTATTCCTTGCCGGCGACAGGCTCGGCGGCCTGGACGGCAGTCATACCGAACACGCTGGCGGCGACCAGCGCAGCGCTGAGAATCAGTTTACGCATGCTTTACTCCTGAGCAGTCATGGGTCGCCACGACGCGACCTGCACTAGGACAGGCCGGGAAGGGCTCGAGTTCTGTAGTGTAACGGCTGCGGACTGAAAAAAGGGCGGCCCGGCCGCCCTTTCATCATTGGCCTACAACATTAACTGAAAGTTAATGCAGGCCCTGGATGTAGCTGGCCAACGCTTCGATGTCGTGGTTGCTCAGCTTGCCGGCGATGGTGCGCATGGTCATCGCATCGCCATCGTTGGTGCGGTTGCCTTCGCGGAAGTCCGTGAGCTGCTTGGTCACGTACTGCGAATGCTGCCCGCCCAGGTGCGGGAAGCCAGCCAGGGCGATGCCCGCGCCATTCGGTGAGTGGCAGCCTGTGCAGGCCGGCATGCCTTTTTCCAGGTCGCCGCCGTTGAACAGCGCACGGCCACGCTCGACCAGCTTGGGATCGGCGGCCCCCACGCTGCCTTTCTGGCTGGCGAAGTAGGCGGCAATGTCAGCCAGGTCCTGGTCGCTGAACGCGGCCAACATGCCGGTCATTTCCAGCACGGTGCGCTTGCCCGACTTGATGTCGTGCAGTTGTTTTTCCAGGTAACGCTGGCCTTGGCCGGCCAATTTAGGGAAGTTCGGTGCCAGGCTGTTGCCGTCGGGGTTGTGGCAGGCGCCACAAACGGCCGTCTTGGCCTGGCCGGCGGCGGCATCGCCTTTGATAGGTTGCGCAGCAGTGGCCGCACCTGCGACACCCAGGGTCAACAGCAGACTCACGACTAGTTTGTTCATCAGCTAATCCAACACGGCTAAGGGTGAAATGTTATGTATCGGGACTGCCGCTCATCCAAAGGATGACCAAACGGTAGTCCTCGGCACTGCAGTCCATGCACAATCCACGCGGCGGCATAGCCTTGAAACCCTGGGTCACGTGCTTCACCAGTACCTCCATGCCTTGCGCCAGCCTTGGCTCCCATGCTGCCCGGTCACCCCGTCTGGGTGCCTGTGGCAACTGCCCGGTGTGACAGGCCGCACACGTGCGGTTGTACAACACCTCGGGATCCTGTGTAGCCTGTGCGCTGAAAACCGGCAGGAACATACCGACAGCAAGCAGCCATTTCGCCATGCGGAACGACCTTCAGGGTTGGGGGCCGCGCTGCGTTCTGTTGCGCGAGCTATTGTTCGACACCCCATGCTCCTTCCCCTTCGCTGGGAGAATGAGCACACAAAAACTGGGGCATTATATACTTCCGCCATCCAAACGGAAACGACACCGCTTGCCAGGCTCGGGCCTTCAGAGTCAGGCAACACCCACATCGGATATCCCATGCAAGTCAAGAACCCCATCCTCGGCCTCTGCCAGAAAGCCAAATTCGCCCTCAGCGCAGCCAAGGTCGAACAATGCCCGGACGACCAGGGTTACGAGGTGGCTTTCGCCGGCCGCTCCAACGCCGGCAAATCCAGCGCCCTCAACACCCTGACTCATGCCAGCCTGGCGCGTACCTCGAAAACCCCCGGGCGCACCCAGCTGTTGAATTTCTTCAGTCTGGACGATGAACGGCGTTTGGTCGACCTGCCTGGCTACGGTTATGCAAAAGTGCCGATTCCGCTCAAGCAGCACTGGCAGAAACACCTGGAAGCCTACCTGGGCAGCCGTGAGTGCCTGCGTGGCGTGATCCTGATGATGGACGTGCGCCACCCGATGACCGACTTCGACAAAATGATGCTCGACTGGGCCAAGGCCAGCAGCATGCCGATGCACATCCTGCTGACAAAGGCTGACAAGCTGACCCACGGCGCGGGCAAGAACACCCTGCTCAAAGTGCAGTCGGAAATCCGCAAGGGCTGGGGTGATGGCGTGACCATCCAGCTGTTCTCGGCGCCCAAGCGCCTGGGCGTGGAAGACGCCTACAGGGTGCTGGCAGACTGGATGGAGCTGGAAGACAAGCCGGTAGCCTAAGACTAGAGCATCTCTGTGGGAGCGGGCTTGCCCGCGAAGATTCCAGCGCGGAGCATGGCCTGGGCTTCGCCCAGGTTTGCGGGCCAGCCCGCTCCCACAGTGTACTTCGCCAGGTTCAAGTCAAATTCCGGGCAAAAAAAACCCCGGACTTCGTATGGGGAGGGGGAAGTTCGGGGTCCAAGTCCGGACCGCTAGGGCGGGGTCCAGATATCTGCCAACACTTAACACAACATAGGAGCATCGAAGGGCTTCACCAGCCATTCAGTTACTCTGAGTTCCGCTTCACCGGTTTAGTTCCAAAGCCTTGAAAACTATTTGCGATAGTTTCATGAAACTTCAGCACCCATGGCACTGAGCGGTGCCAGGATCCGCGTCACTACGTCGCAGATCCTACACAGCTTTCCCCGCTCAATCAGTGAGCTTCGTCCCAATTCGCGCCAATTCCTGCTTCCACCAGCAGCGGCACATCCAGTTCCGCCGCCTTGCTCATGTGCTGGCGAATTTCATCTTTCACCTGCTGAACCAGGTCTTCACGCACCTCAAGTACCAGTTCGTCGTGTACCTGCAGGATCACCCGGGCATCCAGCCCGCTCTCGCTCAGCCAGTTGTCCACATTGACCATGGCCCGCTTGATGATGTCGGCCGCGGTGCCTTGCATCGGCGCGTTGATCGCCGTGCGCTCGGCGCCTTTGCGCAGGGCCGGGTTCTTGGCGTTGATGTCCGGCAGGTACAGCCTGCGGCCGAACAGGGTTTCGACAAAGCCTTGCTCGGCGGCCTGGGCGCGGGTGCGCTCCATGTAGGCCAGCACGCCCGGGTAGCGGGCGAAGTAACGGTCGATGTAATCCTGCGACTGTTTGCGGTCGACACCGATCTGCTTGGCCAGGCCGAAGGCGCTCATGCCATAGATCAGGCCGAAGTTGATGGCCTTGGCCTTGCGGCGTTGGTCGGTTGTGACGTCTTCCAGGGCCACACCGAACACTTCCGCCGCCGTGGCGCGGTGCACGTCCAAGTCATTGCGGAAGGCGTGCAACAAACCTTCGTCCTTGGCGAGGTGGGCCATGATGCGCAGCTCGATCTGCGAATAGTCCGCCGCCAGCAGCTTGTAACCGGGGCTGGCAATGAAGGCCTGACGAATACGACGGCCTTCGGCAGTGCGGATCGGGATGTTCTGCAGGTTCGGGTCGCTGGACGACAGCCGGCCGGTGGCAGCTACCGCCTGCTGGTAGGAGGTATGGATACGCCCGGTGCGCGGGTTGATCTGGCCCGGCAGCTTGTCGGTGTAGGTGCTCTTGAGCTTGCTCAGGCTGCGGTACTGCATCAGCACTTCTGGCAGCGGGTAGCCTTGCACGGCCAGCTCGTCGAGCACGGCTTCGGCAGTGGATGGCTGGCCTTTGGCCGTCTTGCTCAGCACCGGCATGCCCAGCTTGTCGTAAAGGATCGAACCCAGCTGCTTGGGCGAGCCGAGGTTGAATTCCTCACCGGCCAGCTCATAGGCGCGCTGTTCCAGCTCGGCCATCTTCACGCCCAGTTCACCACTCTGTACCTGCAGCAGTGCGGCATCGACCAACGCACCCTGGCGCTCGATCTTGGCCAGCACCGGCACCAACGGCATTTCGATGTCCATCAGCACCGGCTGCACACTCGGCGTCTGCGCCAGGCGCGCTTGCAGGGCGTGATGCAGGCGCAGGGTGATGTCGGCATCTTCGGCGGCATACGGACCGGCCTTGTCCAGGTGGATCTGGTTGAAGGTGAGCTGCTTGGCGCCCTTGCCGGCGATATCCTCGAAGGCGATGGTGGTGTGGTCGAGGTACTTCTGCGCCAGGCTGTCCATGTCGTGGCGGGTAGCCGTGGAGTTCAGCACATACGACTCGAGCATGGTGTCGTACGCCACGCCGCGCATGTCGATGGCAGGCGAGCCGTTGGCCAGGATGTTGATGTCGTACTTGGCGTTCTGCCCGACCTTGGCCTTGGCCGGGTCTTCCAGCAGCGGCTTCAGGGCGAGCAGCACGGCCTCGCGGTCCAGCTGGGCCGGCGCGCCTTCGTAATCGTGGGCCAAGGGCACATAGGCTGCTTCATGTGGCTCGACGGCGAACGACAGGCCAACCAGCTGTGCCTGCTGGGCGTCCAGGCCGGTGGTCTCGGTGTCGAAGGCAAACAACGGCGCCTGGCGCAGCTTCTCCAGCCAGGCATCGAAACGGGCCTGGTCGAGGATGGTCTCGTACCTGGGCTCGGCCTTGGCGGCTGGCGCCTCTACCGGTGCCACGTCATCACCGGCCTTGGCCGCGTCACGCTGCACCTCGGCGACCCAGCTCTTGAACTCCATCTCGGTGTATAGCGCCAGCAGCGCTTCACGGTCCGGCTCGCCGCACACCAGCGCATCCACTTCGACATCCAGCGGCACGTCGACCTTGATGGTGGCCAGTTCATAGGACAGGAACGCCGCATCGCGGTGCTCTTGCAGCTTGGCCGGCAAGGTCTTGGCGCCGCGAATGGCCAGCGCCGGGACCTTGTCCAGGTTGGCGTACAAGTCGCTGAGGCCGCCGCCGATGCCGGTCAGCAGGCCCACGGCGGTCTTTTCGCCCACACCCGGCACGCCTGGAATGTTGTCGACCTTGTCGCCCATCAGGGCGAGGAAGTCGATGATGTGTTCCGGGCCGACGCCAAATTTCTCGTGCACGCCAGCCACGTCCAGCACGCTTCCGGTCATGGTGTTGACCAAGGTAATGTGCCCGTCCACCAGCTGCGCCATGTCCTTGTCACCGGTCGAGATGATCACCGGGCGCCCTTGGGCCGCGCTGCTGCGGGCCAGGGTGCCGATGACGTCGTCAGCCTCGACACCCTCGACGCACAGCAACGGGTAGCCCAGCGCCCTCACGCTGGCATGCAGCGGCTCGACCTGCACGCGCAGGTCGTCCGGCATGCTGGGGCGGTTGGCCTTGTACTCGGCGAACATGGCATCGCGGAATGTGCCGCCTTTTGCGTCGAACACCACCGCGAACAGGCTGTCGGGGTATTGCTTGCGCAGGCTCTTGAGCATGTTCAACACACCCTTCACCGCACCGGTCGGCATGCCCTTGGACGTGGTCAGCGGCGGCAGCGCGTGGAAAGCGCGGTACAGGTAGGAGGAACCGTCCACCAGGACGAGGGGCGCTTGGCTCATGAGCAGAATCAACCTTTTCGACGGGTCCGGCGCTAGAATAGCCAGAATCATTGACGACAAAGGGACTAGGTTATCATGCGTACACTCAATCGCCTGTTACTGCTCGGCCTGTTGGCAACCATGCCTGTCGTTACCCTGGCGGCGGACGACGCCCCCTCGGCCGATCCCGAGGTGACCATTCGCACGGAAGGCGACAAAACCATCCAGGAATACCGGCAGAACGGCTTCCTGTATGCGATCAAGATCACGCCGAAAAACGGCAAGCCTTATTTCCTGGTACGCGCCGATGGCTCTGATGGCAATTTCATTCGTTCCGACCAGCCGGACATGCTGATTCCGTCCTGGAAGATCTTCGAGTGGTAATCTGACGCGCACCGTTCACATCAACCCGGCACTTCCCGGCGGAAGTGCCCGTATGGGCAATTTTTCATCATGTCAGTCTTCACCCCCGTGACCCGGCCTGAGCTGGAAACCTTTCTGGCGCCGTACGAGCTGGGCCGTTTGCTCGACTTCCAGGGCATTGCCGCCGGCACCGAGAACAGCAATTTCTTCGTCAGCCTCGAACAGGGGGAGTTCGTCCTGACGCTGATCGAGCGTGGGCCGAGCGAGGACATGCCGTTCTTCATCGAGCTGCTCGACACCCTGCACGCTGCCGACATGCCGGTGCCCTATGCCATTCGTGACCGCGACGGCAATGGCCTGCGCGAGCTGTGCGGCAAGCCTGCGCTGTTGCAACCACGCCTGTCGGGCAAGCACATCAAAGCGCCGAACAACCAGCACTGCGCCCAGGTCGGCGAGCTGCTGGCGCACATCCACCTGGCCACCCGCGAGCACATCATCGAGCGCCGCACCGACCGTGGCCTGGACTGGATGCTGGCCTCGGGTGCCGAGCTGCTGCCACGCCTGACTGCCGGGCAAGCCGCGCTGCTGCAGCCGGCGCTGGATGAAATCACCGCGCACAAGGCGCAGATCCTGGCCTTGCCACGGGCCAACCTGCATGCCGACCTGTTCCGCGACAACGTGATGTTCGAAGGCACCCACCTGACCGGTGTGATCGACTTCTACAACGCCTGCTCGGGGCCGATGCTGTATGACATCGCCATCACCGTGAACGACTGGTGCCTGGATGAACACGGCGCGATCGATGTGCCACGCGCCCAGGCGCTGCTGGCGGCCTATGCGGCGCTGCGGCCGTTCACGGCGGCCGAGGCCGAGCTGTGGCCGGAAATGTTGCGGGTAGGGTGCGTGCGCTTCTGGCTGTCGCGCCTGATTGCGGCGGAATCGTTTGCCGGGATGGATGTGATGATCCATGACCCGAGCGAGTTCGAGGTGCGTCTGGCACAGCGCCAGCAGGTGGCTTTGCACCTGCCGTTCGCCCTCTGATACCGGGTCTGCTTCTTCGCGGGTGAACCCGCTCCCACAGGTACAGCGATAGGCTTGAGACTAGCGCTATCTCTGTGGGAGCGGGTTTACCCGCGAATAGGCCGGAACAGGCTTACAGCTGTTCCAGACACCCAACCAGGTCACCGCCCAACTTCTCCAGCAAGCGCTCATAGCCCTTGCCATCCACCGGGTCGGTACCGCCCAAGGCATCCAGCTCGGCCAGGCGCACCGGCAACCCGGCGGTCAGGGTCTCGGCCAGTCGTGGTCGCAGCGGCGGTTCGCTGAACACACAGGTTTTACCCACTTCCTGCAGGCGCTTGCGCATGGCAGCAACATGCTGCGCGCCCGGCTGCACCTCGGAGGCCACGCTGAACACGCCCGTGTGTTTCAGGCCGTACTCGGCCTCGAAGTAGTCGAACGCTTCGTGGAACACGAAGTACGGCTTGCCGGCAATACTGGCCACTCGCGCCTTGATTCGCCCATCCATCGCATCCAGGCGCTCATCGAACGCCTTGAGGTTGCTCTGGTAGCGGGCAGCGTTGGCCGGGTCAACCTGAGCCAGGTCAGCGGCCATTTTCGCCGCGATCACCCGCGCATTGACCGACGACAGCCACAAATGTGCATCGAGGCTGCCCGGGCGGTGATCGTGGTCATGGTCGTCGTGATCCTCTTCCTCATGGGAGTGGCTGTCCTCGCCAAAATGACGCAACTTCATGCCCGTCAGCGACTGCACTGCCACCGTGGGCTTGCTGCGGCTGCCCAGCACCCGTGGCAGGAAGTTCTCCATGTCCGGGCCGATCCAGTACAGCAAGTCGGCATCGCCTACCCGCCGCACGTCGGAAGGGCGCAGCGCGTAGTGGTGGGGTGAAGCGCCTGGCGGCAACAGCACGTCAGGGCTGCCAACGCCATCCTGCACGGCGGCGGCAATCTGCTGCAGGGGTTTGATACTGGTGAGCACACGCACATCGGCCTGGGCAGAAAATGCGATGAAAGCGACAAACAGGGCTAGGAATCGGGACACGGTGGATACTCGAGTCGTCAGAAACAGGTAACATAATAACGTCTCCATCCAGAACCGTCGCTGCCCATGTCCATCACGCCGCTGGCCAACCGTCCTCACGATCACTCCCATTGCGTACACAGCGCATTGGCTGAAGCCGACGCCTTGTGCACCCGCCAGGGCCTGCGCCTGACCGCGCTGCGCCGCCGTGTGCTGGAACTGGTGTGGCAAAGCCACAAGCCGCTGGGCGCCTACGACATCCTCGCCGTGCTCAGCGAGCAGGACGGCCGCCGCGCCGCCCCGCCTACGGTGTACCGCGCGCTGGACTTCCTGCTGGAAAACGGCCTGGTGCACCGCATCGCCTCGCTCAACGCCTTCATCGGCTGCAGCCACCCCGAGCACGTGCACCAAAGCCAGTTCCTGATCTGCCGGGCCTGCCATGTGGCCATCGAGCTGGAGCAAAGCAGCATCAGCGAGGCCATCATCAACAGCGCCAAGGGCGTGGGCTTCATGGTCGAGACCCAGACCGTAGAAGTGGTCGGCCTGTGCGGCAACTGCCGGAGCGCGGCATGAGCGATGCGCTGATCCGCCTGGAACAGGTGGGCGTTACCTTTGCCGGCGAGGCGGTACTCGACAGCATCGACCTGTCGGTGGCACCCGGCCAGATCGTCACCCTGATCGGCCCCAACGGGGCGGGCAAAACCACCCTGGTGCGCGCCGTGCTCGGGTTGCTCAAGCCGCATCGCGGCAAGGTGTGGCGCAAGCCGAAACTGCGTATTGGCTACATGCCGCAGAAGATCCAGGTCGATGCCACACTGCCGCTGTCGGTGCTGCGCTTCTTGCGCTTGGTGCCCGGCGTAGACCGCGCGGCAGCCTTGTCGGCGTTGCAGGAAGTGGGTGCCGAGCAGGTCATCGACAGCCCGATCCAGACTATTTCCGGCGGCGAGATGCAGCGCGTGCTGCTGGCCCGTGCGCTGCTGCGCGAACCTCAGTTGCTGGTGCTCGACGAGCCGGTGCAGGGCGTGGATGTGGTCGGCCAGACCGAGCTGTACAACCTCATCACCCGCCTGCGCGACCGCCACGGCTGCGGCGTGCTGATGGTGTCCCACGACCTGCACCTGGTGATGAGCGCCACCGACCAGGTGGTGTGCCTGAACCGCCACGTGTGCTGCTCGGGCCACCCGGAGCAAGTCAGCAACGACCCGGCCTTCGTCGAACTGTTCGGCCAGAACGCCCCGAGCCTGGCCGTTTACCACCACCATCACGACCACAGCCACGACCTGCACGGCTCGGTCGTCGCCCCCGGCACCCATGTTCACGGAGAGCACTGCAAGCATGGCTGATTTTCTTCTTTACGCCTTGCTTGCGGGTTTGTCCCTGGCAGTAGTTGCGGGCCCACTCGGCTCTTTCGTGGTGTGGCGGCGCATGGCGTATTTCGGCGATACGCTGTCCCACGCCGCGCTGCTGGGCGTGGCACTGGGTTTCGTGCTGGACGTAAGCCCGGCCTTGGCGGTAACCGTGGGCTGCCTGTTGCTGGCAATCCTGCTGGTCACCTTGCAACAGCGCCAACCGCTGGCCTCCGACACGCTGCTGGGCATCCTCGCCCCCAGTACCCTGTCGCTGGGCCTGGTGGTACTGAGCTTCATGCACGATGTGCGCATCGACCTGATGGCCTACCTGTTCGGCGACCTGCTAGCCATCAGCACCACCGACCTCGCCTGGATTCTCGGCGGCAGTGCGCTGGTCCTGCTGCTGCTCGCCGTGCTGTGGCGGCCGTTGCTGGCAGTTACCGTGCACGAAGAACTGGCGATGGTCGAAGGCCTGCCCGTTGCGGGCCTGCGCATGGCATTGATGCTGCTGATTGCAGTGGTGATTGCCGTCGCCATGAAGATCGTCGGTGTATTGCTGATCACTTCGCTGCTGATCATCCCCGCCGCTGCGGCGCAACGTCACGCACGCTCCCCCGAGCAGATGGCCCTGGGCGCCAGCCTGCTCGGCGTTACCGCCGTTTGCGGTGGCCTGGCCATGTCCTGGTTCAAGGATACCCCCGCCGGCCCGTCGATCGTGGTCTGCGCTGCGGTGCTATTCTTGCTGAGCCTGGCCCTGCCAAAACGCTGAAAGACAGGGCGTGTGATGGCACGCCTTGCAACCTTTTGCCGGGTAAAGGGTCTGTAAGACCTGTTTTCGAGCGTGCGCACCTGGGTGTAGACTTGCTCGCTTTTTGCGCAAATAGAGAGTCGCAGGAATGAAGCCGTTCGCCTCCCGTTATCTGCTTGTTGCCGCGTTTTCCCTGTTCCTGGCTGCTTGCTCCAGCGCGCCGGTCGAACAGGCCGCTGTACCTGCCCAAGCCGATGCCTGGCAGCAGTTGCAACAAAACATCGCCAGCAATGAGCTGGCCACCGCCGAAGACCAGCTGGCAGCCCTTCAGGCCCAGTCGCCGGATGACGCGCGCCTGGAGCAATACCAGCGTCAGTTGGCCGAAGCCTATCTGCAACGCAGTCAGATCGTCCTGCAAAAGGGCGATGTGAACGCAGCAGCTACCGCCCTGGCCCGTGCCCGTGCACTGATGCCGCAAGCCCCGGCGGTGACCGGTGGCGATCCCCTGTCCCAGGCACGCAAGGCCGAGCTGGAGAAGGCAGAAGCTGCCTTGAAAGCTGCTGAAGCGAAGCCCAAGGCACGCATCATCGACCCTACAGCGCCAAGCACGGTGGTGGCCTTGAAGACCACCGACAGCCGCGCCATGCGCCGCCAGCTCGATGACATTGCCGCCGACGTGGTGAGCTATGGCTGCGAAGTGGTGTTCCAGGTGCCGCGTACGGACGATGCCCCTTGGCTGAAGACCTTGCTGGAGAAACGCGTGCGCAAGATCGACAGTGGTTTCGAGCTGAAGCAGAAGCATGAAATTCAGCGCTCGCTGCCGGCCCAAGTGGTTTTGGTGCCGCACCCGCAATAAAACTTTAGAGCCCTATCGCCGGCAAGCCAGCTCCCACAGGTAGTGCACAACCCCAAGCCCTGCGCAGTACCTGTGGAAGCTGGCTTGCCGGCGATGGGCTGCAAAGCAGCCCCTTAGGCCGGCACAGCCTCCGCAGCAGCTTCCCGCTCCCACACCCGATGCCCCTCAACCGCTTTGACAAAGGCATCCACGGCTTTTTGGTCATCCGCCAGCAGCAAGCCCTTGTCTTCCTTAAGTCCCAGGCCGGTCGCCAGTTCCTTGGTCAACACCATAGCCTTCAGGTGCTTGTAGCCTTCCAGCAAGAAGTGTTTGGCTAGCCCGCTGGCTGCCAAGGCATCCGTCGAAGCCTTACCTGATGGCACGACAATCCCGTCGAACATGATCGATGGCATCCCCTCCATCGATGCCTCCACCGGCAGTTGCTTGCCATCCGTCGCCTTTACCGGCGCCGAGGTCGGCCCCAACAGCATCGGCCGGGCACTGTGCGCTTCCAGGGCCTTGATCAGTTTGTCCACGCTTGCAGCGTCCACGCCATTGGCCACCAGCACGGCAATCTTGCGCCCCTTGATACCCACCGAACCTGGGTGGTTCATCTGGCTCAAGGCCGGTGATTGCGCCAGCTGGCTGCCCTTCACCTGCACCGTACCCGCTTTCGGCGCAGGCAGGCCCAGGTTGGCTGCAACTGCCGCCGCCAGCTTCAAATCGATATTGGCGAGAATTTCATTCACTTCCCGGGCGCGGATATGTTCGCGCTCCACTTTGCCCAACTCGAAGCTGTAAGCCTTGATGATGTGCTGCTGTTCGGTCGGGCTCATGCTCTGGAAGAACAGCCGGGCTTGCGAGAAGTGATCACCGAACGACTCGCTGCGCTGACGAATCTTGTGCGCATCGATACGCTCCTGGTAGCTCTCGAAACCACCGTCCTGCGCCGCTGCCGGGGTTTCCTTTGGCCAACCACCGTCGATCGAGTTTGGCTCGTAGGACGCCCGCCCCTTGTGCACGACGTGCTGGTGCAGGGCATCACGCTGGTTGTTGTGGTTAGGCGCTACCGGGCGGTTGATCGGGATCTGGTGGAAGTTCGGCCCGCCCAGGCGGCTGATCTGGGTATCGGTGTACGAGAACAGCCGGCCCTGTAGCAGGGGGTCATTGGTAAAGTCGATTCCAGGCACGATATGGCCTGGGCAGAACGCCACCTGTTCGACCTCGGCAAAGAAATTGTCCGGGTTACGGTTCAGCACCATCTTGCCCAAGGGCGTTACGGGCACCAGCTCTTCCGGAATGATCTTGGTCGGGTCCAACAAGTCGAAGTCGAACTTGTGCTCGTCGGCCTCCGGCACGATCTGCACGCCGAGTTCCCATTCCGGGTAATCGCCGGTCTCGATCGCCTCCCACAAGTCACGGCGCTGGAAGTCAGTGTCCTTGCCCGCCAGTTTCTGCGCCTCGTCCCACAGCAGCGAATGCACGCCCTGGCGCGGCTTCCAGTGGAACTTGACGAAACTGGCCACGCCCTCGGCGTTGATCAGGCGGAAGGTATGCACGCCAAAGCCTTCCATCATGCGCAAGCTGCGCGGGATAGCCCGGTCGGACATGGCCCACATCACCATGTGGGCCGACTCCGGCACCAGCGAAACGAAATCCCAGAACGTATCGTGGGCCGAGCCACCGGTAGGAATCTCGTTATGCGGCTCGGGTTTGACCGCATGCACAAAATCGGGGAACTTGATGGCATCCTGGATGAAGAAGACCGGCATGTTGTTGCCGACCAGGTCGAAGTTACCTTCGTCGGTATAGAACTTGACCGCGAAACCGCGCACATCACGCACGGTATCCCCCGAACCACGGGGACCTTGCACGGTGGAAAAGCGTACAAACACCGGTGTGATCTTGTCGGGATCTTGCAGGAAACCGGCTTTGGTCAGATCCGCATGGTTGCCATAACTCTGAAAGTAGCCGTGCGCCCCGGTACCACGGGCATGCACGATGCGCTCCGGGATGCGCTCATGGTCGAAGTGGGTGATCTTCTCGCGCATGATGAAGTCTTCGAGCAGCGACGGCCCTCGTGCGCCAGCCTTGAGGCTGTTCTGGTTGTCGGCAATCTTCACGCCCTGGTTGGTGCGCAGGGCCTGGCCGGTAGCGTCGCTGCGGAAGGTTTCCAGGCTCTGCAACTTGGCATTGGTATTGGCCCGGTCCGGGGTCTGGGTGCCAGCGGCTTCACTCTGCTTGGGCGCGTCCGTTTTCTTGCTGGGCATGGTCGTCTCTCCTCATCAGTCTTCAGGCGTGCCCGTTGCGGGCTTGTTCAACTAGTGACTGGAAGGCTTTGCCGAGCGTTCAATCAGGATTACCGGTTGTCGCGATATGCCCGATGGATTGGTGCATTACGAAATAAATGCTAAGAACAGCTATGGGAAAAGGCTAAAATGCGCGACCCCAGCTAACCGCTGACCCAAATTTCATGCGCCCCACAAGGTTCGCTACGTGATCGAGTTCCAACAGGTACATAAAACCTACCGCGTTGCCGGTAGGGAAATCCCCGCACTGAATCCGACCAGCCTGACCATCGAAGATGGCCAGGTGTTCGGCCTGATCGGCCATTCCGGCGCCGGCAAAAGCACCATGCTGCGCCTGATCAACCGCCTGGAAGAGCCCTCCGGCGGCAAGATCATCGTCGACGGCGAAGACGTCACCGCGTTCAACGCCAGCCAGTTGCGCGGCTTCCGCCAGCAGGTCGGGATGATCTTCCAGCACTTCAACCTGCTGGCCTCCAAGACCGTCGCCGACAACGTCGCCCTGCCACTGACCCTGGCCGGCGAGCTGTCGCGCAGCCAAATCGACAAACGTGTCACCGAGCTGCTGGCCCGTGTAGGCCTGCAAGACCACGCCAAAAAGTACCCGGCGCAGCTGTCCGGTGGCCAGAAGCAGCGCGTCGGCATCGCCCGCGCCCTGTCCACCAACCCGAAGATCCTGCTGTGCGACGAGGCTACCAGTGCCCTCGACCCGCAAACCACGGCTTCGGTCCTGCAATTGCTGGCCGAGATCAACCGTGAGCTGAAGCTGACCATCGTGCTGATCACCCATGAAATGGACGTGATCCGCCGTGTCTGCGACCGCGTGGCAGTGATGGACGCCGGCCAGATCGTCGAGCAAGGCTCGGTGGCCGATGTGTTCCTGCACCCGCAGCACCCCACCACCAAGCGCTTTGTCCAGGAGGACGAGCAAGTCGACGAAGGCGAACAGCGCGACGATTTCGCCCATGTACCAGGCCGTATCGTGCGCCTGACCTTCCAGGGCGACGCCACCTACGCGCCGCTGCTGGGCACCGTGGCCCGCGAAACCGGTGTGGACTACAGCATCCTCGCCGGGCGTATCGACCGCATCAAGGATGTCCCCTATGGCCAGCTCACCCTCGCCCTGATCGGCGGTGACATGGAAGCGGCATTCGCCCGCTTCAAGGCAGCTGACGTACATATGGAGGTACTGCGTTGATGGACGCCCTGAATTTCTTTGCAAACGTCGACTGGGCCGAAATCTGGCTGGCCACCGTCGATACCATGATCATGTTGTTCGGCTCGTTGTTCTTCACCGTGCTGCTGGGCCTGCCGCTGGGCGTGCTGCTGTTCCTCTGCGGGCCTAAGCAGATGTTCGAGCAAAAGGGCGTGTATGCGCTGCTGTCGCTGGTGGTGAACATCCTGCGCTCGCTGCCGTTCATCATCCTGCTGATCGTGATGATCCCGTTCACCGTACTGATCACCGGCACCTCGCTGGGCGTTGCCGGCGCCATTCCGCCGCTGGTGGTAGGTGCCACGCCGTTCTTCGCGCGCCTGGTGGAAACGGCCCTGCGTGAAGTGGACCGCGGCATCATCGAAGCTACCCAGTCGATGGGCGCCACCACCCGCCAGATCATCACCAGTGCGCTGCTGCCGGAAGCCCGCCCGGGCATCTTCGCGGCCATCACCGTAACGGCCATCACCCTGGTGTCGTACACCGCCATGGCCGGTGTGGTCGGTGCCGGTGGCCTGGGCGACCTGGCGATTCGCTTCGGTTACCAGCGCTTCCAGACCGATGTAATGGTAGTGACCGTGGTATTGCTGCTGGTACTGGTTCAAGTACTGCAGAGCGTGGGCGACAAACTGGTCGTGCATTTTTCCCGTAAGTAACCCCAATGGGGTCGGCCCGGCCGACCCGTTCGGGGGCCGTCGCGGCCCTCACAAGGAGTGATTGATGAAGAAGCTGCTTGCTGTCGCTGCCGCTGTCGCGGCCTTCTCGGCCCACGCCGATACCCTGACCGTTGCCGCCACCCCGGTGCCGCACGCCGAGATCCTCAACTTCGTCAAACCACAGCTGGCGAAAGAGGGCGTGGAGCTGAAGGTGAAGGAGTTCACCGACTATATCCAGCCGAACGTGCAGGTGGCCGAAAAGCGCCTGGACGCCAACTTCTTCCAGCACCAGCCGTACCTGGATGAGTTCAACAAGGCCAAGGGCACCCAACTGGTGAGCGTAGCCGGCGTGCACATCGAGCCGCTGGGCGTGTACTCGACCAAGATCAAGAAGCTGGACGAGTTGTCTTCCGGCGCCACCGTGGTCATCCCCAACGACGCCACCAACGGCGGCCGCGCCCTGCTGCTGCTGGACAAGGCCGGTGTGATCAAGCTGAAGGACAACAAGAACATCCTGTCCACCGTGAAGGATGTTGCCGAGAACCCGAAAAGCATCAAGTTCCGTGAGCTGGAAGCGGCCACCATCCCGCGCGTGCTGACCCAGGTCGATGCCGCCCTGATCAACACCAACTACGCGCTGGAAGCCAAGCTGAACCCGGAGAAGGACGCGCTGGCCATCGAAGGCAGC
Source organism: Pseudomonas sp. URIL14HWK12:I5 (assembly GCF_900176445.1). NCBI lineage: Bacteria > Pseudomonadati > Pseudomonadota > Gammaproteobacteria > Pseudomonadales > Pseudomonadaceae > Pseudomonas > Pseudomonas sp. URIL14HWK12:I5. The sequence continues at coordinate 53,668 of NZ_FWXQ01000001.1, forward strand.
GACTCGCCTTACGTGAACATCCTGGTTGCCCGCCCGGACAACAAAGACTCGGAAGACATGAAGAAACTGGCCGCTGCGCTGCACTCGCCTGAGGTGAAGCAGTTCATCGTCGAGAAATACAAGGGCGCTGTGGTTCCGGCGTTCTGATCCGAAATCCCCGGGGCCGCTTTGCGGCCCTTTCGCGGCACAAGGCCTGCAAAGCAGGCTCGAAATCTCAATCCCGCTTCACAAGCCCGGGCAACTGCGCCACCAGCTTCTGGTTGTTGAACGGCGCACGAATGAAACCACGCTGACGCCCATCCGGCCCCACAACCGCCAGGTTACCGCTGTGATCCACGGTATACCCCGGCTTGCTGGTATCGGCCGGAATGAACGGAATGCTCAAGGCATTAGCCAACTTCTGGGTATCCTCGATCGACCCCGCCACCCCGACAAAGTCCTTGTCGAAATAGCCCAGGTATTGCTTCAACTGGTTAGGCGTGTCGCGGTTCGGGTCCACACTCACCAACACCACCTGCAGCCGGTCAACGGCTTCCTTGGGCAGCTCACTCTTCACCTGGCGCAACTGGGCCAAGGTAGTCGGGCAGATGTCCGGGCAGTAGGTGTAGCCAAAGAACAGCAGCGACCATTTGCCCTTCAGGTCATCCAGTCGCACTGACTGGCCGTCCTGGTTGGTCATGGTCACATCCGCCACGGTACGGCTCTGCGGCAGCAGGATGATGCCGGCGTCGATCAGCTCGGTAGGGTTGGGCTGGTCGCGGCCATTGAGCACCTTGTTGACAGTCAGGCCCATGATCAGCGCGACCAAGGCAACGAGGATAAAGACGGTTTTCTGGGTTCGGGTCATAGGTTCAGCAACAGGTAGTGGTCGAGGAGCAACGCGATGAACAGCGCGAACAGGTAGCCGATAGAGTACTTGAAGGTACCGATCGCCGCGTGCGGCCGGCTGCCACGGTACAACACCCAGGCCCAATGCAGGAAGCGCAGGCCCAGCGCCAGGGCACAGGCCAGGTACAGCGGGCCGCTCATGTGGATGGCATACGGCAACAGGCTGACCGCCAGCAATACCAGGGTGTACAGCAGGATATGCAGCTTGGTGTAGCGCTCGCCGTGGGTCACCGGCAGCATCGGGATATCGGCCTTGGCGTATTCCTCCTTGCGGTGGATGGCCAAGGCCCAAAAGTGCGGTGGCGTCCAGGCGAAGATGATCAGCACCAGCAGCAAGGGTTCGGCGCTGACATGGCCGCTTACGGCCACCCAGCCGAGCAGCGGCGGGGCGGCGCCGGCCAAGCCACCGATGACGATGTTCTGTGGCGTGGCACGCTTGAGAAAGCCGGTGTAGAGCACCGCATAGCCAAGCAAGGACGCCAGGGTAAGCCAGGCGGTCAGGGCGTTGGTGAACACCAGCAGCAGCGCCATGCCCAACACTGCGAGCGCCAAGGCGAACGACAGTGCGGGCAGTGGCTCGACCCGGCCTTGGGCCAGGGGCCGCTTGTGGGTACGGGCCATCAGCGCATCGATGCGCCGATCCACCACATGGTTGACCACCGCTGCACCACCTGCACACAAGCCGATGCCCAGGTTGCCGAACAGCAGCACGCTCCAGCTCACCCCGGCCCGGGTGGCGAGGAACATGCCTGCCAGCGAGGTAATCAGCATCAGCACCACCACCTTGGGCTTGGTCAGCTCCAGGTAATCGCGCCAGCTGGCCCGCCGTGCACTCAGAAGCGTCGCCACGAATCGTTCCTCATGTGAAGGGAAGTGCCCACGCCGGCCACCGGCCGCAGGCGCCAGCCGTGGCCGACACCCACGCGCAACTTGTCGACCACGCGAATGCGGTAGTTCACCAGCACCATGCTCAGCAGCAACATCGCCCCACCCGCGTTGTGCGCCACAGCCACCGCCAGTGGCAGGTGGAACAACACATTGCTGATGCCCAGGCCCACTTGCAGGGCCAGCGCCAACAGTACCAGCCGCGCCAGACCGGGGAGGCCACAGCGGTGCAGCTTCCAGCTGAGCATCAAAAGCACGCAAGTCACCAACAATGCCCCCAGCCGGTGGCTGATGTGGATGGCCGTGCGTGCATCACTGTCCAGTTGCCCGCCGAGGTAGTTGGGGCCGACGTGTTGGGTCAGATGGAAGCCGTTGCTGAAGTCCGCCGCCGGCCACCACTGGCCATGACAAGTGGGCAGGTCAATGCAGGCGACCGCTGCGTAGTTGGCACTGACCCAACCGCCCAGGGCGATCTGGCCGATCACCACCAGCAGGGCCAATGCAGCGATCCGGCGCAAGCTCAACGGCAACTTGGGCAATGGCGCAAAAGCCCGGGATAGACGCAGGGATAGCAGGAACAGCAGGCTCAACGTAGTGAACCCGCCGAGCAAGTGCGCGGTAACCACCTGTGGCCACAGCTTCAGGGTAACTGTCCACATGCCGAAAGCCGCCTGGGCCAGCACCACGCCCAGTAACAACACAGGCAGGCGATAGGGCTGGCCATCGCGGGCATGCCGGCGCACCGCCTGAAAGGCGAGCAGGGCAATCACCACGGCCAGCGTGCCGGCGAAGTAGCGATGGACCATCTCGGCCCAGCCCTTGGCCTCTTCCACGGGGTGATCGGGGAAGTGCAGCTCGGCATGGGCCAATTGGGCCTCGCTCTTGGGCACGCTGATGAAGCCGTAGCAACCTGGCCAGTCCGGGCAGCCCAGGCCGGCGTGGGTCAGGCGGGTATAGGCACCGAGCAGGACGACCAGCAGTGCCAGCAGGGTGGCGAATACAGCCAAGCGGAATCCAGGTCTGGCCATGGCAGGCTCCTAGCCGATGTTGGACAGCTTGAGCAGGTGGCGCAGATCGTCCAGCACATGCTTGCCGTTGACCTTGCCGTCGTAACGCAGCACCAGGTTGCCGTGCGGGTCGACGATCCACAGCTGCGGGCCAGGCTCGCCAACCTTCTGCAGGTAGTGCTGGGCATCCAGCGGGTAACGTTGCAGTTGCGGGTACTCACGGCCAAGCAGCGCCTGGTAGTCGGCGCTCAGCGGCTGGGCGGCGGCCAGCGCATGGCTGGCGCGGCTGGCATCGCGGCCCAGGCCGACCTGGATCTGCCGGGCCAGGTACACCAGGCGCTGGCAGTCCTCGGCGCAGGCCTCAGGCGCGCTGACCAGCAGCTGCCAGCGCTCGTCCTCACCCGCCACGCCGATATCGGCACGGCTTTCACCATTGCCGATCATGGCGCCGTGGTAGCTGCGGCCATCCGGCACCCAGAACTGAAGTTTGTACATGCTGGTGGCCAAAATCATCGGCCCGAGCACCACCAGCAAAATCAGTAATAGCTGCAAACGCCCGCGGGCTCTGGGTTTGCCACGTTCAGGCACGTCCAGTGGAGTGGCGGTGGCCATGGCGTTTCTCCTTGTTGTGGTGCCAGCCAAAGTAGAGGTAGAGCAGAACCAATGCGGCAGAAAGGGCAAACCACTGCACGGCGTACCCCAGGTGTTTTTCCGGGCCCATGGCGACTACTGGCCAATCCAGGCGATAGGCTGCCGGGCCTGGTTCCAGACGCAGCTCATGGGCGTAGCCTTCGCGGTCCAGTTGCGGCCAGAGCTGTGCGGCATCAACGGCCGTGAGCAGATGCGGCCATTGGCCGCCTTCCGGGTCGGGATGCAGCTGGAACGTGCTGCCGGGTGATACGTACACTGAAGCGTCCAGCGCCATGGCCTGGGAAGGGGTATCGAAATGCACAGGCACGCGGCGGTCTGGCCAGGGCAGCCAGCCGCGGTTGACCAGCAGCCACAGGCCGCTGGCCTGGTCATGGAAGGGTTGCAGCAGTTCCACACCGGCCTGGCCGTCGCGCATGCGGTTGTCCAGCAACAGGCTGTGCCCGGCGTCGAAGCGGCCATAGAGGTGAACGCGGCGGAAGGCGTTGTCTTCGTTTGATACGAGCTGGGCCGTGGCGATCGGGGCTTCGATTCGCCGTTCGGCATAGCTGGCCAGCAGCGTACGCTTTTCCTCGGCACGGCCGAGTTGCCAGCAGCCAAGCGCTATCAGGCCCGGCAGCAGCGCAAGCATCGCCAGGGTCGGTACCCAGCCTGGGCGAAACGGCCTCACGGGCGCCTCGCTATACTTATCCACATCACCGCATCCCCCCCGGAGTAGCGCCATGCTCAAGGCCGCGATTGTCCTGATGCTGTTGGCCACGATTGCCAGCCTGTTCAGTGGCCTGGTGTTTCTGGTCAAAGACGATGAAAACTCGACCCGCCTGCTCAAGGCGCTGACCGTGCGGGTGACCCTGGCGGCCCTGACAGTCGGCCTGGTCGCCTGGGGCTTTATCAGTGGTCAGCTGGTTTCGCATGCTCCCTTCTGAATGTGCAGTTGGTTTGATGGCCTCATCGCCAGCAAGCCAGCTCCCACAGGAACCCCACATGCCTCAGGGTCAGTGCCCCCTGTGGGAGCTGGCTTGCCGGCGATTGGCCCTAGAGCACATACACGAAGATGAACAACCCCACCCAAACCACATCAACGAAGTGCCAGTACCAACTGGCCGCCTCGAAGCCGAAGTGTTTCTCCGGGTTGAAGTGCCCACGCAAAATGCGCACGAACATCACGATCAGGATGATCGTCCCCAACGTCACGTGGGCGCCGTGGAAGCCGGTCAGCATGAAGAACGTCGCACCATAGATCCCCGAACCCAGCGTCAGCCCCAGCTTGGTATAGGCCTCGTGGTACTCGTAGGCCTGCAACGTAATGAAGCTGATACCCAGAAGAATGGTCAGCGCCATCCAGAACTTCAGTGGCCCACGGTGATCACGGCGCAGCGCATGGTGCGCAATGGTGATGGTCACACTGGAACTGACCAGCAGGATGGTGTTGATCAGCGGCAGGTGCCACGGGTCGATCACTTCCTTGGGCGGCGGGAACAGTTTCGGGTCGGGCGTGTGCAGCAGCGGCCAGGTGAACTCGAAAGTCGGCCACAACATGTGCGCAACCCCTTTGGCCCCTTCGCCCCCCAGCCACGGCCCGGCCAGCACACGCACGTAGAACAGCGCACCGAAAAAGGCGAGGAAGAACATCACCTCGGAGAAGATGAACCAGCTCATGCCCCAGCGGAACGAGCGGTCCAGCTGCGGGCTGTACAACCCCGCGCGGCTCTCCTTCACCACGGCGCCGAACCAGCCAAACAGCATGTAGGCCAGGAACAATGCACCCACGAAGAAAATCAGCGGCCCGTGCGATTCCGGGTGGCCGGCCTTCATGTCATTGAACCAGGTGCCCAGGCCGAACACCGTGATGAACATGCCGATGGTGGCGATGATCGGCCACTTGCTCTGCGCCGGAACGTAGTAGTGCTCATGACTTGCCATTGCTGTTCTCCTTCCCTTAACGGGCGCCCTGAACGTCCTGGGCCGCAACATGCGCGACCGGCGGGTGGCGAGCGGTGATGTCGAACAAGGTGTAGGCCAGTGTCAGGTGCTTCACGCTGGCCGGCAGGTCGCGGTCGACGATGAAGCGCACCGGCATCTCGATGCGTTCGCCGGGCTGCAGCACCTGCTGGGTAAAGCAGAAGCACTCGGTCTTGTGGAAATACGCGGCGGCCTCGGCCGGGGTAATGCTGGGTATCGCCTGCGCACTCATCGGCCGGTCGGTCGGGTTGTGGGCAATGAAGATCATCTGGTTCACCGCACCCGGGTTGACCTCCAACTGGTCAGCCGTGGAGTAGAAATCCCAGACCATGTCGCTGGCATTGGTCGACATGAACTGCACCCGCACCGAACGCGACGGGTCGCTGACCTGGCTGCCTTCGTATTGCCCGCCAGTCTTGCCGTTGATGCCAAAGGCCTTGCACATCACGTCGTAGATCGGCACCAGGGCGAAGCCGAAGGCGAACATCACCACCGTCAGCATCAGCAGGCGCGTTACCAGGCGTTTGAGCGACAGGCCGTTCATGGCGGGCTTCCTATTTCACTTCCGGTGGCGTCTGGAAGGTGTGGTAGGGCGCAGGCGAGGGGATCGACCACTCAAGGCCCTCGGCGCCATCCCAAGGCTTGGCCGGTGCCGGCGCGCCGCCACGGATGCACTTGATGACGATGAACAGGAAGAAGATTTGCGTGGCACCGAACATGAAGGCCCCGATCGACGACACCATGTTGAAGTCGGCGAACTGCAGGTTGTAGTCCGGAATGCGCCGTGGCATGCCGGCCAGCCCCACGAAGTGCATGGGGAAGAAGGCCATGTTCATACCGATGAACGACAGCCAGAAGTGCAGCTTGCCGAGGGTTTCGTCGTACATGTGGCCGGTCCATTTCGGCAGCCAGTAGTAGGCCGAGGCGAAGATGCCGAAGATCGCCCCGGGCACCAGCACGTAGTGGAAGTGTGCGACCACGAAGTAGGTGTCGTGGTACTGGAAGTCCGCCGGGGCGATGGCCAGCATCAAGCCGGAGAAGCCGCCGATGGTGAACAGGATGACGAAGGCGATGGCAAACAGCATCGGCGTCTCGAAGGTGAGCGAGCCTTCCCACATGGTGCTGACCCAGTTGAACACCTTCACCCCGGTGGGCACGGCGATCAGCATGGTGGCGTACATGAAGAACAGTTCGCCCACCACCGGGATGCCGACCACGAACATGTGGTGGGCCCAGACGATGAACGACAGGAAGGCAATCGCGCCGGTGGCGTACACCATCGAGGTGTAGCCGAACAGCGGCTTGCGCGAGAACGCCGGGATGATCGAGCTGACCGCACCGAAGGCGGGCAGGATCATGATGTACACCTCGGGGTGGCCGAAGAACCAGAACACATGCTGGAACAGCACCGGGTCACCGCCACCGGCGGCGCTGAAGAAGCTGGTACCGAAGTGGATGTCCATCAGCATCATGGTCACCACACCGGCCAGCACCGGCATCACCGCAATCAGCAGGAACGCGGTAATCAGCCAGGTCCAGACGAACAGCGGCATTTTCATCAGGGTCATGCCGGGGGCACGCAGGTTGAGGATGGTGGCGATCACGTTGATCGCGCCCATGATCGAGCTGATGCCCATCAGGTGGATGGCGAAGATGAAGAAGGTGACGCTGGCCGGTGCATAGGTGGTGGACAGCGGGGCGTAGAAGGTCCAGCCAAAATTCGGCCCGCCGCCGGGGCTGAACAGGGTCGACACCAGCAACAGAAACGCCGCCGGCAACAACCAGAAGCTGAAGTTGTTCATGCGCGGCAGGGCCATGTCGGGCGCGCCGATCATCAACGGGATCATCCAGTTGGCCAGGCCGACGAAGGCCGGCATCACCGCGCCGAACACCATGATCAGGCCGTGCATGGTTGTCATCTGGTTGAAGAACGCCGGTTCCACGATTTGCAGCCCGGGCTGGAACAGCTCGGCGCGAATCACCATGGCGAACGAGCCGCCAAGCAGGAACATGATGAAGCTGAACCACAGGTACATCGTGCCGATGTCTTTATGGTTGGTGGTCAGCACCCAGCGCATCAGGCCCTTGGCCGGGCCGTGGGCGTGCTCATGGCCGTGGGCGTGGTCGTCGATCACTGTGCTCATGTCCTGTCTCCTGCAACCCATTGATTGCCGCGAGTAACCCGGTTCATTGCGCTTCTGCCTGCTTCAGCGCCAGCACGTCCTTCGGCGTGACCATGTCGCCCTTGTTGTTGCCCCAGGCGTTGCGCTCGTAGGTGACCACGGCGGCAATATCCACTTCCGAGAGCTGCTTGCCGAATGCAGCCATGGCGGTACCGGGTTTGCCGTGGAAGACGATGCTCAGGTGGCCTTCCTTGGGCCCGGTAGCGATCTTCGAGCCCTTCAATGCCGGGAACATCGGTGGCAAGCCCTGGCCTTCGGCCTGGTGACAGGCCACGCAGGTGGTGTGGTAGACCTTGTCGCCACGCTCCACCAGCTCTTCCAGGGTCCATTCCTTGCTGGTCAGCTCCTTGAGCTTGGCGGCTTCGGCTTTGCGCTCACCCAGCCAGGTGTCGTAGTCGGCCTTGGATTTCACCTCGACCACCACCGGCATGAAACCGTGATCCTTACCGCACAGCTCGGTGCACTGGCCGCGATAGATGCCGGGCTTCTCGATACGGGTCCAGGCTTCGTTGACGAAGCCGGGGATGGCATCGCGCTTGACCGCAAAAGCCGGCACCCACCAGGAGTGGATAACGTCGGCGGCCGTTACCAGGAAGCGCACTTTGGCACCCACCGGCAGCACCAGCGGTTGGTCGACTTCGAGCAGGTAGTGCTCGTCCTTGGGGGCTTTGTTGTGAATCTGGTCGGCGGGGGTGGCCAGGTTGCTGAAGAACTCCACGTCCTGGCCCAGGTATTTGTAGTGCCACTTCCACTGGTAGCCGGTGACCTGAATGTCGATGTCCGACTCGCTGGCGTCGTAGATGTCGATCAGGGTCTTGGTGGCCGGGATGGCCATGGCCACCAGAATCAGGAAGGGCACCACGGTCCAGAGGATTTCCACCCAGGTATGCTCGTGGAAATGCGCGGCCTGCTGACCGGTGGAACGGCGGTGGATGACCATCGACCAGAACATCGCGCCGAAAACCACGATGCCGATGATCACGCAGACCCAGAAGATGGTCATGTGCAGGTCGAAGACGGCGTTGGAGACTTCCGTCGCCCCCGGGTGCATGTTCACGGTCCAGGCGGCGTTGGCCTGACCAAAAACCGACCACAACAGGAGGCCCATCCAGACATGTGGATGTCGCATCATTGCGGGTTCCCCTTCTAATTCTTGTTGTCCCGGAGGCGTGGCCTGCGGCAAGAGGGAACGGCGGTCAAGACTGCCTGGCTTCGACGACCGAGCCCCTGCTAAAAGCAGTCGGGCCTCATCAACGAATCACGTTCACCGGGAGTATAGACAGCGACCAATGGCACGCAATGAAGCCTGTGAAATGAACTTCACGAAATGGCCAAATTGCCTGAAAACCGCACGCTTGAGGGGGCATGGCGCAATAATGGCACCTTGATATGCCTGAGAGCGCACACGTTTGCGAGATTTATAACAAATAGGTCTTAGGTATTCTGTATACCGAGCTAATTTAGTGTCTTCCGTTTGAAACGTAATGTCCCTGGAGTTGTCATGAACATCGCTGCTGTACGCGAGCAGGTAAGCCAAGCCCATCAACATGAAGGCCAGACTGGCCAATTGAAACAGCGTCTCGAGCTGCAACTGCCGCACCTGCACCCCTCGATCCAACTGCCTGAGCAGGACGCCCAGGGTACTTTGGCGCGCTTCGTCAGCGCCTACATCGACCAGGTTCCGGAACTGCTGGAGGCCGCACATGCGGTTGCCCGCGAGGCCGGGATCGAGTCGCAGATCAAGCCGGTACTGAAAATTGCCGAAGCCTACTTCCTGCAGCCGCCCAGCGTGATGCAAGGGCATGTGGGCCTGGACTGCCTGCTGGACGAGGCCTACCTGGCGCACCGGCTGGTGGAAGAGGTGAACGATCTGTATATCCGTCACTTCCAGCAGCCGCTGATCCCGGTCGATACGACCGTCGCCAATCTGATTGCCCACCAGCTGATTGGCGAGGAATTTGCCAACCAGCTGGATGAAGTGGTGCATCACTCGGTTGACGAAATGCTCAATGACGAGAGTTTTGCGGTGGAGTCAGTGGAGGCTTATCGCGAAAAACTGAGCAGCCCGGCAACTGGCGAGGCCTGGAAGCGCTGGCCGTGCCTGTCGCGGCAGCTGGGTGTGGAGCTGGGTCAGCCGGCCTGAATCCAGAGCCCGGTGAGATCCCTGTAGGAGCGGCACAAGGCTGCTCCTACAAAAATCACCCTGTTAAGGATCGGTATCAGGTACCAAGCCCCGCCGTAGTCCGCAACCGCCCCTCGATCCGCCGCTTCAAGCGCCGCTGTTCTATCAGCAACCGCGCCCCATTCGCCGCATTGCTGCGGCCCCAGTCTTCAAGCAGCTCAAGGCACGAGTGGTCGATGTAGCTCAGGTTACCCAACGGCACATGCAGCGTGGTCCCCGCCGGTACACTATCCAGCACCTGAGTCAGCGCCGGCACCTTGAGGAACGTCGCCGCACCGCTAAGCCGCAGCTCCATGTGCCCAGCCTTCTCCAGGCTCACCAGATTGATCTTCAGCCGCGCCGCCTTGAACGCCAGCTTCAGCAAGGTCAGGGCAAAGCCAAGCAGCACGCCGGTCAGCAGGTCGGTAAAGATGATCGCCAGCGCTGTCGCCGCATAGGTGAACATCGGCATGCGGCCATAACGGCCCAATCCGCGAAACGCCTTGAAGTCCACAAGCTTTACCCCGGTAAACACCAGCACACCCGCCAGGCTCGCCACCGGAATCTGTTGCAGCACGCTACTCAGCGCCACTACGAACGCCAGCAGCCAAAGGCCATGGAAGATCGCCGAAGCCCGGGTTTGCGCACCCGCTTGCACATTCGCCGAACTGCGCACGATCACGCCAGTCATCGGCAAAGCACCCAACACACCGCAGAGCATGTTGCCGATCCCCTGGGCCGACAACTCACGGTCGAAGTCCGAGCGCTGGCCGCTGTGCATGCGGTCTACCGCCGCAGCCGACAGCAGGGTTTCAGCGCTGGCAATGAACGCCAGGGCGAAGGCTGCGACCAGCAGGGTAGGGTCGGCCAACTGCATCAGATCTTCCGGGCGGATCCAGTCGATGGCCTCGGACAAGTCTGCCGGCACCTGCACCCGGTTGACCGGCAAGGCCAGCCACATGCTGATGCCGGTCATCGCCGCAACACCCAGCAGGGCACCCGGGACGAAGCGCAGCCGCTGCGGCCGCAAGCGCTCCCAGCCCCACATGATGGCGATGGTACCCAGGCCCAGCGCACCGGCCATCCAGCCGGTACCAGCGCTTTCCTGTGGCAAGGCTGCGGCCACGGTTGCCGGGAACTCCAGCAGGTTCTGCATGCCGGAAGGCTGGGGCGCGGTGTCGAACATGACATGCACTTGCGACAGCACGATCAGCACGCCAATCCCCGCCAGCATGCCGTACACCACCGCTGGCGCGGTGACGCGGAACCAGCATCCCAGGCGCAGGCGCCCAGCCAGCAACTGCAGTAACCCGGCCAGCAGCAGTATCGGCCCCAGCATGGCCATGCCGTGCTGGCGCACCAGCTCGAACACCAGCACCGCCAAGCCGGCGGCCGGGCCGCTGACTTGTAGCGGCGAACCGGCGAGGAAACCCACGACAATGCCGCCGATAATGCCGGTAATCAGGCCTTTGGCCGGCGGCATGCCCGAGGCGATCGCAATGCCCATGCACAACGGCAAGGCCACCAGAAAGACCACCACCGACGCCAGCAACTCACGCGGCAGGGCCGCTTTCAACTGTGTAATGTTCACCGTGTTTCTCCATTCTCAGTCACACGGCCATTCCCCTGGCCGTGGGCACGTTTGCCCCTGACGAGCGCGCAGGCGCGGGCCGCCAGCGGGCGTGCCGGCAGGGCAGTCAGGGAATTCAAGGCAGCAGAAGGCCGCGCCACACCCTGAAGGGTGCAGCCGGCTATCAAAGTTCTAGCGGTGGATGGGTCGCTTAGTAGCGGCCTCTCGGGGTAGCGCAGGGGACCGGCTCGCCAGCAGCCAGGGGCAAGAAGCTGTCGCTGGCGGCATCGTAGGCTTCGATCTTGCTGGTCTCGATGTCGTAGACCCAGCCATGGATGTACAGCTCACCGGCTGCCAGGCGCGAGGCAACCGAAGGATGGGTACGCAAGTGATGCAGTTGGGCGATGACGTTTTCCTTGGTCAGCACCTGCATCGTCTCGTGTTCGCTACCGCACGAGCAGTTGTTCTCGACCACGGTGCGCGCCACTTCAGCGTGACGCAACCAGGCGGAAACGGTTGGCATCTTGGTCAGCGATTGCGGGTTGAGTACCGCACGCATGGCGCCGCAGTCGGAGTGGCCACATACGATGATGTGGTGCACTTTCAGTGCAAGTACGGCGTACTCGATCGCGCTGGAAACACCGCCATTCATCTGGCCGTAAGGCGGTACCACGTTACCCACGTTACGGGTCACGAACAGGTCGCCTGGCGAGCTTTGGGTGATCAGCTCGGGGACGATGCGCGAGTCGGCGCAGGTAATGAACATGGCACGCGGCGTTTGCGCAGTGGCGAGCTTCTTGAACAGCTCTTGCTGCTCGGGGAAGACGTCATGGTGAAAGCGCAGGAAGCCGTCGACGATGTGCTTCAGGGCTGCATCGGCGCCCTCGGCGGGTACATCCGGAACGACCTTGGATGGGTCCTTGACGGGCATGATTCATCCTCTTGACGGTGTGTAGGTAAATCCATTTTACCGGTGAAAGATTCTGGCTATGCAGGGATTTAGATGACACGCACGGGCCATTGATCACAGTCGGTGTGGACTGATTTCCTACGCTAGCGGGGAAAACTTAACTGAAACTTAATTCGACGGCTCTAGAACGGGCGTTCCAGACAGGAAAGGCGGGATCTGGATAATAGCAAAAAAGCATCAGTTGCCAATATAGATTAGCAAAATTATTGGGTGTCATTAGCTGAGTTGCAGGCATCAGAACAACGCCATCTGGCCCCCAGGTGGGCAGAATGCCGAGCAATCCAGCGCCTGCGCTTCCCGCCCCTCAAAGTTCAGCCGCTTCATGGCCTTGGCAAAACGCTGGGCCAACAGCTCGGCAAACACCCCTTCGCCGCGCATGCGCGCGCCAAACCGGCTGTCGTACAGCTCGCCGCCCCGGCTCTGGCGAATCAGGCTCAGTACATGCGCAGCCCGTTGCGGGTAATGGTCCTGCAGCCACTGCTCGAACAAGGGCGCCACCTCCAGCGGCAGGCGGAGCATCATGTAGGCCGCGCTCTGTGCGCCGGCTTCCTTGGCCGCCTCCAACAGGCGTTCCAGTTCACTGTCATTGATCATCGGAATCATCGGCGAACACAACACACTCACCGGCACACCCGCTTCGCGCAATACCCGGATAGCCCTCAACCGAGCGCCGGGAGAGGCCGCGCGTGGCTCCAGCACCCGCTTGAGATCATCGTCCAGCGTGGTCAGGCTGATCATTACCCGCGCCAGGCGCTGGCGGGCCATCTCGGCCAGCAAGTCGAGATCACGCAACACCAGCGAACCCTTGGTGACAATGGTCACCGGATGGCGAAAACGCAGCAAAACCTCAAGCAGCCGCCGGGTGAGCATGTGCTCCCGCTCGATCGGTTGGTAAGGGTCGGTGTTGGAGCCCAGGTTGATCGGCGCGCACACGTAGCCCGGTTTGCTCAATTGTTGCGCAAGCACCTCGGCGGCGTTGGTCTTGGCAATCAGCTTGGTCTCGAAATCGAGGCCGGGGGAAAGGTCCCAATAGGCGTGCGAGGGGCGGGCATAGCAGTAGATGCAACCATGCTCGCAGCCACGGTAAGGGTTGATGGAGCGGTCGAAGGGCAGATCGGGCGAGGTGTTACGACTGATCACCGACTTGGCGGTCTCGACCCGCACTTCAGTGCCTTGCGTCTGTGGCACTTCCTGGTACCAGCCATCATCCACTGCCACCGAATGGCTCGGGGCAAAGCGGTTATGGGGGTTGTGCGCCGTGCCACGGCCCTTTCGCGGTGCTGGAGCAATCATGGCTCACCTCTATACTGTATCCATATACAGTATAATGCACGCCAGAATCTTTCCAGCACCTCTGGTCTGGCTACTTCAGGCCATGCCAGCTCAGGTACGCTGCCTGTTCAGGTTGCCGCCCCAGAAACACCTCGATGCCTTCGCGCAGTGGGCGCGATGCACCCGGGGCGAACAACGCGTCCTGCAGGGCCTGGCCCGTGGCCCGGTTCAACAGGCCCTCGGCCTCGAAGCGTGTGAACACGTCAAAGGCCTGCACATCCGACCACAGGTAGGCGTAATAACCCGCATCGTAGCCATTCACCAGGTGCTCGAAGGCATGCGCCGGGTGCTCGAAATCAGCGAGTGGCCAGTAGCCACAGCGCTCACGGGCCTCATTCAGGCGCTGCTCAAAGGACCTGCCATCGTTCGGTGCGGCATGCAGGTCCATGTCGAACAGCGCCAGGCTCAGATGACGCGCGATTTCCTCCACGCCCTGCTGCCGCAGCGCCTCCAGGCATTCATCGGCTTGCCGCCGGGTCAGCGGGCTGCCATCGCTTGCATGAGCCGAAATCGACACCAGGTAATCAGCATCCCAGACCCAACGCTCGAACAGCTTGCCAAACAGCTCCACACCATCGGTGCCCAGTTCGGTCACGTTGGACATCACGTGGTTCGTCGTACGCACCAGTAAATGGTGCAGGGCATGGCCGAACTCATGGAACAACTTGCGCAGTGACAAGTGGTCGAGCAATGGCTGGCTACCTGGCGGTGCCTGCGGCACATCGCTGAAAACCACCACCGACGCGGCCTGGTAGATACCCTCGGCATCGACCCGGCGGTTGCGTAGGTATGTGGTGACCACGGCGTCTGGCTGCTTTCCGGCATGCTGCACGGCATCCAGATACAGAAAACCGATGAAGGCGTTGTCCTGCCACACCTCGAACGGCTGCACGCTTTCATCCCAGGTAGCGAGCGGCTTAGGCTGGAGCACCACACCAAACAGCCTCTGCGCCAGCGCCTGTAGCGCGCTGACAACCGTGTTCAGCGGAAAGTAGTCACGCAGGATTTCGCTGGACAACTCGCCGCGCGAAGACGCCTGCAAGTAGTCGTAGTCCCAAGGTTGCGGATTCTCCAGCCCGTGATCGGCAGCCTGACGCGCCACCTGTGAGCGCCAGCGCAACATGGCCGGGCGCACATCATCGGCCAAAGCATGAAGAAAGCCGCGCACCTGAGCCACGGAACCCGCACTCTTCACATGCAGGCTCTGCTCCAGATGGCCGGGAAAACCGAGCAGAAGGGCCTTTTCCTCGCGCAGTTGGGCCAAGTGCTGCAGATATGAGCGGTTGTCCAGTTTGAGATCCTGGCTGACGCCACGGGCGTGGAATGCCCGGTAAACACGCTCACGTAGCTGGCGGTTGGCGGCATGCTTGAGCACCTCATCAGTGGTCACGCTGTCACAGGCTATCAACCAGCCCGGCTCACCGCTTTCCTGCGCCCGTGCAGCCAATGTGTCGCGTATCCGCTGTGGGATGCCGCTCAATTCGGACTCATCGGCAATACTCAGCCCTGGCCGGTTGATGTTGCTGCGAAATGCGTTGCAGGCAACAGCGATCTGCGCCTGAAGGTCTGCCAGGCGCGCCTTGCCAGCGGCATCGAGCAACGCCCCGCTGGAGGCGAACTTGTCCAGATGCCAACGCAAGGTGGCGCGTTTCTGGGCATCCAACTGCTTGCCAATGTCACTGTTGGCCAAACGCTCATAGAGTGCATGCAAACCCATGTTGACGAACTTCTGTTCGAAACATGCCGTCGCTTTACCGTAAAACTCGATGATGGCGTTGGCCCAGGCTTCATCCCGGCCAACCAATGGCGAGGCGGCATACAACACCGCCAGTAGCTGGCTGTCCAGGCCGTCCACCGCCAGCACCATGTCATCCCAGGTGGGCATGGCCTGCTGATCACGGATGATGCGCTCGATCCCTTGCTCGTGCGCCAGTAGCACATGATCGAAAGCCGCACGCATGCTTTCAAGGGTGATGGAAGGGAAATCGATAGGGATGTGGCTAGCTTGCAGCAGAGGGTTGTCCATGGCACGTCACTTTGCTCGTGGAAAGAAGCAAGAGAGCGTGCATGGCCAGCGTATGCCGGAGGGCCTGACTATCTACCACCCGGGCTTTGCACCCGGGTGGCACGACAGCATTACTCTGCCGGTTTCTTCAGCTTCGGATTCGGGAAGAACTGCACCGTCTGCACCTTGGCTGGCGTGGCCTTGGGTGCCAGGTGGTTGACCCGGGTGCCAAGCTCCTTGGGCACCGAAAGCCCCTGCTCGTTGAGGGTGTCGGTGAAGCCGCAGGCCACACACTCACGGTGCGGGGTGTCGTCTTCGCTCCACATCATCAGCTTGTCAGGCTCGCTGCACGCCGGGCATACCGCCCCGGCAATGAAGCGTTTCTTGGTCTTGTTCACGGCAACCTCGCTCATGCTGCGGCGCTCTCGGTGAGGCCACTGTGGCGCAGCAA
Source organism: Pseudomonas sp. URIL14HWK12:I5 (assembly GCF_900176445.1). Classification (NCBI taxonomy): domain Bacteria; kingdom Pseudomonadati; phylum Pseudomonadota; class Gammaproteobacteria; order Pseudomonadales; family Pseudomonadaceae; genus Pseudomonas; species Pseudomonas sp. URIL14HWK12:I5. The sequence goes on from NZ_FWXQ01000001.1 coordinate 69,730, forward strand.
CGCATCGATGGAAGGCTCACGCCCACGGAAGTCGACAAACAGCTCCATTGGCTCGCGCGAACCACCACGGGCCAGGATCGCCTCACGGAACGCGCGGCCAGTTTCGGCATTCAGCACGCCTTCTTCCTCGAAACGCGAGAAGGCGTCGGCCGACAGCACTTCGGCCCACTTGTAGCTGTAGTAGCCGGCTGCGTAACCGCCCGCGAAAATGTGCGCAAAGCTGTTGGGGAAGCGGTTGTACGCCGGTGGGCGCATCACCGACACCTCGTCGCGCACGCCTTCGAGCACCTGCAACACGCTGCGGCCGTCGCCATGGGTCGCATGCAGTTCGAAGTCGAACAGCGAGAACTCCAGCTGGCGCACCATCATCATGCCCGACTGGAAGTTCTTTGCCGCCAGCATCTTGTCCAGCAGGTCCTGGGGCAGGGGGGCGCCAGTTTCGTAGTGGGCGGAGATCAGCGCCAGGCCTTCCGGCTCCCAGCACCAGTTTTCCATGAACTGGCTCGGCAGCTCGACCGCGTCCCAGGCCACGCCGTTGATGCCGGATACACCGGCATGCTCGATGCGGGTCAGCATGTGGTGCAGGCCATGGCCGAACTCGTGGAACAGGGTGGTGACTTCATCGTGGGTCAGCAACGCCGGCTTGCCGGGTGCGGCCGGGGTGAAGTTGCACACCAGGTTGGCCACCGGGCTCTGCAGCTCGCCAGCAGCAGTGCGGCGACGGTCACGGGCGCCGTCCATCCAGGCGCCGCCGCGCTTGTTGGCACGGGCGTACAGGTCGAAGAAGAAGCGGCCGACGTGCTGGCCGTTTTCCTTGATTTCGAACAGACGCACGTCCGGGTGCCAGCTGTCGAAGCCCTTGAGCTCAGCGATTTCAATGCCGTACAGGCGCTGCACGATGCTGAACAGGCCGCTCAGCACCTTGTCGATCGGGAAGTAAGCACGCAGGGCTTCCTGCGAAACGCTGTAGCGTTGCTCGCGCAGTTTCTCGCCAAAGTAGCCGGCGTCCCAGCTGGCCAGCTCAGGGCAGCCTTGTTCGGCGGCGTAGGCTTTCAGTTGCTCCAGGTCCTGAGCGGCAAATGGCTTGGAACGCTTGGCCAGGTCACGCAGGAAGTTCAGCACCTGGTCGCTGGACTCGGCCATCTTGGTGGCCAGGCTCAGCTCGGCGTAGTTCTTGTAGCCCAACAGTTCGGCCAGCTCCTGGCGCAGGCCGAGGATTTCCTGCATCACCGGGCCGTTGTCGAACTGGCCGGCGTTCGGGCCCTGGTCCGAGGCGCGGGTGCAGTAGGCGGCGTACAGCTCTTCGCGCAGGGCGCGATCGCTGGCGTAGGTCATGACTGCGTAGTAGCTGGGGAATTCCAGGGTGATCAGCCAGCCGTCGAGGCCCTTGGCCTGGGCAGCGGCGGCCATCTGCGCCTTGGCCGAGTCGGTCAGGCCAGCCAGCGCGGCTTCGTCGGTGACGTGCTTGGTCCAGGCCTGGGTCGCATCGAGCAGCTGGTTGGAGAAGCGGCTACCCAGCTCGCTGAGCTTGCTCTGCACTTCGGCGTAACGCTGCTGCTTGTCTGCCGGCAGGTCGATGCCCGACAGGCGGAAGTCACGCAGGGCATGCTCGAGGATAGTCTTTTGCGCCACGTCGAAACCGGCGGCTTCGGGGCTGTTGATCAAAGCCTGGTAGGCGTCGAACAGCGCACGGTTCTGACCCAGTTCGGTAGAGTAGGCGCTCAACGCCGGCAGGCACGACTCATAGGCCTCGCGCAGTTCAGCGCTGTTGCACACCGCATTCAGGTGGCTGACCGGGCTCCAGGCAGCACCCAGGCGGTCGTTCAGTTCATCCATGGCCAGCACCAGGCCAGCCCAGGAGGGGTTCTTGCCCTGCTTGTCGAGGATCTCGGCAATGGCTTTACGGTTGTCGGCCAGGATCGCTTCGATCGCCGGCAACACGTGTTCGGCACGGATTTGCGAGAAGGGCGGCAGATCGTGGGATTGCAGAAGCGGGTTGTTCGCAGTCACGGTTTGGATACCTTGGCAGAAGAAACACTGCCCCATCTTAATTACAATCGACGCCGACCGCAGCAGGCAGCCTGCCTATCGGCACAGATGAGAGACGCTATCATGGCCATCCGAAGCTTCCAGCAACACACTCCGAAAGTTGGATCACGGGCCTTTATCGACCGTTCGGCGGTAGTGCTGGGCGATGTGGAGATTGGCGAAGACAGCTCGGTCTGGCCGTTGACCGTGGTGCGCGGCGACATGCACCGCATTCGTATCGGCGCACGCACCAGCGTGCAGGATGGCAGCGTGCTGCACATCACCCATGCCGGCCCTTTCAACCCGGACGGCTTCCCGCTGATCATCGGCGACGAAGTGACCATCGGCCACAAAGTGATGCTGCACGGCTGCACCCTGGGCAACCGCATTCTGGTCGGCATGGGCAGCACCATCATGGACGGCGCCATCGTCGAGGACGAAGTGATCATCGGCGCCGGCAGCCTGGTGCCGCCCGGCAAACGCTTGGTCAGTGGCTACCTGTACATGGGCAGCCCGGTGAAACAGGCCCGGCTGCTGAACGACAACGAGCGCGCATTCTTCTCCTACAGCGCCGGCAACTACGTGAAGCTCAAGGACCAGCACCTGGCCGAAGGCTACGACCAACCGGAATGACCGCATTCGCGGGCAAGCCCGCGAAGAAGGCAATGCAGCACTCAAGTGGAACTCAGTAAATGCATCAGCAAAACATTCTGTTCGACCTCGACGGCACCCTGACCGACCCACGCCTGGGCATCACCCGTTCAATCCAGTATGCCTTGGCCAAGCTGGGCATCGACGAACCCGACCTTACCCGCCTCGAGCACTTCATCGGCCCACCCCTGCTGCAGGCCTTCATGCAGTTCTACAGCTTCGACGAAGCCAAGGCCTGGGAGGCGGTGAACTTCTACCGGGAGCGCTTCCGCGTAACCGGCCTGTACGAAAACCTTGTGTTCCAGGGTGTGCCGGAGTTGCTTGAAGCCCTGACCGGGCAAGGCCGCACGCTGTACATCGCCACCTCCAAACCCTGGGAGTTCGCCCGTGAAATCGCCCGGCACTTCGCCTTCGACCACCACTTCAAGGTGATCTACGGCAGCGAACTGGACGGCACCCGAACCAACAAGGTCGAGCTGATTCGCCACCTGCTGGACGAAGAAGGGCTGGACCCGGCCCAGACACTGATGATCGGCGACCGCAAGCATGACCTGATTGGCGCACGCAGCAATGGCTTGCAGGCCGTGGCGGTGGGGTATGGTTTTGGTAGCCAGGAGGAGTTGATGGCGGAGGAACCGGCCTATCATTTTGCGACCTTGGCCGAGATGCATCAGGCATTTATCAAGGCTTGATGGCCCTGGGGGCTGCTTTGCAGCCCCAAAATCTCACTGGCTAACCATCAACCCCTGTAACGCCGCCTTCCTTTCAGAAATCGGCAACCGTCCCAGTTGCTCGACCCGCTCATAAAACCGCCCCCAATCCCCACCCACCTCGCGGAACAGCGCCTCAAAAGCCGGCACCCATTGGTCATAAAGCCCGAACGGCAACAACTTGGCATTGCTCAACGGCCCATACACCCAGGCGTCATAGCGTTTGTCCCCCCCCCACTGGCCATCACGCACCTGCCGGTACTCGCGCCTCAAGCGCTCGAACTCGGCCCGCTTGGCCTGCCGCTTGTGCGCTTCGTCCAGTGTGCCTGAATAGATCGCCTGCAGCCGTTCACGGCTGGCCAGCACCAGCCGGATGAACTGCTCACGCTGCTGCCCCTGATCCCCGCCAATGGCGGCAAGCCCACGCGCCACGCGCCATTGCCGCGTGCCTTCCTGCTCGACGAAGGAGGCAAACGACTCGTTGAACTCGGTGTCGTTCTGCACATAAAAGCGCTGGTGAGCCAGTTCATGGAAGATCAGCGTGGCCAGGCGCTCGTCGCCCCAGCCCACCATCGAAGAAAGAATCGGGTCATCGAACCAACCCAGCGTCGAATACGCCTCCACACCGCCAACGTACACATCCAGCCCGTCTTGCCGCATCAGCGCCGCCGCCCCACGGGCCGCGCCTTGCTGGTAGTAGCCGCGATACGCCACGCACCCCGCGATCGGGAAGCAGTGCGTAATAGGCTGCAACGACAGCTCGGGCGTGGCGAAGACATTCCACACCACATAAGGCCGGCCAATGTCGGCGTAAACCCGGTAGCTGCGGTTATCCGGCAGTTTCAGCTGCTGGCTGGCGAATACCCGCGCCTGTTCAGCGTGTGCCAGGTGCGATCGTAATTGCGGGGGCGTCGCCGGGTCGGCTATCACCTGCGCGACAGGCTGCCGCGCACGCAGCAATTGCCACTGGCCCTCAGCCAACTGCCCATAGTAGGCAACGCTGCTGCAACCGTTCAGCAGGAGCGCGGCCAGCAGGGGAACCAAAGGGATGAAAACGCGGTCGAGTGCCCCAGGGCCTGAGCGCTGCATAAGAAAAAGTCGAAGCATCCGGGACTGTCTGACTCGCTCAAGGCCGATTCACTCCAAGACTATCTCGCCAAGGGGGAGTTTCGCCATGCGTGCATTGTTGGTCGCCGGTTCACTGTCGCTACTTTGTGCCTGTTCAACGTTGCCAGACCCGGACCCGAACCAGGCCTGGATCGACCTCACCCCCTACGACAACACGTCGCTGCACGCCGTGCAGGTCGACGAACGAGAGTGGGTCGACAGCCGCTATTTTGAGGTACCGCCTGGCAGCCACGAGCTGACCGTGCGCTACCAGTTTCCGGTTACCCCCAGCAATATCGGCCCGGTCGATGAGCCGCTGTGGCGCGATTGCCAGGTCAAGCTGACCTTCAAGGACTTCAGCGCCGGGCAGCGCTACCAGCTGCAAGCCGGCAGCATTGGCTTCCGCCCCTGGATCAAGCTCTACGACCAGCAGCAAAAACTGCTCGGCCAAGGCCTGCCTGCAGGCTGCCAACGCACCTGAACCCCGCAAACGGCGCTATGCTTGTACCTTGTACATCGCAAGTGGGAGTCTTGCCATGCGCCAGCCCATGATGCTGATCGCCCTCAGTGCACTGGGGGCTTGCGCCAGCCCCTTGCCGCCCGTCGACCCCAAGCAGGCCTGGGTCGACCTCTACACCATGACCCCCGGCCGGGTGATCATGGCCGACCGCCTTGACGGGAAACGCCTGGAGGATGGCCGTTACTTCCAGGTAACCCCCGGCAAGCACGAACTGGTGGTGCGCTTCGATTATGAAATCTACTCCGGCGGCATCATGAGCGAGCCCCGGGACCGCACCTGCTACCTGACCGTGCGCTTTGACAACTTCAAGGCCGGCGAGCGCTATCGCCTGGAGGCACGGGCTCCGGTGATGGAGCCGCAGGTGCTGCTGTACGACGCCAGCCGCAAGGTGCTGGTGAACGAGCCTAGCAATGTGTTCTGTATTCCGTGAAAGCCGGGGCTGCCACGCAGCCCCGGGTCTCATGGCTACCGGTCATTCTTCTGGTAGATGATCTTCTTCGTCCCGCCATCGCAGGTCCCGACCACCATATTCTGGTCCTTGACCTCGCTGTTGGGCACGATCTCCAAGGTGTAGGAAGGCACGCCCTGCGCCTGGATCTTGGCCTCGATCTCGGCTTTCAGCTCCTCGCACGGTTTCACTGCCGCCAACGTGGAGGTGGCGGCCAGGGAAGCCAACACGGCGATTGCTACGCGAATCATGGAACGGCTCCTGAAGAGGCAGCGTGCTGCCGACGCTGTTTAGACTACAGCAAACCGCCACCGTTGCGCCGCTTCAGCCAACCAGCGCGGCATCCAGGCTGATCTTCGCGTTCAGCACCTTGGACACCGGGCAACCTTCCTTGGCCTTGTTGGCTATCTCCAGAAACTGCGCTTCGCTTGTACCAGGCACCTTGGCCCTGAGCACCAGGTGCACGGCTGTAATGGCAAAGCCATCAGGCAGCTTGTCTAGCGTCACCTCGGCAGCAGTGTCGATCCGGTCCGCCGTGAGCCCCGCTTCACCAAGCATCATCGACAGCGCCATCGAAAAACAGCCCGCATGGGCTGCACCGATCAACTCTTCCGGATTGGTGCCCGGCGAGCCCTCAAAGCGGGTGTTGAAGCCATAAGGGTTCTGCTTGAGCGCGCCGCTTTCTGTGGAAAGCAGGCCAGTGCCGTCCTTCAGGCCACCTTGCCAGATCGCCGATGCTGTCTTTTTCATGCTGCCTCCTTGTCTTTCGGTTACGTGCTTATGGGTTCAGAGGCCAGCCGCCTACAGCAAGTTCAGACCAATCTCACAGCAAGCATTGAATCCCCCGAATATGCCCATACAGAGATCAAAAGGCCTCTGGCCAACCACCTTTGCGGAGGCTCCAATGACGCAACTGCGCGACCTGAAAATTTCCACCCTCGATCTGGTGCCCGTACGCGCCGACGCCGGCCCCGCGCAGTCGCTGCGCAATTCGCTGGACCTGGCACAACACGTCGAGCGCTTTGGCTACAACCGCTTCTGGGTGGCCGAGCACCACAACATGGACGGCATCGCCAGTTCAGCCACCTCGGTGCTGATCGGTTATCTGGCAGGGGGGACGTCGACCATTCGCGTGGGCTCAGGAGGGGTGATGCTGCCCAACCATGCGCCACTGGTGATCGCCGAGCAATTTGGCACCCTGGCCAGCCTGTACCCCGGGCGAATCGACCTGGGCCTGGGCCGTGCGCCAGGTTCCGACCAGATGACGGCTTACGCCTTGCGCCGAGATCGCGCCGGTGGCCCGGACGACTTCCCGGACGATGTCGAGGAGCTTTCGCGCTACCTCGGCCCACGCACCGATGATCAAAAAGTGATCGCCGTACCGGGGCATGACACCGACGTACCCATGTGGTTGCTGGGTTCCAGCCTGTTCAGCGCCCAGCTGGCCGGGATGCGCGGCATGCCCTACGCCTTCGCCTCGCACTTCGCACCGCGCTACATGCACGAAGCCATCCGCGTTTACCGCAACCACTTCAAACCATCGACCACGCTGGACAAGCCGTATGTGATGCTGGGCATTCCCATGGTGGTGGCCGAAACCGATGAAAAGGCCGAGTACCTGGCTACCTCGGTGTACCAGCGCATCCTGGCGCTGATTCGCGGGCAGAGCCTGATGCAAAAGCCGCCAGTGGAAAGCATGGATGGGCTATGGCTGCCGCATGAGCGGGATGCTGTGGGTAGCTTCCTGGGCCTGGCGATGATCGGTAGCCCGCAGAAAGTACGGGCCAAGGTGGAGGTGCTGCTGGAGCAAACCGGAGCGGATGAGCTGATCTTTACCTGTGACTTGTATGAGCATGCGGACCGGGTGAGGTCCTATGAACTGTTGGCGCAGGCCTTGAAAACCGAGTGACCTCCTTCGCGGGCTTGCCCGCGAAGGAGCCAACACTTCAACCGCGGCGGTACACAATCTCCTTGGTACCGGCCTCACAGCTGCCAATCACCTTGCCGGCCGGCTCGCCTTTGTTGACGATCTCCAGCTTGTATCCGGTGACGCCCTTGGCATCCAGCTTGGCCGCAATCTCCGCCTTCAGCTCCTCGCACGGCTTGCCCGCCGCCATGGCGCCGCCAGCCAGGGTCATAAGGCCCAGGGCCAGAATCAGTTTGTTCATCGATCGCTTTCCTTGTGCAGATGAAATCAGAAAGGGCGCCCGCCAAGGCGCCCCCTTCCTAAATACCCCATCAAGCCGGGATCATCTACCCCGGCGCAGCATCAGCTGTTGGCGATACGGAAACCGACTTTCAGCGTGACCTGGAAGTGCGCGGCCTTGTTATCGCGGATATGACCACGGGTATCGACCACTTCGAACCACTCCAGGTGCTTGATGCTCTTGCCCGCTTCGGCCAGGGCATTGTTGATCGCCTCTTCGATGCTGGTAGGCGAAGACCCCACCAGTTCGATCTTCTTGTACGTGTGATGATCGGTCATGAGCGTTCTCCTTGGGTGACGGTGATTTTTTAGCCTAGCAGCGCAGGCCTGGTTTATCTGCGAGCCGTCACCCACGGCCAAAGTTCGATCGCACTTTCACGCATACCAACGGTCGCACTCCTTACAGCCCATACTGCAAAGGAGAGTCAACATGCACCGTAACTCGCTGCGTAAAACGTCCCTGGAAAGCATGGAAGCAGAGATCGAGAGCCTTCTGAAAAGCCTGGAGAACCTCAAGCACGATGCGTCGGAAGAGTCCCAGAAGTCGGTGAAGGCAATCCGCAGCAACGCTGAGAGTGCCCTCCGTCATTCGCGCAGCCTGCTGAGCGATGCCTATGAAGAAGTGAAGCAGCGCACCCGTCAGACCGGCATCGCCACCCGCGACTACGCCCAGGAACACCCGTACACCACCGCTGGCGTGGCCATTGGGGCACTGGGCCTGCTGGCGGCCTACCTGATGTGCAAACGAAACTAGGCGCTCTGCCGCGCCAATTCGGCACGTAGCCACTGCGCCAACTGCTCGGCGCGCCCGTCTGCGGCGCGCCTGGGCACCCACAATGCCAACGCGGCAGGGGTAGGGGAAAAGCCCCACGGCGCACTCAAGCGGCACGCACGCAAGTCATCAGCAACCAATGGCTGTGGCGCAATCGCCACACCCAACCCCGCCACAGCGGCTTCCAGCAAGTAATACAGGTGCTCGAACGCCTGGCCATAGTGAATGGCTGCAGGGTCCAGTCTCTGTTCCTGCGCCCAGGTAGGCCAGGCCTGCGGGCGCGAGGTGGTGTGCAGCAAGGCTTCGCCCAGTAACGCCTTGGCAGGCGCTCCCTGCAAGCGTTCAAAGCCGGCGTAATGGGGGCTCACAACTGGCCCGATACGTTCCTCGGCCAGTACATACACCTGCATGTCCGCAGGCCACGGGGGTTCGGCATACACCAGCAGCGCGTCCAGCCCAGGCCGCCGCGGGTCGAGGTCACCTTCACCCGCCGACAGGTGCAAGCGCAGCTCGGGCAAATCCGCCTGTAGCCGCCCCAGCCGTGGGATGAACCAGCGCGCCAACAGGCTACCGGAGCAGCCCAACACGAACGGCGCTTCGCTGACATCACGGCTGAGCTCGGCACACACGCTGCGCAGCCGGTCGAAGGCTTCGCCACTGGCATCGCGCAGGCGCACCCCGGCATCTGTGAGTTTGATGCCGCGCCCGTCCTTGACGAACAGGGCCACGCCCAAGTGCTCTTCAAGCACTTTGATCTGCCGGCTGACGGCACCGTGGGTCACATGAAGGGCCTCGGCCGCCTGGCTGACGCTGTTAAGCCGGGCAGCGGCTTCAAAGGCTCGCAGTGCATTGAGGGGAGGGAGGTCGTGGGCCATTTTACCTGTGAGTTTTTCTGACAAGTTTGCGCAATCTTATCGGTTTTCAGCCGGGCTTGCCGTGGTTAGAGTAAAGCCCATCACTCATTCATTACGCCCTGGAGCGCCCCATGACCCAGTCCCAATACCGCCCCGGCCCCGACGCCAACGGCCTGTTCGGCTCGTTCGGCGGCCGCTACGTGGCCGAAACCCTGATGCCACTGGTGCTGGACCTGGCCCGCGAATACGAAGCGGCCAAGGCAGACCCCAAGTTCCTCGAAGAACTGGCCTACTTCCAGCGCGACTACATCGGCCGCCCGAACCCGCTGTACTTCGCCGAGCGCCTGACCGAACACTGTGGCGGCGCCAAGATCTTCTTCAAGCGTGAAGAGCTCAACCACACCGGCGCGCACAAGGTGAACAACTGCATCGGCCAGGTGCTGCTGGCCAAGCGCATGGGCAAGAAGCGCCTGATCGCCGAAACCGGCGCCGGCATGCATGGCGTGGCCACCGCCACCGTCGCTGCCCGCTTCGGCCTGCCTTGCGTGATCTACATGGGCGCCACCGACATCGAGCGCCAGCAGGCCAACGTGTTCCGCATGAAGCTGCTGGGCGCCGAGATCGTCCCGGTCACTGCCGGCACCGGCACCCTGAAAGACGCCATGAACGAAGCCCTGCGCGACTGGGTGACCAACGTCGAAGACACCTTCTACCTGATCGGTACCGTGGCCGGCCCACACCCGTACCCGGCCATGGTCCGTGACTTCCAGTCGATCATCGGCAAGGAAACCCGCGCCCAGCTGCAAGAAAAGGAAGGCCGCCTGCCAGACAGCCTGGTTGCCTGCGTGGGGGGTGGCTCCAACGCCATGGGCCTGTTCCATGAGTTCCTCGAAGAACCAAGCGTGCAGATCATCGGCGTCGAAGCTGGTGGCCACGGCGTACACACCGACAAGCACGCCGCCAGCCTGAACGGCGGTGTACCGGGCGTGCTCCACGGCAACCGCACCTACCTGCTGCAGGATGAAGACGGCCAGATCACCGACGCCCACTCGATTTCCGCAGGCCTGGACTACCCGGGCATCGGCCCGGAGCACGCCTACCTGCACGAAGTGAAGCGCGTCGAGTACGTCAGCATCACCGACGACGAAGCGCTGGATGCGTTCCACGCCACCTGCCGCCTGGAAGGCATCATCCCGGCCCTGGAAAGCTCCCACGCCCTGGCCGAAGCGATCAAGCGCGCACCGAAGCTGCCCAAGGACCACCTGATGGTCGTGTGCCTGTCGGGCCGCGGCGACAAAGACATGCAAACCGTCATGAACCACATGGCCGCCCAGGAGAAACAGGCATGAGCCGTCTTGAACAACGCTTCGCCGAACTGAAGGCCGAAGGCCGTTCGGCACTGGTCACCTTCGTCACCGCAGGCGACCCGGGCTACGACGCTTCGCTGCAGATCCTCAAGGGCCTGCCGGCCGCTGGCGCCGACGTGATCGAACTGGGCATGCCGTTCACCGACCCGATGGCCGACGGCGTGGCCATCCAGCTGGCCACCCTGCGCGCCCTGGAGGCTGGCCAGACGCTGGCCAAGACCCTGCAGATGGTTCGCGAATTCCGTGTGGATAACCACACCACGCCGATCGTGCTGATGGGCTACTACAACCCGATCCACCGCTTTGGCGTGGAAAAGTTCGTGGCTGAAGCCAAGCAAGCCGGCGTCGATGGCCTGATCATCGTCGACCTGCCGCCCGAACACGACGCCGAACTGGCCACCCCGGCCCAGGCTGCAGGCATCGACTTCATCCGCCTGACCACCCCGACCACCGACGATGCGCGCCTGCCGCGCGTACTGGAGCGCAGCTCCGGGTTCGTCTACTACGTGTCGGTGGCCGGTGTAACCGGTGCCGGCTCGGCGACCACCGAGCACGTGACCGAGGCCATTGCCCGCCTGCGTCGGCATACCGATCTGCCGATCAGCGTTGGTTTCGGCATTCGCACCCCGGAGCAGGCCGCGAACATCGCCCGCTTGGCGGATGGTGTGGTGGTGGGGTCGGCGCTGGTCGACAAGATTGCCCAGGCCACTAGTGCGGACCAGGCAGTGAATGATGTGTTGAGCTTGTGCTCGGCACTGGCTGAAGGCGTGCGCGGGGCTCGTCGCTAAACCGCATCGCCTTCTTCGCGGGCAAGCCCACTCCCACAGGGACGACACAGATGCTGAATTTTGTGGAGGACTTGTGGGAGCGGGCTTGCCCGCGAAGAGGCCATCACAGGCAACTGAGATTTACCCACCAAAAATAGAAAGATCCAAAGGCCGCACAGCACCCATCCAGATCGCATGGTCCCGGTGGTCCGCCAGCTCATCCCCGGTCAGCGGGTGCATGAACACCACCAACCCCTTGCGGTACAGCGCCAACCAAGGCAACACCACCCCGACAAATTCCGGCTCGAACGCCAGCTGGCAACTCCAGTCCGGGTGCGGCCCCACCGGCTTCTGGTGCATACGCCCCATGGTCACAGGGAACAGCCGCGCCGCCTCCTCACACAGCTCACGTGCCTGCTCCATCGTTGCCGCGTCGTAATAAACGTGTGCGTGGTAGCCCTTGATTCTTTGCACAATAACTCCCGATTACACCGCCATCAGCCACTGCGTTCCTGCTCCAGCCAGCTGACGAACCGCTCGATCAACGCCCCGCGCCGCTTGCGCGGTGGCAAAACCAGATAATAGCCCCGACTCGACGTCAGGCTCCCCTCTAATGGCCGACATAGCAAGCCTTGATCCACCAGGCCATCCACCAGGTGCCGCCAACCGATCGCCACACCCTGACCGGCAATCGCCGCCTGGATCAGCAAGGTGTAGTTGTCAAAGCGCAACTGCCCCGCCGGTGGCGGGCTGGCCACGCCAAACCCGCGAAACACCCCCGTCCAATCAAACCAGCGGCTGGCCTGCTCGCCCTTCAAATGAAGCAAGGGCAATTGTTGCAAAGCCACGGCTGACAAGGGTTTGCCATGGGTCAGCCGGGGGCTGCACACGGGGAAAACTTCCTCATCGAACAGCCAACGGCTTTCGCCTTGATGAAAGCGCCCATCGCCAAACAGCACCGCCACATCGATGTCCGGCCGCAACATGCCCTGGCTGCGCTCACCGGTCACCAGGCTCACATCCACCTGTGGATAAGCTTCGTGAAAGCGCTGCAACCGGGGCATCAGCCAGAACGCGGCAAAGGCAAAGTCGGTGGCCACCTGCAGCACCTCGCGCTGACCACGCCCGCTGGCTTGGGCAATGCCGTCATCCATCGCCTGCAATCCCTGATGCACCTGCTCGAACAGCACCTGTCCGGCTTCGGTCAGCTCGATGCCCCGGTAAATACGGTCGAACAGGCGCGTGCCCAGCTGGGCTTCCAGGCGTTTCACCTGCTGGCTCACGGCCGGTTGTGTGGTACCCAGCTCCAGCGCGGCGGCAGTAAAGCTACGCAAGCGCGCTGCTGCCTCGAACACGCGCAAGGTATCCAGTGACAGCTCGGCGAGGTGATCAAACATAAGCTCAGATAATCCCAGTCATTGCCCGCCATGGGCTTTACCCATGTTAGCCACAGTCGCATCTTGGTAGGCAAGCGGTTCGCATAACCCTCAACGATGGAAGCCACCATGACGCGCCCGAATATCCTGTTCATCATGGCCGACCAGATGGCCGCACCTTTGCTGCCGATCTACGCCCGCTCGCCCATCCAGATGCCGCACCTGAGCCGTCTGGCCGAGCAGGCGGTGGTGTTCGACTCGGCCTACTGCAACAGCCCGCTGTGCGCGCCGTCGCGCTTCACCCTGGTCAGCGGCCAGTTGCCCAGCCGCATAGGTGCCTACGACAACGCCGCCGACTTTCCCGCAGACGTACCGACCTATGCCCACTACCTGCGCCGGCTGGGCTACCGCACAGCACTGTCGGGCAAGATGCACTTCTGCGGCCCGGACCAGCTGCACGGCTACGAAGAACGCTTGACCAGCGATATCTACCCCGCCGACTACGGCTGGGCGGTGAACTGGGACGAACCGGATGTGCGCCCCAGCTGGTACCACAACATGTCCTCGGTGCTGCAGGCCGGCCCATGCGTACGCACCAACCAGCTGGATTTCGACGAAGAGGTGGTGTTCAAGGCGCGCCAGTACCTGTACGACCATGTGCGCGGGAACGATGGCCGGCCGTTCTGCCTGACCGTGTCCATGACCCACCCGCACGACCCGTACACCATCCCCAAGCGCTACTGGGACCGCTACGAGGGTGTGGATATCCCCATGCCCCACGCCGGGTTCAGCCAGTCGGAACTCGACCCACACTCGCAGCGCCTGCTCAAGGTCTACGACCTGTGGAACAAGCCGCTGCCTGTGGAAAAGATCCGCGATGCCCGCCGCGCCTACTTCGGCGCCTGCAGCTATATCGACGACAACATCGGCCAGCTGCTGCAAACCCTGGAGGAATGCAACCTGGCAGACAATACCGTGATCGTGTTCTCCGGCGACCACGGCGACATGCTCGGCGAGCGTGGCCTCTGGTACAAAATGCACTGGTTCGAGATGTCGGCACGGGTGCCGTTGCTGGTTCATGCGCCGAAGCGCTTCGCAGCAGGCCGGGTCAGCGCCTCGGTCTCCACCTGCGACCTGTTGCCAACCCTGGTCGAACTCGCTGGCGGCGCTGTGGATAACCACCTGCACCTGGACGGCCGCTCACTGGTAAGCCACCTGCAAGGGCAGGGCGGCCACGACGAAGTGATCGGCGAATACATGGCCGAAGGCACCGTCGGCCCGCTGATGATGATCCGCCGTGGGCCGTACAAGTTCGTGTACAGCGAAGACGACCCATGCCTACTCTATAATTTGAGCCGCGACCCGCACGAGCGGGAGAACCTCACCGGCAGCCCGGACCATCAGGCGCTGCTGCAGGCATTGGTCGATGAAGCACAGCAGCGTTGGGACATCCCCAGCCTGCGCCAGCAGGTGCTGGCCAGCCAGCGCCGCCGCCGCCTGGTGGCCGAAGCGCTGGCCATCGGCAAGCTGAAAAGCTGGGACCACCAACCGCTGGTGGATGCCAGTCAACAGTACATGCGCAACCACATCGATCTCGATGACCTCGAGCGCAAGGCACGTTATCCACAGCCCGCACCCATGGATTGAGAAGAGAGGCCGCCATGCACAAGTTCTCCGCCGCCGTGTTCGCCCTGGCCCTGGGCACCGCCACGGCCCACGCCGCCGACAGCGACGCGCAATGCAGCACCGTGAAAATGGCCGACCCCGGCTGGAGCGATATCGCTTCGACCAACGCCGTGGCCCGCCTGCTACTGGAAAGCCTGGGCTACCAGGTGAAAATCGACAGCCTGGCCGTACCGATCATCTACGGTGGCCTGAAGGACGGCCGTGTGGATGCCTTCCTCGGCAACTGGATGCCGGCGCATCAAGGCTTCCATGAAAAGTTCATCGCCAACGGCGATGTGCAGCAACTGTCGCGCAACCTGGAAGGCACCGAGTTCACCCTGGCCGTGCCCGATCATGTGTGGAATGCCGGGGTGAAGGACTTTGCCGACCTGCAAAAGCATGCCGACCAATTCGACAAGAAGCTATACGGCATCGGCTCCGGCGCACCGGCCAATCTGTCGCTGAAGGAAATCATCGACAAGAATGATTTCAACCTCGGCCAGTGGAAGCTGGTGGAATCCAGCGAACAGGCCATGCTGGCGCAGGTCGACCGGGCAGTGAAGAAGCAGCAGTTCATCACCTTCCTTGGCTGGACACCGCACCCGATGAACGTGAAGCTGAAGATGCATTACCTGACCGGCGGGGAGAAGTGGTTCGGCAGCAAAGGCGAGGTGTATACGCTGACCCGCAAGGGTTATCCACAGGCCTGCCCGAATGCGGCGAAGCTGCTGGGTAACCTTAGGTTCACGCTGGACATGGAAAACAGCATCATGGCCGAGGTTGTGGACAAGAAGATCAGCTTTGATGAAGCAGCCAAGGGCTGGGTGAAGGCGCATCCCGAGTTGCTGGATGGGTGGTTGGCTGGGGTCACCACCAAATCTGACGGCAATGCCCTGGAGGCCGTCAAAGCCAAACTGTAATCTCGCAAGCAACACACCTCCCCTGAGGGAGCGGGCAAGCTCGCGAAGAGGCCAGCGCGGTGGATGGCACCGGCTTTGCCGGTGTTCGCGGCGGTTCGACGCCTCGACATGCCCGCTCCCACAGGGTTTGGCGAAACCTTAAGGATTGTGGATAAACCATGCATCGCCTCACTCACCTGCTGCCCTTCCTCACCTGGCTCCCCCGCCAATCGGGCCGCAGCCTGCGCCAGGACCTGCTGGTGGGCCTGAGCGGTGCCATCCTTGCCCTGCCGCAATCCATCGCCTACGCCCTGATCGCCGGCCTGCCCGCCGAATATGGCCTGTATGCCGCCATCGTGCCGGTGCTGATCGCTTGCCTATGGGGTTCATCCTGGCACCTGATCTGCGGCCCGACCGCTGCCATTTCCATCGTCCTCTACGCCAGCATCAGCCCGCTGGCCGTGGCGGGCAGCGCCGACTACATCACCCTGGTGCTGCTGTTGACGTTCCTCGGCGGCATCTTCCAGCTACTGCTGGGGCTTGTGCGGTTTGGCGCGCTGGTCAATTTCGTCTCCCATTCCGTGGTGCTCGGTTTCACCCTGGGCGCCGCCATCGTCATCGCCCTGGGCCAACTGCCCAACCTGCTGGGCATGGACCTGCCCAGCCAGGCCACTGCGCTGAAGACCGTGCAGGATCTGGCCAGCCATGCCGGAGAAGTCGACCTGCCTTCACTGGTGCTTGGCCTGGCCACCGTGCTGCTCGGCGTGACCTTGAAACTCTGGCGCCCACGCTGGCCGAGCCTGTTGATAAGCCTGATCCTGGTCAGCCTGCTGGCGTGGCTGTTGCCAGGCTTCTTTGGCCATGTACCACGAGTAGCAGCCTTCACCGGGCGACTTCCCCCGCTTAGCCCGCTGCCCCTGCTGGACGTGGAACTGATGTTGCGCCTGCTGCCCAGCGCCGTGGCAGTGGGTATGCTGGGGCTGGTCACCAGCCTGTCGATTGCCCGCTCTCTCTCGGCACGCTCAGAACAACTGATCGACCCGGATCAGGAAATACGTGCCCAGGGCCTGTCGAACATCGCGGGGGCGTTTTTCTCTGGTTACCTGTCTGCCGGCTCCTTCACCCGCTCGGGCCTGAGCTATGAAGCAGGTGCCCGTTCGCCCATGGCCGGGGTGTTCTCGGCGCTGTGGGTAGCGTTGTTCGCCGTTACCGGCGCCAGGTTGATCGCACACCTGCCGATACCCGCCATGGCCGGCAGCATTTTGCTGATCTGTTGGGGGTTGGTGGACCATCGGGGGATTCGCGCGCTGTTCCGGGTCAGCCGCTCGGAGTTTCTGGTAATGGCACTGACGGCAGCGGCGACCTTGTTGCTGGAATTGCAGACGGCGATCTATGCCGGGGTACTGGCGTCGCTCTTCTTCTATCTGAAGCGCACGTCACGGCCACGGGTACAGCAGAGCCGTGAGGGTGATGCGGATGTATTGCGGGTGGGCGGGTCGATCTTCTTTGGTGCGGCGCATTACCTGCAGGTGCGCTTGCAGCGTTGCCAGGGGCCACATGTGGTGATCGATGCGCGGCAGGTGAATTTTATCGATTACTCGGGTGTGGATATGTTGCACCGCGAGGCGCGTCGGTTGATGCGCACGGGGGGGAGTTTGACCTTGCACCGGGCCAGGCCGCAGGTGGTCGAGGAGTTGCAAAAGCTGGAGGGTGTTGAATTGTGCCCGATCCGGTTTGAGGAATGACCTGACAATTTTGCCAGTTGTGCCAAAAACAAGGCTGCGGAAAATCAGAGGTATCAACAGCGCAAGGACTGCCTCATGGCGTCTTACACAGGGTTCATGGCCTTGATCCTTTTGTCATCCACTGCCTTCGGCGCAACCAGTGACGAATGCATCACCCAGGCGGAGCAGCGAATTTCCCGGCTCGAGTTGCTGATGAACGAACGGGAGGCCTACACGGGCAAGAAGCAATCGGCCGAGAAAATTGCTCACTATGACGAGTAGATCCGCCTGGAGAAATCTCGCCTCCAGGCGAATGGAGGTCGAGTCAGTTGCGCATCAGTTGACGCCGCAGCTCAGCCAGCACCGGCGCCGTGTCCGGACGCACTCCCCGCCAGATGAAGAAGGCTTCAGCCGCCTGCTCAGCCAGCATCCCCAGCCCATCCAGCACCTTGGCCGCCCCCAGCTTGGTAGCCCACTGGCAAAACGGCGTCGGCTCCTTGCCATACATCATGTCGTAGCAAACCGTGCGCCCGGCCTCGACCAGACTGTCGGCAATCGGCGGCAATTCCCCGGCCAGGCTCGCCGAGGTGGCGTTGATGATCACATCCACCGGCTCCTGCAACCAGGCAAACCCGCTGGCCACCACCGGCCCCAATTCATCGAACTCACGCGCCAGCTGCTCGGCCTTTTCCACTGTGCGGTTGGCGATTACCAGCGACTGCGGCTTGTGCGCCAGAATCGGCTCCAGCACGCCGCGCACGGCGCCGCCGGCACCGAGGATGAGAATGCGTTTACCAGCCAGTTCGACGCCGGCATTCAGCGTGAGGTCGCGCACCAGGCCAGCGCCATCGGTGTTGTCGCCCTGCAAGGTACCGTCGGCCAGCTTGCTCAGCGTGTTCACTGCCCCAGCGCGCTGTGCACGAGGGGTCAGGCTGTCGCACAGGCGATAGGCCTCTTCCTTGAACGGCACCGTGACGTTGCCGCCACTGCCTTGCTTGAAGAAGCCGCGCGCGCAATCGCTGAACTCGTCCAGCGGCGCCAGCAGGGTGGTGTATTCCAGGTCCTGGCCGGTCTGCTCGGCGAACAGGCGGTGAATCAGCGGCGACTTGCTGTGGCCGATGGGGTTACCGAAAACGACGTACTGGTCCATGGCGGTTCCTTGGTTGTCCACAGGCTTACTGGCCAAGCCAGTCGCGGTCTTGCAAGAAGTACTCGGTCAGGCGCGCTTCTTCGCTACCGGGCGCAGCCTTCCAGTCGTAGCCCCAACGTACCTGCGGCGGCAGCGACATGAGGATGGACTCGGTACGGCCACCAGACTGCAGGCCGAACAGGGTGCCACGGTCGTAGACCAGGTTGAACTCCACGTAGCGGCCGCGCCGGTATTCCTGAAACTCGCGCTGCTGCGGGGTGTAGGGCGTGTCCTTGCGGCGCTGGATGATCGGCAGGTAGGCGTTGACGTAGGCATCGCCGATGGCGCGGATGAAGGCAAAGCAGGTGTCGAAATCCCACTCGTTCAGGTCATCGAAGAACAGGCCGCCGATGCCGCGTGGCTCGCCACGGTGCTTGAGGTGGAAATAGCGGTCGCACCAGGCCTTGTAGCGCGGGTACACGTCGGCGCCGAAGGGCGCGCAGGCCTGCTCGGCCACGCGGTGCCAGTGGATGCAGTCTTCTTCATTGCCGTAGTACGGGGTCAGGTCGAAGCCACCACCGAACCACCACACAGCTTCTTCACCTTCCTTTTCGGCGATAAAGAAGCGCACGTTGGCGTGGGATGTAGGCACATGCGGGTTGTGCGGGTGAATCACCAGCGACACGCCCAAGGCCTCGAAACCACGGCCCGCCAGCTCAGGGCGGTGGGCACTGGCCGAGGGCGGCAGACCCGCACCGAACACATGGGAGAAGTTGACCCCGCCTTTCTCGATCACCTTGCCGTCGCCGATCACCCGCGTGCGGCCCCCGCCACCGGCTTCGCGCACCCAGGCGTCCTCGACGAAGCGAGCACCGCCGTCTTCAGCTTCGAGGGCAGAGCAGATGCGGTCTTGCAGGTCGAGCAGGTAGGCTTTCACGGCCTCGGTGCGGCTAGTCATCGGGTCACCAGGAACGGGCAGGGAAGAATTCGCCGCGTAGCATACCACCGCCAGCGCGCGCGCCGCAGTTGACGGCGATCAAGCAAAGGCGTCCGATAGAAGGCCTTTTCCCGATCCCGACGACAGGAGTGCGAGATGGCCAAGCGTATCCAGTTCAGCCAGCATGGCGGCCCGGAAGTGCTGCAGTTTGTGGAATTCGAACCCGCCCCACCGGGGCCGCAGCAGGTGCGCGTGCGTAACCATGCCATCGGCCTGAACTTCATCGATACCTACTTCCGCAGTGGGTTGTATGCGCCGCCGTCCCTGCCTTCAGGCCTGGGCACCGAGGCTGCCGGTGTCGTCGAGGCCGTGGGCGAAGGCGTCACCCGGCTGAAGGTAGGTGACCGTGTGGCCCATGCCGGCGGCCCCCTGGGTGCGTACAGCGAGGTGCATACGTTGCCGGAGGCCAACCTGGTCAAGCTGCCCGACAGCATCAGCTTCGAGCAGGCGGCGGCGGTGATGCTCAAGGGTTTGACCGTGCAGTACCTGCTGAAGCAGACCTATGAGGTGAAGGCGGGTGACGTGATTCTGTTCCACGCGGCGGCTGGCGGTGTGGGTTCGCTGGCGTGCCAGTGGGCCAAGGCCTTGGGCGCCAAGCTGATCGGTACCGTGAGTTCTGCCGAAAAGGCCGAGCGGGCCAAGGCGCTGGGGGCATGGGAAACCATCGACTACAGCCGTGAAGATGTCGCCAAGCGCGTGCTGGAGCTGACCGATGGCAAGAAATGCCCGGTGGTGTACGACGGCGTGGGCGCCGATACCTGGCTGACTTCGCTTGACTGCCTGCAACCGCGTGGATTGATGGTGAGCTTCGGCAATGCCTCGGGCGCGGTGAGCGGGGTGAACCTGGGGATTCTGGCGCAGAAGGGCTCGCTGTATGTCACACGCCCCACGTTGGCGAGCTATGCCAACAATGCCCAGAACACTCAGGCCATGGCCGATGACCTGTTTGCGATGATTGGCAGTGGCAAGCTGGTTGTGGATATCCAGCAGCGGTATCCATTAAGTGAGGCGGCCAAGGCGCAGGCGGAGCTGTCGGCGCGCAGGACTGTGGGGTCGACTGTACTGATCCCCTGAGCCGGGCACATTCCCTGTGGGAGCGGGCATGCCCGCGAAGAAGCCACCGCGATTGATGGCACCGGCTGTGCCCGTGTTCGCGGGTGAACCAGCTCCCACAGGTATTGAGTCGGCCCGGATTACAGCAATCCCGTTTAGATTGCTTTGCCTTGATTAATCGTCCTAGTGATATCGGCACTGCAAGATTGTCATCTGCCCACCTTCGAAGAGGTAGACCAACCGATGCTCGCGAGTAATGCGGCGAGACCAGAATCCTGAAAGGTCGCCCTTGAGCGGTTCAGGCTTGCCAGTACCTTTGAAAGGAGTACGAAGGCACTCCCTGATCAGTGCGTTGATCGTTGCAAACACATCCGGGTCAGCATCTTTCCAATGGCAGTAGTCTTCCCAACCCTCTGAAGTAAACGCAACGCTTACAGAGTTGCGAGCCTCAGTCTTGTTGCGTTGTTTTGACTTCATGTTCATCTATGGACAGCTCATGGGTAGCAGCTTTACCCGACCGCAGCTGATCAATGGATGCTCGCAAACGCTTGGCATTGGCTGAAGAACCCAGCAGGTACATGGTTTCTTGCATGCCGTTGTAGTCTTCAAGCGAGAGCATAACCACCGGCTCACCGCGCTGGCGGGTAATGATCGCAGGTTCGTGATCCCGACATACATCATCCATCGTCTGCTTCAGGTCGGCGCGAGCCTGGCTAAAAGTCAGTACATGCATTTCTCAAATCCCTCCCAGGCAGGGCCCGGATCAGGTTTTTCTCGACCCATTCAGTTCTGCTGAATGGGCGCTAGGCTTGGTGGCTTCCGATAGTTAATTTGGCAGATACCAACTCAAACATTGTACAAGCCTAGGTACAAACCTCAACATCCCATGGTCGGGAACCTTGAGAATGCAAAGCATAAATTGGATGTCTTCTGGTGGGCAGGTGATTGCTGCCGACAGCGCTTGTAGGAAATTGCTGTGAAACCAGGCCTACCTGCTCCCACAGCAATGCATTGAATTAAGGGACCCCGCCGTTTTGGGGTGAACAGCTTGTCGGTGGTGGGGTCGACTCGATGCCATCGAGGATCGCCTCAATCACCCCCTCCGCCATTTCAATCGCATGCAGGTTCGACCAGAACATGCCACGGCCTTCTTCGCGCATGTAGTCCAGGGCTTTGTAGCCGGTTTCGTAGGTGCTGCGCAGGTACAGGGCTACATGGACCAGAGCGTCCTCGGCGGAAATGTTCGGGTTGACGGTGAAGAGCGGGTCATGGCCGGCAAGCCAGCTCCCACACCGACCGCACCGGTTTCAAGCCATCTGCAGTACCTGTAGGAGCTGGCTTGCCTGCGATCGAGGGCGAAGGCCTCGCCAGCGGTATCAGCCCGGGCGAACGACTTCGCCGGTTGCCAGGTTGCGAATCACACTCGGGTTCTTCCGCCCGCCCAGCGCCCCACCGAGCACCAGGTCCAACTGGCCGTGGAAGTACTGCTCCACCCGCAACCGGGTCTTCGCCGCCGGGCGCCCGCCGGGGTTGCACGAGGTGGAAATCAATGGCCCCACCAACGCACACAACTCACGCACCACCGGGTGGTCGCTGACCCGCAGCGCCACGGTGTCATGCTGCCCGGTCACCCATTCAGGCAACAGGTCCTGATGGGGCACCAACCAGGTGTTCGGTCCCGGCCAGGTGCTGCCCATGCGGTCGATCCAGTCTTCGGGGAAGTCCTCGAACAGGAAATCGAACTGGCGGATGTTGTCGGCGATCAGAATCAGCCCTTTATCCACAGGCCGCGATTTCAGCGCCAGCAGGCGATACACCGCGTCCTCGTTCCACGGGTCGCAGCCCAGGCCCCAGACCGCTTCCGTCGGGTAGGCGATCACTGCGCCCGCCCGTACCTCACGTGCGGCTTGTTGCACACGAAAACTGCTCACCATTGCTGTCTCTCCGCCTATATACCTTGCTTGTGTGCAGTGTACTTAGCCCGCACGGGCAAACCAACGCCCGGCTTCATTGCTGACCCGGCCTTCCAGCTCCAGCTCGGTCAGTTGCGCCAGCACTTCGGCCAGCGGCAGCTCGCTGCAATGCGCCAGGCTTTCGCTGGTTTGCGGTGCGGCATGCAGCAGGGCAAGCAGGGGATGGTCGAATTTGTCCACAACGGCGGGCGGCAGGTTTTGCCAGCCCTGCAAGCTTTCGAGGATCTGATCCACGCTTTCCACCAGCAGCGCGCCATCGCGGATCAACTGGTGGCAGCCCTTCGAACCCGGGTGGTGAATGGAGCCCGGAATCGCATACACCTCGCGGCCTTGCTCAGCCGCCACGCGGGCGGTGATCAGCGAACCACTGGCCAGGCTGGCTTCGACCACCAGCACGCCCAGCGACAGCCCACTGATGATGCGATTGCGCCGTGGGAAGTTGCCGGGCAATGGCCCGGCATTCAGCGGGTACTCGGAAACCAGTGCGCCGCCATGGTCGATCATCGCCTGTGCAAGCTCCAGGTGCCGCTGTGGATAAAGTTTTTGCAACCCCGTGCCAAGCACGCCAATCGTCCCCCCACCAGCCTGCAACGCAGCCCGATGAGCGGCACCATCGATACCCACAGCCAAGCCGCTGGTGATAGTAAAACCGGCCTGCACCAGGTAGCGGGAAAATGCCGCAGCGGTGTCGAGCGCCGGTGGTGTGGCACGCCTGCTGCCCACAATAGCCAGCTGTGGACGTTCGAGCAACGCAGGTTCGCCAGCCACGAAAAGCAGCGGTGGCGCATCGTCGATTTCCGCCAGCAATGCAGGGTAATCGGGGCCGTCCCACATCAGTAAATGCTGGCCAGGTCGCTCTAGCCAGGCCATTGCGGCCAGTGCGCCATCGCGCACTTCGGCACTGCGCCGCGCGTCAATGGTGATCTGTGGGATGCCCAATGCACGCCAGGCCGAACCCGGTGCACTGAGTGCAGAGGAGGCACTGCCAAAGGCATCGAACAATGTGCGAAAACGTCGCAGTCCCATCCCGTTCAGGCAGTGCAGGCGTAATCGTGCATCCAGTTCGGCAGGCGAACAGAGCGACGAATGGTGAATTGGCATAGGGATCATCCTTGATCGAAACAGGGCCATTTACGTGGCACAACTTGTGGATAACTCTGTGAGTAACACTTTGAAAAGCTGTCCATTGATTGAAGGCTATCAAGCCCATAAACACCCTAGACGAGCTTGCCAGGTGCCGAAATCCTCGTTTCCCTTTATTATGTGTGCTCAGTTTTCAACCGAACGCACAGTGACTGCCTGACCTTATGGCCATCTTGAACATTCTCGAATTCCCGGACCCGCGCCTGCGCACCATCGCCAAGCCGGTGACGGTGTTCGACGACGCCCTGCGTCAGCTGATCGACGACATGTTTGAAACCATGTACGAAGCCCCTGGCATCGGCCTGGCCGCCACCCAGGTGAACGTGCACCTGCAGGTCGTGGTCATGGACCTCAGCGAAGACCGCAGCGAGCCGCGCGTCTTCATCAACCCGACGGTCGAAGAGCTGACCCATGACATGGGCCAGTATCAGGAAGGCTGCCTGTCGGTACCGGGCTTCTACGAGAACGTCGACCGCCCGCTGCGCGTACGGGTCAAGGCCCAGGACCGGGACGGCAAGCCGTACGAGCTGGAATGCGAAGGCCTGCTGGCGGTGTGCGTGCAGCACGAATTCGATCACCTCAACGGCAAGCTGTTCGTTGACTACCTGTCGCAGCTCAAGCGCGACCGGATCAAGAAGAAGCTGGAAAAGCAGCACCGCCAGCAAGCCTGATCCCCACCTTCCAGAAGGCTTGCTCCGGCAAGCCTTTTTCTTTTTTGAAGCGAGAACTCCATGCGCATCGTCTTTGCAGGCACTCCAGAGTTTGCCGCCGAACACCTCAAGGCCTTGCTCGACAGCCCCTACGAGATCGTGGCCGTCTACACCCAGCCCGACCGCCCGGCCGGCCGCGGCCAGAAGCTGATGCCGAGCGCGGTCAAGCAACTGGCTGTGGCCCATGACATCCCGGTGTTCCAGCCGCCGACCCTGCGCAACGCCGAAGCCCAGGCCGAACTGGCCGCGCTGAAGCCGGACCTGATGGTGGTGGTCGCCTATGGCCTGATCCTGCCGCAGGTGGTGCTGGATATCCCCCGCCTGGGCTGCATCAACAGCCATGCCTCCCTGCTGCCACGCTGGCGCGGTGCCGCACCGATCCAGCGCGCCGTGGAAGCCGGCGACGCCGAGAGCGGTGTGACCGTGATGCGTATGGAAGCAGGCCTGGACACCGGCCCGATGCTGCTCAAGGTAGCCACCCCGATCAGCGCCGAAGACACCGGCGGCAGCCTGCATGACCGCTTGGCCGAGATGGGCCCGCCAGCAGTCGTCCAGGCCATTGCCGGCCTGGCCGAAGGTTCGCTGCAAGGCGAAGTTCAGAACGACGCCCTGGCCACCTACGCGCACAAGCTGAACAAGGACGAAGCACGCATCGACTGGAGCCGCCCGGCCGTCGAGCTGGAACGCCTGATCCGTGCCTTCAACCCGTGGCCGGTTTGCCACAGCTCCCTCGATGGCGAAAGCGTGAAAGTGCTGACCGCCAACTTGTCCACAGCGACAGGCACCCCCGGCGAGATCCTCTCCGCCAGCAAGGACGGCCTGGTGGTCGCCTGCGGTGACCAGGCCCTGAGCCTGACCCGCCTGCAACTGCCCGGCGGCAAGCCGCTGAACTTCAGCGACCTGTTCAACAGCCGTCGCGAGAAATTCGCCAGCGGCAAGGTGCTGGGCCAATGAACCCACGCCTCGCCGCCGCCCGTGCCCTTGCCGCTGTACTTAGCGGCAAGGCTTCGCTGAACAGCTCGCTGCCGGCGCAGCTGGACAAGGTCGACGAGCGCGACCGTGGCCTGACCCAGGACCTGGCGTTCGGCACCGCACGCTGGCAGCCTCGCCTCGACCTGTTGGCCGCGCAACTGCTGCAAAAGCCGTTCAAGGCCGCCGATGCCGATGTGCAGGCGCTGCTGCTGGTCGGCCTGTATCAGTTGTTCTACACCCGTATTCCCGCCCACGCCGCCATCGGCGAAACCGTCGGCTGTGCCGACAAGCTGAAGAAACCGTGGGCCAAAGGGCTGCTCAATGCCGTACTGCGCCGCGCCCAGCGCGAAGGCGAGGAGCTGTTGGCAAGCATGGAGCGCGACCCGGTGGTACGCACCGCCCACCCGCGCTGGCTGCAGAAATCGCTGAAAGCGTTCTGGCCGGAGCAGTGGGAAGCCATCTGCGCCGCCAATAACGCCCACCCACCGATGATTTTGCGAGTAAACCGCCGTCATCACAGCCGCGATGCCTATTTGGCCCTGCTGGCCGAAGCTGGCGTGGCCGCCAGTGCCTGCCAGTTCAGCCGTGACGGCATCGTGCTGGCCGAAGCCTGCGACGTACGCGCCCTGCCAGGCTTTGCTGAAGGCTGGGTGAGCGTGCAGGACGAAGCCGCGCAACTGTCTGCCGATCTGCTTGAACTGGCCCCCGGCCAACGCGTGCTGGACGCCTGCTGTGCACCCGGAGGCAAAACCTGCCACCTGCTCGAAGCCGAATCTGGCCTGGCCCACGTAGTGGCCATCGACCTTGAAGCCAAGCGTCTGACCCGCGTACGCGAGAACCTCGACCGCCTCAAACTCGACGCCGAGCTGATCGCCTGCGATGCCCGCGACACCGCCAGCTGGTGGGACGGCAAGCCGTTCCAGCGCATCCTGCTCGACGCCCCGTGCTCGGCCACTGGCGTGATCCGCCGCCACCCGGACATCAAGCTGACCCGTCAGGCCGACGACATTCCGGCCCTGGCCTCGCTGCAAGGCGAGCTGCTGGATGCCCTGTGGCCGACCCTGGAAGTGGGCGGCATGCTGCTGTACGCCACCTGCTCCAGCCTGCCGACCGAGAACACCGAAGTGATCGACGCCTTCCTGGCCCGCACCCCGGGCGCCCGTGAGCTGGACCTGGCCACCGAGGCCGGCCTGCGCCAGCCCCACGGTCGTCAGTTGCTGGCCCAGGAAGGCGGCCACGACGGTTTCTACTATGCCAAGCTGATCAAGATCGCCGCCTCGCGCGGATAAGAACAAAAGGTAGGGAGTAGCGGATGAAGATCATCATCCTCGGCGCAGGCCAGGTAGGCGGTACGCTGGCAGAGCACCTGGCCAGCGAAGCCAACGACATCACCGTGGTCGACACCGATGGCGACCGCCTGCGCGACCTGGGCGACCGCCTGGACATCCGCACCGTGCAAGGCCGCGGCTCGCTGCCGACGGTGCTGCGCCAGGCAGGCGCTGACGACGCCGACATGCTGGTAGCGGTGACCAACAGCGATGAAACCAACATGGTCGCCTGCCAGGTAGCCTATTCGCTGTTCCACACCCCGACCAAGATCGCCCGGGTACGCGAGTCGGCCTACCTCACCCGCGAAGAGCTGTTCGACAACGACCATATCCCGGTCGACGTGCTGATCAGCCCCGAGCAGGTGGTGACCAACTACATCAAGCGCCTGATCGAACACCCGGGCTCGCTGCAGGTGATCGATTTCGCCGAAGGCAAGGCCCAGTTGGTGGCGGTAAAGGCTTACTACGGTGGCCCGCTGGTCGGCCAGCAACTGCGCCAGATTCGTGCGCACATGCCCAACGTCGATACCCGCGTGGCGGCCATCTTCCGCCGCGACCGGCCGATCACCCCACGGGGCGACACGGTAATCGAAGCTGACGACGAAGTGTTCTTCATTGCCGCGAAGAAGGACATTCGCGCCGTGATGGGCGAGCTACGCCGCATCGACGAAACCAACAAGCGCATTGTCATCGCCGGGGGCGGACAGATCGGCGAACGCTTGGCCGAGGCCATCGAAAGCCGCTATCAGGTGAAGATCATCGAGATGAGCCCGGCCCGTTGCCGGCACCTCTCCGATACCCTGGAAAGCACTGTGGTGCTGCAGGGCAGCGCGTCGGACAAGGACCTGATGCTCGAAGAGAACATCGCCGACGCCGATATTTTCCTGGCCCTGACCAACGACGACGAAGCCAACATCATGTCGTCGCTGCTGGCCAAGCGCCTGGGCGCGGGCAAAGTGATGACCATCATCAACAACCCGGCCTATGTCGACCTGGTGCAGGGCGGCGATATCGACATCGCCATCAGCCCGCAGTTGGCCACCATCGGCACCCTGCTGGCGCACGTGCGCCGTGGCGACATTGTCAGTGTGCACTCGCTGCGCCGTGGCGCGGCCGAGGCCATCGAAGCAGTGGCGCACGGGGATTCGAAGTCGAGCAAGGTGGTGGGCAAGGCGATCGAGGATATTGCCCTGCCGCCGGGCACCACCATTGGCGCGATCATTCGTGACGAAGAGGTGATGATTGCCCACGACGACACCATGATCGAGTCGGGTGACCATGTGATCCTGTTCGTTGTGGATAAAAAGCATATTCGGGATGTGGAAAAGCTGTTCCACGTCGGCTTGAGTTTCTTCTAGGAGAAGAGGGCATGCGCGAATCGCTGGAGAAGATGCTGGCCAAGGGTGTGGATAACCCGCTGCTGAGGTTTGGCTTGGGCAAGGCCTGGCTGGATGAAGGCAACGGCGCTGAAGCGGCGGAGCACCTAGCCCGGTGTGTTGAGCAGGATCCGAAGTACTCCGCAGCCTGGAAGCTGCTGGGCAAGGCGTATCAGTTGCAGGGTGACCTGGCGGCGGCGCGCAAAGCCTGGGAGGAGGGGATCGAGGCAGCTCTGGCCCATGGGGACAAGCAGGCCGAGAAAGAGATGACCGTGTTTCTGAAGAAGCTCAACAAAGTCTGAAATTGCCGGGGCGGCTTTGCAGCCCATCGCAGCGGTTCGTCGCCACGACAAGCCAGCTCCCACAGGGACCGAGTGGGAGCTGGCTTGCCTGCAAATGGGGCGCGAAGCGCCCCCAAAATCTCAGTACCAGCGCGGCTCGCCCGCCGGGCGCTTCTTGAAGCGCTTCATGCTCCACATGTACTGGCTCGGGTACTCGCGCACATAGCGCTCGACCACCTTGCTCATCGCAGCCGCCGACTCGGTCACGTCGGTGCTATACATCGCCTCCGGCGCCGCCTCCAGGAACACCTTGAAGCCCGAGCCATCCGGTAGCCGCAGCGCATGCAGGAACACCCCCACCGCCTTGCCACCGGCCAGCATGTTCGGCACGAACTTGCTGGTCAGTGCCTGGGTACCGAGAAACGGCACGAACACGCCCGCCGATTCCGCTGGCTCCGGGTCGGCAGGGATGCCTACCTGGCCACCCCGGCGCACTTCCTTGATCACGCTGAGAATGCCTTCCTTGGTGGAAGGCGCCACCCGGTTGCCCATCTGCACGCGCTGCTCGCGCAGCAGGTCATCCACTGCCTTGAGCTTGGGTGGGCGGTAAAAGATGATCGGTTTGCACTGGTTGCAGTAGAAGTGGTTCAACACCTCCCAGTTGCCCAGGTGACTGGTAATGCCCACCACACCCTTTCCCGAAGCCAGGGCCTGTTCCAGCACTTCCAGGCCGTGCACTTCCTTGACCAGCTCCAGCGAGCGCTGCGGCGGCCAGATCCAGGCACAGGCACTTTCGACAAAGGACTTACCAATATCCCGTAGTGCCTGGCCAACCAGTTGCTCACGGGCAACCGGGTCCATCTCCGGGAAACACTTGGCCAGGTTGATGCGCACCACGTTGCGCGAACTGTTGGGGATCTTCCACATCAGCCAGCCAATACCCGCGCCGACGCGCTGCACAGCGCCCCAGGGCAGCTTGGCAAACAGGCGCAGCACCCCGACCATCAGGGCGCCCTTGAACTTTTCCACAGGCGAATTCCTTATTTCAGCAAGGCGCGCATTGTAACCCCTCAACGCAACAAGGCGGCGTAGCGATCGCAATCGGTGGTGTGGTCCATGACCATGCCGGTGGCCTGCATGAAGGCGTAGCAGATGGTCGGGCCGACGAAAGTGAAGCCGGCTTTCTGCAGGGCCTTGCTCATGGCCTTGGCTTCATCGGTGACCGCCGGCACATCGCTACGGCCCGCGAAATGGTTGACCTTCGGCTCCCCGCCAACGAACGACCATAACCACTCGGCAGGGTTATCCACAGCCAGCCAGGCCTGCGCGTTGCGCCGGGCGGCCTTGAGTTTGAGCCGGTTGCGGATGATGCCGGCATCCTGCATCAGTTCTTCGATGCGTTCGTCGCTCATGGCGGCCAACTGCACAGGGTCGAAGCCGTACATCACCTCGCGATAACGCTCGCGTTTGCGCAAAACAGTGATCCACGAAAGCCCCGCCTGGAACCCTTCAAGCAAAAGCATCTCGAAGAGCAACGCCGGGTCGCGCTGTGGCGTTCCCCATTCCTGGTCATGATAGGCCTGGTACAACGGATCGTCGGTACACCAAAAGCAGCGTGGCATAAGGCTCCAATGAGTAGAGGGCGAGGCGAATCAGGTTATACTCCCGCTCTTTACATCCGCATCCCCAGATACAGGTGAATTTCGTGAGCCAGCCTACGCCAGCCGTGCGTACCTTCCAAGACCTGATCCTCGCCCTGCAAAACTACTGGGCAGCTCAAGGTTGTGTGGTGCTTCAGCCCTACGATATGGAAGTAGGCGCCGGCACTTTCCACACCGCAACATTCCTGCGCGCCGTGGGTCCAGAAACCTGGAACGCCGCCTACGTGCAGCCCAGCCGTCGCCCTGCCGACGGGCGGTATGGCGAGAACCCCAACCGCCTGCAGCACTACTATCAGTTCCAGGTGGTGCTCAAGCCAAACCCGGCCAACTTCCAGGAGCTGTACCTCGGCTCGCTGAAAGCCATCGGCCTGGACCCGCTGGTGCACGACATCCGCTTCGTCGAAGACAACTGGGAATCGCCAACCCTCGGCGCCTGGGGCCTGGGCTGGGAAATCTGGCTGAACGGCATGGAAGTCACCCAGTTCACCTACTTCCAGCAGGTAGGCGGCATCGAGTGCTACCCGGTCACCGGTGAAATCACCTATGGCCTGGAGCGCCTGGCCATGTACATCCAGGGCGTCGACTCGGTGTACGACCTGGTGTGGGCCGACGGCCCGTTCGGCAAGGTCACCTATGGCGACGTGTTCCACCAGAACGAAGTGGAGCAGTCGACCTACAACTTCGAACACGCCAACGTCGACAAGCTGTTCGAACTGTTCGACTTCTACGAAAGCGAAGCCAACCGCCTGATCAAGCTGGAGCTGCCGCTGCCGACCTACGAAATGGTCCTGAAGGCCTCGCACACCTTCAACCTGCTGGACGCCCGCCGCGCCATCTCGGTAACCGAGCGCCAGCGTTACATCCTGCGTGTACGTACCCTGGCCCGGGACGTGGCGCAAAGCTATCTGCAAGCCCGCGCACGCCTGGGCTTCCCGATGGCCACCCCTGAACTGCGTGACGAAGTGTTGGCTAAGCTGGAGGCTGCACAATGAGTGCTCAAGATTTCCTGGTAGAACTGGGCACCGAAGAGCTGCCACCGAAAGCCCTCGCCAGCCTCGGCGAAGCCTTCCTGGCCGGTATCGAGAAGGGCCTGCAGGCTGCTGGCCTGAACTACACCGGCAAGCAGGTTTATGCCGCACCGCGTCGCCTGGCCGTGCTGATTCGCCAGCTGGACGTGCAGCAGCCTGACCGCAGCATCAATATCGACGGCCCACCCCTGCAGGCTGCTTTCAAAGACGGCGAGCCGACCCAGGCTGCCCTGGGCTTCGCCAAGAAGTGTGGCGTGGAGCTGGCCGAAATCGACCAGAGCGGCCCCAAGCTGCGCTTCTCCCAGCACATCCCGGGCAAGGCGACTGCCGGCCTGCTGCCGACCATCGTCGAAGATTCGCTCAACGACCTGCCCATTCCCAAGCGCATGCGCTGGGCGGCCAGCCGTGAAGAGTTCGTGCGCCCGACCCAATGGCTGGTAATGCTGCTGGGCGACCAGGTGGTCGACTGCACCATCCTGTCGCAGAAGGCCGGCCGTGAATCCCGTGGTCACCGCTTCCACCACCCGGAGAACGTGGTCATCACCACCCCGGCCAACTACGTCGAAGACCTGCGCAAAGCCTACGTGCTGGCCGACTTCGCCGAGCGTCGCGAGCTGATCAGCAAGCGTACCGCCGAGCTGGCCATGCAGCAGGAAGGCACTGCCATCGTGCCACCGGCGCTGCTGGACGAAGTGACTGCCTTGGTCGAGTGGCCAGTGCCGCTGGTGTGCTCGTTCGAGGAGCGCTTCCTCGAAGTGCCGCAGGAAGCCCTGATCACCACCATGCAGGACAACCAGAAGTACTTCTGCCTGCTGGACAGCGAAGGCAAGCTGCTGCCGCGCTTCATCACCGTGGCCAACGTTGAAAGCCGCGACCCGAAGCAGATCGTGCAAGGCAACGAGAAGGTCGTGCGCCCACGCCTGACCGACGCCGAGTTCTTCTTCAAGCAAGACAAGAAGCAGCCGCTGGAAACCTTCAACGAGCGCCTGAAGAACGTGGTGTTCCAGGCCCAGCTGGGCACTGTGTACGACAAGGCCGAGCGCGTTTCCAGGCTGGCTGCCTTCATCGCCCCGCTGATCGGCGGCGACGCCCAGCGTGCTGGCCGTGCCGGCCTGCTGTCCAAGTGCGACCTGGCCACCGAGATGGTTGGCGAGTTCCCTGAAATGCAGGGTGTTGCCGGTTACTACTACGCGCTCAACGACGGTGAGCCGGAAGATGTGGCCCTGGCCCTGAACGAGCAGTACATGCCGCGCGGTGCTGGCGCCGAGCTGCCGCAGACCCTTACCGGGGCTGCTGTGGCCATCGCCGACAAGCTCGATACCCTGGTGGGTATCTTCGGTATCGGCATGCTGCCAACCGGCAGCAAAGACCCGTACGCCCTGCGCCGTGCTGCCTTGGGCGTGCTGCGTATCCTGATCGAGAAGCAGCTGGACCTGAACCTGACCGGTGCGGTCGAGTTCGCGGTCAAGCAGTTCGGTGCCAAGGTCAAGGCTGCCGGCTTGTCGGAGCAGGTGCTTGAATTCATCTTCGACCGCCTGCGTGCACGTTACGAAGACGAAGGTATCGATGTGGCCACCTACCTGTCGGTGCGTGCCCTGCAGCCTGGTTCTGCCCTGGACTTCGACCAGCGCGTACAGGCCGTGCAGGCCTTCCGCAAGCTGCCGGAAGCCGAAGCCCTGGCTGCGGTGAACAAGCGTGTGTCGAACCTGCTGAGCAAAGCCGAAGGCGCCATCGCCGAACAGGTCGAGCCGAAGTACTTCGACAATGCCAACGAGTTCTCCCTGTACTCGGCCATCCAGCAGGCCGACCAGGCCGTGCAACCGATGGCTGCTGCACGCCAGTACAGCGAATCGCTGGCCCGCCTGGCGGCCCTGCGTGACCCGGTCGACGCCTTCTTCGAGGCGGTGATGGTCAACGCCGAAGACGCCAAGGTACGCGCCAACCGTTATGCCCTGCTCAGCCGCCTGCGCGGTCTGTTCCTGGGTGTGGCCGACATTTCGCTGCTGGGGTAAGCCTTGAAACTGCTGATTCTCGACCGTGACGGGGTGATCAACCATGACTCCGACGCCTATATCAAGACGCTGGAAGAGTGGGTACCGATCCCAGGTTCGGTCGAAGCGATCGCGCAGTTGAGCAAGGCGGGCTGGACGGTGGCCGTGGCCACCAACCAGTCCGGTATTGCCCGTGGCTATTACACACTGGCAACCCTCGAGGCGATGCACGCGCGCCTGCGCGCGCTGGTGGCAGAGCAGGGCGGCGAAGTGGGCCATATCGTGTATTGCCCGCACGGGCCGGACGAGGGCTGCGATTGCCGCAAGCCCAAGCCTGGCATGCTGCGGGCCATCGCCGAGCATTATCAGGTCGGCCTTGAGGGCATCTGGTTTGTTGGCGACAGCAAAGGTGACCTGGAGGCCGCCCTGGCCGTCGGTGCACAACCCGTGTTGGTGAAAACCGGCAAGGGCGAGCGGACCCTGGAAAAAGGTGTCCCTGAAACTACACTGATTTTCGACGATCTGGCAGCTATCGCCAGAGAACTAATTTAATCAGTGCGCCTTCGGGCGCACTTTTCTCAGGCGGGCATGCCCCGCAATGGTACAAGCCACTATGTCGATCCTGCAGGCGATCAGAATCTTTCTTTTTTACCTGCTGCTGGGCACCAGTTCGCTGCTGTGGTGCTCGCTGAGCTTTTTCGTCGCGCCGTTCCTGTCGTTCCCCAAGCGCTACAAGTTCATCAACGTATATTGGTGCCGCTGCGCGCTGTTTCTGGTGCGCACCATCCTCGGCATCGACTACAAGATCACCGGCGCCGAGAACGTGCCCAATGAGCCTTGCGTGATCCTGTCGAACCACCAGAGCACCTGGGAAACCTTCTTCCTGTCCCAGTACTTCTCGCCGTTGAGCCAAGTGCTCAAGCGCGAACTGCTGTATGTGCCGTTCTTCGGCTGGGCCATGGCCATGCTGCGACCGATCGCGATCAACCGCGACAACCCCAAGGAAGCCCTACGCCAAGTGGCGAGCAAGGGTGACGAACTGCTCAAGCAGAAGACCTGGGTGCTGATTTTCCCGGAAGGCACCCGCGTGCCCTTCGGCACTGTGGGCAAGTTTTCCCGTGGCGGTACCGCTCTGGCGGTAAATGCCGGGCTGCCGGTACTGCCGATTGCCCACAACGCGGGCAAGTTCTGGCCAAAGACGGGTTGGGGCAAACGCTCCGGCACCATCGAGGTGGTCATTGGCGAACCCATGTACGCCAATGGCAGCGGGCCACGTGCCATTGCAGAGCTCAACGACCGCGCCGCAGCGTGGAACGAGGCGACTCAGCGGGCCATGGGTTCGCTGCCACCAGCAGCGGAAAAACCCCAGGAACAGACAGTTTGATGTTCTGTGGATAACTTGTGAGCAGTTTTTCGATCAGATGCTTCAAGTGATCTCTAAGTAGTTGAATTATCTGTTTATTTCTACGTATGACATTTTTCTTAAAATCGTGCATAAGTTTTTTCGGGGCATAAAAAAACCGGCTTTTACAGCCGGTTTTTTTATGGCGTGGGGACAGCATCACACCTTGTCGATATCCACATCCTTGGTTTCTTTCAGGCAGAAAATCCCCACCACCAGGCTCACCCCTGTCACCAGAATCGGGTACCACAGCCCGTAGAAAATATCCCCGGTGTACACCACCAACGCGAACGAGACCGTCGGTAGGAAGCCGCCGAACCAGCCGTTGCCAATGTGGTAGGGCAGTGACATCGAGGTGTAGCGGATACGGGTCGGGAACAGTTCGACCATCACCGCCGCCAAGGGGCCGTAGGTCATGGTCGCGATCAGGATCATCGCCACGATCAGCACCACCACCATCACCTGGTTGACCTGCGCCGGGTCGGCCTTGGCCGGGTAACCCGCCTGTTCCACTGCCGAGCGCATGGCCGCTTCATCGAAGCCATTGATGGCCTTGTCGCCAATATTCACCACTACATCACTGCCCGCCACGCTCACCGATTTGTACGGCAAGCCCTGCTTGACCAGGAACGTCTTGACCTTGTCGCACGGGCTGTCGAAACGCGCCTTGCCCACCGGGTCGAACTGGAAGGTGCAGCCTTTAGGGTCGGCGGTTACCACGATCGGCGCCTGTCGGCTGGCGGCATCAATCTGCGGGTTGGCGTAATGGCTCAGCGCCTTGAACAGCGGGAAGTACAGCACGGTGGCCAGCAGCAGGCCGAGCATCAGGATCGGCTTGCGGCCGATACGGTCGGACAACCAGCCGAAGAACACGAAGAACGGCGCACCGATCACCACACTGATGATCAGCAGGGTGTTGGCCTGGGCCGGATCCATCTTCAGCATCTGGGTCATGAAGAACAGCACGTAGAACTGTGCCGTGTAGAAGGTCACGGCTTGCCCGGCGTTGATGCTGAACAGGGCGGTAAGTACCACCTTCAGGTTTGGCCAGGAGGTGAACGACTCACGGATCGGCGATTTGCTGATCTTGCCTTGGGCCTTCATTTTCACGAACGCCGGCGATTCGTGCATGCTCATACGAATCCAGGTCGAGATGGCCAGCAGCACGATCGACAGC
Source organism: Pseudomonas sp. URIL14HWK12:I5 (assembly GCF_900176445.1). Classification (NCBI taxonomy): domain Bacteria; kingdom Pseudomonadati; phylum Pseudomonadota; class Gammaproteobacteria; order Pseudomonadales; family Pseudomonadaceae; genus Pseudomonas; species Pseudomonas sp. URIL14HWK12:I5. Next base: position 105,045 of record NZ_FWXQ01000001.1, read on the forward strand.
AGGAACGGCAGGCGCCAGCCCCAGGTTTCGAACTGGTCGCCGCTGATGTAGCGGCTGCCCAGCACCACCAGCAGCGAAAGCAGCAGCCCAAGGGTGGCGGTGGACTGGATGAAACCGGTGTGGAAGCCACGCTTGCCGGGCGGTGCGTGCTCCGCCACATAAGTGGCAGCACCGCCGTACTCACCGCCCAGCGCCAGCCCCTGCAACATCCGCAGAATCACCAGGATGATCGGTGCTGCGATGCCGATGCTGGCATAGGTGGGCAACAGCCCCACCGCGAAGGTGGACAGGCCCATCAGCACGATGGTGACCAGGAAGGTGTACTTGCGCCCGATCATATCGCCCAGGCGGCCGAACACCAGCGCCCCGAATGGCCGCACCAGGAAGCCGGCAGCAAAGGCCATGAGGGCGAAGATAAAGGCGGTGGTGTCGTTCACCCCAGCGAAGAACTGCTTGCTGATGACCGCTGCCAACGCGCCATAGAGAAAAAAGTCATACCACTCGAAAACCGTCCCGAGGGATGACGCGAAAATGATCTTGCGTTCTTCACGGCGGCTGGAGCTGCTGGCCGCCGCACCCTGCTCTTGGATGTAATCCGACATCGTTGCTGTCCTCGGCCCGCAGGCCACAGTGATTATTCTTGTTGTTCCACTGTCGGCAGCCTCTGACCGCAAGCCGCCGGTACTGCACGCACCCGGTCAGGGCGTCGGTAAGGCGTCTTCATTCAGATAGGTTTGGGTCGCAGCTCCTTTGAGAATCAGTTGCGCCGCCTTTTCGGCGATCATGAGGGTGGGTGAGCAGGTATTGCCGGAAGTGATCTGCGGCATGATGGAAGCATCCGCTACGCGCAGGCCGGGAATGCCGTGTACGCGCAGCTGGTTATCCACAACATCCAGTGCGCCGGAGCCCATGCGGCAGGTACCGACCGGGTGGAAGATGGTGGTGCCGATTTTGCCAGCGGCCTCGAACAGTTCTTCCTCGGTTTGCAGGCCCGGGCCCGGCAGGTATTCCTTGGGCTCGAACGCCGCGAGGGCAGGGGCCTGGACGATACGCCGGGTAAGGCGAATGGCATCGGCAGCGACTCGCAGGTCCTGTGGGTCGCTGAGGTAATTGGGGTCGATCAGCGGCGTGCTGTTCATGTCGGTGCTGCGGATGTCGATACGCCCGCGGCTGGCCGGGCGCAGGTTGCACACCGAAGCGGTGAAAGCCGGAAACTGATGCAACGGCTCACCGAAGCGCTCCAGTGACAGCGGTTGCACATGGTACTGCAGGTTGGCAGTGGCCTGATCCGGGCTTGAACGTACAAATGCACCCAGTTGACTCGGCGCCATGGCCAACGGGCCACTGCGGTCATAGAGGTAGCACAGGCCCATACCCATCTTGCCCCACAGGCTGTTGGCCATCTGGTTCAAGGTGCGGGTGTTGCGGATCTGGTAGATCAGACGCAGTTGCAGGTGGTCCTGAAGGTTGCCGCCCACCCCCGGCATATCGTGGCGTACACCGATACCCAGGCCTTCCAGCAGCTGACGCGGGCCGATGCCTGAGCGCTGCAAAATGCCAGGTGAACCGACGGCGCCAGCACACAGGATGATCTCGCGGCGCGCCGCAAACTCGTGCCACGCGCCTTGCCAAAACGCTTTCACGGCGCGCGCCCGGGTATTGTTGAGCAGTACCTGGTCAACCTGTACGCCCGTCAGCACGGTGAGGTTGGCGCGGTCCCTGATCGGTCGCAGGAAGGCTTTGGAGGCGTTCCAGCGCACGCCGCTGCGCTGGTTGACCTGAAAATATCCACAGCCTTGGTTGTCACCGGTGTTGAAGTCATCGACCTTGCCGACGCCGCTTTGCTCAGCGGCATCGCGGAAAGCATCGAGGATCGGCCAGCTGTAGCGCTGGCGTTCGACCCGCCACTCACCTCCACCGCCATGGTGCTCGCTGGCGCCGGCAAAGTGGTTCTCGCTGGCCTTGAACAGCGGCAGTACATCCTTCCACGCCCAGCCGTCATTGCCTTGCTCGGCCCAGCGGTCATAGTCAGCGGCCTGGCCACGCATGTAGATCATGCCGTTGATCGAAGAACAACCACCGAGAACCTTGCCACGCGGGTAGCCCAGGGCGCGACCGCCAAGGCCAGGTTGGGCCTCGGTCTTGAAGCACCAGTCGGTGCGCGGGTTGCCGATGCAATAGAGATAGCCGACGGGAATGTGAATCCAGGGATAGTTGTCGCGACCACCCGCTTCCAGCAGCAGAACGCGGCAGGAAGGTTCGGCGGACAAACGATTGGCCAGCAGGCAACCGGCGGGACCGGCCCCTACGACCACGTAGTCGAAGACAGAATCGGCTGATGGCATGTGCAACCTCGGGCCTGTTTTTTTATTCTTGTCCCGATCCATCTTAGTGAGTAATTTCGTGGAGGAAACACGAGATTTCGCGCAGCCGCTGTGCGTTTTAGCACAGGAGCAAGCCTGGACAGGCCCATTCGCGGGCCGGAACGAACTGCCAAAAAGGATCAGCATGTTCGACTGGAACGATCTACGGTTTTTTCTTGAGCTGCAACGCAGCGGCCGTCTGTTGACCGCCGCCAAGCGCCTCAACACTACCCACAGCACCGTAGCCCGGCACATCGAGAGTATCGAGCAAAGCCTGGGTACCGCACTGTTTGTACAACATGCCCAAGGTTATGAGCTGACCCCGTCAGGCCAGGCCCTGCTCAAGCACGCCGAGGCCATGGAAAATGTCGCCCTGCTGGCGCAGGAAGAAATCACCCAGGCCATCACCCCGCTGGGCAAGATTCGCCTGGGGGTGACCGAAGGCATCGGCATCATGTTCTTCACCCCACGCATGAACGCGTTGTTCGAGCGCTACCCCGGCCTGGAAGTGGAGCTGGTAGCCGTACCGCGTTTCGTCAGCATCCTCAATCGCGAAGCAGAAATCAGCATCCACCTGGAACGGCCCAATGCCGACCTGCTGATCACCCGCAAACTTACCGATTACCGCCTGGCGCTGTACGCCAGCCAGAACTACCTGGACCGCGCGCCACCCCTGCGCAACCGCGAAGACCTGGCCAGGCATAGCTGGATCGGCTACGTAGACGACCTGCTGTTCAGCCAGGAACTGCTGTTTCTCAACAGTTTCTGCCGGGCCCCGAATGTCGTGTTTCGCAGCACAAGCGTAATCGCCCAACAGGCCGCTGCCCGTGCCGGCCTGGGCATCGCCGTGCTGCCCAACTACATGGCTCGCCACGACCCGACGCTGGTGCGCGTGCTGCCGAGCGAGACCATCCAGCGCAGCTACTGGATCTGCACCCGCCGCGAGCTGCACAAATCGGTGCGCCTGCGGGTGGTGTGGGACTACCTGCTGGCGCTATGTGCGGCAGAACAGCACGAATTGCTAGCCCAGTAGTGCCTTGCCGGCCAGCAGCAAGGCCGCCACCCAACCAGCCACTGCAAACATCTGCTGCAAACGCGGCCCGGCCAGCCTGGCCGTCAATGGCCGTGCCAGCAGCAAACCCAGCACCGCGCCGGCGGCGAATGGGGCGCCTACCTGCCAATGCATGACCCCCGCCAGGCTGGCGCTGACCACACTGCCGGTGGATACCAGGGCGATTACTGCCAGCGAAGTGGAAACGATGCTGGCCATGCGCAGGTTGGTATAGCGGTTCAGCGCAGGGATGATGACGAACCCTCCACCCACACCCAACAGGCCGGACATTAACCCGGACAACGCCCCGGTGAAAGCCAGGGCACGCGCGCAGGGAAGGGTCCAGCGCAAGCGGCCCTGCAACGGGTTCAACACACAGGGTTCGATATAGCGATGGGCGTCATTGGCCTCACCGCGCAGCTCCTTGGCAGCCTTGCGCCAGATACGCAGGCAGGCGTACACCAACACACCCGCGAACACCAACTGCAAGGGTGTGTTCGGCAAGCGGTGCGCCAGCATCAGCCCGAACGGCGCGGCAACCACACCCACCATCGCAATGAACAGCGCCGCCCGATAACGCACCAGCCCCTGTCGTAGGCCCAGCACCGCGCCAACCGCTGCAGCCAGGCCTACGGCCAGCAGGCCAACCGGAGCGGCCTCGACCATCGATAGCCCCAGCCCGAACACCAACAAAGGCACTGCGAGAATGCCACCGCCTGCGCCGGTCAATGCCAGGACCGCGCCGATGATCGCGCCCAGGCCCGCCCCCAACAATTGATGTTCGATCACTTCCCACCCTCTGCACCCAACGGCTGCGGCCGAGCCAGCCACTCGCGGCCCTTCAGCATGCCTTGCCAGTACAACGGTGGCAGCGCTTGCGCCTTCAGCAACCAGGCCAGGCGCGTTGGTTTGCGGCCATCCAGCAACCAGCTGGGGAAGCTCGGCGCCAGCTTGCCGCCATAGGTAAACTCGGCCAGGACGATTTTGCCGCGCTCTACAGTCAGCGGGCACGAGCCATAGCCGTCGTACTGGGCGAGGGTAGGCAACCTGCCCAATGCCACCAACACGTTGTTGGCCACGACCGGCGCTTGCTTACGGGCAGCCGCAGCAGTCTTGGCATTGCTGGTGTTGGCCACATCACCCAGGGCATGGATGTTGATGTACTTGCGGTGGCGCAGGGTATGCGGGTCGACATCGACCCAGCCAGCGTTATCGGCCAACGGGCTTTCACGAATGAAGGCCGGCGCCACCTGGGGAGGGACCACATGGAGCATGTCAAAGGCCTCGATGTGCGTTTCGCTGCTGCCGTCGGCCAGGGTGCACACGAAGGTGGCGCGCTTGTTCGGGCCATCCACGGCCACCAGTCGGTGGGAGAAATGGAGGTCCACGGCGTATTTGTCTATGTACTTCATCAGCGCGGGCACATAGTCCGCCACACCGAACAACACAGCACCAGCATTGAAGAAACTGGCTTTCACCGCCCCCAGATGGCCGTGGCGTAACCAGTGGTCGCAAGACAAGTACAACGCCTTCTGCGGCGCGCCCGCACATTTGATCGGCATGGGCGGCTGGCTGAAGATGGCACGGCCTCGCTTGAGCTTCTGCACCAGCTCCCAGGTATAGGGCGCCAGGTCGTAGCGGTAGTTGGAGGTGACACCGTTGCGGCCCAGGGTTTCGCTGAGCCCGTCAATGGCCGCCCAGTCCAGCGTAAGGCCGGGGCAGACTACCAGCTGCTCATAGCTGATGGCGCGACCGTCCTCGAGGACGACCAACTGGCCCAACGGATCGAAAGCCTGCACCCGCGCCTTGACCCAGCGTACCCCGCGCGGAATGGTCGAGGCCATGGTGCGGGCAGTGCTCGGTGCCTTGAACACACCGGCACCGACCATGGTCCAGCCGGGTTGGTAGTAATGCACTTCGGCGGGATCGATCAAGGCAATGTCCAGCGACGGGTCACGGCTGATAAGGCTGGAAGCGGTAGCGATACCGGCGGCACCGGCACCGACGATGACCACCTTGTGATGGTCGGTATTGGCAGGGGACAACAAGGCAGGCATGGCGGTAAATCCTGGAAATCTGATTATGGGGCAGGGCGGTTACAGCTTGTTCAGCGGAATCTTCAGGTAGCTCACGCCATTCTCTTCCGGCGCGGGGAACTGGCCGCTGCGCATGTTCACCTGCACCGAAGGCAGGATCAGCACCGGCATGTCGAGGGTCTTGTCGCGCGCTTCACGCATGGCGACAAAACTGTCTTCGTCGATGCCCTGATGAATGTGGATGTTGCTGGCACGCTGTTCGGCCACGGTAGTGACGTACTGCATGTCGCGGCCACCCGGCAGGTAGTCGTGACACATGAACAGCCGTGTCTGGTCGGGGAAAGCCAGCAATCGACGGATCGAGCGGTACAGGGTGCGGGCATCGGCACCCGGGAAGTCACAGCGGGCAGTACCGTAGTCGGGCATGAACAGGGTATCGCCGACAAACACCGCAATTTCGCCAGCGTCTTCGATCATGAAGCTCATGCACGCGGGCGTGTGCCCCGGAGTGTGCAGGGCACGGGCATGCAGGTTGCCAATGCGGAAACCTTCCTCGTCTACGAACAGTACATCGAACTGGCTGCCATCCCGGGCAAAGCCAGGCTCAGCGTTGAACAACGCACCGAATACTTTCTGCACCTGAGTGATGTGAGCACCGATAGCGGTGTGGCCGCCCAGCTTTTGCTTCAGGTAGGCAGCCGCCGAGAGGTGGTCGGCATGCACATGGGTTTCCAGCACCCACTGAACCTCAGCGCCCAGCGCCTTCACCCGGTCGATCAACTGATCCGCCGAGACGGTGGAGGTACGCCCTGATTTGGGATCATAGTCGAGGACGCTGTCGATCAATGCACACTTGCGCGTTTCGCCATCCATGACCAAGTAGCTAATGGTTGAGGTCGCCTTGTCGAAGAAGGCTTCCACGTGAAGGTTGTTGCCGATGATCATCACGTTCTCCAGATTATCCACCGCGCCTTTTACAGGCGTAGGCAGTGACAGGAGGTTTATCAAGATGCATGCCAGGCTTTTTACTGCGTATGGGCCAATGAAATCGGCCAGGTGCCAATAACTGACAGCAATACTGACACCCCAAATGGCAGTCGACTGACAGCCAATGGCAGTGTTTGGCAGTCCTTGTTACCCTGCGCCGGTACTCCATACGGTGCCGTCATGCCTCAAACCCATCCCCTCATCCTAGCGCTGGTTTCCTACCTTGAGCACGATGCCCTGCCGACCATTGTGCTGGACACCGATTACAACATCCTGGCCGCCAACGCCGCCTATCGCCGCCAGTTCGGCCACCACGAGCAAGCCCCGTTGGGCGAAAAATGCCACAAGGTCTCGCATCACTACGCCGTCCCCTGCGACCAGGCCGGCGAGCATTGCCCGATGCGCAAAGCCTGGGACAGCAAGGTGCCGGAGCGGGTATTGCACATTCATCACACGCCACGTGGCCCCGAGCATGTCGATGTCGAACTGCGCCCCATCCTGGATGAGCAGAGTAGGGTGGTGGCCTTTGTCGAGCGCCTGACTACCATCGCCCTCGCATCGGCTCAGCCCCAGGAACAAGGCCTGGTCGGCCGGGCCCCAGCATTCAAGGTTGCCTTGTCCAGCCTGCAGCGCGCAGCGCCGGCGCAGATCCCGGTTTTATTGCAGGGTGAGTCAGGTACCGGTAAAGAGCTGTTCGCGCGCGCGCTGCACATGGGCAGCCCCAGGGCCAACGGCCCATTGGTAGTGGTCGATTGCACCGGGTTGACCGAGTCGTTGTTCGAGAGTGAGTTGTTCGGCTATGAGAAGGGCGCATTCACCGGCGCCAATCAGCGCAAGATTGGCCTGGCTGAGGCCGCGCATGGCGGTACCCTGTTCCTCGATGAAATTGGCGAAGTACCGTTAGCGATGCAGGTGAAACTGTTACGCCTTATCGAGTCCGGCAGCTTCCGCCCGGTGGGCAGCCTGCGCACGGTGCACTCGGACTTCCGCCTGGTTTCGGCCACACACAAACCGCTCAAGCAAATGGTTGCGCAGGGCACCTTCCGTGAAGACCTGTATTACCGCATCAGTGGTTTCCCCATTCGCCTGCCAGCGCTGCGCGAGCGTGTAGAAGATCTGCCGCTGCTCGCGCAAAGCCTGTTACAGCGAATGGCTGGCAAGCCTACGCCCAGCCTGAGTGAGGATGCCTTGCAGCAGCTTGGGTTACATCCATTTCCGGGCAACATCCGCGAGTTGCGTAACATTCTGGAGCGCGCCCGTTTGTTTGCCGATGACGGGCTGATTCGGCCAGAGCATTTGCCGGAAGATATCGGGCCTACCGAGGTGGTCAAGGGACGCGGCCGTCGCAATGACCTGGGTGAACTGGCGCAGGCGCTGGAGCAGTTCAAGGGCTCACGCAGTGAGCTGGCCAGTCAGCTTGGCATGAGTGAGCGCACGCTGTATCGCCGCTTGAAGTCGCTCGGGCTGAACTAAGCGTGCCCAGACTTTACCGGACCTTTACCTGCGCCCTGACATAAAAGGGCAAAAATCGTGGTCTGATCAGTTATCCGAATCTGGCAGTCAGTGAACGCCAGGCGTTAACAGGCAGAGGCCCCTCTCAAATGAAGAAAACCCTAACCGTGATCTGCGCCGCGCTCATGCTCAGCGCACCGTTGGCCAGCTTCGCACAACCGGGCCCACCCGACCGGCATGATGATGGCCCATCGCACCAAGGCAACCCGCCGCATGGCCAGCCAAAGCAGCAAGGCCGCCATGACAACGGCCGTGCACCCGAGTACCGCAACCCGAACTTCCGCCCGCAGCAGGGCATGCCTGTGCCTCACCAGCAGTGGCAACGAGGGCATGTGGTTGACCCACACTACCGTGGCGACCGCTACTGGGTGACTGACTGGAAAGCACGCCACTTGTATGCGCCACCACGTGACCATCGCTGGTTGTATGTGAATGGCGACTACGTGCTGGTGGCTATTGCCAGTGGTGTGATCGTTAACATTCTCAGCGGTTACTGATTTTCAGACACTAAAAAGCCCGCATCAGCGGGCTTTTTAGTGTGTGCGGATCACACCTGATCAGAAGTCCAGGTTCGATACCGACAGCGCGTTGCTTTCGATGAAGTCACGGCGCGGCTCGACAGCATCACCCATCAGGGTGTTGAAGATCTGGTCGGCTGCGATCGCATCCTCGATGGTGACCTTGAGCATGCGGCGCACGGTCGGGTCCATGGTGGTTTCCCACAGCTGCTCAGGGTTCATCTCACCCAGCCCTTTATAGCGCTGGATGGTGTGGCGCTTGGTGGTTTCGTTCATTAGCCAGTCCAGGCCTTCCTTGAACTCGACGATTGCCTTACGGCGCTCACCGCGCTGAACGTAAGCACCTTCGCCCAACAAGCTGGATAGCTTGGCACCAACGTTGACTACGGTACGGTAGTCATTGCTGCCGAAGAAGTCCCGGTTGAAGGTGACATAGCTAGCCAGGCCGTGGGAGGTGACTTCCACTTCTGGCAACCATACGTTGCGCTCTTTGTCTTCGCGCAGGCTGGCTTTGTAAACCAGGCCGGACTTCTGGCTGTTGCTCAGGCGCTCTTGGAACTTGACCAGCCAGGCTTGCATCACAGCGTGGTCACCCAACTGCTCCACAGTCACTTCCGGCAGGTAGATGAAGTGCTCGGTGATGTCTTCCGGATACAAGCGCGACAGGCGCTTGAGGGTTTTCATCACGCTGCGGAACTCATTCACCAGGCTTTCCAGCTGCACACCGGAAACCGCCGGCGCCGACTCGTCCAAGTGCAGGCTGGCATCTTCCAGGGCCGACTGGGTCATGTACTCTTCCATGGCCTCGTCGTCCTTGATGTACTGCTCCTGCTTGCCTTTCTTCACCTTGTACAGCGGTGGCTGAGCAATATAGATGTAGCCGCGCTCGACCAGCTCCGGCAGCTGACGGAAGAAGAAGGTCAGCAGCAGGGTGCGGATGTGCGAACCGTCAACGTCAGCATCGGTCATGATGATGATGTTGTGATAACGCAGCTTGTCGATGTTGTACTCTTCGCGGCCGATACCACAGCCCAGCGCGGTGATCAGCGTGCCCACTTCCTGGGACGAGATCATCTTGTCGAAACGTGCTTTCTCAACGTTGAGGATCTTACCCTTCAGCGGCAAGATTGCCTGGGTACGACGGTTACGGCCTTGCTTGGCCGAACCACCGGCGGAGTCACCCTCCACCAGGTACAGTTCGGAAAGGGCAGGGTCCTTCTCCTGGCAGTCCGCCAGTTTGCCTGGCAGGCCGGCGATATCCAGCGCACCTTTGCGGCGAGTCATCTCACGGGCTTTACGTGCGGCTTCACGGGCACGGGCAGCGTCGATCATCTTGCCAACGACAGCCTTGGCCTCGTTCGGATTCTCCAGCAGGAAGTCGGCGAAGTACTTGTTCATCTCTTGTTCCACGGCGGTTTTCACCTCCGAGGAGACCAGTTTGTCTTTGGTCTGCGAGCTGAACTTGGGATCCGGCACCTTCACCGAGATGATCGCGGTCAGGCCTTCACGGGCGTCGTCGCCAGTGGTTGCCACCTTGTTCTTCTTGGCCAGGCCTTCCTGCTCGATGTAGCTGTTCAGGCTACGGGTCAGCGAGGAACGGAAGCCGACCAGGTGAGTACCGCCGTCACGCTGCGGAATGTTGTTGGTGAAGCACAACAGGTTTTCGTTGAAGCTGTCGTTCCATTGCAGAGCAACTTCAACACCCACCCCATCGTCACGCTGGACGTTGAAGTGGAACACCTGGGAGTTGACCGGTGTCTTGTTGGTGTTCAGGTACTCGACGAATGCGCGCAGGCCGCCTTCGTACTTGAAGAACTCTTCCTTACCGCTGCGCTCATCCTTCAGCAGAATGCCCACGCCCGAGTTGAGGAACGACAACTCGCGAATACGCTTGGCCAGGATGTCCCAGCTGAAGTGAATGTTCTTGAAGGTTTCAGCCGAAGGCTTGAAGTGAATGTGGGTACCGGTGGTTTCACTGTCACCGACAACCGCCATAGGCGCTTGAGGAACACCGTGAACGTAAGTCTGTTCCCAGATTTTTCCGCTACGGCGAACGGTCAGCACCAGCTTCTCGGACAGGGCGTTCACGACCGAAACACCTACGCCGTGCAGGCCGCCGGACACCTTGTAGGAGTTGTCGTCGAACTTACCGCCGGCGTGCAGCACGGTCATGATGACCTCGGCTGCGGAAACGCCTTCTTCTTTATGCACGTCGACCGGAATGCCGCGACCGTTGTCGCGCACACTGATGGATTCGTCCGGATGGATAATGACAGTGATGTCATCGCAGTGGCCGGCGAGGGCTTCGTCGATGGAGTTGTCGACCACCTCGAAGACCATGTGGTGCAGGCCGCTACCATCATCGGTGTCGCCAATGTACATGCCGGGACGCTTGCGTACGGCATCCAAACCTTTCAGCACCTTGATGCTGGAGGAGTCGTACGTTTGATTTTCGCTCATGCCTTCACTCCCGATGGTCGTGGGTCTGGGTGATACGGCCTTGTTCCACGTGGAACAAAGCAACTGGCGTTTCCGTCTGCCAGCCTTCCCTCAGTAATTCGTGATCTACACAGGTGATGAACACCTGGCAGCGTAATTCTTCAAGCAAGCGGCACAGCGCGCGGCGATGCTGGTCGTCCAGTTCGGACGGCAAGTCATCCACGAGATAAATACAATGACCGCGGCGAGCCTGACTAACGAGGTGGCCCTGGGCAATGCGCAATGCACACACCACCAGCTTTTGCTGACCACGCGACAGGATGTCGGCTGCATTGTTGGCAGCCAAACGAAGACGCAAATCAGCACGCTGCGGACCGGCTTGGGTATGGCCCATCTGCTGATCGCGAAGGAGAGAGGAGGCGAGTACTTCTTGCAGTTCCCGGTCCTTGTCCCAGCCTCGGTAGTAGCTCAGGGTCAACCCGTCCAGCTCGACCAGTTCGCTCAGGGTTCGCTCGAAGACGGGCTTCAAGGCCTTGATGTAGTTGCGACGGTATTCATCTATTTCCGCGCTGGCCAGGCACAGTTCCCGGTCCCAGGCGGCTTGCGAAGCTGGGTCAAGTGTACCATGACGCAACCATGAGTTCCGCTGCCGCAGCGCCTTCTGCAGCCGCTGCCAGGCTGGCAAGAAGCGAGGTTCCACGTGGAACACCCCCCAATCCAGAAACTGGCGACGAATTTTCGGGGCACCTTCCAACAGGCGGAAACTGTCTGGGTTGATGAGCTGAAGCGGTAACAACTCCGCCAGTTGCGCCGCGCTGCGCGCATTCTGCCCATCGATGCGAATAGTGAACTCCCCCTGGCGCTCCCGGGAGACGCCCAGGTTGCTGGTGCCCCCCTCGGTCAACTGCACTTCACCAAACACGGTACAGGCAGCCTGTTCGTACTGGATCACCGGGTTCAGGCGTGTGCTGCGGAAAGAGCGCGCCAGCCCCAGCAAATGCACGGCCTCAAGCACGCTGGTCTTGCCGCTGCCGTTGGCGCCATAAAGTATGTTGATACGGGGGGAGGGTAAGAGAGTCACCGGGTGCAAATTGCGCACCGCGGTGACCATGATACGTCGAAGGGACATGTCGCCTGCTATGGGTTACAGACGCATCGGCATGACAACATAGGAAGAATCGTCATTGCCCGCTTCCTGCAGCAGGGCACTGCTGTTGGAATCCGAGAGGATCAGACGAACTTGCTCAGTAGTCATTACGCCCAGCACGTCGAGCAGGTAGCTGACGTTGAAGCCGATTTCCAGCGAGCTACCTTCGTAGTCCACGCTGATTTCTTCCTCTGCTTCTTCCTGCTCGGGGTTGTTGGCCTGGATTTTCAGTTGGCCAGCAGCCAGTTGCAGACGAATGCCGCGGTACTTTTCGTTGGAAAGAATCGCAGTACGGCTGAAGGCTTCACGCAAGGCCTGGCGGTCACCGACCACCAGCTTGTCACCGCCCTTGGGCAGTACGCGCTCGTAGTCCGGGAACTTGCCGTCCACCAGCTTGGAGGTGAACGTGAATTCACCGGTGGTGGCACGGATGTGATGCTGGCCAAGCACGATGCTGACCATGCCTTCCGGGTCCGTGAGCAAACGCGCGAGCTCCAGGATACCTTTACGTGGCACGATGACCTGATGGCGATCATCTTGCTCAATCGGCGCGGTCATGGAGCACAACGCCAGGCGGTGACCATCGGTGGACACTGCGCGCAGGGTGTTGCGGGACACCTCCAGCAGCATGCCGTTCAGGTAGTAGCGCACATCCTGCTGGGCCATGGCGAAGCTGGTGCGCTCGATCAGCCGGCGCAGCTTGCTCTGTTCCAGGTTGCAGGTCAGCGAGCCCGGGCCTTCTTCCACCGTCGGGAAGTCATTGGCTGGCAGGGTAGACAGGGTGAAGCGGCTACGGCCGGCCTTGACCAACAGTTTCTGCTCGTCGACCTTGATATCGATCAGGACGTCGTTCGGGAGGCTTTTGCAGATGTCCATCAGCTTGCGTGCCGGGACAGTGATTTCGCCGGGCTCAGCCGGCTCTTCCAGTTGCACGCGGCCTACCAGTTCGACTTCCAGGTCGGTACCGGTCAACGACAGTTGCTGGCCTTGCACAACCAGCAATACGTTGGACAGGACCGGCAAGGTCTGACGGCGCTCGACGACACCGGCGACCAGTTGCAGGGGTTTCAACAGGGCTTCGCGTTGAATGGTGAAATGCATGGTCTAGTCCCTTGCCTTCAATTAGCTGCGCAGACGGCCATCAGGTCGTCAGCGTCCGCAGCAGGTTCTTGTAGTCCTCGCGGATATCCGCGTCGGATTCCTTCAGTTCGTTGATCTTGCGGCAGGCGTGCAGCACCGTCGTGTGGTCGCGGCCACCAAACATGTCGCCGATTTCCGGCAGACTGTGGTTGGTCAGCTCCTTCGACAGGGCCATGGCCACCTGGCGTGGACGTGCGACAGAACGGGAACGCCGCTTGGACAACAGATCAGAGATCTTGATCTTGTAGTACTCGGCGACGGTTCGCTGAATGTTATCCACACTGACCAGTTTGTCCTGCAGCGCCAGCAGGTCTTTCAGCGACTCGCGGATCAGTTCGATGGTGATATCGCGACCCATGAAGTGCGAGTGGGCGATCACCCGCTTCAAGGCACCTTCCAGCTCACGCACGTTGGAGCGGATACGCTGGGCAATGAAGAAGGCCGCATCATGCGGCAGCTCGACCTTGGCCTGGTCGGCCTTCTTCATCAGGATGGCCACGCGGGTTTCCAGCTCGGGTGGCTCGACGGCCACCGTCAGGCCCCAGCCAAAGCGCGACTTCAAGCGCTCTTCCAGGCCTTCGATCTCCTTGGGGTAACGGTCAGAGGTCAGGATTACCTGCTGGCCGCCCTCAAGCAGGGCGTTGAAGGTGTGGAAAAACTCTTCCTGCGAACGCTCTTTACGTGCAAAGAACTGGATATCGTCGATCAGCAACGCATCGACCGAGCGGTAGAAGCGTTTGAATTCGTTGATAGCGTTCAATTGCAGAGCCTTGACCATGTCCGCGACGAAGCGCTCCGAATGCAGGTACACGACCTTGGCGTTCGGGTTCTTCTTCAGCAGGTGGTTACCCACAGCATGCATAAGGTGGGTTTTACCCAGGCCCACACCGCCATAGAGGAAAAGCGGGTTGTAGCCATGCTTGGGGTTGTCCGCGACCTGCCAGGCAGCCGCACGCGCCAACTGGTTCGACTTACCTTCGACGAAGGTTTCGAAGGTGAAGGTACGGTTCAGGTAACTGGTGTGCTTGAGCGCACCTTCAACCTGCACGGTGCGCTGCTCGGCCCGACCACCAACGGCGGGTGCCGGAGCCGTTTCGGCCATGGCATCGAAGCTGTCGCGTACGGACGGTTCGGCAAGATCCTCCACCAATACCGGCTCGGTCAATGGCACTGCAACAGGTTCGACCGCTGCCACCGGAGCAGGCTTGTGCTGGCCTTGAGCGAGCGAGGCCGCCACGGCCGCACTGACTGGTGCGTTGGGCGCGGCACGCGGAGCCGAGCTGCGACGGCTACCTATTAACAAGGAAAGGGCAGGCGCAATACCGCTGCCGTTTTCACCTAGCAGCTCAAGCAAGCGACCCAGGTACTTTTCATTGACCCAATCGAGAACGAAACGGTTGGGCGCATAGACGCGCAACTCGTCGCCTTCGGCTTCGACCTGTAGCGGACGGATCCAGGTGTTGAATTGCTGGGCAGGCAGTTCATCGCGCAGAAGCTCCACGCACTGCTGCCAAAGTTCCACTGACACGGATATCCCCTGAGTTTGAAAGCCGGATGAGGCAAAAACAAACCGCCATTGTACCGGTCGGGCGCCCAGTTATCCACATGTGGACACGTTAGGAGCCATGACAAAACAGCCATTTATCGACCAAAACGGCTTTGTCGCGTTGTGAATAAGGTCTGTGGATAACCGACCATGAGGGCTATGCACAACCCTGAGGTCAGGCCTGTTGATAACTCATCTGTGGGTAAGTGGCATTTTAATCCACAGCTTGCCCGCACGAAGAAAACAGGCGCAGCACCGGTTGAGAACACGGTTGTAAAACGCTGTACATGGCGCTATTTGTGGGCTACAGCAGGTTATCCACAGAAGGTTACCCACATAAGATTTATAAGTTCTTCAGAAAAGCTTTTTATATGTCTCTTCTTTTTTTTCATGTTGTCCCCGATTCTTGTGTCCGATCAAGCACCCCTTGGGGATGAACCGGAAGGCACCGTCCATCCTGTGCTCTATATGGAAAGACTGGTTGGAAATTGACCTATGGGCTTGCTTTCTCTAGAATCGCCGGTCTCTTAAAAAGGGGGCCATCCCGGCCCGTCGTCGACAAACCAGGTAACACGCCATGAAACGTACTTTCCAACCAAGCACCATCAAGCGCGCCCGCACCCACGGTTTCCGTGCCCGTATGGCTACCAAGAACGGCCGCGCTGTTCTGTCGCGTCGTCGTGCCAAAGGCCGTAAGCGTCTGGCCATTTGATTTTTCGGCACAGGTGGTGAGTCAGGACTTCAGTCGGGAAAAGCGACTGCTTACACCCCGACACTTCAAAGCGGTCTTCGACTCCCCAACCGGCAAGGTTCCAGGGAAAAACCTGCTGATCCTTGCACGCGAGAACGGCCTTGATCACCCAAGGCTCGGCCTGGTGATTGGCAAGAAGAGCGTCAAGCTCGCCGTTCAACGCAACCGCCTCAAGCGCTTGATGCGCGATTCCTTTCGTCTGAACCAGCAAATGCTCGCCGGGTTGGACATCGTGATCGTCGCGCGCAAGGGATTGGGTGAAGTAGAAAACCCGGAATTGCACCAACACTTTGGCAAACTCTGGAAACGCCTGGCGCGCAGCCGGCCAACACCAGCAGTCACCGCCAATTCCGCAGGGGTAGACAGCCAAGATGCGTAAACTGGCGCTCGTTCCGATCCAGTTTTACCGTTATGCCATCAGCCCCCTGATGGCCAACCACTGTCGTTTCTTCCCCAGCTGCTCCTGTTACGCTTATGAAGCCATCGAAAACCACGGCCTCTGGCGTGGTGGGTGGCTAGCCGTTCGTCGCCTGGGGCGTTGTCATCCGTGGAACGACGGCGGTTTCGATCCCGTTCCACCTGCTCCTTCCTCCCGAACTTCTTCGATAGCCGAGTAATCATGGATATTAAACGCACGATCCTGATCGTCGCCCTGGCAATCGTGTCCTACGTCATGGTCCTCAAGTGGAACCAGGACTACGGCCAGGCTGCCCTGCCGACTCAGAATACTGCTGCCAGCACTGTTGCCCCGGGCTTGCCGGATGGCGTACCGGCCGGTAATGCCGGTGCCAGCGCCGATGTACCGAGCGCCAACGCCGAAACCAGCACAGCCGAACTGGCACCCGCTGCAGTCAGCAAGGACCTGATCCGGGTCAAGACCGATGTTCTGGACCTGGCTATCGATCCGGTCGGTGGTGACATCGTCCAGCTGAACCTGCCGAAGTTCCCACGTCGCCAGGACCACCCGGACATTCCGTTCCAGCTGTTCGACAACGGTGGTGAGCGTGTCTACCTGGCACAAAGCGGCCTGACCGGTGCCAATGGCCCGGATGCCCGCCCTGCCGGTCGCCCGCTTTACGCAGCCGACCAGAAGGGTTACCAGCTGGCTGATGGCCAGGATCAACTGGTGGTCGACCTGAAGTTCAGCGACAACGGCGTCAACTACATCAAGCGCTTCAGCTTCAAGCGGGGTGAGTACGACCTGAATGTCAGCTACCTGATCGACAACCAGAGCGGTCAGGCCTGGAGCGGCAACATGTTTGCCCAGCTCAAGCGTGACGCCAGCTCCGATCCGTCGTCGAGCACCGCTACCGGCACCGCAACCTACCTGGGCGCCGCCCTGTGGACAGCTTCCGAGCCTTACAAAAAAGTCTCGATGAAGGACATCGACAAAGGTAGTTTGAAAGAAAATGTGTCCGGCGGCTGGGTTGCCTGGCTGCAGCACTACTTCGTGACCGCCTGGATTCCGGCCAAGTCGGACAACAACGTTGTCCAGACCCGCAAGGACAGCCAGGGCAACTACATCATCGGTTACACCGGCCCAGTCATCAGCGTGCCTGCTGGCGGCAAGGTCGAAACCAGCGCCATGCTGTACGCCGGTCCGAAAATCCAGTCCAAGCTGAAAGAGTTGTCCCCAGGCCTGGAACTGACCGTCGACTACGGCTTCCTGTGGTTCATTGCCCAGCCGATCTTCTGGCTGCTGCAACATATCCACAGCCTGCTGGGTAACTGGGGCTGGTCGATCATCGTACTGACCATGCTGATCAAAGGCCTGTTCTTCCCGTTGTCGGCTGCAAGCTACCGTTCGATGGCACGTATGCGTGCTGTGGCGCCGAAGCTCGCCGCGCTGAAGGAACGCTTCGGTGACGATCGCCAGAAGATGTCCCAGGCGATGATGGAGCTGTACAAGAAAGAGAAGATCAACCCGCTGGGCGGCTGCCTGCCGATCCTGGTACAAATGCCGGTATTCCTGGCCCTGTACTGGGTACTGCTGGAAAGCGTTGAAATGCGCCAGGCCCCATGGATGCTGTGGATTACCGACCTGTCGATCAAGGATCCGTTCTTCATCCTGCCGATCATCATGGGCGCCACCATGTTCATCCAGCAGCGCCTGAACCCGACCCCACCGGATCCGATGCAGGCCAAGGTGATGAAAATGATGCCGATCATCTTCACCTTCTTCTTCCTGTGGTTCCCGGCTGGTCTGGTGCTGTACTGGGTTGTGAACAACTGCCTGTCGATCACTCAGCAGTGGTACATCACCCGCAGCATCGAGGCAGCCAGCAAAAAAGCTGCTGCTTGACAGGCTGCTGCGCTAGCCTGTGAATAAAAAACGCCCCCTAGTGGGGCGTTTTTGCTATCTGTCGTTTTTGTCGTAGAGGCTTTCGAGCATGAACACTGTGCGTGAAACCATCGCCGCCATCGCTACCGCCCAAGGCCGCGGGGGGGTGGGTATTGTCAGGTTGTCCGGGCCTCTGGCTGCCAAGGCCGGCCAGTTGATCACCGGCCGTACACTCACCCCTCGGCATGCCCATTACGGCCCGTTCCGCGACGATGAAGGGCTTGTACTGGATGAGGGGATCGCGCTGTTCTTCCCTGGGCCGAATTCCTTCACAGGTGAGGATGTGCTCGAACTGCAGGGTCACGGCGGACCAGTTGTCCTGGACATGTTGCTGCAGCGCTGTGTACAAGTCGGCTGCCGCCTGGCCCGCCCGGGCGAATTCAGCGAGCGTGCGTTCCTCAATGACAAACTTGACCTCGCCCAGGCCGAAGCCATTGCCGACCTGATCGAGGCCAGTTCCAGCCAGGCGGCGCGTAACGCCCTGCGTTCGCTGCAAGGGGAGTTCTCGAAACGTGTGCACAGCCTTACCGAAGCGTTGATTGCCCTGCGCATCTACGTCGAGGCGGCTATCGACTTCCCGGAAGAAGAAATCGACTTCCTCGCCGATGGCCACGTGCTGTCGATGCTCGATGCCGTACGCAGCGAGTTGTCCACTGTGCAGCGCGAGGCCGGGCAGGGTGCCTTGCTGCGTGACGGCATGACGGTGGTCATCGCCGGCCGGCCAAATGCGGGCAAGTCGAGCCTGCTGAACCAGCTTGCTGGCCGGGAAGCGGCCATTGTCACCGACATTGCCGGTACCACCCGGGACATCCTGCGGGAACATATCCACATCGACGGCATGCCATTGCACGTCGTCGATACGGCCGGTTTGCGCGATACCGACGACCATGTGGAAAAGATCGGCGTGGAACGCGCCCTGAAGGCCATTGGCGAGGCTGACCGTGTGTTGCTGGTGGTCGACTCCACCGCGCCCGAGGCCAGTGACCCGTTCGCTTTGTGGCCGGAATTTCTCGACCAGCGGCCAGACCCGGCCAAGGTCACGCTGATTCGCAACAAGGCCGACCTGAGTGGTGAGCGGGTAGCGCTGGAGCAGTGTGATGACGGCCATGTGACGATCACCCTCAGCGCCAAAGGCGACGATGCAGGGCTGCAACTGCTGCGCGACCATCTGAAGGCCTGCATGGGTTACGAACAGACTGCAGAGAGTGGGTTCAGTGCCCGTAGGCGCCATCTGGATGCCTTGCGCCAAGCCAGCGAACACCTTGAGCACGGTCGTGCTCAGTTGACCCTGGCGGGCGCAGGAGAGCTGCTGGCTGAGGACTTGCGCCAGGCACAACATGCCCTGGGCGAAATTACCGGGGCATTCAGCTCGGATGATTTGTTGGGGCGGATTTTCTCCAGCTTCTGCATCGGCAAATAATCCACAGCAGGCAAGATCAAGAGCCGCTCCTTCGGGAGCGGCTTTTTTTTGCCTGCAATTTCTCATCTCAAGCCTTGAGGAGATCGCTATGGGAGCGGGTTTACCCGTGACGAGGCCCTCGAAACTCACACATCACTCATCCACAGAAGGCAATCTGTGCTCAGGAACCCTGTGGAAAACCCGCCTTCAGCTCCGTTGATAAGCAGGCTTTTTTGCTGAGGAAAATCTGGCCTGTGGGTAAAGAGCCATTTAATCCACAGGCTAAATCGTGTTATCCATAACCCTCATGGCACTCCAACCACAGGGTTTAATTTCTCTCTACAAGCCATGAACAAAGGGCTACAGAACCTTATCCACAGACAAGGCTGTGCATAAGAATAAACATAAAAACAAAGCTTTTTTAAATTTTTCCTCTTTGTTTTCTGTTGTTTGCCACTCATCCACAGACTGGTCAAAATTTGCTCAGACGGTTTCTTTAAAGGGGGTGAAGTCCCTATACTTGTCCGCTTACCTTCTCTATTCGCAAAAACAGGCACGAGGTGCGTGGTGGATTTCCCTTCCCGTTTTGAAGTGATCGTCATCGGCGGCGGCCATGCCGGTACCGAGGCTGCGCTTGCGTCTGCACGCATGGGTGTGAAAACCCTGCTGTTGACCCATAACGTGGAAACCCTCGGTCACATGAGCTGCAACCCCGCCATCGGCGGTATTGGCAAAAGCCATCTGGTCAAAGAGATCGATGCCCTCGGTGGCGCCATGGCGCTGGCCACCGACAAGAGCGGCATCCAGTTCCGCGTTCTGAACAACCGCAAGGGCCCGGCCGTACGCGCCACCCGAGCACAGGCCGACCGCGCCATCTACAAGGCAGTGGTGCGTGAAATCCTGGAAAACCAGCCGAACCTGTGGATATTCCAGCAGTCCTGCGACGACCTGATCGTCGAGCAGGACCAGGTCAAAGGCGTGGTGACCCAGATGGGCCTGCGTTTCTTCGCCGAATCGGTGGTACTGACCACCGGTACCTTCCTCGGCGGCCTTATCCACATTGGTTTGCAAAACCATTCCGGCGGCCGCGCCGGTGATCCGCCTTCGATCGCCCTGGCCCACCGCATGCGTGAGCTGCCGCTGCGCGTCGGCCGCCTGAAAACCGGTACGCCGCCACGCATCGATGGCCGCTCGGTGGACTTCTCGGTGATGACCGAGCAGCCAGGCGATACGCCGATCCCGGTGATGTCGTTCATGGGCAATGCCGAAATGCACCCACGTCAGGTGAGCTGCTGGATTACCCACACCAATGCGCGCACCCACGAGATCATCGCCTCGAACCTCGACCGTTCGCCGATGTACTCGGGCGTGATCGAAGGTGTCGGTCCGCGCTACTGCCCGTCGATCGAAGACAAGATCCACCGATTCGCCGACAAGGAAAGCCACCAGGTGTTCATCGAGCCGGAAGGCCTGACCACCCATGAGCTGTACCCCAACGGTATTTCCACTTCGCTGCCGTTCGACGTGCAGCTGGAACTGGTGCGTTCGATCCGTGGCATGGAAAACGCCCACATCGTGCGCCCGGGCTATGCCATCGAATACGACTACTTCGACCCGCGCGACCTCAAGTACAGCCTCGAAACCAAAGTCATCGGTGGCCTGTTCTTCGCCGGGCAGATCAACGGCACCACCGGTTACGAAGAAGCCGGTGCCCAGGGCCTGCTGGCCGGTACCAACGCCGCGCTGCGTGCGCAGGGCCGCGACAGCTGGTGCCCACGCCGCGACGAAGCATACATCGGCGTGCTGGTCGACGACCTGATTACCCTGGGTACTCAAGAGCCGTACCGCATGTTCACCTCGCGTGCCGAATACCGCCTGATCCTGCGCGAAGACAACGCCGACCTGCGTTTGACCGAGAAAGGCCGCGAACTGGGCCTGATCGATGACCAACGCTGGGCCGCCTTCTGCGCCAAGCGCGAGGGTATCGAGCGCGAAGAGCAGCGCCTGAAGTCGACCTGGGTGCGCCCGAACACCGAGCAGGGCCAAGCCATTGTGGATAAGTTCGGCACCCCGCTTAGCCACGAGTACAGCCTGCTCAACCTGCTGGCGCGCCCGGAAATCGACTACGCCGGCCTGATCGAGGCGACCGGCGGTGATGCGATCGACCCACACGTTGCCGAGCAGGTCGAGATTCGTACCAAATACGCCGGTTACATCGATCGCCAGCAAGACGAAATCGCCCGCCTGCGTGCCAGCGAAGATACCCGCCTGCCTGTGGATATCGACTACTCGACCATTTCCGGCCTCTCCAAGGAAATCCAGGGCAAGCTTGGCCAGACCCGTCCGGAAACGTTGGGCCAGGCTTCGCGCATCCCGGGCGTGACCCCGGCGGCGATTTCCCTGTTGCTGATTCACTTGAAAAAACGCGGCGCTGGCCGCGAATTGGAGCAAAGCGCTTGAGTTCCCTGGTCACCCCGCAACACGCCGAAGAGTTGTCCACAGGTGCGCGCCAGCTCGATGTCGAGTTGAGCCCCGAGCATCACGAAAAGCTGCTCGGCTACCTGGCCCTGTTGATCAAATGGAACAAAGCCTACAACCTCACCGCCGTGCGCGACCCCGACGAGATGGTGTCGCGCCACCTGCTGGACAGCCTCAGCGTCATGCCGTTTATCCACAGCGAGCGTGTCAACTGGCTGGATGTCGGCAGTGGCGGTGGCATGCCCGGCATTCCCTTGGCTATCCTGCATCCGGACAAGCGCGTGACGGTGCTGGACGCCAACGGCAAGAAGACCCGCTTCCTGACCCAGGTGAAAATGGAGCTCAAGCTGGACAACCTCACGGTTATCCACAGCCGGGTCGAGGCCTTCCAGCCAGCGCAGCCGTTCGACGGCATCATCTCCCGTGCCTTCAGCAGCATGGAGAACTTCACCAACTGGACCCGCCACCTGGGCGACACCGGGACGCAATGGCTTGCAATGAAGGGGCTGCATCCTGCCGATGAACTGGTAGCATTGCCCGCAGACTTCACAGTGGAAAGCGAACAGGCCCTGACCGTTCCGGGTTGCCAGGGCCAGCGCCATCTGCTGATACTGCGCCGCAAGGCATGACTGGGAACACACGCAACAATGGCTAAGGTATTCGCAATCGCGAACCAGAAAGGTGGTGTGGGCAAGACAACCACCTGTATCAATCTCGCCGCCTCGCTGGCGGCGACCAAGCGTCGTGTGCTGCTGATCGACCTCGATCCGCAGGGCAACGCCACCATGGGCAGCGGTGTGGACAAGCACGAGCTCGAGCACTCGGTCTACGACCTGCTGATCGGAGAATGCGATTTGGCCCAGGCCATGCATTACTCCGAGCACGGCGGTTTCCAGTTGCTGCCGGCCAACCGCGACCTGACCGCCGCCGAGGTGGTGCTGCTGGAAATGCAGGTCAAGGAAAGCCGTCTGCGCAACGCGCTGGCGCCCATCCGCGAGAACTACGACTACATCCTCATCGACTGCCCACCGTCGCTGTCGATGCTGACGCTGAACGCCTTGGTCGCTTCCGATGGCGTGATCATCCCCATGCAGTGCGAGTACTACGCACTGGAAGGTCTCAGCGACCTTGTGGATAACATCAAGCGCATCGCTGCCCGGTTGAACCCGGAACTGAAGATCGAGGGCCTGTTGCGGACCATGTACGATCCGCGCCTGAGCCTGAACAACGATGTTTCGGCGCAGCTGAAGGAGCACTTTGGCCCGCAGCTGTACGACACGGTCATTCCGCGCAACATTCGCCTGGCCGAGGCCCCGAGCTTCGGCATGCCGGCACTGGCTTACGACAAGCAATCGCGAGGCGCGCTGGCTTATCTGGCCCTGGCCGGGGAACTGGTACGCCGTCAACGCCGTCAATCACGCACTGCACAAACAACTTAAGGAATCCGTATGGCCGTCAAGAAACGGGGTCTCGGACGTGGGTTGGATGCACTGCTCAGTGGTCCTTCCGTCAGCGCGCTCGAAGAGCAGGCTGTGAAGATCGACCAGAAAGAACTGCAACACCTGCCGGTCGAGCTGATCCAGCGTGGCAAGTACCAGCCGCGCCGGGACATGGACCCGGAGACGCTGGAAGAGCTTGCGCACTCGATCCGCAACCATGGCGTGATGCAGCCGATCGTGGTGCGCCCGATTGGCGACAACCGCTACGAGATCATCGCCGGTGAGCGCCGCTGGCGCGCCACGCAGCAGGCCGGCCTGGACACGATCCCGGCCATGGTCCGGGAAGTGGCCGATGAAGCGGCCATTGCCATGGCGCTGATCGAGAACATCCAGCGCGAAGACCTCAACCCGCTGGAAGAGGCCCTGGCCCTGCAGCGCCTGCAGCAGGAATTCGAGCTCACCCAGCAGCAGGTGGCCGACGCCGTAGGCAAATCGCGGGTGACCGTGGCCAACCTGCTGCGTCTGATTACGCTGCCTGAGGCGATCAAGACCATGCTCGCCCACGGTGACCTGGAGATGGGCCACGCCCGTGCATTGCTCGGTCTGGAAGAAAACCGTCAGGAGGAGGGGGCGCGTCATGTTGTCGCACGTGGCCTCACCGTGCGCCAAACTGAGGCACTGGTGCGTCAGTGGCTCAGTGACAAGCCTGATCCGGTCGAGCCGAGCAAACCTGATCCGGATATCGCACGCCTTGAACAGCGGCTCGCAGAGCGCCTGGGCTCGGCTGTCCAGATCCGTCATGGCAACAAGGGCAAAGGCCAGTTGGTTATTCGTTACAACTCCCTTGACGAGTTGCAGGGCGTGCTTGCTCACATCCGCTGAAACAATTCCTGTTGTAGCGCGCAGTCGGAAATCACTACCGAAGAGTTGAATAGGGGTTAATCCACCCCTATACTCTGCGCGCATTTTGTCGGCACAAATTATGCCAAGTCATAACTGACTTGTTGGTCGACTTCCGAGGAGCAGTTGTGATGGAAATCCGCACGCCAAACCGCCTGCCTTTCCATCGCTGGGCGGTTTTTCCGGTACTGCTGGCTCAATTCGTCGTACTACTGCTGGCAACCTTGGTGTTGTGGCAGTGGAAAGGGGTGGTCAGTGGATATTCAGGCCTTTGCGGAGGTTTGATTGCCTGGCTGCCCAATGTGTACTTCGCCTGGAAGGCTTTTCGCTTCAGCGGAGCTCGGGCGGCACAAGCCATCGTCAAGTCGTTTTACGCTGGCGAGGCAGGCAAGATGATTTTGACGGCAGTGCTTTTTGCACTGACCTTTGCAGGAGTGAAGCCATTGGCGCCGTTAGCAGTATTCGGCGTCTTCGTGCTGACCCTTTTGGTCAGCTGGTTCGCGCCCCTGCTGATGAATAAAAGACTTTCGAGACCTTAGGGCGTTTGAGGCAACCATGGCAGCAGAAACCGCTTCGGGCTATATCCAGCACCACTTGCAGAACCTGACCTACGGTCAACTACCAGACGGCAGCTGGGGCTTCGCCCATTCGGCTGCAGAAGCCAAGGCAATGGGCTTCTGGGCGTTCCACCTGGACACCCTGGGTTGGTCCGTCGCGCTGGGTCTGATCTTCCTGTTCATCTTCCGCATGGCGGCCAAGAAGGCGACTTCCGGCCAACCTGGCGGTCTGCAGAACTTCGTTGAAGTGATGGTCGACTTCGTCAACGGCAGCGTGAAGGACTCCTTCCACGGCCGTAGCCCGGTAATCGCTCCGCTGGCGCTGACCATTTTCGTCTGGGTATTCCTGATGAACGCCGTCGACCTGGTACCGGTCGACTGGATTCCTCAGCTGGCCATCCTGATTTCCGGTGACCCGCACATTCCGTTCCGCGCCGTGTCGACCACCGACCCGAACGCGACCCTGGCCATGGCCTTCTGTGTGTTCGCCCTGATCATCTTCTACAGCATCAAGGTCAAGGGCCTGGGCGGCTTCATCGGTGAGCTGACCCTGCACCCGTTCGGCAGCAAGAACATCTTCGTTCAGATCCTGCTGATTCCGGTCAACTTCCTGCTGGAATTCGTCACCCTGATCGCCAAGCCGATCTCGCTGGCACTGCGTCTGTTCGGCAACATGTATGCCGGCGAACTGGTGTTCATCCTGATCGCAGTCATGTTCGGCTCCGGCCTGCTGTGGCTGAGCGGCCTGGGTGTGGTGCTGCAATGGGCGTGGGCTGTGTTCCACATCCTGATCATCACCCTGCAAGCTTTCATCTTCATGATGCTGACCATCGTCTACCTGTCGATGGCGCACGAAGATAACCATTAAGACCGCCTGGCGTGTCTGATAGCCTTCCTCGCCTGTTCGGGGGGAGGGCTTAAAAAGTCCGCAAGGGCAGCTGTACTCACGATTTGTTTTACCGCTTCAAACTAAAAACCTAACCAATACGACGTAAAAGTCGGGAGGAAAGATGGAAACTGTAGTTGGTCTGACCGCTATCGCTGTTGCTCTGCTGATCGGCCTGGGTGCTCTGGGTACCGCCATTGGTTTCGGCCTGCTGGGCGGCAAATTCCTGGAAGGCGCTGCTCGTCAACCAGAAATGGTTCCGATGCTGCAGGTCAAAATGTTCATCGTTGCCGGTCTGCTCGACGCCGTAACCATGATCGGTGTTGGTATCGCTCTGTTCTTCACCTTCGCGAATCCGTTCGTTGGTCAGATCGCCGGCTAATCACTCGTCACCACGAGTTGATGGCTGTATGAATTAAGACCGAGCGAGGTGTTGGCGTGAACATTAATGCAACCCTGATTGGCCAATCCGTTGCTTTTCTGATTTTTGTACTCTTCTGCATGAAGTATGTATGGCCTCCGGTCATCACTGCTCTGCAAGAGCGCCAAAAGAAGATTGCCGACGGCTTGGACGCTGCCAACCGCGCAGCTCGCGACCTGGAGCTGGCCCAAGAAAAAGCGGGTCAGCAACTGCGTGAAGCTAAAGCACAGGCAGCCGAAATCATTGAGCAAAGCAAGAAACGCGCTGCTCAGCTTGTCGAGGAAGCCCGTGAACAGGCCCGCGTCGAAGCTGACCGTGTGAAGGCTCAGGCTCTGGCCGAGATCGAACAGGAACTGAACAGCGCTAAAGACGCCCTGCGTGCCCAAGTGGGTGCCCTGGCCGTTGGCGGTGCCGAAAAGATCCTTGGCGCCACAATCGATCAAAACGCGCATGCGGAGCTGGTTAACAAACTGGCCGCTGAAATTTAAGCGAGGGCGATCATGGCAGAACTGACCACGTTGGCCCGACCTTACGCTAAGGCTGCCTTTGAGCATGCCCAGGCCCATCAGCAACTGGCCAATTGGTCAGCCATGCTCGGCCTGGCTGCTGCGGTGTCGCAAGACGACACCATGCAGCGCCTGCTCAAGGCCCCGCGACTGACGAGCGCAGAAAAGGCCGCCACGTTCATTGACGTGTGCGGTGACAAGTTCAATGCACAGGCACAGAATTTTATTCATGTTGCCGCGGAAAACGACCGTCTCCTGCTTCTGCCGGAGATTGCCGCCCTGTTCGACCTGTACAAGGCCGAGCAAGAGAAATCCGTGGACGTGGAAGTCACCAGTGCCTTCGCGTTGAACCAAGAACAGCAAGACAAACTCGCCAAGGTTCTCAGTGCACGGTTAGGCCAGGAAGTGCGCCTGCACGCGTCGGAGGATGCCAGCCTGATTGGCGGCGTCGTCATCCGCGCTGGTGACCTGGTAATCGATGGCTCTGTTCGCGGCAAAATCGCGAAACTGGCCGAAGCATTGAAATCTTGAGTTTGAAGGGGCAGCAGAGCAATGCAGCAACTCAATCCTTCCGAAATTAGTGAAATCATCAAGGGCCGCATCGACAACCTCGATGTGAGCTCCCAAGCCCGTAACGAAGGTACCGTTGTTTCGGTATCCGACGGTATCGTGCGGATCCACGGTCTGGCCGACGTCATGTACGGCGAAATGATCGAGTTCCCTGGCAGCGTATTCGGCATGGCCCTGAACCTGGAGCAAGACTCCGTAGGTGCAGTGATCCTGGGTGCATACGACACCCTCGCCGAAGGCATGAGCGCCAAGTGCACCGGCCGCATCCTGGAAGTTCCTGTTGGTAAGGAACTGCTGGGTCGCGTCGTTGACGCACTGGGCAACCCGATCGACGGCAAAGGTCCTCTGGGCAACACCCAGACCGACGCAGTCGAGAAAGTGGCTCCAGGCGTGATCTGGCGTAAGTCGGTAGACCAGCCTGTACAGACTGGCTACAAGTCCGTCGACGCCATGATCCCTGTCGGCCGTGGCCAGCGCGAGCTGATCATCGGTGACCGTCAGATCGGCAAGACCGCCATGGCCATCGACGCCATCATCAACCAGAAAGACTCCGGTATTTTCTGTGTTTATGTTGCTGTCGGCCAGAAGCGTTCCACCGTTGCCAACATCGTTCGCAAGCTGGAAGAAGCCGGCGCCCTGGCCAACACCATCGTGGTCGTTGCCAGTGCTTCGGAATCCGCCGCACTGCAGTTCTTGGCGCCATACGCCGGCTGCACCATGGGCGAGTTCTTCCGTGACCGCGGTGAAGACGCCCTGATCGTTTACGATGACCTGTCCAAGCAGGCCGTTGCTTACCGTCAGATCTCCCTGCTGCTGCGCCGTCCACCAGGACGTGAAGCGTACCCAGGCGACGTGTTCTATCTCCACTCCCGTCTGCTGGAGCGTGCTTCGCGCGTTTCGGAAGAGTACGTCGAGAAGTTCACCAACGGCGCAGTCACTGGCAAAACCGGTTCCCTGACCGCCCTGCCGATCATCGAAACCCAGGCTGGCGACGTTTCCGCGTTCGTTCCGACCAACGTGATTTCCATCACCGACGGTCAGATCTTCCTGGAATCGGCCATGTTCAACTCGGGCATCCGCCCTGCAGTGAACGCCGGTGTTTCGGTATCCCGCGTAGGTGGTGCCGCTCAGACCAAGATCATCAAGAAGCTGTCCGGTGGTATTCGTACCGCGCTGGCTCAGTACCGTGAACTGGCTGCATTCGCCCAGTTCGCGTCCGATCTGGACGAAGCGACCCGCAAGCAGCTGGAGCATGGTCAGCGCGTTACCGAGCTGATGAAGCAGAAGCAGTACGCGCCAATGTCCATCGCAGACATGGCCCTGTCGCTGTACGCCGCTGAGCGTGGCTTCCTGACTGACGTAGAAGTCTCCAAGATCGGCAGCTTCGAGCAAGCACTGATCGCCTTCTTCAACCGTGATCACGCCGAACTGATGGCGAAGATCAACGTGAAGGGTGACTTCAACGACGAAATCGACGCAGGCCTGAAAGCCGGTATCGAGAAGTTCAAGGCCACCCAGACCTGGTAAGCCGCAGCGGGGGCCGTGGCCCCCGCTTGCTAACCTGATAGGTGATACATGGCAGGCGCAAAAGAGATTCGCAGTAAGATTGCGAGCATCAAAAGCACGCAAAAAATTACCAGCGCCATGGAGAAAGTGGCGGTCAGCAAAATGCGCAAGGCACAAATGCGCATGGCTGCTAGCCGTCCTTACGCGGAGCGTATCCGCCAGGTGATCGGTCATCTGGCCAACGCCAACCCCGAATACCGCCACCCGTTCATGATCGAGCGCCCTGTAAAGCGCGCCGGTTATATCGTGGTGAGCAGTGACCGTGGTCTGTGCGGTGGCTTGAACACCAACCTGTTCAAGGCCCTGGTCAAGGACATGAGCGCAAACCGCGAACAGGGCGTGGAAATCGACCTGTGCGTGATCGGCAGCAAGGGTGCGACTTTCTTCCGCATCTTTGGCGGCAACGTCGTAGCCGCGATCAGCCACCTGGGCGAAGAGCCATCGATCAACGACCTGATCGGCTCCGTCAAAGTGATGCTGGACGCCTACCTGGACGGCCGTATCGATCGCCTCTCGGTGGTTTCGAACAAGTTCATCAATACCATGACCCAGAAGCCAACGGTCGAGCAATTGGTACCGTTGGTGGCAACCCCGGATCAGGATCTCAAGCATCACTGGGATTACCTGTACGAACCCGACGCAAAAGAGCTGCTGGACGGCTTGATGGTGCGTTACGTGGAGTCGCAGGTGTACCAGGCGGTGGTCGAGAACAACGCTGCTGAACAAGCGGCCCGGATGATCGCCATGAAGAACGCCACAGACAACGCCGGTGATTTGATCAAAGAGCTTCAGTTGATCTACAACAAGGCGCGTCAGGCTGCGATCACCCAGGAGATCTCGGAAATCGTCGGCGGCGCTGCCGCGGTTTAACGGTTCACATATTCAGAGGATCCAGCTATGAGTAGCGGACGTATCGTTCAAATCATCGGCGCCGTCATCGACGTGGAATTCCCACGTGACGTCGTGCCGAGTGTTTACAACGCGCTGAAAGTACAAGGCGCGGAAACCACCCTGGAAGTTCAGCAGCAGCTGGGCGACGGCGTGGTTCGTACCATTGCGATGGGCTCGACCGAAGGCCTGAAGCGCGGTCTGGAAGTCGTTGACTCCGGCGCTGCCATTTCCGTTCCTGTTGGTAAGGCCACCCTGGGCCGTATCATGGACGTACTGGGCAACCCAATCGACGAAGCCGGCCCGATCGGCGAAGAAGAGCGTCGCGGTATCCACCAGCCAGCGCCATCGTTCGCTGACCAGGCAGGCGGCAACGACCTGCTGGAAACCGGCATCAAGGTTATCGACCTGGTTTGCCCGTTCGCCAAGGGTGGTAAAGTTGGTCTGTTCGGTGGTGCCGGTGTTGGCAAGACCGTAAACATGATGGAACTGATCCGTAACATCGCCATGGAACACAGCGGTTACTCCGTGTTCGCTGGTGTGGGTGAGCGTACTCGTGAGGGTAACGACTTCTACCACGAGATGAAGGACTCCAACGTTCTCGACAAGGTAGCGCTGGTCTACGGTCAGATGAACGAGCCACCAGGAAACCGTCTGCGCGTAGCGCTGACTGGCCTGACCATGGCCGAGAAGTTCCGTGACGAAGGTAACGACGTTCTGCTGTTCGTCGACAACATCTATCGTTACACCCTGGCCGGTACCGAAGTATCCGCACTGCTGGGCCGTATGCCTTCGGCAGTAGGTTACCAGCCGACCCTGGCTGAAGAGATGGGCGTTCTGCAAGAGCGCATCACCTCCACCAAGGAAGGTTCGATCACCTCCGTTCAGGCCGTATACGTACCTGCGGACGACTTGACCGACCCGTCGCCAGCGACCACCTTCGCCCACTTGGACGCCACCGTCGTTCTGTCCCGTGACATCGCCTCCCTGGGTATCTACCCAGCGGTCGACCCACTGGACTCGACTTCGCGCCAGCTTGACCCGAACGTGATCGGCAACGAGCACTACGAGACCGCTCGTGGCGTTCAGTATGTTCTGCAGCGCTACAAAGAGCTGAAAGACATCATCGCGATCCTGGGTATGGACGAACTGTCCGAGACCGACAAGCAACTGGTAGCCCGCGCTCGTAAGATCCAGCGCTTCCTGTCGCAGCCGTTCTTCGTGGCCGAAGTCTTCACCGGTTCGCCAGGCAAGTACGTTTCCCTGAAAGACACCATCGCTGGCTTCAGCGGCATCCTCAAAGGTGACTACGACCACCTGCCAGAACAAGCGTTCTACATGGTCGGCAGCATCGACGAAGCGATCGAGAAAGCCAAGAAACTGTAATTCCTGCGCCCCGCAAGGGGCGCTATCAGGTTGAGGCAAGCAGATGGCTATGACAGTCCATTGCGATATCGTCAGCGCGGAAGGAGAGATTTTCTCCGGCCTGGTCGAGATGGTAGTTGCGCACGGTAACCTGGGTGATCTTGGTATCGCTCCAGGCCACGCGCCGCTGATCACCAATCTCAAGCCTGGTCCGATCACGCTGACCAAGCAGGGTGGCGCCCATGAGGTGTTCTACATCTCTGGTGGCTTCCTCGAGGTTCAGCCAAACATGGTCAAGGTGCTTGCCGATACCGTGCAACGTGCTGCAGACCTGGATGAAGCTCAGGCTCAGGAAGCCCTCAAGGCTGCTGAGAACGCCCTGAATCTGAAAGGCGCGGACTTCGACTACGGTGCCGCCGCCGCACGTCTGGCCGAGGCCGCAGCCCAGCTGCGCACCGTCCAGCAAATGCGCAAAGGCAAGTAATCGGCCTTTGGCTGATAACTTCTGTTGCGATTGAGTAAAAGGGTAGCCTCGGCTACCCTTTTTCTTTTTCTGATTTCTCCCCCCGGTCATTCCACTGACCGCCCAGGATTGGTAGCCAGTAATGTCACTCGATATCGTTATTCTCGCCGCCGGCCAAGGCACCCGCATGCGCTCGGCGCTGCCCAAGGTGCTGCACCCGGTAGCCGGCAACTCCATGCTCGGCCATGTTATCCACAGTGCGCGCCAACTGGAGCCGCAAGGTATTCATGTTGTGATTGGCCATGGTGCCGAGCTGGTTCGCGAGCGCCTGGCCGCTGACGACCTGAACTTCGTCATGCAGGATAAACAGCTGGGTACCGGCCATGCTGTTGCCCAGGCTCTGCCGGCGCTGACTGCCGACACCGTGCTGGTGTTGTACGGTGACGTGCCGTTGATCGAAGTGGAGACCCTGCAGCGTCTGTTGGCCAAGGCCAACGACCAGCAGTTGGGCCTGCTCACTGTTACCCTGGACGATCCGACAGGTTATGGCCGTATCGTCCGTGACGAGCAGGGCAAGGTAACTGCCATCGTTGAGCACAAGGACGCCAACGACGTGCAGAAAGCGATCAAGGAAGGCAACACCGGTATCTTGGCATTGCCAGCTGCGCGTCTGGCTGACTGGATGGGCCGTCTGTCGAACAACAACGCCCAAGGCGAGTATTACCTGACCGACGTCATCGCCATGGCAGTGGCCGATGGCCTGGTAGTGGCTACCGAGCAGCCGCACGACCCGATGGAAGTGCAGGGCGCCAACGACCGCCGCCAGCTGTCCGAGCTGGAGCGTCACTACCAGCTGCGTGAAGGCCGCCGCCTGATGGCCCAAGGTGTAACCCTGCGCGACCCGGCACGCTTCGATGTACGGGGTGAAGTGACCGTTGGCCGTGACGTGCTGATCGACATCAACGTGATTCTCGAAGGCAAGGTTGTCATCGAGGACGATGTGCAGATCGGCCCTAACTGCGTGATCAAGAACACCACCCTGCGCAAAGGCGCGGTGGTCAAGGCTAACAGCCACCTTGAAGGCGCCGTGATGGGCGAGGGTAGCGACGCTGGCCCGTTCGCCCGCCTGCGCCCAGGCAGCGTGCTGGATGCCAAAGCCCATGTGGGTAACTTCGTGGAACTGAAAAACGCCCACTTGGGCGAAGGCGCCAAGGCCGGTCACCTGACCTACCTGGGCGATGCCGAAATCGGTGCGCGCACCAATATTGGCGCCGGTACTATCACCTGCAACTACGATGGCGCGAACAAGTTCAAGACCGTGATGGGTGAGGACGTGTTCATCGGTTCGAACAACTCGCTGGTAGCGCCTGTGGAAATTCAGGCCGGCGCGACCACTGCAGCCGGTTCGACCATCACTCAGGCTGTCGAAGCCGGTGACCTGGCGGTGGCCCGTGCGCGCCAGCGCAACATATCGGGCTGGAAGCGCCCGGAAAAAATCAAGAAGAGCTGATTTGTTCACAGCTGTTTGGATCGAAAGCCGACTTATGTGAGTAAGTCGGCTTTTTTATTGGTTTTTTGCGGTGCCTGTAGGGCTGCAGCGAATCGGGTTAAAACTATCCACAGGGCAGCGACAGCTTGACGAATCGTTCATCTTAGGTTTTGATTGCAATCATTATCTTTCGAAACGAAACTTAAGCACTCATGTCGAAACGAAATACCCCACAGCGGCGGCACAACATCCTGGCGTTGCTCAGTGAGCAGGGCGAGGTGAGCGTGGACGCTTTGGCCAAACGTTTCGAGACTTCGGAAGTAACCATTCGCAAAGATCTTGCCGCCCTCGAAACCAACGGCCTGCTGCTACGCCGCTACGGTGGTGCAGTACCCGTGCCGCAAGAACTGCTCGGTGAGCCGGCCCAGCCTGTGTCTTCCTACAAGAAGGCCATCGCCCGTGCCGCGGTTGGTCGAATCCGCGAACATGCGCGCATCATCATCGACAGCGGCAGCACCACGGCAGCCATGATCCCCGAGCTGGGGCGTCAGCCAGGCCTGGTGGTGATGACCAATTCGCTGAATGTGGCCCGTGCCATCAGCGACCTTGAACACGAGCCGGTGCTGCTGATGACCGGCGGTACCTGGGACCCGCATTCCGAGTCGTTCCAGGGCCAGGTGGCCGAGCAGGTTTTGCGCTCTTACGATTTCGACCAGCTGTTCATCGGTGCCGATGGCATCGACCTCGGCCGGGGTACCACCACCTTCAACGAACTGCTGGGGCTTAGCCGGGTCATGGCTGAAGTTGCCCGCGAAGTGATCGTGATGGTCGAGTCGGACAAGGTGGGGCGCAAGATCCCTAACCTCGAGCTGCCCTGGAGCAGCGTGCACACCCTTATTACAGACGAACGACTGCCCGCAGCGGCACGTGAACAAATTCAAGCCCGCGGCATCAACCTGATCTGCGCCGCGATCAGCCAGGAGCAATAAAACATGTGTGGAATCGTTGGTGCCATCGCCGAGCGCAATATCACAGCCATCCTGATCGAAGGCCTCAAGCGTCTGGAGTACCGCGGGTACGACAGCGCAGGCCTGGCTGTTCTTACCCAAGGCGGTGAATTGCAGCGCCGTCGCCGTATCGGCAAGGTCAGTGAGCTGCAAGCCGCTGTAGCGGCTGACCCACTGGCTGGCCAGCTGGGTATTGCCCATACCCGTTGGGCTACCCACGGTGCGCCGACCGAAGGCAACGCCCACCCGCACTTCTCGGGCAATGAAGTGGCGGTGGTGCACAACGGTATCATCGAGAACCACGAAGAGCTGCGTGAAGAGCTGAAAGGCCTGGGCTACGCCTTCACCTCGCAGACCGACACCGAAGTGATCGTCCACCTTATCCACAACACCCTGAAGAGCACTCCAGACCTGGCCGATGCGCTGAAAGCCGCCGTCAAGCGCCTGCATGGCGCTTATGGCCTGGCACTGGTCAGCGCCAAGCAACCCGACCGACTGGTAGCTGCACGCAGCGGCAGCCCTCTGGTCATTGGCCTGGGCCTTGGCGAAAACTTCCTGGCGTCCGACCAGTTGGCCCTGCGCCAGGTCACTGACCGCTTCATGTACCTGGAAGAAGGCGACATCGCTGAAATTCGCCGTGATCAGGTCACCATCTGGGACGAGAACGGCCACAAGGTCCAGCGCGAAACCGTGCAGTACCATGAAGGTGCCGAGGCTGCTGACAAGGGCAACTATCGCCACTTCATGCTCAAGGAAATCCACGAGCAGCCAAGCGTCGTTCAGCGCACCCTGGAAGGCCGCCTGGGCAAGGACAACGTGATGGTCCAGGCCTTCGGCCCGAAGGCTGCCGAACTGTTCGCCAAGGTGCGCAATGTGCAGATCGTTGCCTGCGGCACCAGCTACCACGCAGGCATGGTCGCCCGTTACTGGCTGGAAAGCCTGGCCGGCATCCCGTGCCAGGTGGAAGTGGCCAGCGAGTTCCGTTACCGCAAGGTGGTGGTGCAACCGGATACCCTGTTCGTTTCGATCTCGCAGTCCGGCGAAACCGCCGATACCCTGGCCGCGCTGCGCAACGCCAAGGAGCTGGGTTTCCTCGGCAGCCTGGCGATCTGCAACGTGGGCATCAGCTCGCTGGTACGCGAGTCGGACCTGACCCTGTTGACCTTGGCTGGCCCGGAAATCGGTGTGGCCTCGACCAAAGCCTTCACCACCCAGCTGGTGTCGCTGATGTTGCTGACCTTGGCCCTGGGCCAGGTGCGCGGTACCCTGGAAGCCGGTGTCGAAGCCGAACTGGTTGAAGAACTGCGTCGCCTGCCGACCCGCCTGGGCGAAGCACTGGCGATGGACGCCACTGTCGAGAAGATCGCCGAGCTGTTCGCCGATAAACACCACACCCTGTTCCTTGGCCGTGGTGCGCAATACCCGGTGGCGATGGAAGGTGCACTCAAGCTCAAGGAAATCTCGTACATCCACGCTGAAGCCTACCCGGCAGGCGAGCTGAAGCACGGCCCGCTGGCGCTGGTGGACAACGACATGCCGGTGGTTACCGTTGCGCCGAACAACGAGCTGCTGGAGAAGTTGAAGTCCAACCTGCAGGAAGTGCGTGCCCGTGGTGGCGAGCTGGTCGTGTTCGCCGACGAGCAGGCTGGCATGACCAATGGGGAAGGCACCCATGTGATCAAGGTGCCGCACATTGCCGATGCCTTGGCGCCAATCCTGTACACCATTCCGCTGCAGCTGCTGTCTTACTATGTCGCCGTACTCAAGGGTACCGACGTTGACCAGCCGCGTAACCTGGCCAAGTCGGTTACGGTTGAGTAAGTAGCGGACAGTCGCTGTTCAAGATGGTTTCCGACAATAAAAGCGGTACCGCGACAATAAAAGCTGTCATGCGCGACTGCGGTCTCCCATAGGGGCCGCGGTCGCGTGGGTCGGCGCGAAACAGTTACGTTATCCAAGCAGTCTCAGCATGCTCTCCATACCGCGTTTGCAAATTCAACCTGAAGAGTCAATTCGCTCGTATCTGGAACGTTCTTTGTTCCTCTGCTGGGACTCTCATGCTGTCGACGACATCCGTAAATTTCAAAATAAGGTTCGATTCTTCAAATCTGACCTGAAAGAAATTTCGGTCTTTTTGGGGTGGGATGGAAGCTATGGTTTCGATCGGCTGATTTCCCTACATACTTCCCTCGCTGTGAATTACGTTGTTAAACATTCACAGGATATTTCCTACTCGCGGAAGCTCTATCCGTTTAAGGGTGAGCCGTACGCCGAAAAAAATGTAAGTTACTGTCCTGAGTGCGCTAAGGAAGACCTAGCAAGGCTTGGGTTCTCATATTGGCGTCGGGCATATACTCTATTTGGAAACGACACTGTTTGCCACAAGCATAATACGTTGTTGCTTACGCACTGCCCGTATTGCGGCCTCTCATTAGGCGACCCGAAGCATCGTTTAGATGTAATGTGGGGAGGCTGTGATGGTCATTACTTGTGGGACGTTGAACCTTCCGTGAATAGTAACGGCGCAGAGTTTCAACGAGCACGCTTCAACCATGCATTTTGCACATCAGTTCGCCACATCTCGGCCGTGGCTGCAGTGAGTGCTGTGCGACGCAAGGTACAGGCGACGATGCCGGAAGGGGTCACCACGTGGCACGACATCTACTGGTTGGAAAAAGATCTCGAGTTAGCGGCCATTCGCATGCAGGATCAAGCCGTCGACAATGATGCTGCGTACTTAGATAGCTCTCTTGAGCTCTTAATAAAAGCAATTTTCTCGCATTATGGCGACATTGATGATTTCATGCGGGACATCGGCGAGCACGGCGTTTCTAGGTTAGTTCAGAATGGATGGGGCACCTACTTAGCAATGGGCGATGAATCTGCTTGGTACGTCACGGAGGACTATACAATGGGTGTAGCAGTTCTTTCCTGTCCCTATCCCTGTTATAAGTCGATGCGTCTCTCTAGTCAGTCGGCATTCCGTGATTTAGATTCTCTGTATCACTATAGCTGTTGTATGCAGAACGACAGTCCATCGCGACGTTTAATCAAGCGGTCACACCTTGTCTTACCTTCAGTTCCCAGACTGGATATCACAACCAGACAAAACATGGGTCACCTGGACGGAGTTGCTGTTTAAGAGTTCGCATTCAGCTCCCGCCAGGGAGCGGAACATATGTAGTGGTCAACTAATCCCGGACACCGGATTAAGTTTTTCCTCGGCAATCGCCGGAGGTAACCCACCGTTGAACTGATGCGGTCGCTCCCAGTTGTAGCGCTGCATCAGAAACCTGCCGATGTCCTGCTGTGCCTGCGCAGCACTCATGTAGCCCACACTTGGCACCCACTCCGTTTTCAGGCTGCGGAACAAACGCTCCATAGGCGCATTGTCCAGGCAATTACCTCTGCGGCTCATGCTTTGCTTGAAGCGGTAACGCCACAACCGCTGACGAAAAGCTCGGCTGCCATACTGGCTGCCCTGATCACTGTGAAACAGTACATTCTGCGGCCGCCCGCGGTGCTCGTACGCCATGTCCAGCGCCTTGATGACCAATTCGCTGTCCGGTTTGGGTGAAAACGCCCAGCCCACCATGCGACGTGCAAAAAGGTCGATAACTGCCGCCACATAGTGCCACTGGCCTTGAGCCCACACATACGTGATGTCGCCGCACCATACTTGATTCGGTGCCGTAACATCGAATGCGCGCTCCAGCACGTTCGGGATGTCAGGGCGCTCTACTGTGGCCTTCTTGTAGGCATGTGAACCCGGTTGCTTACTGATCAGCTTCATTTCGCGCATCAACTTGCGCACCTTGAAGCGGCCGATCTGAATGCCTTCTTGGCGCATCATGCACATGATGGTTCGACTACCTGCGGCACTACGGCTCTGTGTAAATAGCTCGTTAACCCGAACGCGCAGTGCCAGTCGCGCAACGTCCGGAGATCGCCGTTTATGGCAATGCGCGTAGTAACACGAGCGAGTGACTTCAAACACCGAGCAGAGTAATTCGACAGGCTCCTCGCGGCGGAGCTGATCAATCAACGCGAGCGCTCGTGTTCCTCGGCCATCAAGAGCGCGGTAGCCTTTTTTAAAATCGATTTCTCCCGTTCCAGCCGGTTGATCCGAGCTTCCAACTCTTGGATCTTCTGCTGCTCGGGGGTCAGCGCCTTGCTCGTTGGCGTAGCACCGCCACGTTCTGACTGGAGTTGATTCACCCAGCGGCGCAGCGCCGATTCAACCAAGTCGAGCGACCGGGCGGCTTCAGTAAGGCTATAGCCCTGGTCGAGCACCAGGCCGGCTGCCTCGCGCTTGAATTCGGGGGTGAAAGTACGTCGTTGTCTGCTCATCGAACACCTCTGTGTGGCGACCATTTTCGCCTAAAAAGGTGTCCGGGGTTAGTAGACCACTACATATCACTTCTACTGCTGGACGAGACTCAGCATATCGTCAAAGGCCAAGGCACTGCCGTGGTGACCGACATACTACTGACCCTCGCTCGGATAGGTCTGCCTATGATCTACCTCGCCAATTACAGCCTGTTGCATAAGCTCATGGGACGAAATCAGGAGGACACTCAGCGATTGTTGATCCAGCCCAGAGTCATGCAGCCGGACGATCCGGCCGGTCCTGACTGGAAGGCATACGTTGCTGAGTGCGTCAGGGTAAGCAGCGGTCAGATACGAGCCATTGAGGGGGAGTTCGCTGCGGAGCTCTACCGCTTGACCTTCGGACTGAAGCGATTGGCCGTGCACCTGCTGAGCCTCGCCTACATTGAATGTCGCAAGGCCCGCAGAAGCCACATCGTGCTGAGTGATCTAAGCCAGGCCTACCGGTCTACGGAGTACTCCAGCAGCAGGAGAGATGTAGAGGAATTGTACCGGATAGCGGTGGAAGGCCCTAGAGGGACGAAACGGAAGGACCTCTATTGTCCTCTAGAAGCGCCGGCTGCGCGTACATCCAACATTGTGCAGTTCGCCAGGCAGGAGAGAGACGAGCGCGTCACTGCACTGGCGATCGACTCCTCCATGACTGAGCAGGAGCGCAAAGCGATAAAGCATATCGAATCAGCAAGCCGGAGCCCCCACGCCAACCCCCCGCGACGCAAGCCTTTACCCAAGGCCACCCCTGGTGAAACTCAGATGGCATTCGCGAAGTATGTGGAGGAGATGAAGTCGGGTAAGCCTAAAAAACCCAGCTGAAAAGTGCCTGGAGGATGGAGTATGTAAACCCCTTTTTTTTACTGTAAACCTATGTGGTTTACAGGTAAAAAAAGTGGTTTACACGGCCAGTAATTGGCCGCCGCGAATGGCTGCTAACGACCCATTGCGGCCATTCGCGGAGGCCAATAAACGGCCTATTGCGCCCCTTCGACCCTATCGCTCGATAGGTGATCATGGCGCACTTCGATACAGATATGGCCTAGTTCGAAGCTAATATCTTGGCCCTGTGGGGCTATTCCAAGCGTTGCTACAGTGGGCTCCATCAACCATCCACCCACTACGAGCAACTACCCATGAACAACCGCCTTGATTACTTCAAACTGTCTCCCCAAGCGTCCAACAAACTGGTGGAGCTCACCCTGCAACTGAGCAAGAAGCCGCTACTGGCCGATCTCGCCCACCTGATCATGTTGCGCGCTTCGCAGCTCAACGGCTGTTCGTTCTGCGTGGATATGCATGTGAAAGAGGCCAAGATCCATGGCGAGCGCGAGCTGCGTCTTCACCACGTGGCCGTCTGGCGTGAGTCACAGCTGTTTTCGCCAGCAGAGCGGGCGGCGCTGGAGTGGACTGAAGCCCTGACCCAACTGCCGCCTCATGGTATCTCCAACAGCCTGTATGCGAGTGCGCGTGAGCAGTTTTCCGAGCAGGAGCTGTCGGATTTGTCGTTCCTGATCGTCGCCATCAATGGCTGGAATCGCCTCAATGTGGCTTTCCAGGCGATCCCGGGCTCGTCCGATGAACTGTTCGGCCTGAACAAGGCCAACCTCAACTGAGTAACTTGCTGATCAACGCGCCAAGCTGCTCGCCTGGAGCAGTCGTGGCGCAGTTGGTAAAACTCAGGAGCAGACCTGACTGACGCTGCGATGAGGCAGCCCAGCGCGACAATGCTTGTATCGACATGCCCCTTGCCAGCACCTGCTCGGCCAGGGCGGTGTCACTTACGTCCTCCGGCAAACGCAGTACCAGGTGCATGCCGCCTGGCGAGCGTTCCACCTGCATACCCTTCGGTAAACTCCGCTCCAGTGCTTCGATGGTCAATGCCCGTCGCTCGTTGTAGAGGCGGCGCATGCGTTGGATATGCCGAGCGAAGTGTCCCTCGGCAACGAACTCCGCCACCAAAGCCTGGGTAATTGACGGTGACCCGGCAGCAAACAAGGCCCGGCCGACGCGCTCGAACGCTGCCACCTGCGCCTGTGGCACCACCAGATAAGCCAGACGAATACCGGGAAACAGCACCTTGCTGAAGGTGCCGGCATACAGCACGCGCCCATGGCGATCCAAGCTGGCCAGCGCTGGAAGTGGACGACTGACGTAGCGGTACTCGCCGTCGTAATCGTCCTCGACAATCCAGCCACCGGTGCGGGCAGCCCAATCGAGTAGCAGTTGTCGGCGTGGCAGCGACAGTGCCATCGACAGCGGGCTCTGATGCCCTGGTGTCACCATGACGACCTGAGCAGCCCGAGAACCCGCGATGGCGTGTTCTACGTTCATGCCTTCGGCATCAACCGGCACCGCTTCCAGCTCCAGGCCGAACTGGCGAAGCACCTGGCGCGTAGTAGGATAGCCCGGGTCTTCCACCCAGGCGCACTCGCCTGGCTGCAACAAGGTATGTGCGACTAACGACAGGCTATTGCGCCAACCGCTGGTGATAAACACTTGATGGGCACCGCAATCGATACCTCGGGACACCTGCACATACGAGGCAATGGCGCTGCGCAACGCTGCCAGGCCGTGGGGTGCCGGATAGTCCAGATCTCCCAGACGCATCCCGCGTAGGTACCGAGCACCGAGACGCGCCCATATCTTGCGCGGAAATGCATCCAGCGCCGGTACCCCCATCTGGAACGGCAACAGCTGCGGTGGACGCCAGAGCGAATCAGGTGCGTCTTCGATCACTTGGCTGCTGACTGGTAATGCGGTGGCCGCCGACACGGGCTTCTGCAGTTCAGGATTGATTACGGTGCCTTTCTGCCCGAGCGCCAGGAGGTACCCCTCGCTGGCCAGCAGCGAATAGGCCAGTTCGACGGTGCCACGGGCCACCCCCAGCTCCTTAGCCATGGCGCGCGCCGACGGCAAGCGGTCACCGGGGGACAACGTGCCAGCGGCAACGGCGGCCAGCACGCGGTCGTACAGTTGACGATACAGGGGCAAGGCGGACTGCTCTTCCAAGGGAGCAAAAGGCGGCTTGGTGGAGGTCATCATGGCCTAGTTCATATCCCATTTCTTGGCTCAATCAAGTGGGTCAATGGTAGTCCAATATAGCGCCATCACCTACTCATGAGGGCGCCTCCCATGACATTCCCTTTGCACAACTTCATACCCAGCGTGCTCGACCTGGCCGACACGGCCCTGCGTCCCCTGGACAGTACCCATGACCTGTGCAGCGCATTCCCGGTAATGCAGCAATTGCGCCCTCATCTGACGAGCGAAGCCGACTTCGTCAGCCGGATCGAGCGTATGCGTGTTGAAGGCTATCGCCTGATTGGCGCTTATGACTCAGGCGTTCTTGTGGCACTGGCTGGTTACCGCTTACAGGAAAACCTGGTCTACGGCGCATTCCTGTATGTCGATGACCTTGTAACCGCCGAGGCTCAGCGGGGAGGTCAGTGGGGGTCGCGCTTATTGCAAGCCTTGGAGCGACTGGCCCGCGCCAGCGGTTGTGCACGCCTGGTGCTCGACACGGGTTTGTCCAACGCCCGCGCGCAACGTTTCTACTTCCGTGAAGGCCTGTTGACGGGTGCACTGCGCTTTCAAAAACAGTTCGATACTCCATAACCCGCATGCACATCCAAGGAGGCAAACCTCATGACATCGTCCCAACAGCCACTTGCTCCTTTGCGCATTCTTCGCCTGGTCACCAGCCCCAATGCAGAGGCTTCGGAAAGTCTGAAGCTGTCCCAGCAGATCCTATTTGCCTTGGCCAGTCAGGCCGGTAGAAGGGGTATCCAGTTGACCGATCTAGACCTCAACGCCTTGGCACCCGTCGATGCGCCTTACGCCCAGGCACTAGCCAATCAGCGCGTAGTCACGGTAAGCGGGCGGGACAGTACGCTGAGCCGTTCCAACGAATTGATCGACCAACTGCAAGCATGCGACGTACTGCTGATTGCCACGCCGATGCACAACTACAGCGTGCCCGCCCCACTCAAGATGTGGATCGACCAAGTGGTACGCGTGGGTAAAACCTTTGTTGGCACCGCCAAAGGCAAAATCGGAAAGCTGACGGATCGTCCGGTTTATGTCGCAATCGCTAGCGGGGGCTACATCAGCGGCCCGCAGGCCCGTCAACCAGACTTTCTGCGCCCCTACCTGTCCGCCGTCCTCGCCACCATTGGTCTCACTC
The DNA here is from genome assembly GCF_900176445.1 of Pseudomonas sp. URIL14HWK12:I5. NCBI lineage: Bacteria > Pseudomonadati > Pseudomonadota > Gammaproteobacteria > Pseudomonadales > Pseudomonadaceae > Pseudomonas > Pseudomonas sp. URIL14HWK12:I5. The sequence goes on from NZ_FWXQ01000001.1 coordinate 147,376, forward strand.
AAGTGCATTACTTCACTGTTGAGGGTACCGCGAAAGGGGTGGAGTCACTGAGTACTGGAAGGGCAACAGGGTACGGTGATGTGCAGGCGTTCTTTGGTAGGCATAGCCGTCGAGTGGGGCAAGTCTAGAGTCCGCTTCAAGGCCGACATCTACTCCAAGCGCTTAAGTTTGTATCTCAACTGGCCCGTATGCCAACAAGCGGCCACGCTCTTCGTCACTCCTACAAAGGAAAAGAAATCATGAATCGACTGAATTGGTTTGAAGCTTCGCCTGGTGCAGCAAGGGCCCTCGGCGGGCTGCATCATTTCGTGACCACCGCGACAAATTTGCCAGCCTCGTTGATCCACCTCGTGTTTCTCAGGGTTTCTCAAATCAACGGGTGCGCTCATTGCATTGATCTTCACTCACGCGATCTGATCAAAGCAGGTGTATCAGTGGACAAAGTGCTGTTAGTCCCGGTATGGCATGAAGCAGAATATTTGTTCTCGGATCAGGAGCGCTCAGCACTGGCTTGGGCGGAAGAAGTCACCAGGGTAAGCGAGACACAGGTATCCGACGAAGCTTATGCAGCCGCATCGGCGATGTTTGCAGAAAAGGATCTTGTTGACCTGACAGCGGCGATTGCCGCAATGAATGCGTTCAACCGTATGGGCGTCAGCTTCCGACTCAAACCTGCGGCTAGGGCTTGATGACCTAGTGACTCGGCCTGGAGAGGTAATACTTCGAAGACGGCACCTCGCTCCTATCGCGTACCGTCTGCTTCAGGCCAATTGCTGCCCTTTCCGAACGACCGCTATGGGTCGAAGGCGGTCATTCGCGCCTGGCCGCTTTCGACCCACTGCGGCAACATGCACTCCACGGGTCAACGCTATCGATTACGAACGTAGTCGCTCTATTCCCGAGAAGCACACAGATCACTAAATACCGAGCCCAAAGAATGCACACCCGTATCCTGAGGATCGCTTCGCGTCACGCACCCAAGGCAGGAGCCGTATGCGGTAGTTCCGCGCGTACGGATCTGTGCGGGGGTGGCAGGTAACTGCCATCCCTACCGCGACCCCGTAATGGACACTCGCCTTAATACTATTCGCGCCCAGAGGCCGGGAATTGAGTACCGGACGATCAGGTCAGAGCCGCAGCCAGTGCGCGCAAAGGATCTAGTTTCGATGCTTGACAGCAGCACTGCATGTGATGGGGAAGTTGACCGAATTGGCAATAAAACACTCATGGTGAGCATCGTCATGGAGACGTTTTGCCAGATCCAGATCCGATTCGTTGCTGATCATGACCTGAGGCCTTAACTCTGCGCTCTTGAAATGGCCTTTGCGCTGGCCATCAGCTTCAACCATCCGGCCCATCTGGTGGTCGACGTATTCCAGTACGTTCACCTTGTTGACTGCGCACAGATGAAGATACCAAAGCTTGTGACAGGCCGAGATAGAGGCCAGCAACATGTCTTCCGGGTTCCAGCGTTCGGGATTTCCGCGAAAGGCAGGGTCGGCGGAGCCCAGGATAGGTGTTTTGCCTGGAGCTTCCACATTGAAGTCTCTTTGGTAAGCCGTGTAGCTGGCAGTACCATCACCCGTGTTGCCTATCCAATTTACGGCGACAGCGTAACTGTGTTCTTTCATGCTCACTCCTTTGACGAAAGATGGCCAGAAAAACTCCGCGCCGCTTGGGCACAGTTATTGTGCACTCCCTGGATGGTTTTCCACTAGCCCTGCATTTTTAGCGGTGCATGAGAAAGTTGTGCACAAGCAACGAACCGGGAAGAGGACAGCTATCAATGTCTGTTATGGGTCGAAGGCGGACGCTCGCGATTGACTGCGTTCAAAATAAGCTGGCATATGTCTCGGATTGAATGAGTGTGACTTACTCCCAGAATGGTGGGCAGACTAATCCCCTTCTCGTATCATTGCTCCTCCTCATCTGGAATGATTTTCGTGAAGCCTTCACCTGGAAGTGTCTCGCTGACCCAATCGAATTCTAATGGACCGAAATGGGATGCCGGAGAAGCTGTAAGCCAGCTTTCCTGGGACGACTTGCGTATCATCAAAACGCTGAGTGACTGTAGCAACCGCGCGGCCACGGCCAAGAAGCTCGGCATCAATGTGTCCACCGTCTCGCGCCGGGTCGCGCAGGTTGAGAAGACGCTTGGGGTCGCGCTGTTCGATCATCGTAAGGCGGGGTATCTGCTGACTGCCGAGGGTGCCGAACTGCGTGCACTGGCCGAGCGCGTTGAACTGGACATCGTCAGTGTCACCCGCAGGGTTTCTCGCGCCGGCCAAGGCCCGCTGGGGAAACTGCGAATCACCACCAGCGACTCGCTGCTGCTGTACTTTCTAACGCCGATCATCGCGGACTTCAAAGCCCTCAATGAGGGGATCACCGTTGAGGTATTAGTCGGAAACCAGACGTTGAGTTTGGCGAGGGACGAGTCGGACATTGCGATACGTGCGACCAAAAAACCGGCAGATACCCTAGTGGGTCGCAAGCTCGCCAACATCGCCTGGGCGCCGTATCGCAGCGTCAAGCAGGCAGCGATTGCCGACCCCTTCGCTGAGGGGCAGTCGTGGGTATCCTACTCGGGAGGCCTGTGCGGATTGAAGGCAACGAGCTACGTCGAATGTCGGGTGCCCTCTGAGTTCATCTCCTACCGCACCGATTCCGTGGCGGCTGCGAGCGCGGCTATTGCAGCAGGTCTCGGTTTTGGCTTCCTCCCCTGCATGCTGGGCGACATTACCCCAGGATTGGTTCGGGCAGGCCAAGTAGTTCAGGAGCTTCAGGATGAGCTATGGTTGCTTACCCACCAGGACATCAGGAAATCCTGGCGGGTGAAAGCATTCATGACGTTCTGCGCCGCTGCCGTGGCCGACCTCAAACCGCTGGTCGAAGGTCAGCGGGCCATCCCGGTTTCATAGCGGAAACCGGGAGCACCGTTCATTTGGCGTGGGCGCCGATGACGGCTCGACACACGATCTCAATCAGCTGGGGACGCTGGGCGAGCCGCGATACACCGATGATATTGCTGGCCGCCTGCGGGCGTTCCTTGCCGTAAGCTGCCTTACGCACCTTGCCGACGACCGCAAAAGCAGCGTCCATGTCCAGCACATACAGCGTTTCCTCAACGACATCCTGCATCGTGGCGCCATACAGGGCGAGCAACTTGGCAATGTTGTCGTAGGAAACCCGCATCTGTTCGCCCATTGACGAAAAATCGCTCGGACGACCGTCAGCATCCAGTGGCGCCGGCGCTACCAGGTTGCCTTCTTCGTCATGGTTGAACTGCCCCGAGATGAAAATCTCGTTCCCGACTCGCCGCGCCTGCGGATAGCCGTAGCCCTCTTCCCATGGAACGCCCCAGTAGGCGGTGTCGTCGTTGAAAGGTCGTGAAGCGGCCATTGGATTCTCCTTGGCGAAAAATGGATCGACGTGATCCGACTGGCCGAGATCCTAGCACCGGATTGGACGCTACCTGTGGTGCAGTTTTGCTCCCTCAAGAGCGCAAAAATGCGCCACCGTTTCGCTGAGTGTTTCGCTATCTTGTGCTGGCACTCGGCGACAACCCGCCGGGAAACTCTCGCCACCGTTCAACAAAAGGGAAGAACAATGAGCAATCCACACACTGAAGTCCTGACCCCGCTCAACAGCCAACTGATCTTCATCGATCAGCAACCGCAGATGGCTTTTGGCGTACAAAGCATTGACCGGCAGACGTTGAAGAACAACACCGTGGGCCTGGCCAAAGCAGCCAAGATCTTCAATGTCCCCACCATCTTCACCACGGTCGAAACCGAGAGTTTCTCCGGCCATACCTACCCCGAACTGCTCGCGGTATTCCCTGATGCGCCGTTGCTGGAGCGCACCTCCATGAACTCCTGGGACGACCAGAAGGTTCGCGACGCGCTGAAAAAGAACGGTCGGAACAAGATCATTGTTTCGGGCCTGTGGACTGAGGTCTGCAACACCACCTTCGCACTGTCCGCCATGCACGATGCGGGCTACGAGATCTACATGGTTGCCGACGCTTCCGGCGGCACGACCAAGGAAGCACACGACTACGCCATGCAGCGCATGATCCAGGCGGGCGTAGTGCCAGTAACCTGGCAACAGGTGCTGCTGGAGTGGCAGCGCGACTGGAAAAACCGCGACACCTACGATGCGGTCATGGAACTGGTCAAAGAGCATTCGGGTGCCTACGGCATGGGCGTCGACTACGCCTACACCATGGTGCACAAAGCGCCAGAGCGTGTTCAGCACGGCCCTACCTTGGCGCCCGAGGCCGCATCGATCTGAGACCTGATCAGCCCCAAAGTTGATTTTATGCTCAACAAGCGGGGCCGGAACGAACCGATCCGGGCGATCAGTCATGACGGAGTGTTTGAAGCTTCAGAAGATGCTTCACCGAATAGTGCCGCCCGGATCAATTCATCTTCAGATTTTTTCAGGACGAATTGATCTCCATGAACAGTGCTAAGGGCATCGTTATAGCCTCCGTCGCGATTAAGTCGACGGGGCGGCTTAAACCATGGCAAGTCAAAACGGCCAAGCAGCTGATGTTGGATCATCTGGATATCGGCATTTCGGTCACCGCACTTGCGGAAGCATGCGGACTGTCGCGCAGCTATTTCTCGCGCAGGTTCAAGGAATCCACACAGGTCTCTCCTCAGCAGTGGTTGCGTGAGCAGCGGCTGAGGAAGAGTAAAGAACTGCTAGAGACATCGACGATGATGCTCGCCGAGATCGCCCTAGAGTGCGGCTTCTCCGATCAGCCACATTTCTGCCGAGCGTTTATGAAATCCGAAGGCCTAACGCCTCAGGCATGGCGGCAACAGGTGGCTTAGCCGGAACTGTGTGCCGCTAAATTCGGCGTGTACTGCCTTCGTAGATTTCGCTTGCTAGCTCTCCTTTCCGGCATAGATGTGGTACTAAGGTACTACGGCTCTCCGAGACAATTTCCTGAAGGACCGCTATGGGTCGATAGCAGACGCTCACGACTGGCTGCTTTCGACCCATAGCGGCCCTTTATCAAAGTCATGATTTGGCCAATAGCGGCCAATCGATATGGTCATCTCAGCTTCCGCTTATAAGGACTCGGCCACGATCCACATCGAACACCTTTCCCCGGCTTGCGCTTTGGCCCTATATTGATGTGGATTGCTGCATAAAATTGACACTCAAGGCATTTTAATGATTTTAAATACTCCAACATCCGAGGATTTTTTTAAAACAGGTAAGGAACTGCTGTCGTTTGCTTGGGATATTGTTGCGAAGCTTCTAGTCAGCTTGAATGAGGCAGAACAATATGGAATTGATCCTTCTGAGGTTTCCGAAGAATACTGGAGCCTTTCGCAAAGACACCTAACAACGGCGCTTACGATTACTCAACAAGGCGTTGAGTTAGCAATAAAAGGTCGGATATGTGCCATTTCTCCGTACATACTAATCTCTGACTCACCATCAAAATGGCCATCACCATACAATGGCTCGCTAGATTTCAGCATTTTCCGAACAATTGATGCGCAAGACTTAATTAAGGTGCACGATACTTTTTCAGACACGCCATTTGAAGGAGGATTTGTGGATGCATTCAATAACCTGAGAGAAAAACGCAACACGATAATGCATTCTGTAAGTAAGTCATTGGAGGTCACATTCAATGATGTCCTGAGCACGCTATTGTTTATGCATAAAACCCTATTCCCTAATGACTCTTGGGCGCGGCTAAGATTTGATGCATTAAAAAATTCGCCATCTACAGAGCTGGGCAGCAGCGAATTTATTACAAACGAAGCCTGTTTAGAGCTGTTTTACATTATTGAGGCACTGCAGCCAGCACAAGTTAAAGAATACTTCAAGATCGACAAGAAAAAAAGGGCGTATTATTGCCCCCACTGCCACGACGAAGCAAGCCGTGACTATGGGGATTATGAGCCAAAGCTTGCCCGACTTACTATGCCTCAGGCTACCTGCAATATTCTTTATTGTCCGGTATGTGATGATGAGTACGAAGTAGAAAGAACTGACTGCACAAAAGAGTATGTTGGAGATTGCCCTGGAAACGTCATAAGCAGTTATGGATCGTGTATGACGTGTGGGCATTAGCCGATGGCGGCAATCATTTTTCGACACCTGGCTCAGCCAGAAGCAAGGCCTGCGCTGAAGATAGACCGATATCCGTCTATCGCCATCGTCAGCTTTGGTGCGATATCAGCCTCTGCCGGCAGGTAGGAGTCGGCCAGAAGCGGAGACTCTAAGGTGTCTTACGCTTGCAGACGGCTCAAGCGCCGACCCGCTGAAACTGGCCTAGTTAAGAGCGCTCGTAGGCCCTCTTATAGGACCCTGGCCCCTGCCTACAATGTGGCAGGGCCAGATCTCCGCAATTATAGAAGCTCATGCAGCCCTCAGAAAATTGGACTACTTGCCCAAAATGCGCATTCCAACTATGGAACAATTTTGTTGGCGAGAGATTTATATAGTTCCACAAAAGCAGAAAAGTGTGAGTGCTGTACCTGAATCGAGTGCTGACCGAAGTGACGGGCTACTGGGGTTTCTAAAAGATCACCTGCTCCGTAGCCCTGCTTCAAGCGTCCATTGGCTGGTTGAAGAAAGTATAAGGCAGTATTTTTAAAATCTGCACGGCATTTTTCGGATGAATGTGCCACCCGATTTCTTATAGATGAGGCATGCCCCAAAAGCACTGATTTTGATTTTACATCACCGAATCCGTGCGAATTGAAAAGGAAATCAGCTTGATTAGTGACCCAGCTTGGGTCAGTCACCTTTAAGTAATCCTTTCTAGGATTGAACTTGGCGTTATTTGATAGTACTTGATATGCATGTTCGAGGTTTAGAGCCCTCCCATGCTTCGGTGTGGGCTGATAGCCTGCTCCAGTCTTCGCACCTGCAACGTAGCGGACCAGTACCATCTCAAGGAACTCCTCCCAAGATGCGACCACCCCCATAAAGGCAAGCTCCACTATTTGTCGAATATACTTAGGATGTATTCCTGCCGCACCTGCGGGGTTGATTCCACCTTTGAACTGCCTGATCTTAGAAACTAGGTCTTCTGCCGCTTGAATCTCTTTGAAAAAAGTGGTTTTGACGTGATCTACTTCAGGTGGGCGTCCGGCCATTGATTTTAATCCAAGATGTCAATGAGCCACTGACGTTATCCGGGCTTCACAACATTGTCTAGGCTTCGCCTTTAAACAATGCAAGAAGGGGCTATGGAGTTATGAATATGCCTACGACATGAAGCTGTCGTAGCGGGGCGAGAAACCATCTCACCAACGACTCCTACTGGCCGTTAGCTGCCGCCCACGAGGGCAGCTTTGAGTCGATAGCGGTCTTTGTGGAGGTGGTGTCTACGTAGCCGTTCTAGTCATTCTGAATCTCCGGTGTCACCTCTGTTAGGCCGGCACCGCCATGCATCAGATCTTGATTGACACGCGTGCCGCCTTGGATAGTCTTGCAGTTGAGGGCTGCAACTGCGCATTTGTCGGGCCTGGGTACCAGCATGAGCCCCCCCGCAATTTTGGCAGCAGAGGATGCTGGTTTCTCTGAAGTAGTGACGGCGGGCATTGCCGGTCGGATTCTGAACCCAAGGTCGCCAGACTGGGAGCTAAAGGATCGCTGCGACTACTCCTCATCCCTTACCGAAAAGGCACGCGTCGGTTGTGAAGGGAGAACACACTTGCCCTTACTATGCCAATCAATTTTTGTGCGAGGTGATTAGAGTTTTCTCAGCTTATCTGTGAAAAGCATTCCTTCATTTCATAAAAAAATGGCGAGCCTTTCCATTTCACTGGGCCTGGCTTATCACCTATTCTGCGAACCTCCCCTGGCAGGCACTGTCCGGTACCAAGGTCTCGTGGGCTTGAAGATTGAGAGCGTCCACCAGCCCGACGCCGGAAGTAGATCTAGCGGCGACGAAAATTTGGGAGCAGAATCGCCGACTTTGCCTACATTGCACTGGGTTGAGGGGGAAGGTGTGGGAGCAGAGCTGGATCGGGTAAAGGATCGTAAAAGAAGTAGGGCGTTAATCGAGGATCTCTATCTCGACGCGAACCGTGTCTACGTAATCCACTATTCCTGCGAATCGTTCTACGAGAACGATACCGGGGAGTCGAAACGTGTGACATCCATCGCCACACGAAACCTAAAAACGGGTCAGACGAAATCGTGGTCAATCCATAAGGAAGCAGAACTCAGTAAACAGCTTTCCAGCATGCAAACCGAGCTCAACAAATTCGAAAAGTCGATGCTGAAGGGTTTTTTCCAGTGGCTTGATAAGCACAAGGATTGTCGATTTCTACATTGGAACATGCGGGACGAAAATTTCGGGTTCTTTGCACTCGAGCATCGATTTCGGGTGCTCGGCGGTAAGCCTGTAGAGTTACCGGATGACAAAAAAGTAGATCTTGCGCGTGAGCTGGTAGCCCTATACGGAAGAAGCTACGCTCCGCATGCCGATAGTAAAGGAAGGAAAGGCAGGATCATGGCGTTAGCTGAGCTCAATAATGCCAGTGACCAAGATGCGCTGCCGGGTGCTGACGAAGCAGCAGCCTTTGTGAATGCTGAGTACATAAAAATGCATCAATCGACTCTAAGAAAGCTCGATATGTTTGCGAATTTCTTCGAAAGAACGCATGACAAATCTCTTAAGACAAAATCCAAATGGTACGAGCGGAACGGGGTGCACCCTGTAGTTTTGGTTGAGATTGTCAAAGACCACCCGATATACACAACAGTGATCGTGCTCAGCGGCCTTGCCATTGCTACTGTAAACTTCAGCCGTTTCTGGGCGCTTTTCAGTTAGCTCCGATGCCGCAGGCTCTGTTCAACCAACCCCTGCCGTATAATTCTGAAATAGAACGGAACATCCTTACTATTCCAACGAAGGATTGCTACATGGCTAAAGGATCTGGTGGAAACGCAATACCATTACAGATGTTCACTGATCAGGACGTGTTGGATGCGTTTTTTCGCCTGGAAATCGTGGCAGAGCCGGAAGCGCCAGTGCGCAAACTGTATCTCCGGACATACGAGCTTACGGATGCAGACGCTCGGATTTGGCATGCAAAGCCTGAAAGCGAATGGCCACTCCTTGCTTCCATCACTCCGAACCAGATTCTCATGCGGCCTATCCATGTGAACCCACATGCACAACGCTACCTGTCGCCAAAGAATGGTCGGTTTACGACAGTCATTTATATGGCTGAAGTCGGCACCGAATTGCCGAATGATGCCGCGAAAGCGACGAGCCTCATTGAGATGCAACTACCTTGGAAAATCTTTGACTCACCGGATCGCGGTCTAGGTTTGCACGGTGATCTCGACCAGGTGTGGCAAGGTCTCTCGCGAATTCCGAATGCAACGACCCTAGTCGTTAGCCGAAATCCGGATCAGTACGCGGACGACAGAGTAGTTTCCGTAGGTGAAGAGGAACTCGACAAGCTGCGTCGGGGTTTTAATAGGGTGAGAACGAACGGCCGTAAGCTAATTCGCCAAAGTCAGCAAGGTCTCGTGCACGATGGTGTGCTAAACCGGATTGACCCCGAGCGATTTCCACGCATTGTAAGGGTGACAACTCCCTTGGTCGAAATTCGACGTGAGGGTTCAAGGCAAGCTGCAAACCGGGCGCGTATCGAGCGTAGATCCAATGTGCAGACCGTTCGCAGGCAACTCGATGAATTGGTGACCGAGGCCCCTAGGGAGCTGATGTTGCTGCATGCTGAGATCGAGCGAGTGACCCTCGCCAAGATGATCGAGGCTTTCCGTGAGAAGATCGCGGGCAAACTTACCGAGTCCGTGTGGCAGACGTTCTTTGAGATGAACAAGTTTGTCCTGAGCATGGCATTTGCACGCCCTGTTGAGCTGGCACATACGCAATTCCATGCCAAGGGATCTACCTTAACCGGCTCGGGTGCTCAGATCGGTGACTTCCTATTTAAAGAGCGTGGTCATGCGCTGGCTATCGTGGAAATCAAGACTCCGGAAACGATCTTGTTGCGAACCAAGGCCTACCGTGGACAGGAAGTATTCGGACCGACCTCTGATCTCTCTGGAGCGATGACCCAAGTCCTGTTCCAGCAAAATGAGCTCAAGCAACGTTGGGTGCACCATCGGCACGATACTCCGGGATTGCAACAATCAGGTGCCGATGTCATTAAATGCGTGGTCGTTGCAGGGACCTTGCCAACCGATCCGATTCAACTGCGCAGTTTTGAGGTGTTCCGCAACGCCTGCAAGGACGTGGATATCGTCACTTTTGACGAACTTCTTGCGAAGCTGGAATTTCTGGAGAAACACTTGAACCCGGAACCTGAGCAGGATCTTTTCTGATGGATCCACGCAGTGATCACAGGTGAGGTCTGATCTTAAAGGCGGGAGAAGCGGAATCCTTGAAAAACTAACCCCCTGGTGCGCAGTACAGATTCAGCGATCTGCCCGAGGCGTGGGGGCTATTCTTGCTAGGCAGCGTAACACGACGAAGTCACTGACTTCAGTAGGTTCCGACAGTGTGACTGTAATTCCAGCTACCTGAGCTGAGTGGGTTGAGCCCGCCGTGCCACAGTGAGAAACGGGTTTCACTCGACCTTGAGGGCTTGTTTGACGCGTTTCTCCGCCTTACCGCCTGGCACCTCTGTGAAGCCAGCCTTGATGAGGTCCTCTCGTACTTCGCCTAAGCAATTGTCTGGAACGGCGAGCCAGAAAAGGTTTTTCGCTCTCGTCAGTGCCACATAGCCGATGCGGCCGTCCTCCGTCCCTGTGCCGCCCAGCATTGCGCGGATGTTGGCTTTGGTCGCGACGTAGAGCACGGCTCCTATGGATTCGCCTTTAACCTGGTGAACAGTTTCAACCCTCAAGCCATGTGGCTCCTGCTCACCGGCTTTGGCGCCATTGAGTGGGATGTCATTCAAGCGCTTTTTGGCCATCATGTTGCCGAAGGTGGCAATCGTTTTTAGCGAGAACTGTTGGTCAATTTTTGCGAGCAGTGAGCGCAGATTGCCCAAGAGCTTCGGATGCCACTCTGCGCTGGCTTGCAGCGACGAGGAGGGAAGCCCCGTCTCGGCATCTCGGACAAATGTCCACAATAATCGCCTGAGCATCAGCAGCCGCTCTTCGTGGGGCGAACTGTGTAGCGCAGAGCTGAGGCCATGCGGAGCATCGTCGATAAGGCTAACCACCGCGCTGCACACTAGGCGGAAAGCATCTCTTAACCGACCCTGTTGGTCACGGGCAAGTGAAGCCTCCGCGAACAGCTTCACCGTACCTTGTCCTGGAGCCGCTGGCTTCCCTGAAAGCTTTGCGGCTCGATCAGTTCCTCTGCTTAGTATGACTGAATCTGAAGACTCAATGCCCAACTCACTGAAGCGAGCTTTGAACGCCGTGATGAGATGGGGAATTCGGGTGCCCTTGTACCCAATAAAAAACGCACCGCCTTGGTCAGCTTCCCTGTCTGCCTCATCGTTGCGGCCGCAAAGCCGGTTGGCGATATCTATGATGGGGGGGAGGGAACGGTAGTTGCGGGTAAGCTTGTAGTCTTGCACTCCCGGGCGGTCGGCGTAGGTTTTAAGAAACGTGCCATCGGCGCCGGCGAAAGCGAAGATGCCTTGGTTAACGTCACCGATCAGCGAAACCTGGGCGCCCGCATTGATCAGCTGCTCAAGGATTGCCTGATGCATCGACCCCAGATCCTGCGATTCATCTACCAGAATCTGGGGGTAGCGAGTGACGAGCGCTCGCAGAATTGCAGGTTGTTGAATCAACGTTCGATAGACCCAATAGCGCCCCAGTTCATGGGTGTACGCACCAGTACTACCTAGCTTCTCTATAAGCGCTCTGGCCTTCGCGCGGTCAAGTTTTTCGACGCCAGCATGAGTTTCGACGAAAAAAAATGCTTTTCCAGCCTCTACGCCCACTTGCAGATCTTTCAGCGGGATAGGGCGCTCCTTCTCTTGCTCATTCCTCCAGTACTGGAAACTGTTTAAGAAGGGTTCTGATCCTGACACGAGATAGGCGGCTTGCTTGGCGCCCATGGAGCGGAAGGCATGGGGGCGTAGAACATGCTGGGTGAAGAAGCCATCCAATGTGTCCACTTCTACACGCTTACGATTAGCATCGTCTGGTAAACCTGAAGCGAGCTGCGCGTAACCTTTGTTGAAGGTGTTCACAGCGACATTGGAAAACGACAGCAGCAAGACTCGCCCGCGGTGATCTGCGAGCTTTTCTCGAATCGCGATGAGTCTGCGGATTGCCGTGGCAGTTTTTCCGCTACCGGCGCAAGCGGTAACGGCCATGGCCTGTAATGGCGCGTGGATCACTGCCTTTTGCTCATCGGACAATTTCATAGTTTGCCCGCTCCTTGGCAAACATGCTTGATCGCCTGCTCAAGGTACGCAGGAACTTTGCACCCAGGTGTCAGGGAAATCTGCTCGGCGAGCGCTTGACCGAAACGGCCTTTCTGAACGTTGCTACGGCTGTCCTTGCGCTCGAACATACCGCAGAACAGCGCCTTCGCTTTCGCAGTGTTGTCTGGTGCAGCGTCTACGATTTTACGCAGCGCCTTTGAGATATTCGGATGAAACTCAGCCAATGCTTTCAGCATTGCGTCTCGATTTTCCTCATGCAGAGCAAGGTCATACTCAAGGGTCTTAACGCCGTGGTGCACTTTTACATACTGGTCTTCGGACGCCTTCATCTTCAACGTGTTGCTCGATACCTGAATGGCTTCGCCTAGCCCAGGATAGACAGCCTTGCGCTTGACCTTTTTCTTCTTCCCGTCGCCATCACCAGCCCCCAAGTCGGCAGGCTCTTCGATTTCTTCTTCGTTCTGTGCGTCGGTCTCTTCAAGATAGGCCGCCTCTGCGAGTAGCTCCTCCGCGACCTCCGGGTCAGTCAGTTCTGCTCCCGCTAATTCAGCTATCTCTTCCTCTTCAAACGGGTCGGCATCTGTGACCACAGACACAGGTATACGCAGTCCTTTCTCACCGAACAGTGGGAGGAACGAGTCGAAGTTAAGACCCTCGACGCTGATGAGGCTGATGCCGTAATCCTTCAAATCGAAACCCAGCCGTTTCGCGAGAGCGTCCACCAACATGAGCTCGGCGGCGCCTTCGACAAAAATAACGCGACGGGCGAAAAACAGCTCTGCCCGGGTCACGTCCAGGTAGCGTTCGAGCTTCTCTCGCTTACCCTTTTCGAACTGGACATCGCGAGGGAAGAAAGTCTCCACCCCTGCATCGTTCTCGACCAAGCACACCAGGGACTGGAGCTTTGAATTGCTGGCGAAGTTTGGCGAGTGGCTGGTAACGAACAATTGCACAGGCTTTTCACCTTCATTCGTAGGAATGCCTGCCAGGTAGCTCAATAGCACGCGCTGCAGTTGGGGGTGCAGATGCGCTTCCGGCTCCTCGACAATCAAGCTTCGGTAAGCAGAATCTGGGTTTTTGGCCAGTTCGCTCAGCACCACGGCCATAAAAATCAGATTGTTGAAACCCAGGCCGTTCTGCTCTATTTCCATGGACTCTGCAGTCATGGACAGTCGAGCAGAAAGGCGCTGGAAATCTGTCGCACTGAGTCCCACTGCAAGCACCTGCGCCAACTGCTCACCCATCATGGCGCCGTGACGCGAAGAGATCGCGGCATGGGTACTTTTAATCGACTCATTCTGCTGCAACTGGTCATCCAGCTCTTTCAGTGCGGTGTTGATAGCCTCTCGGCCTTGGTCATCGGTCAGTAGGTGGAGCAAGCGAGCCAGCTGGCTGTTGCGGCTGGGGCGAAGTCCCTGAGCAGCATCCCGCAGAGGCTGAAGATAGACCCCACGCAGGTTTTCCATCATGTCCGAAGTAAGAGCAATGTCCTGGTGATCTCCGCACCATCGTTTAACCCTGAAGCGACCAGATTGATCGGCATCGGTGTAGCGGACGTGGATGTGCGCTTCCATAGAGTTGTCAGCTGAGGGTTTCAGGGCCGCGATAAAGTCAGCCTCGTCATCGTGGCTCAGATCTCTAAAAACAAAATGGAAGCTGATGTCGCCACCTGGTTCGCCCTGAAGGGGCCGGTGGCGATCGGCGATATCAAGACGTGGGTACGGCTCTTCATGCCCGGCCAGAAGCGTTCGCAGCGCGTCGACCACGGCGCTTTTTCCCACGTTGTTGGGCCCGACCAGAACGTTCAACCCGGGCTGAAATTTCAGTGTTGTGTCACGCAGCTTGCGGAAGTTTTTTATGGTGAGTTCAGCGAGGTACATGAAGATCTCCATCCTTGATTTACGGATGGAATCTCATTCGGAGTGGGATGTGCAATAGGGGTGTGGTCGAGCACTCGCCGAAAGAACGCGGAGCGCTTGAGGGCATCGAGCTTTAGATACAACGCAGATCACCGAGCAATCTATAAAAGTAATAAAAATCAGTAAGTTATGGTCATTTACAGGTTTTTTTGTCTGGATGCTGGCTCGATACCCAAGAGTCGCGGGCTGTGACAGGTTGGCGAAAGTGTCAGAAAGGTCCACAGCCTGCGTTCCGCAAAGCACTGAAAATACAGCCTTTATTGAGGAAAACTAAAGAGCCCTCCACACGGAGGGCTTTTTGTTCCTGTCAGATCTGCATTGCCATACCGTCCACATTCATCGCCGCCTGGCGCAATGCCTCGGAGCGGGTCGGGTGCGGGTGGCAGGTGAGGGCGATATCTTCCGCCGAGGCCGAGAACTCCATGGCCACGCAGAATTCGCCGATCATTTCGCTGACACTTGGGCCTACCAGGTGCACACCCAGCACCTCATCGGTTTCGGCATCGGCGATAACCTTGGCGAAGCCTTCGGTTTCGTGGTTGATCTTGGCGCGGCTGTTGGCGGTGAAGGGGAACTTGCCGACCTTGTAGGCACGGCCTTCAGCCTTGAGCTGCTCTTCGGTCTTGCCCACGGTGGCCAGCTCCGGGCGGGTGTAGATCACGCCCGGGATGAGGTTGTAGTTGACCTCGTGTGGCTTGCCGGCGATGCGCTCGATACAGGCCACCGCTTCGTCTTCGGCTTTATGTGCCAGCATCGGGCCGGAGGTGACGTCGCCAATCACCCAGACACCCGGCACGGATGTGCGGTGGTGTTCGTTGGCGAGCATGCCGCGCTTGTCGGTTTCCAGGCCTACGCTTTCCAGGTTCAGCCCTTTGGTATAAGGGCGGCGGCCGATAGCCACCAGCACATAGTCGGCCTGCAGTGATTCTGCCGTGCCACCGGCGGCAGGTTCCAGCACCAGGCTCACGCCGTCGGCACTGGCGGTGGCCTGGGTCACTTTGCTACCCAACTTGAACACCATGCCCTGCTTGGCCAGTGCCTTTTGCAGGGTCTTGGCGGTTTCCGTGTCGGTGCCCGGGCAAATACGGTCGAGGTATTCGATGACCGTGACCTGGCTTCCCAGGCGGCGCCAGACCGAACCCAGCTCAAGGCCGATCACACCGGCACCGATGACGACCAGGTGCTTGGGCACTTGGGGCAGGGACAGCGCACCGGTCGAATCGATGATGCGCTGGTTGTCGATGGTCACGCCCGGCAGCGGGGTGGGTTCGGAGCCGGTGGCAATGACAATGTCCTTGGCCTGCAGCGCAGTTTCGCTGCCGTCTTCGGCCTTGACCACAACCTTGCCAACGCCATCCAGGCGGCCCCAGCCCTTGATCCAGTCCACTTTGTTTTTGCGGAACAGATACTCAATGCCTTTGGTCAGCCCGGTTACGCTCTCGTCCTTCTGTTTCATCATCTGGGCGAGGTTGAGGGTGGGTTTTACTTCGATACCCAGGTGGGCGAACTCGTCGCCACTGGCAGCCTCGTACAGTTCGGAAGCGTGCAGCAACGCCTTGGACGGCATGCAGCCCACGTTCAGGCAGGTGCCGCCCAAGGTCGAGCGGCCTTCCACACAGGCAACGGTCAGGCCCAGCTGGCCGGCGCGGATGGCGGCGTTGTAGCCACCAGGGCCACCGCCGATGATCACCACGTCATAGGATTTCATGGGTTCAACTCCAGGATGAAGAAGCGCGAGAGGGGCACAAGGTTAAGCTGAGATGCTAGAATTGTATACAATCCTCTATGTGGATAAGATCAGTTGGTTCTAGACCATGGTCTCGTATAGGGGAAACCTTCCACGAATGAACTACTCTGATCCGGCGACGTTCGAAATATCAGGCGTCGTGGCCATATACGGACAGGAGGGTCGTTCATGCTTGCTCAACTTCCACCGGCACTGCAGAGTTTGCATCTGCCGCTGCGGCTGAAACTGTGGGACGGAAACCAGTTCGATCTGGGGCCGAGCCCGCAGGTCACGATCCTGGTCAAGGAGCCTCAGCTTATTGGCCAGTTGACCCACCCAAGCATGGAACAGCTGGGCACAGCATTCGTTGAAGGCAAGCTGGAACTGGAAGGCGATATCGGTGAAGCCATTCGTGTGTGCGATGAGCTGAGCGAAGCGCTGTTCACGGACGAAGATGAACAGCCGCCGGAACGCCGATCTCATGACAAGCGCACTGACGCCGAAGCCATCTCTTACCACTATGACGTATCCAACGCCTTCTACCAGTTGTGGCTGGATCAGGATATGGCCTATTCCTGTGCCTACTTCCGTGAACCGGACAACACGCTCGACCAGGCGCAGCAGGATAAATTCGATCACCTGTGCCGCAAGCTGCGGCTGAATGCCGGTGACTACCTGCTAGACGTTGGGTGTGGTTGGGGTGGGCTTGCGCGTTTTGCAGCACGCGAATATGACGCCAAGGTGTTCGGTATTACCCTGAGCAAGGAGCAGCTCAAGCTCGGCCGGCAGCGTGTCAAAGCCGAGGGCTTGACCGACAAAGTGGACCTGCAGATTCTCGATTACCGCGATTTGCCCCAAGATGGTCGCTTCGACAAAGTGGTCAGCGTGGGCATGTTCGAGCATGTCGGGCATGCCAACCTGGCGCTGTATTGCCAGAAACTGTTCGGTGCTGTCAGGGAAGGCGGGCTGGTGATGAACCACGGTATCACCGCCAAACACGTCGATGGCCGTCCGGTAGGGCGGGGTGCAGGTGAGTTCATCGACCGTTATGTATTCCCCCACGGTGAGCTCCCTCATTTGTCGATGATTAGCGCCAGTATCTGTGAAGCGGGGCTGGAGGTGGTAGACGTGGAAAGCCTGCGTCTGCACTACGCCAAGACCTTGCACCACTGGAGCGAAAACCTGGAGAACCAGTTGCACAAAGCCGCGGCGCTGGTGCCAGAAAAAACCCTGCGTATCTGGCGCCTCTACCTTGCAGGCTGTGCCTATGCGTTTGAGAAAGGCTGGATCAACCTGCACCAGATTTTGGCAGTGAAGCCTTATGCGGATGGCCACCACGATTTGCCATGGACGCGTGAGGACATGTATCGCTGAACCCCATTGCCGCCTCTGCAAGGGAGGCGGCCTTTCTCACAGAATGGGTGAAATCAGCCGCGCAATCCGCATCCCCAATTGCTGTAGCCGATGTGTATCGCGGCTGTCCTCCGCAGTAATCTCCCGCGCCTGTTCAAAGTCATTGATCAGCATGTGTTCGACCTGGTCGGCGAAGCTGCGGTCGACCGTTAGCAGGGTGATCTCGAAGTTCAGCCGGAACGAACGGTTGTCCAGGTTGGCACTGCCGATTGCGCTTACCTCATCATCTACCAGCACCACCTTCTGATGCAGGAAGCCCGGCTGGTAGCGGAACATGCGCACACCCGCGCGCACGGCTTCGAAGGCGAACAGGCTGGAGGCGGCATAGACGATGCGGTGGTCTGGCCGTGACGGGATCAGTACCCGCACATCGACACCCCGTAGTACCGCCAGGCGCAGTGCAGCAAAGACCGCTTCGTCCGGGATGAAGTAAGGGCTGGTGATCCATACCCGCCGGGTAGCGGAATGGATCGCCTCGAGGAAGAACAACGAGCAGGTTTCCTGCGGGTCGGCGGGGCCGCTGGCCAACGCCTGGCACAGCACGCCGTTATCCGGGTAGGCATCCGGCAGAATCAGCGGCGGTAGCTGGCGCGTGGCCCAATACCAATCCTCGGCGAACGACTCCTGCAGGCAGGCCAGCACCGGCCCGCTGATCTGCACATGGGTGTCGCGCCAGGGCGACAGCTGAGGATGCTCTCCGAGGTATTCGTCCCCCACGTTGTGGCCGCCGATAAAGCCGAGCAGGCCATCCACCACCACAATCTTGCGATGGTTACGGAAGTTCACCTGGAAGCGGTTGAACCAGCCGCGGCGGGTGGCGAAGGCATGGATCTGCACACCACCGTTGCGCAGTTGCTGGCTGTAGCTGGCCGGCAAGGCATGGCTGCCGACGCGGTCATACAGTACGAACACCTGTACCCCCTCGGCGGCCTTGCGCAACAGCAGTTGCTGCAGTGCCTTGCCGAGGGTGTCGTCATGAATGATGAAGAACTGCACCAGCACCACATCGCGTGCCTTTTCGATAGCCGCGAAGATGGCATCGAATGTGGCTTTGCCATTGACCAATAGCTTTACTTGGTTGTTCGCAAGGCAAGGCATGCGCCCCAGCTTGGGCATGGCGCGCAAGGCTGCGTAGCTTTCCGACTCGCGGGCGGTGAGAGCTTCTTCCACCCAAGGCCGCCAGTTTAGGTTGGCCATGGCCACGTGCATTTCCTGGTTCGCCTGGCGCCGGGCCTTGATGTAGGCATAGAACGAGCGGGCGCCGAAGATCAGGTAGGGGATCAAGGTGAGGTAAGGGATGAAGAACAGGGGCATGGCCCAGGCAATCGCGCCTTGGGCGGTGCGTACAGTGAACAGTGCGTGGAGCGCGGCGACGACACCCAACAGGTGGATAAGGCCGAGTAGGTAACCAAAAAAGTAGGGGCTGTGGTAATCCATATGCATCCTGCTTGCCGAGTACACTTGGGGTAACAGAACACGTTCCCGGCCCGCCTTGCAACCCGCAGGTGGATTTGGCGTCTAAGGCTCAGCCCGGCCCGTTTGGCCGGCTTTTCTCAGGAGCGTTCATCCATGAAGATTCGTCTGCCACTGTTGGCGTTGGCCCTAGGTATGAGCAGCCCGCTGGTGCATGCCCAGATGCTGCAGCCGGGTTTGTGGGAGCTGACCACCAGCAACATGCAGGTCGATGGCAAGCCGTTACCTGACATGGCGTTCATGCTCGGCCAGCTGAAAAACCTGCCGCCCGAGCAGCGTGCCATGATGGAAGGGGTGTTGGCCAAACAGGGGGTGACCGTTGGAGGAAATGGCGTGCGTTCGTGCCTGACGCCAGAGCAGGTGGCAACCAATGACATCCCGCTGCAAGACCCGAAATCCGGCTGCACTCAGAAGATCACCGACCGAACCGGTAATGTGTGGAAGTTCCAGTTCAGCTGCCCGAAGGCTCAGGGCAGTGGCCAGGCTACTTTCCTCAGTGATCGTGAATTCACCACCCAGGTCAGTGGTACGTTCAACGCTTCAGGGGTGCAGCAGCAAGGCAGCATGAACACCCGTGCGGTGTGGTTAGGCAATGACTGCGGCGCGGTTAAACCGCGCAGCTGATATTCCATTGCCACTGGCTGGTGGCAACCGCGTCGTGGGCATGCAGGCTTTCTGCATGTTCCACACGCAGCTTGAAAGCGGTACTCCATTCAACTTGCCGTAGTGCCTTGTGCAGGCGTCGGGCGGCGTCCTCACAGAACATCAAGTTTTGCCCGTTGGCCAAGGCGAAGGCTTGTTCATCTGCGCGCTTCACTGCTGTCTGCACCGCTGTACCCAAGCTCGCCTCTATACGATCGATCAGTTCGGTAATTGGCAGCACCTGCTGACTGCTGTGCAGGCGCACCTGAATCTGAGCCTTGCTTCGCTGGCTATGAGGTGTAGCTACAATTCCTTCGGCACTGCCAAGCCATTGCAGAACGGCAGATTTATCAACCTGCTGCTCGCTGAAGCTCGCCTGAAACTGTTGTTGAATCAGCTGCCTTGCAAGTGCTGCCGAGCAAGGGCAGGTCGAGGAGTAAGGCACGGAAACCGATAGTTCCACGTGGAACATTTCATTTTCGATTCGCGCATCGACGGTTACGGCATAGCTTTTCCAGCCTGCCAAGGGGCTGACCAACGCAGGTCTTTTCAGCAGATGCTCGAAGCTGATTCGCAAGTAGGCAGCGGAAGACAGACCGTCATGGCTGGACAGAAAATCTTCCAGGAGCTGCCTCATTGCCAGCGGTGTGAGTGGCTGGTGTTCCAATGACTCCAGTGCAAGGTAAAGCCGCGACATATGGATGCCGCGTGAACTGCCATCCACCAGGCTTACCCCTGCATCGACTTTGGCAGCTGCGGTACGCCCTTCGAACTGCACAGGCAGGGCAATTCCGCACATGCCAACCCAGCTCAACGGCAAGGTGTGCTTCTGGGTTTGTGCGGCGATATCGGGGAGCTTGAGCTGGGTCATTTGGCTTTCCAGATAAAAAGAGGCATCAACGGCAACCGCCAATCAAGCTGCAATGCAGGTTGAAGCGCTGCCCGCTGGAGCTGGATACGCGGTTCAAAGTGGTCCAGCCAACACGGCGGCTGTGGCCCACCCAGGCCTCACCATCGCTGGCCAGGCCGGTGAAAAAGGTCAACGTGCCGTAGCGGCTGTTGGTTTGTGCCCATAGTCGCCGGGTGGCGTGGTCGTAGCCGCGCAGGTAGAACGTACTGCCGTCGGTGCGCACGCTGTAGTAACTACCTTTGCTGTCCTGGCAGGCGAGCAGTGTGGCGCTTCGCGTACAAAGCGCCAGCGTACTGGCTTGTGGCATGGCCAACAGCACGTTGGGCACAGCGAGCAGCAGCAACGCCATGGCGCGTGACAGATACATGTTTTATCCCCGGTAAGCACTCGTCCGTCGAGAACGGCTTGGCGAAATTGTATTGTTACTTTATAACATTGTGCAATGCATCGTTTCGAATGCGTCCGCCTGAAGAGGTTCGCCATGCCCAATCGTCTCCCCGTCACCGTGCTGTCCGGCTTTCTTGGCGCCGGCAAGAGCACTTTGCTCAACCATGTATTGCGTAACCGTGAGAACCTGCGGGTCGCGGTTATCGTCAACGACATGAGTGAAATCAACATTGATGCCAGCGAGGTGCAGCGCAATGTGAGCCTCAACCGCGCTGAAGAGAAACTGGTCGAAATGAGCAACGGCTGCATCTGCTGCACATTGCGTGAAGACTTGCTTGAGGAGGTGGCGCGGCTGGCCGAAGAAGGGCGTTTCGATTATTTGCTGATCGAGTCTACTGGCATCTCGGAGCCACTGCCGGTGGCAGAGACATTCACCTTCCGTGACGAACAGGGCCGTAGCCTGTCCGATATGGCGCGCCTGGACACCATGGTTACGGTGGTCGATGGCTTGAACTTCTTGCGCGATTACCAGGCAGCAGACAGCCTGGCCAGCCGTGGCGAAACGTTGGGTGAAGAAGACGAGCGGTCGATCAGTGACCTGCTGATCGAACAGGTCGAGTTCGCCGATGTGCTGTTGCTGAGCAAGATCGACTTGATCAGCCAGCATGAGCGTGAAGAACTCATCGCCATCTTGCGCAGCCTCAATGCACGGGCGCAGATCGTGCCCATGGTCATGGGCCAGGTACCGCTGGCGCGTATCCTCGACACTGGCCTGTTCGACTTTGACCAGGCAGCCCAAGCGCCGGGCTGGCTGCGGGAGCTGCGTGGTGAGCATGTGCCGGAAACCGAAGAGTATGGAATCGCGGCCATGACCTGGCAGGCCCGACGTCCGCTTCATCCACAGCGCTTTTTCGACTTTATCCACACGCAATGGAGCAATGGGCGGCTTTTGCGTTCCAAAGGTTTTTTCTGGCTGGCCAGCAAGTACCAGGAAGCCGGTAGCTGGTCGCAGGCGGGCGGAATGATGCGCCACGGTCTGGCTGGCCGCTGGTGGCGTTTCGTGCCTCGCGAGCAATGGCCGCAGGATGTGGATAACACTGGCGCGATCTTGAAACACTGGACGGCTGAGACCGGTGATTGCCGCCAAGAGTTGGTGTTCATCGGGCAAAACATCGACTTCGAAAAATTATCCACAGCCCTTGATGCCTGCCTGTTGACGGACCAGGAAATGGATTTGGGCCACATGGGCTGGTTGCGTTTGCCCGACCCGTTCGGCCCATGGCACGAAGAGGTGGCAGCATGAACTTGGCACACCGGCCTGTGGATATCTTTCAGGTGTTCGGCGAAACCCCGCAAGTGCTGACAGAAGTACTGCAGGATGGTGTGAACCTGGCCGTTTGGCGCCGACGGTTGCCGGCGCAGCTGGAAGACTTTGCGGACCTGTTGATAAGTCTTGGTCAGCCCTTGGCTGATCAACGGGTAATCGATGTGGATGAGCAGCAAACACCGGTATTGCCCGACCTGATGCGTGAAGCGGCAGATTTACACGGCTACGAGGCGTTCGTTGCTGATGTGACCTGGCTGGTGGCGGCTTACACCTGCCTGGTTGGCGCTCGACGGGTTGGCTTGCGTCTGCGGGTACTGGCTGGCCCCATGTGCCCGCGTTTCCATGTGGATAACGTGCCGTTGCGGTTGCTCACCACTTACGTCGGCCCAGGCAGCGAGTGGTTGCGAGAGCAGGAAAGCCCGCGTGGGGAGTTACACACAGCCCAAGTTCCTGTGGGTAACATTCAGCATCTGCACGCTGGCGAAGTGGCCATACTTAAAGGTGAGAAGTGGCAAGGTAACGAAGGCGCAGGGCTGGTGCATCGTTCGCCTTCGGGCCAGCAGGGGCGTCTGTTGCTCAGCCTTGACTGGCTTGCCTGACAGCGCATAGTGAGGCATCGCCACCGCTTGAAGCCATGCCATGCTGCAGAACATACCCACCCACGTGATAGCCGGCCCGCTGGGGGCCGGCAAAACCACCCTGATCCGTCATCTGCTGGCTCAGCGCCCAGCCCATGAGCGTTGGGCTGTATTAATCAATGAGTTTGGCCTGGTAGGGCTGGATGCGGCCTTGCTCAGCCGTGACGAAGATGGCATCGCCATCGGGGAAGTCGCAGGCGGCTGCCTGTGCTGTGTCAATGGCATGCCGTTTCAGGTGGGCTTGGGTCGGTTACTGCGCAAATCCCGGCCTGATCGGCTGTTTATCGAACCTTCCGGGCTGGGTCACCCATTGCAGTTGCTTGCTCAGCTGCAACAGGCTCCTTGGGCCGGAGTGCTGACAATCAAGCCATTCCTGATGGTGGTGGATGCGCAATCCATAGCGCGTGACGAGCCGCTTCCAGAGGCTCAACAGCAGGCTTTCGATGTGTCTGAAAGCGTGGTTTTCAACAAATCAGAAGTTGTGGATGAAAAATGTAAGTTGTTGATAACTAATAAATTTAAAGACAAGAAAATCATCTGGGCCGTGCAGGGGAAAGTGCCATTCTCAAGCCTACCCGGCAGCCCTGAGCAGATTGTCGACAGCCCATTTGAGGAGGACCGGATTGTCGACAATCTTGAGAGTAGCCCAGGAATATTGTGGACAGACCCAGGTCAGCCTATCTGTCTTGCCCAGCAGGGGGAGGGTGGTTGGAGTATTGGCTGGCGCTGGCACCCGGGCCAACAGTTTTATCCACAGCGGGTACAGGCGTTCTTGCGCGCATGGCCCTGGCGTCGCGCCAAGGGTGTTATCCACAGCGTGGATGGCTGGCAATCATTCAATGGGCTGAGGGGAGACATGCCCGCCTGGCAGCCTAGCGACTGGCGCAGGGACTCCCGTATCGAGCTGATTTTCGATCAGCCGCAATCGCAACCCGCACTGCAAGCCGGGTTGAGCGAGTCCCGCGTCAGTTGATCAATTGCGCCAGCGGTTGTGCTCCTGGCGCCACTGCTGCATTTCGATGACGTTGTCGGTGCGCGGTGGTGTCTTGATTTCGAACGGATAGGGTGCGAGTTCGATCTGCACACTGTGGGCGCCGAACTGGGTCACCGTGCCGGGATGGCGCTGCTCGCCGGTAACGGTGAACTCGAAGGCGTAGATGCGCGCCAGGCGCTTGCGGCCGTTGGCATCGCGCACAAAGGCGATACGCTTGAGCGCGACGGCGTCGTCGAGCAATTCGAGGTCAAGCTTGGCGCAATGCTGTTTCACCCGTTCCAGGGCTTTTTCGCGCAACCCATGGTTGTGCCACAACCAGGCGCCTGCCGTGGCTACCAGCATCAGGACGAAGAGGTTCTCCAGGGTCAACATTTGCATATGCTCCAAACAGGTAGATCCAGCTTAACTGCGTCCCTGGCCTGTCGTACAGGTGGCAATCGAGTTCATACTGCGCTGCGCACAATCCTTGAAACAGCTTTGGAAACCTCCCGCATGAAACGTACCCCGCACCTGCTCGCCATTCAGTCCCATGTGGTGTTCGGCCACGCCGGCAACAGTGCCGCGGTATTTCCCATGCAGCGTATCGGGGTCAATGTCTGGCCGCTCAATACCGTGCAGTTCTCCAATCACACTCAGTATGGCCAGTGGGCCGGCGAAGTGCTTGCTCCGGCGCAAATTCCTGCGCTGGTGGAAGGCATTTCCAACATCGGCGAACTGGGTCACTGCGATGCGGTGCTTTCCGGCTACCTGGGCAGTGCCGAACAAGGGCGAGCGATACTGGCCGGCGTCGAGCGGATCAAGGCAGTAAATCCGAAAGCGTTGTATGTGTGCGACCCGGTCATGGGGCACCCTGAGAAGGGCTGCATCGTGCCGCCGGAAGTCAGCGAGTTCCTGCTTGAGGAGGCGGCCGCCCGCGCGGATATCCTGTGCCCGAACCAGCTGGAGCTGGACAGCTTCTGTGGGCGCCGTGCGCAGTCGCTGGAAGACTGCGTGAATATGGCGCGCAGCCTGCTGCAGCGGGGGCCGCAGGTGGTGGTGGTCAAGCACCTGGCTTATCCAGGGCGTGCGGAGGACCAGTTCGAGATGCTGCTGGTGACTGCCGAGCACAGCTGGCTCCTGCGCCGCCCGCTGCTGGCGTTTCCACGTCAGCCGGTGGGGGTGGGCGACCTGACCTCGGGCTTGTTTCTGGCCCGCGTGCTGCTCGGCGACAGCTGGGTACAGGCACTCGAGTTCACCGCGGCGGCGGTGCATGAAGTGCTGCTGGAAACCCAGGCCTGCGCCAGCTACGAACTGCAACTGGTGCGGGCCCAGGACCGCATCGCCCACCCGCGGGTGCGCTTCGAGGCGCAATTGCTGGCGCTTTAAATGGCGTCGGTCTTCAGGTCCTGGTAGCGCTTTTCCAGCTCCTGGCGGATCTGCCGGCGCTGCTGGCCCTGCAGGAAGCGGCGCTTTTCTTCACTGCTTTGCGGCTGGCGCGGCGGCACCGCTACCGGGCGACGGTTGTCGTCGACCGCGACCATGGTGAAGAAGCAACTGTTGGAGTGGCGTACCGAGCGCTCACGGATGTTCTCGGTCACCACTTTGATGCCAACCTCCATCGACGTGTTGCCGGTGTAGTTGACCGACGCCAGGAAGGTCACCAGTTCACCCACGTGTACGGGTTCACGGAAGATTACCTGGTCGACCGACAGCGTCACCACATAGCTGCCGGCATAACGGCTGGCGCACGCATAGGCCACTTCGTCGAGGTATTTGAGCAGGGTGCCGCCATGTACGTTGCCAGAAAAGTTGGCCATGTCCGGGGTCATCAGGACGGTCATGCTCAGCTGGGCGTTTCCAGGTTCCATAGTGTGCTCACGGTGAGGTTGCGCTGAATCGGGCGAATGGGGGGCGTTATCTGCTGACACTTCTGTTCCCCTCTTTTGAATTTGCCTTGCTGATACGGGACGTTGCCTGACGCCCCGCCGTCACGCTGATCATGCCATCAGCGGCGCTTTTCCAGCCGATCTGTTTCTGCATATTGCACCGGCTTTTTGCGGCGGGGTGCGATGTTAACCTGAGTACGCCCATGCAACATGGGCATTCCTGCATTCAATACAGTATGTACTTGCTGCTCGCTCGGGTTTGCCTTGGCAGAGGAGCGGTCTGCCCAGGCATCCAGAAAACGACGAGAAAAGGAGTATCACGCCATGCATGCCATCAGTTTCATCCAGGACCTGGCAGTCATCATGCTGGTCGCTGGCGTGGTCACCATTCTTTTTCATCGTCTCAAGCAGCCGGTGGTGCTGGGCTACATCGTCGCCGGCTTCATCATTGGCCCGCACACTCCGCCGTTCGGCCTGATCCATGATGAAGACACCATCAAGACCCTCGCCGAGCTGGGGGTGATCTTCCTGATGTTCTGCCTGGGCCTCGAGTTCAGCCTGCGCAAGCTGTTCAAGGTGGGCGCGACGGCGTTTATCGCGGCGTTCCTGGAAATCGTGCTGATGATATGGATCGGCTTCGAAATCGGCCGCTGGTTCGGCTGGAGCACCATGGATTCGCTATTCCTTGGCGCTATCCTGGCCATTTCTTCGACCACCATCATCGTCAAGGCGCTCAACGACCTGAAGATGAAGAACGAGCGTTTCGCCCAGCTGATCTTCGGTGTGCTGATTGTGGAAGACATCCTCGGTATCGGCATCATCGCCCTGCTGTCGGGCATCGCTGTCAGTGGCACGGTCAGCTCCGGTGAAGTGTTCTCCACCGTCGGCAAGCTGTCGCTTTTCATGATCGTTGCCTTGGTCATCGGCATCCTGCTGGTGCCACGGCTGCTGGCCTATGTGGCCAAGTTCGAAAGCAACGAGATGTTGCTGATTACCGTGCTGGGCCTGTGCTTTGGCTTCTGCCTGCTGGTGGTAAAGCTGGAATACAGCATGGTGCTGGGCGCCTTCCTGATTGGCGCAATCATGGCTGAATCGCGCCAGTTGCTGAAGATCGAACGCTTGATCGAGCCGGTACGCGATCTGTTCAGCGCCATCTTCTTCGTAGCGATTGGCTTGATGATCGACCCGCAGGTTCTGATCGACTACGCCTGGCCGATCGTGGTCATTACCTTGGCGGTGGTATTGGGCAAGATGCTGTCCTGTGGCTTGGGGGCGTTCATTGCCGGCAATGACGGGCGCACGTCATTGCGGGTGGGCATGGGGCTTTCGCAGATTGGCGAGTTCTCGTTCATCATCGCCGCGCTGGGCATGACCCTGCAGGTGACCAGCGATTTCCTGTACCCGGTAGCGGTCGCGGTATCGGCAATCACCACGCTGCTGACACCGTACCTGATTCGCGCGGCCGACCCCTTGTCGCAGAAGCTGGGCAATGTGGTGCCTGGCCGCCTGGCGCGGGTACTTTCCTTGTATGGCGAGTGGTTACGCAACATTCAGCCGCAGGGCGAGGGTGCCATGCTGGCGGCGATGATTCGGCGCATCCTGTTGCAGGTGGGGGTGAACCTGGCGCTGGTGATCGCCATTTTCTTCAGCGGTGGTTACTTCGCAGGGCGTATTGGCAACTGGCTCAGTGAGTGGGTCAGCGATGCCAGCCAACAGAAGGCGCTTATCTGGGGGGCGGCGTTGTTGCTGTCGCTGCCTTTCCTGATCGCGGCCTATCGCAAGCTCAAGGCACTGTCGATGCTGCTGGCAGAGATGGGCGTCAAGCCGGAAATGGCCGGGCGGCATACCCAGCGGGTGCGGCGAGTGATCGCCGAGGTGATCCCGCTATTGTCGCTGTTGGTGATTTTCCTGCTGCTGTCGGCGCTTTCGGCAAGCATTCTGCCAACCAGCGAGTTGCTGCTGGTGATTGCCGTGGT
Organism: Pseudomonas sp. URIL14HWK12:I5; assembly: GCF_900176445.1. Classification (NCBI taxonomy): domain Bacteria; kingdom Pseudomonadati; phylum Pseudomonadota; class Gammaproteobacteria; order Pseudomonadales; family Pseudomonadaceae; genus Pseudomonas; species Pseudomonas sp. URIL14HWK12:I5. Next base: position 175,023 of record NZ_FWXQ01000001.1, read on the forward strand.
GGCTGCGGTGGTGGTGGCCTTGCTGTGGCGCTGGTTTATCCGCGTGCACACGCGCATGCAGATTGCCTTGCTGGAGACACTGGAGAACAGCCGCGAGAATTCACACTGAGGGTCAATGCTCCCTGCGCAAGATTTCACCGTCGTCCGAGGGGATGGAGCGGTAGCGATGTCGCCAGGCGCAGAAAGCCTGGCGATTTTAACTGCATTGATGGCGCTAGGCCATTATTTTTCCTGTGCCGGTGGCATTCCAGCAACGGCTGGAATCAGCTCTCCAGCCAGACATCCCGCGCCCAGTGCCACACCGACTCCCAGCTGTCTTCGCCGACAATTTCGTCTTCCGCCTCCCACAGCACCACGGTGCCGTCTTCTTCGACGCAATAGTAGTTGTCGCCGTCCTGGCACAGCGGAATCAGGTCGCGCGGCACGCCGGCATCCCAAGCGTTGGCGGCGACGTCGGGCAGGTAGGTATGCGACTGTGGATCGGTGACAGTCACCGGTTCCAGCGAGCCGTACACCACGTCACTGACAGTCAGTAGAAACTCTTTGAACACGAACGGAATGTTGATGAACAGCTCTTCTTCGATCTCGACCAACTGGTCCTCGTCGGGAAGCTCAAGGGGCACCGGTACTGGCTGGTTGGCTTCACGGAGTTGTTCGATCACTTCTTCCACGGTTCACTTCCTCTGACCTAGATGACAACGCTGCGCGTTATACCCTAGTAGGCCACTCTGGCAAAAGCAAAAACCCCAGGACAGCGCCTGGGGTTTTTTGTGCAGCCTGCAGCGGTTAGCCGTTTTGACGGATACCGGCAACCAGCCAAGGCTGGTTTTCGCCCTGGGCGCGAACCATGTGCCAGCTTTCGCTGAACACTTCGCCCTGGTCGAAGCGCGAGTTCTTAGACACGCCACGGAAGGTCAGGGTGGCATCGGTGCGATCGCTGCGATCGTCTACACCGTCCAGCTGCACTTCGAGGTTATCGATGTAGGTGGACTGGAAGCCATCACCCAGTTCAGCGCGTTCACGCTTGAGGAACTCGAGCATTTGCGGGGTGACGAATTCGGCGATCTTGTCCATCTCGTTGGCATCCCAGTGCTGCTGCAGCGACTGGAAGTGGTTACGGGCAGCAGCCAGGAAGCTTTGCTCGTTGAACCAGGCCGGGGCATTGATCACCGGGGCAGCAGGTGCGGCCGAACCACCGAAGATCGAAGGCTGGGCAGGCTGAGCGTGAGCCTCACGCTGCATTGGCGCATGGCCTGGCATGGCCATTTGCGGCTGCTGCTGGCGGCGGCGAGCGGCGATGAAACGGAACACCAGGAAGGCGATAAGCGCCACGATCAGGAAGTCCATGATCTGGAAGCCTTCGAAACCGTCACCCATGAACATGGATGCCAGCAGACCACCGGCGGCCAGGCCTGCCAGTGGGCCCAACCAGCGCGAAGCACCGCTGGCGGCCGGGGCCGCACGACCAGGTGCGGCGGCCGGCGCGGCGGCAGGCGTGGTTGGCGTAGCCTGACGGGTCTGGTGGATAGGCGCGGAGCCCGAGCTCTTGCCGCCGCCGAAACGCTTGGCGTTGGCGTCCAGGCTCAGCGTCAGGCCGACGCAGAGCGCCAGAGCGATGCTAAGAAAACGTTGCATAAGTGGGATATCCCCTGTTGTGGATTGCACGCGCGTCATGTTGCACAGGTTCCCGTGCACATGACCAGCGACAGAGTGTTTCGAGCTTTTGCCTGAATGTTACAAGGCTGCTACAGGGCTTCGAGCTTGGCATACCCCAGCATCAGCCACTTGCTGCCTTCGGCAAAGTTCACCTGTACCCGCGCCTGCGCGCCGGATCCCTCGAAGTTGAGGATCACGCCTTCCCCGAATACCGCATGTTGCACACGCTGGCCCAGGTTGAACGCGGTCTGCGGAATGCTGGCATTGGCGAACAAGTTGCTATTGGTCGCCGTCTTGACCCCACTGAACGGCCGGCTGACGCTGTTGGACAGCCGCACCTCCTGGACCAGGCCCGCCGGAATTTCACGTACGAAACGCGACACCTTGTTGTAGGTCTCGCTGCCATACAGGCGACGTGTTTCAGCGTAGGTCATGACCAGCTGGCGCATGGCGCGGGTAATTCCCACATAGGCCAGGCGGCGTTCCTCTTCGAGGCGGCCGGGTTCTTCCAGGCTCATCTTGTGCGGGAACAGGCCTTCTTCCATGCCCACCAGGAACACGTAGGGGAACTCCAGGCCCTTGGCGCTGTGCAGGGTCATCAGCTGGATGCTGTCTTCGTGCTCGTCGGCCTGGGCATCGCCGGCTTCGAGCGAGGCATGGCCGAGGAAGGCCGATAAGGGCGAAAGGTCGGCGTCTTCGTCGGTGGATTCGAAGTTGCGCGCCGCACTGACCAGTTCCTCAAGGTTTTCTACCCGTGCCTGGCCCTTTTCACCTTTTTCTTCCTGGTGATAGATGATCAGCCCGGATTGCTCGATGGTGGTCTGGGTCATGGTATGCAGCGGCATGTCCACGACCTTGGCGGCCAACCCCTCGATCAGCTCGATGAAAGCCCCCAGCGCACTGGCGGCGCGGCCTTTGAGGGCCTTGGCGGCGAGCAGCTGGCACATGGCGTCCCACATCGATGCCTGGCTGTGGCGGGCATGCTCGCGGATGGCTTCGACGGTTTTTTCGCCAATGCCGCGTGGCGGTACGTTGATTACCCGCTCCAGGGCAGCATCGTTGCCGCGCCCTTCGATCAGCCGCAGGTAAGCCATGGCGTTCTTGATTTCGGCACGTTCGAAGAAGCGCTGGCCGCCATAGATACGGTAGGGAATACGCTCGCGCAGCAGGGCTTCTTCCAGCACGCGCGACTGGGCGTTGGAGCGGTACAGGATGGCGATTTCGTTGCGCGCATTGCCCTGCTTGACCAGGCTCTCGATGGTTTCCACCACGTAGCGCGCTTCGTCGTGCTCGTTGTAGGCCGCGTACAGGGTCAGCGGTTCGCCTTCGCCCATGTCGGTCCACAGCTCTTTACCCAGGCGATCGCTGTTGTTGGCAATCAGGGCGTTGGCCGCCTTGAGGATGCCGCCGGTAGAGCGGTAGTTCTGCTCCAGGCGGATCATTTCGGCGTCGGGGAAGTCGGCGGTGTACTGGTGAATGTTTTCGATCTTGGCACCGCGCCAGCCGTAGATCGACTGGTCGTCATCACCCACCGCCATCAGGCTGGCACCCCCGCGCGCCAGCAGGCGCAGCCAGGCGTACTGCACGGCGTTGGTGTCCTGGAACTCGTCTACCAGCACATGCTGGAAGCGCCGCTGGTAGTGCTCAAGCAGGCCCGGGTGGTCGCGCCACAGGTCCAGGGCACGCAGTAACAGTTCGGAGAAATCGATGACCCCGGCACGCTCACACGCCTGTTCATAGGCGGTATAGACGTCACGCATGGTCGCCAGGAACAGGTCGCCACCGGCCTGGATATGCTGCGGGCGCAGGCCTTCGTCCTTCTGCCCGTTGATGAACCACTGTGCCTGGCGTGCCGGCCATTTCTGTTCATCCAGGCCCAGCTCGCGCATCACCCGCTTGATCAGGCGCTGCTGGTCGTCACTGTCGAGAATCTGGAAGTTCTGCACCAGCCGCGCTTCCTGCCAGTGGGCCCGCAGCAAGCGATGGGCCAGGCCGTGGAAGGTCCCTACCCACATGCCCGCCGGGTTGATCCCCAGCAGTTGTTCGATTCGCTGGCGCATTTCTGCTGCAGCCTTGTTGGTGAAGGTCACCGACAGAATCGAGTGCGGCGATGCCTGCTCCACCTGGATCAGCCAGGCGATGCGGTGCACCAGCACGCGGGTTTTACCGGAACCGGCGCCGGCAAGCACCAGTTGACGCCCAAGCGTGGCCGCTACGGCCTGGCGTTGGGCATCGTTGAGGGAATTCAGCAGGAGGGAGAGGTCGTCTGTGTGCATCGGGCCATTCTAGGGCGCGGCAGGAAATGGGGCAAACCTCCACTGTATAAATATTCACCTTGGCGCATGGCCGTTCATCGACCCGATGACAGTGGGTCAGCCCTGCCAGTGCCTGCCATGACGCGCCAGCAGGCTGTTGGCTTGCTCTGGCCCGTTACTGCCCGCCGGGTAAGGGCGTGGCGCCTGAAAGTGCTCTTCGCAACCCCTGATGATCGGGTCGGTCCAGGCCCAGGCTGCTTCCACTTCATCGCGGCGCATGAACAGCGTCGAGTCGCCCTCCAGTACATCCAGCAGCAGGCGTTCGTAGGCTTCCCAGCGGCGGGTCTGGCTGAACACCTGGGCCAGGTTCAGGTCCAGGTCCACCGGTTCCAGGCGCATGCCCTTGCCCGGGCTTTTGGTCATCATGCGCAGGCTGATGCGTTCCTCCGGTTGCAACTGGATCAGCAACTGGTTGACCTGGCCACCGTTGAATAGCTCGTGGGGTACCGGTTTGAACTGAATGACGATCTGCGACGAGCGCCGTGCCATGCGCTTGCCGGTGCGCAGATAGAATGGCACGCCCGCCCAGCGCCAATTGTCGATGTGCGCTTCGATGGCGATGAAGGTTTCGGTATCGCTGTCGTTGTCGACATCCTTTTCGAAGTAGTAGGCCGGTACTTCCTGGCCGCCGATGTGCCCGGCGCCATACTGGCCGCGCACGGTCTTGTCCTGCACATCCTGGCCGGTGATCGGCTTGAGGGCGCGCAGGATCTTCACTTTTTCGTCGCGTACCGCTTCGGCCTCGAACTGGGCGGGGGGCTCCATGGCCACCAGGCACAGCAGCTGCAGCAGGTGGTTCTGCAGCATGTCGCGGATTGCCCCGGCGCGGTCGTAGTAGGCGCCCCGGTTCTCTACACCCAGCGTCTCGCAAACACTGATCTGTACGTGGTCGACCTGATTGTTGCGCCACACCGGCTCCAGCAGGGCATTGGCGAAGCGCAGGGCCATCAGGTTCTGCACGGTTTCCTTGCCCAGGTAGTGGTCGATCCGGAATACCTGGTTTTCCTCCAGCACTGCGCCAATCGCTTCGTTGATGGCGGTAGCCGATTCCAGCGAGTGGCCGATCGGCTTTTCCAGCACGATGCGCGCTTCGGCGTCGGCCAGGCCGGCGTTATGCAAGTGCTTGGCAATCGGTACGAACAGGTTGGGGGCGGTGGCCAGGTAGAAGATGCGCGTCAAGCCGCCGGGCTCGCCCAGGTAGCGCGCCAGGCGGCCAAAGTCGGCGCTTTGCGAAGCATCCATGGCGAAATAGTCGATCCGCGCGGAAAACCGCTGCCAGACCTCTTCTTCGAAGTCGTTGCGGGCGATCTGTGCCCGGCAATGGCGTTCGGCGAGCTTGAGATAATCGTTACGTGGCAAGTTGCGGCGCGCCAGCGCGATGATCCGCACGGCAGGGTCAAGACGGGCCTCGCGAAACAGGTGGTAGAGCGCCGGAAGCAACTTGTGCAGGGCCAGATCGCCGGTGCCGCCGAAGACCAGAATGTCGCAAGGAATAGTCAAACCGCCACTCTCCACGTTCGTTTAACTGGGCGGGTTGGCGTCCATGTAGTATAACTACAAGAAAGCTACAACCCGGCCAGCCGATCATAACCGAGTCCAGCCTGTGAATCTGTTGCAACATATCGCCCAATCGCGCCACCTGCTGCGCAAATCGGAACTCAAAGTGGCCGACCACGTGCTGCTCGACCCGGCTGCCGTCATGCACAGTTCCATGGCCGACCTGGCACACAGCGTGGGTATCAGCGAACCGACCATCGTGCGGTTCTGCCGGGCTATCGGTTGCTCGGGCTTTCAGGACCTCAAGCTGAAGCTGGCGCAGAGCCTGGCAGCGGGGGCCAGTTTCGGGCAGTTCGCCATTCATGAAGACGACTCGGTTGCCGACTACAGCCTGAAGATCTTCGACACCACCCTGCATACCCTGATGGAAGTGCGTGAGCACCTCGACCCGCAGGCGCTGCAGCAGGCGGTGAGTGCCATGGCCCAGGCGCAACGCGTGGAGTTCTATGGCTTTGGCGCGTCCGGTGCGGTGGCGGCCGATGCCCAGCACAAGTTCTTCCGCCTGTTGCTCAGCGCCGCCGCGTATTCCGACCCGCACATGCAGGCGATGTCGGCGGTTACCCTGAAACCGGGTGATGTGGCGGTGTGCATTTCCCAGTCGGGCCGCTCCAAGGACTTGCTGATCACCGCCAACCTGGTGCGTGAGAGCGGTGCCAACCTGATTACCCTGTGCCCCAGCCAGACACCTCTTGCCGAGTTGTCGACGGTCAACCTGGCGATCGACGTGCATGAAGACACCGAAATCTACACGCCGCTGACCTCGCGTATCGCTCACCTGGTGGTGATCGACGTGTTGGCCATGGGCGTGGCGATGGCGCGTGGGCCGAGCCTGGTCAACCACCTGAAAAGCGTTAAACGCAGCTTGCGCAGCCTGCGTTTGTCGCCCAAGTCGATCAAGGCTACAGACGACTGATCTGCATTGCCTGTACTGGCCCTGTCGCCGGCACAGGCAGTAAAAATTCATTGTTTTGTCACCATTCCACCGCCAAACCGTAAACCATCCAGGCCAGTCTGAAACTCCCGCATCCTATCTGGGAGACAGGCAATGGCACGCGACCACGAAGGTACTTACCAACCCAACGCCAAGGCTCGCAAACAGCAGGAAAAGGATCAGCGCCGCATGGAGTACCGCCGCGCGATCGAGGTCTATTGCGACCAACGCCAATTGCTCCGCGACCTGGCAGACTACCCCGAGCTGCAAGCGCTCACGGTATGGCAGACGTCGTCGGCAGCTTCCCCGAAAAACGTTCAACAAGCGCGCTGATCAACGCACGTTCGCTGCGGATGAACGCCAAAAACGCCAAGGCCACCGGCGACTGCCGCTTGGCCTTGGCCTGCACCACGCACCAGCTCCGGTATAGCGGCAGTTCTTCTACGGGTAGCTCCCTCAACACACCAGTGGCCAGCTCCAGGTTGACTGCATGGCGGGTCAGCAAGGCGACACCCAGGCCGGCGATCACGCATTCGCGCTGGGCATCGGCAGAGGCCACTTCCAGCGTCTGCGTAAAGTGTACGCGCTTGTCCTTGAAGTACTCCTCGCACGCCTTGCGTGTGCCCGAACCTTGCTCGCGGACCAGCAGGGTATGAGGCTCCAGGTCCTGCAGGCGCAACTGCTCCAGTTTGCACAGCGGATGTTCGGGCGGTGCCACCGCCACGATTGGGTTGTTGAGGAATGGCAGAAATTCCAGGCCCATGTCCTGCGGCACCATCGACATGATGATCAGGTCGTCGCGGTTATCCGAAAGGCGACGAATGGCCTGGGCGCGGTTGACCACCGTCAGGGTCAGGTTGACCTCCGGGTGACGCTGCTTGAAGGCGGCGAACAGGTGTGGCACGAAGTACTTGGCACTGGACTCGATCGCCAGTTTCAGCTGCCCCTGCAGTGAGCCCTGCATGTCCGACAGCTGCATGTCCAGGCTCTCCAGCCGCCCGAAGATGTCGCGGCTGGCGCGTTGCAAGGCTTCGGCCGCCTCGGTCAGGTACAGCTTCTTGCCTACGTACTCGAACAGTGGCTGGCCAATCAGCTCTTCGAGCTGGCGGATCTGTAGACTAACGGCGGGTTGCGTCAGTGCCATCTCTTCCGCCGCGCGGCTGTACGAGCGCAAATCGCACACCTCGTTGAAGATCTGCAATTGACGCAAAGTCATACGCATCAAGGACTTACGCATTTTTATCGACTCGTTGGCAACACCTTGTAACCGCACTATAAGCTTTTGCTAATACAGCCTCTAACAAATATTGATTTTTGTTTATCGACCTACAGCGCTAGGGTGAATACGCGACTGGCCAGCAACGTCTGGTCACGCGCCGACCGGTAGAACCGGCTCGACTGTTCCTACGGCTTTGGGAAGACTCCAGTGATAAAAAAAATCCTGATCGCCAACCGAGGTGAAATCGCAGTTCGGATCGTGCGTGCCTGCGCCGAGATGGGCATTCGCTCGGTAGCGATCTATTCCGACGCCGACCGTCACGCCTTGCACGTCAAGCGCGCCGATGAGGCACACAGCATTGGTGCCGAGCCGCTGGCTGGCTACCTGAACCCGCGCAAGCTGGTGAACCTGGCTGTGGAAACCGGCTGCGATGCCCTGCACCCAGGCTATGGTTTCCTGTCGGAAAACGCCGAACTGGCGGAGATCTGCGCAGAGCGCGGGATCAAGTTCATCGGCCCGGCTGCCGACGTGATTCGCCGCATGGGCGACAAGACCGAAGCGCGCCGCACCATGATCGCCGCCGGTGTGCCGGTAACCCCGGGTACCGAAGGCAACGTTGCCGATATTCATGAAGCCCTGAGCGAAGGTGACCGCATCGGTTACCCGGTGATGCTCAAGGCCACTTCCGGTGGTGGCGGCCGTGGTATCCGCCGCTGCAACAGCCGTGAAGAACTGGAACAGAACTTCCCACGGGTTATTTCCGAGGCCACCAAGGCCTTTGGTTCGGCCGAGGTGTTCCTGGAAAAGTGCATCGTCAACCCCAAGCACATCGAGGCGCAGATCCTCGGTGACAGCTTTGGCAACGTGGTGCACCTGTTCGAGCGCGACTGCTCGATCCAGCGCCGTAACCAGAAGCTCATCGAAATTGCCCCAAGCCCGCAGCTCACCCCCGAGCAGCGCGCCTACATCGGCGACCTGGCAGTGCGTGCGGCCAAGGCCGTGAACTACGAGAACGCCGGTACCGTGGAGTTCCTGCTCGCCGATGGCGAGGTGTACTTCATGGAAATGAACACCCGGGTGCAGGTGGAGCACACCATCACCGAGGAAATCACCGGTATCGACATCGTCCGTGAGCAGATCCGCATTGCTTCGGGCCTGCCGCTGTCGGTCAAGCAGGAAGATATCCAGCACCGCGGATACGCGCTGCAGTTCCGCATCAACGCCGAAGACCCGAAAAACAACTTCCTGCCCAGCTTCGGCAAGATCACCCGTTACTACGCCCCCGGCGGCCCGGGCGTGCGTACCGACACGGCAATCTATACCGGCTACACCATTCCGCCGTTCTACGACTCCATGTGCCTGAAGCTGGTGGTGTGGGCGTTGACCTGGGAAGAAGCCATGGACCGCGGCCTGCGGGCCCTGGACGACATGCGCGTGCAAGGGGTGAAGACCACTGCCGCGTACTACCAGGAAATCCTGCGCAACCCGGAATTCCGTAGCGGCCAGTTCAATACCAGCTTCGTCGAAAGCCACCCTGAACTGACCAACTACTCGATCAAGCGCAAACCCGAAGAGCTGGCCCTGGCCATCGCCGCCGCCATCGCCGCCCACGCAGGCCTGTGAGGAACCCCATAATGTCCAAGAAAATCCACGTTACCGACACGATCCTGCGCGACGCCCACCAGTCCTTGCTGGCCACCCGCATGCGCACCGAAGACATGCTGCCGATCTGCGACAAGCTCGACAAAGTCGGCTACTGGTCGCTGGAAGTCTGGGGCGGCGCCACCTTCGACGCCTGTGTGCGCTTCCTGAAAGAAGACCCGTGGGAGCGCCTGCGCAAGCTGCGCGCAGCCCTGCCCAATACCCGCCTGCAAATGCTGCTGCGCGGCCAGAACCTGCTGGGCTACCGCCATTACAGCGACGACGTGGTCAAGGCCTTCGTCGCCAAGGCAGCGGTCAACGGCATCGACGTGTTCCGCATCTTCGACGCCATGAACGACGTGCGTAACCTGCGCGTGGCCATTGAAGCGGTCAAGGCCGCTGGCAAGCACGCCCAGGGCACCATCGCCTACACCGTCAGCCCCGTGCACACCATCGACGCCTTTGTAGCCCAGGCCAAACAGATGGAAGCCATGGGTTGCGATTCGATCGCGATCAAGGATATGGCCGGCCTGTTGACGCCGTTCGCCACTGGCGAGCTGGTCAGGGCGCTGAAGGCCGAGCAATCCCTGCCGGTATTCATCCACTCCCACGACACCGCCGGCCTGGCTGCCATGTGCCAGCTGAAGGCAGTTGAAAACGGCGCCGACCACATCGACACCGCCATCTCCAGCTTCGCCTGGGGCACCAGCCACCCAGGCACCGAGTCGATGGTGGCTGCGCTCAAGGGCAGCGAATTCGACACCGGCCTGGACCTGGAACTGCTGCAGGAAATCGGCCTGTACTTCTACGCCGTGCGCAAGAAGTACCACCAGTTCGAAAGCGAGTTCACCGCCGTGGACACCCGCGTGCAGGTCAACCAGGTGCCGGGCGGCATGATCTCCAACCTGGCCAACCAGCTGAAAGAGCAGGGTGCGCTTAACCGCATGAACGAAGTGCTGGCCGAGATCCCACGTGTACGTGAAGACCTTGGCTTCCCGCCGCTGGTAACCCCGACCTCGCAGATCGTTGGCACCCAGGCATTCTTCAACGTGTTGGCTGGCGAGCGCTACAAGACCATCACCAACGAGGTGAAACTGTACCTGCAAGGCGGTTACGGCAAGGCCCCGGGCGTGGTGAATGAGCAGCTGCGCCGTCAGGCAATCGGCAGCGAAGAAGTGATCGACGTACGCCCGGCCGACCTGCTCAAGCCGGAAATGGCCAAGCTGCGTGCCGACATCGGCGCCCTGGCTCATTGTGAAGAAGACGTGCTGACGTTCGCCATGTTCCCTGACATTGGCCGAAAGTTCCTCGAAGAGCGCGAAGCCGGCACCTTGACGCCAGAAGCCCTGCTGCCGATTCCGGAGGCCGGCGCCGTAGCCGCCCCGGGCGGTGAAGGCGTGCCGACCGAGTTCGTCATCGACGTGCACGGCGAAACCTACCGCGTCGATATCACCGGCGTGGGCGTTAAGGCCGAAGGCAAGCGTCACTTCTACCTGTCGATCGACGGCATGCCGGAAGAAGTGGTGTTCGAGCCACTCAACGAGTTCGTTGGCGGCGGCGGCAGCAAGCGCAAGCAAGCCACCGACCCAGGCCACGTCAGCACCACCATGCCAGGCAACATCGTCGATGTGCTGGTCAAGGAAGGCGACCTGGTCAAGGCCGGCCAGGCCGTGCTGATCACCGAAGCCATGAAGATGGAAACCGAAGTGCAGGCGGCCATCGCCGGCAAGGTCGTCGCCATTCATGTGGCCAAGGGCGACCGTGTAACGCCGGGTGAAATCCTGATCGAGATCGAGGGCTGATTTAAGCGCTCATCTACAAGCGGTTTACCTCTGGGGAGCGAATGCTCCCCTTTTTTTGTACTGAACCTGATGGCCCATACAAGACTCAGCCTTTGCGGCATGCCTCAAGTGTCTGCACCTGCCCACTCGGCTGCTGGTTTTCCTCTCCCAGCCACCGCTCGAATCCGGCAGCCACCGCTGGCCACTCTTCATCGGTAATCGAATACCAGGCCGTATCGCGGTTATGGTCCTTCACCACCAGGTGCTTGCGGAACACCCCTTCGTAAACGAAGCCAAACCGCTCCGCCGCCCGCTTGGAGCGGGCGTTGGCGTTGTTGCACTTCCACTCCAGCCGGCGGTTGCCCAGTTCGAAGGCCAACTTGCCCAGCAGGTACACCGCCTCGGTTCCTTTAGGTGTGCGCTGCATGGCGGCGCCGAAGGCGATATGGCCGATTTCGATACGCCCGTGGTCGGGTACGATGGACATCAGGCTCAGAATGCCCTGTGCCTGGCCGCTGGGGCGGTCGATGACGGTGTAGAACAGCGGATCGCGGCCTGCGGCGTTGCCCTCCAGCCAACGGTCGAAGGCGGCACGCTCGGTGAACGGCCCATAAGGCAGGTAGTCCCATAGCACCGGGTCGGATGCCGGGCCTTGCAGCACGTCCCAAAGGGCGTCGCCATGGCGCGCCGGGTCGAGCTTTTCCAGGCGGATGAAGCGGCCTTCAATGGGTTCGGCCTGGGGCGTTGCGGCGGGTTTCCAGTTCAATGCGTCTGTCATGTTCGGCCTACAAACCTTTGCGGAATTGGATGAAGCCCGAGCGTTCGGCAACCTGCTGATACAGGCTGATGGCGCTGGCATTGGTTTCGTGGGTCAGCCAGTGCACCTTGATGCAGCCGTCGGCCTTGGCTCTTGCGTAGACGTGCTCGATCAGCTGGCGGCCAATGCCCAGGCCCCGCTGCGCACTGTCCACGTACAGGTCCTGCAGGTAGCAGGAATTCTCGATGCTCCAGTTGGAACGATGGTAGATGAAGTTGACCATGCCTACCGCCTTGCCATCGGCCCAGGCCAGGGTCGAATGGGTGGGCTCCTTCGGATCGAGCAGGCGTTGCCAGGTGCTCAGGCTGACTTCATCGGCCAGTTCGCTTTCGTAGAAGTGCAGGTAGGCCTGCCACAGGGCGAGCCAGGCCGCGTGATCTTGGGCAGTGACAGGGCGTAGGGTAACGCTGGACATGGGCTATTCCTTCAGAGTTGGCGCATGTGCGCCGCGAGTTGGTTGTCCAGCTGATCGGCGCTGGCGCTCAGGCCTTCGCGCACGCCAGCGATGTCTTGATCGGAACGGTTCTGGCTGAGCTTGCGTGCCCCTTGCAGACGGGCGACGGGCAGGCGGATGCCGACGATGGCGCGGAGCATGCCATCGAGGTAGTCGGCAGGGGCGTCCGTGACTTTCCACGGTTCGCTGCGGCCCTGTTCATGGCGGTCGGTCAGGCGGCTGACGATCGCCAGCAGCGGCTCGGTATCATGGATCACCTCGGCTGTGCCGTAGGCGTGCACGGCCAGATAGTTCCAGGTAGGTACGACTTTGGGGTTATCAGCCTTGCTCGGGTAGTAGCCGGGGCTGACATAGGCATCGGCGCCGGGGAATACCAGCAAGGCTTCGGCACCCTGTGCCAGGTCCTGCCATTGGCGGTTGGCCCGGGCCAGGTGGGCATAGACCGTACCGAATTCGCCTTCGGTGGTATCGACCAGCACTGGCAGGTGCGTGGCCAGCAGCCCCTGATCGCCGTGGCTGACCAGGACAGCCAGGCGGGTGTCGAGCATGTGCTGGTGCAGGCGGCCGAGGTCGTGCTCCTGATGCGGCTTGCTGTTGTACATAGGGCTTGGTCCTTGTCGAATGGTTCCATCCTAGGCAGGCTATTGGTTCTGGGTAAGAGCCATTACTGCCTGATTTGATAGGTCCAATGCCATGAGCGAGCGCCCCTTCACACTGCCATTCGACCCTGCCGGGATCGCCCTTGATCGACGCCGTGGGCTGAGTCAGCAGCTGTACCAGGCATTGCGTGCGCGGGTGCTGGATGGGCGCCTGAGCAGTGGAACACGGCTACCAGCCACTCGCGACCTGGCCGTCATGCTGGCGCTGTCACGCAACAGTGTGGTGCGCGCCTATGACCAATTGTATGCGGAGGGCTACATCGAAAGCCGAGTTGGAGATGGTACTTACGTAAGTCGGCTGCCAAAAATATCCACACAAATATCCACAGGGTTATCCCGAGGCTTATCAACAGGGTTATCCACATTTTCCGCAGAAAATACTGAGGATTTATCCAGCGAACGGCGTTTATCTGCGCCTTTACAGCGCCTGAAAAGTAACCACTTACCCTCCCCAAGAAGTGGTGCGCCCCGTGCCTTTCGGGTCGGCATTCCGGCATTCGACTTGTTCCCTTTTGACGTCTGGGCCAAGCTGCAGGCGGGTTTTTGGCGTAAACCATCCCCTGCGCAGCTGGGTTACGGTGACCCGGCAGGCGAGCCGGCTTTGCGCGAGTTGATCGCGGCCTACCTGCGCCGTTCGCGTGGGCTAAGTTGTATGGCTGAACAAATTGTGATCACCAGTGGTGCACAACAAGCCATCAGCCTTTGTGCACAGCTGTTGTTGCAGCCGGGTGACGGTGTGGCTGTGGAAAACCCCGGCTACCGCGCGGCCGGGCATGCCTTTGCGCTGGCTGGCGCCACGTTGCATGGCGTGCCTGTGGACGAAGAGGGCATGGACTGCCGTCTGCTCGGTCAGCAGGCGAACTGCCGGCTGGCGTATGTCACGCCGGCCCATCAATACCCGACCGGGGTCACCATGAGCCTGGCGCGGCGCCTGGCGTTGCTGGCGTGGGCCGAACGCAACGATGGCTGGATCATCGAGGACGACTATGACGGCGAGTACCGCTACAGCGGTGCGCCCTTGGCTCCGTTGGCGGCGCTCGACCGGCACGGTCGGGTGCTGTACGTCGGCACCTTCGGCAAGATTGCGTTCCCCGCGTTGCGCCTGGGTTACCTGGTGCTGCCGCCGCAACTGGTGCAGGGATTCAGTCAGGGCAAGGCGTTGGCCGTGCGGCATTCGGAAGTCAGCAGCCAGTGCGTGATGGCCGAATTCATGGCGCGCGGGCATTTCCAGCGGCATATCCGCCGTATGCGCAAGGCCGCTTTGAGTCGACGTAACGTACTCAAGGCTGGCTGGCCTGTGGATATTCCCGGGTTGGGCGAGATGCCGGAAGTGGCGGCCGGGCTGCATGTGAAGGTGGATGTGGATAACTTTGCGCGGGAGCAGGAACTGGTGGCAAAGGCTGAAGCAGTGGGTTTAGAGGTGACGCCGCTAAGTAATTTCTGGTTGGCGGACAGCGAGGTGCCTGTGGATAAGCGAGCGGGGCTGGTGCTGGGGTTTGCGGCGGTGCCGGAGGGGGAGATTGCCGAAGCCTTGATGAAATTGCGAAAGGTTTGGAAAAAGTGAATTGGGGCCGCTGTGCGGCCCTTCGCGGGCACGCCCGCTCCCACAGAGTCCGGTTGTAATGCGATCAATGTGGGAGCGGGCATGCCCGCGAAGCAGGCGACTCAGGTTCCGGACTTGATCCTGGTCCAGGCCCGGGTTCTGGCCCGCTCTGCGTCCCGTGCCAAGGGCTTGAGGGTATAAAGCTTGGCCATCGCTTCCGCCGTCGGGTACAGGTTGGGATTGTTGCGAATCGCCGGACTGACCTTTTCAGTCGCATCCTTGTTCGGGTTCGGATAACCGACAAAGTCGCTGATCGGCGCAATCACCTCAGGCCGTAGCAAGTAATTGATGAATGTGTGGGCATCTTCCGGGTTGGCCGCATTCTTTGGAATCGCCAGCATGTCGAACCAGATCGGCGCACCCTCCTTGGGCAGGCGCATGTCCACCACCACGCCGTTCTTGGCATCGCGCGCGCGGTTGGCGGCCTGCGAGAAACTGCCGCTGTAACCCACCGCCACACAGATATCGCCATTGGCGATGTCTGCCATGTACTTCGAAGAATGGAAGTAGGTGATGTGTGGGCGGATCTTCAGCATCAACGCTTCGGCCTTCTTGTAGTCGGCCGGTTTGTCGCTGTTCGGCGGTAAACCCAAGTACTGCAGGGCCAGCGGCAGAATCTCCGAAGGCGAGTCGAGCAGCGCCACGCCGCACTGCTTGAGCTTGGCGATGTTCTCCTCCTTGAAGATCAGGTCCCAGCTGTCCACCGGGGCGTTGTCGCCGAGCGCTGCCTTGACCTTGGCCGGGTTGAAGCCGATCAGCACGGTGCCGTACATGTAGGGCACCGCGTACTTGTTACCCGGGTCGTTGGCCTCGATCAGCTTCATCAGCGCCGGGTCCAGGTGTTGCCAGTTCGGCAGTTTGCTGCGGTCCAGCGGCTGAAACACCCCGGCTTCGATCTGCTTGGCGAGGAACACGTTGGACGGCACCACCACGTCATAGCCGGAGTTGCCGGTGAGCAGCTTGGCCTCCAGCGCCTCGTTGGTATCGAAGATGTCGTAGATCAGCTTGACCCCGCTGTCCTGCTTGAAATCGGTCAAGGTCTGCGGGGTGATGTAGTCGAACCAGTTATACACACGCAGTGTGCGCTGCTCGGCTTGAGCATGCAGGGCACCGGTGAACAAGGTGGCAGCGATGAACGGGGCGAGTAGACGCTTGAGTCGGACCATTACCGGGCTCCTGGCTGGGCGCGCTGGAAGCCTTCCAGCACATTGACCGCGTTGATACCGATTTCTTCCACAGCGTAGCCGCCCTCCATCACGAACAGGGTCGGCTTGCCGAGCTGGCCGATACGTTTGCCCATTTCCAGGTAGTCCGGGCTGTCCAGCTTGAACTGCGAGATTGGGTCGTCCTTGAAGGTGTCCACACCCAGCGAGATCACCAGTACGTCGGCGTCATAGCGGGCAATGCGCTGGCAGGCATCCTCCAGGGCTGCGCTCCAGGCCGCCCAGTCGCTGCCGGCCGGAAGCGGGTAGTTGATGTTGCAGCCCTCACCGGCACCTTCGCCGGTTTCGTCGGCATAGCCCAGGAAGAACGGGAATTCGTCCTGCGGGTCGCCATGGATCGAAGCGAAGAATACGTCGTCGCGGCTGTAGAAGATGTCCTGGGTGCCGTTGCCGTGGTGGTAGTCGACGTCGAGGATGGCGACCTTGCGCTTGCCTTGGTCCAGGAAGGCCTGGGCGGCGATGGCGGCGTTGTTCAGGTAGCAATAACCGCCCATGACTTCGCCTGCGGCGTGGTGCCCCGGTGGGCGGCACAGGGCAAAGGCCGAATGGGCGCCCTGCTGGATTGCCGCCTGGGCCGTGAGGGCGACCTGGGCGGCGCTGTAGGCGGCCTGCCAGGTACCGGCGGTGATCGGCGCGCCGGCATCGAAGCTGTAATAGCCCAACTCGCCATGCAGGCCGGTGGGTTTTACCTGGCGCAAGGTGCGAGCAGGCCAGGTGAACGGCAGCAGGTCGCCTTCCTGGCCCAGTGCGGCCCAGCGCGCCCAGGCGCCTTCGAAGAAGTCGAGATAGTCGGCGCTGTGGATGCGCAGCAACGGCGCGCGACCGAAGTCGGTAGGGCCTTGGATGTCGCCAAGGTTGCGTTTTTTTACCTGGTCGAGCACATGGTCAGCGCGCGAAGGCATTTCGAAGCAGGGCATCAGCTTGCCGTCGATCAGCTCGCAGCGGCCGTGGTGGAGGCGGTGATCATCGGAATAGATCGTCAGCATTGTTGTTCTCCGTTGGATACTGGCGTGGGTCCATTGTCATGGACAGGTCAGTAGTGGAGAACGACGCAAACGGCCAAAAGGGGATCGATGTGGCCAAGCTCTTTGGCCGGCGCTGGTCAACCGCGGAAGTGGCTGGGCGCTACACCACTCCAACGCTGGAACGCATGCCGAAAACTGGCGGTCTCGCTGAACCCCAAGGTCTCGGCAATGCGATAGATCGGCATCTGTTCATCAGCCAGCAACTGCTTGGCCCGCTCGAACCTCAACTCGTCCAGCAGCTGTTGATAACTGCTGCCCAGCGCCTGCAAATGCCGGCGCAGGGTGCGCGACGAGCAATTCATCTGTCGCGCCAACCCTTCCAGCCCAGGCGCGGCGTCCAGTTGCTGTGCCAGCAGCTGGCGAATCCGCCCCAGCCAGGCCTGCCGGCCCGTGAACTCAAGGTTCAGGCGCCGGCAGCGTTCGCTCATGGCCTTGTGGGTAATCGAATCGGCCAGCGGCAGTGGCCTGTCCAGCCAGCGCCGTTCAAACGCCAAGGCATTGTCCTGAGCGTCGAAACCCACCGGGCACTGGAATGCACCGGCATAGAGCGCGTGGTAACCGGGCCGCGAGTGTTCGAAACGGGCGCCTAGCAGAGGCAGTGGGCGCCCAAGCAAGTCGTCGCAGATGACTTTCAGCGACACCAGGCAGAACTCCGCGTTGAATGCGCTCAGCGCCGGGCTGTCGTGGCAGTCGCTGGCACTTAGCCAGACCCGCTGGCCGTCCTCGATCAAACGTAGCTTGAACACTGTTCCCAGCAGTGCCGGATATGCCAGCGCCAGGCGCAAGGCGTCACCCAAAGTGGCACTGGAGAGCAATGCGTAACCGAGCATGCCGTAGCACGACACGTGCATGCGCCGGCCCAGTTCAAGGCCGATGTCCTCGCGCCGGGCCACAGCGTTGGCGCACACCTGCAGTTCCTGCTGGGTGGTGATGCGCGCATCGGCGTGCCCCAGGTCTGACGGGCCAATGCCGCTGCCGGCCAGCAGCGCTGATGCCTCGCAACCGTCTGCCTGGAAGACGTTGAGGATCAGCGAAACCGCGTTGAGGGTGGTGAGGTGGCTGTGCAGCATGCTGGGTAATCCCGTTGGGCTGGGACGCATTATCGAGCAAGTAGTGTGCCGATATCGGCAAGCGGTCTTCGCGCCGCTTGTTTTGCGGGCAAAAAAAAGGCCCGAAGCATAGGCTCGGGCCTTGAAAGGTTGAGAGGTGTCTAGTCCCTTAACCTGGTGAGACTGTTTGCAGCAGCCGGGTTACGCCTTCAGCGGAACCAGACGGGGAGCGATCATGTTTTCCGGACGCAGGATGTCGTTGAGCATCTCTTCATCCAGCAGCTTCTCTTCGCGCACCAGTTCCAGTACGCCACGGCCTGTTTCCAGGGCAACGCGGGCGATACGGGTGGCGTTTTCGTAGCCGATGTACGGGTTCAGGGCGGTGACCAGGCCGATCGAGTGCTCGACCAGTTCACGGCAGCGCTGTTCGTTGGCGGTGATGCCGACGATGCAGTGTTCGCGCAGCATGTCCATGGCGCGTTGCAGCAGGCGGATCGAGTCGAAGATCTTGTAGGCGATCAGCGGTTCCATCACGTTCAGCTGCAGCTGGCCACCTTCGGCGGCGACGGTCAGGGCCAGGTCGTTGCCCATGATGGCGAAGGCCACCTGGTTGACGGCTTCCGGGATAACCGGGTTGACCTTGCCTGGCATGATCGAGCTGCCTGGCTGACGTGCTGGCAGGTTGATCTCGTTGATGCCGGTGCGCGGGCCGCTGGACAGCAGGCGCAGGTCGTTGCAGATCTTCGACAGCTTGACGGCGGTACGCTTGAGCATGCCGGAGAACAGCACGAAGGCGCCCATGTCGGAAGTGGCTTCGATCAGGTCGGCAGCCGGCACCAGCGGCTGGCCGCTGATGATTGCCAGGCGCTGTACGGCCAGGGCCTGGTAGCCAGGGTCGGCGTTGATGCCGGTACCGATGGCAGTACCACCCAGGTTGATTTCGGTCAGCAGTTCCGGAGCCAGCGAGCGCAGGCGCTGCAGGTCTTCGGTCATGGTGGTGGCGAAGGCGCGGAACTCCTGGCCCAGGGTCATCGGCACGGCGTCCTGCAGCTGGGTACGGCCCATCTTCAGTACGTGGTCGAATTCCTTACCCTTGGCAGCGAAGGCCTGGATCAGGCTGTCGAGGCTGGCCAGCAGCGCGTCGTGACCCAGCAGCAGGCCCAGACGGATAGCGGTCGGGTAGGCGTCGTTGGTCGACTGCGCCATGTTCACATCGTTGTTCGGGTGCAGGTACTGGTACTCACCCTTCTGGTGGCCCATGGCCTCCAGCGCGATGTTGGCGATGACTTCGTTGGCGTTCATGTTGGTGGAAGTACCAGCACCGCCTTGAATCATGTCCACCACGAACTGCTCGTGGTAGTCGCCCTTGATCAGTCGTGCGCAGGCTGCGCTGATCGCGGCGTGCTTGGCATCGCTCAGGTGCCCCAGCTCACGGTTGGCGTCAGCAGCTGCCTGCTTGACCATCGCCAGGCCGACTACCAGTTTCGGATAGTGCGACAGCGGAACGCCGGAGAGGTGGAAGTTGTTGGCAGCGCGCAGGGTCTGGATGCCGTAGTAGGCATCAGCAGGAACTTCAAGGGTACCCAACAGATCTTTTTCGACGCGGAACGATGCAGCGGAGGACATGATGTATATCATCTCGATTTTGACCCGGCACATGCCGGAATGGCGCCAATCCTAGGCCTGAAGGTGATTTTGCGGCCAATGCTGTTGCACGCTAACCTATGCACAAACGGCATAGTGTTTCATGTGACGCCAATTGACATTCGAGCGTGTTCCATTTTGGTGCATGCCGGGAGATGTGCTTCGTGAACCTTGAAAGCAAATGGCTGGAAGATTTCAGCGCGCTGGCTGCCACCCGCAGTTTTTCCCAGGCTGCAGAGCGGCGTTTCGTCACCCAACCGGCCTTCAGCCGGCGCATTCGCAGCCTGGAGGCGGCGTTGGGCCTGCAGTTGGTGAATCGTTCCCGCACACCGATCGAACTGACTGAGGCCGGGCAGCTTTTTCTTGTCACGGCGCGTACGGTTGTCGACCAGTTGAGCGAGATTCTCCGCCATTTGCATCACCTTGAAGGTGGGCAGGGCGAGGTCGTTCAGGTGGCGGCGGCGCACTCCCTTGCATCGGGCTTTTTCCCCCGCTGGGTGGCCCAGTTGCGCAACGACGGTTTGAACATCGCCACCCGCCTGGTTGCGACTAACGTCGGGGATGCCGTGCATGCATTACGCGAAGGTGGCTGCGACCTGATGCTGGCGTTCTATGACCCGGACGCGGCCTTGCAGATGGATGCCGAGATCTTCCCGTCGCTGCACATGGGCACCACCGAAATGTTGCCGGTGTGCGCCGTGGACGCCGAAGGCAAACCGTTGTTCGATCTGGAAGGCGAGGGCAGCGTGCCGCTGCTGGCCTATACCGCAGGCGCGTTCCTGGGGCGTTCGGTCAATTTGCTGCTGCGCCAGCGTAACCTGCGCTATACCACCGTCTACGAAACCGCCATGGCCGACAGTCTCAAGAGCATGGCGCTGGAAGGCATGGGCATCGCCTGGGTGCCGCGCCTGTCGATGCGCGGCGAGCTGGAGCGGGGCGAACTGGCCATCTGCGGCGGCAGTCAGTGGCATGTGCCGCTGGAGATCCGCCTGTACCGCTGCGCCCTGGTACGCAAGGCCAACGTACGGCTGTTGTGGCGCAAGCTGGAAGGTGCGGCGGCGGTTGACCCCAAAGTCAGCCAAAGCCCCGAAAAATAAGGGGCGACAGTTGGTCGCCGGGGTGCCTTAAACGCAACACCTTACGGTATACTGCGCGGCCTTTCGACCGGATGCGTCCGGTCCTGATCAGCAAACAAGCCACGCCGGTCGTCCCGCGTGGCTTGTTGTTTTTTGACGCGCCCAAGGGCGCACAAGCGAAGAGGCTCGACGATGAGTGCACTGGTTGGCGTGATCATGGGCTCCAAGTCCGATTGGTCCACCCTTAGCCACACCGCCGATATGCTGGAAAAACTCGGCATTCCCTACGAAGTGAAGGTGGTTTCCGCCCACCGCACCCCGGATCTGCTGTTCCAGTATGCCGAGGAGGCCGAAGGCCGTGGCATCGAGGTGATCATCGCCGGTGCCGGTGGCGCAGCTCACCTGCCAGGCATGTGCGCCGCCAAGACCCACCTGCCAGTGCTGGGCGTACCCGTCCAGTCGTCGATGTTGTCGGGCGTCGATTCGCTGCTGTCGATCGTGCAGATGCCAGCCGGCGTGCCGGTTGCCACCCTGGCCATCGGCCGTGCCGGTGCCGTCAACGCTGCGCTGCTGTCGGCCAGCATCCTGGGCGCCAAGTACCCACAGTTCCACGCGGCGTTGAAGCAGTTCCGCACGGAGCAGACCGACACCGTGCTGGACAACCCAGACCCGCGCCAGGCTTGAGGCTCAACCCATGAAGATCGGTGTAATCGGTGGCGGCCAGCTGGGCCGCATGCTGGCTCTGGCGGGCACCCCGCTGGGCATGAACTTCGCCTTCCTCGACCCGGCGCCGGACGCTTGCGCCGCGCCCCTGGGCGAGCACCTGCGTGCCGACTATGGCGACCAGGATCACCTGCGCCAGCTGGCCGACGAAGTCGACCTGGTCACCTTCGAGTTCGAAAGTGTCCCGGCCGAGACCGTGGCCTTCCTCTCGCAGTTCGTGCCGGTCTACCCCAGCGCCGAAGCGCTGCGCATCGCCCGCGACCGCCTGTTCGAAAAAAGCATGTTCCGCGACCTGGGTATCCCGACCCCGGCCTTCGCCGACATTCTCTCGCAGGCAGACCTGGACGCCGCAGTGGCCAGCATCGGCCTGCCGGCCGTGCTGAAAACCCGCACCCTGGGTTACGACGGCAAGGGCCAGAAGGTACTGCGTACGCCTGAAGACGTGGTAGGCACCTTCGCCGAGCTGGGCAGCGTGCCGTGCCTGCTGGAAGGCTTCGTGCCGTTCACCGGCGAAGTGTCGCTGGTGGCCGTGCGTGCCCGCGATGGCGAAACCCGCTTCTACCCGCTGGTGCACAACACCCACGAAAGCGGCATCCTGCGCCTTTCGGTGGCCAGCCAGGCGCACCCGCTGCAGGCCCTGGCCGAAGACTACGTGGGCCGCGTGCTGCAAAAACTGGACTATGTAGGTGTGATGGCCTTCGAGTTCTTCGAAGTCGACGGTGGCCTCAAGGCCAACGAAATCGCCCCGCGCGTGCACAACTCCGGGCACTGGACCATCGAAGGCGCCGAATGCAGCCAGTTCGAGAACCACCTGCGCGCCGTTGCCGGCCTGCCGCTGGGCTCGACTGCCAAGGTGGGCGAAAGTGCGATGCTCAACTTCATCGGTGAAGTGCCAGCTGTAGATAAAGTGGTCGCCATTGGTGACTGCCACCTGCACCACTATGGCAAGGCCTTCAAGGTCGGCCGCAAAGTTGGCCACGCCACCCTGCGCTGCCACGACATGGCTACCCTTGAGCGCAAGATTGCCGAAGTAGAAGCCCTGATCAGCAACTGATCGAACTTCTACCACCGGCTTGCCCTCTGAAGATGGCAACAAGCCAAAACGCTGCCTAGGCTTTGGCTTGTTCCATCTTCGAACTGCAGAGGGATTGCCATGGGCATCATTGGAACCATCTTCATCGGCCTCATCGTCGGCCTGCTGGCCCGCTTCATCAAGCCGGGCGACGACAGCATGGGCTGGATCATGACCATCCTGCTGGGTATTGCCGGCTCCCTGTTGGCCACCTATGGCGGCCAGGCGTTGGGCATCTATCAGGCCGGACAGGCAGCGGGCTTCTTTGGCGCGCTGGTCGGTGCCGTGGTCCTTCTGGTGATCTACGGATTCATCAAGAAACGCTGAATACTGGTTAGAATGCCCGGCAATTCATCCGAGTTGCCGAGCATTTCCATGCGTGCCTTTTTCCTTGTCCCCCTGCTGTTGGCCAGCGCCCTGGCCCATGCCGAACTGCCTGAAACCGACTGGCTGGAGTTGATGCCCAAGTCGGACCAGAAGGCGCTCGAGCAAATGCCCGAAATCGACCACAACTCACCGGAAGCCATGGGCACTTTTACCGACAAGGGTGGCCTGAAACAGAGCAAGGGCCTGCCGGCGGTGATGTACTCGACCAAGACCGTGGCAGCCATGAACGGCAAGGACATTCGCCTGGGCGGCTACCCCGTGCCGTTGGAAAGCGACGCCAAGGGCAACAGCACGCTGTTCTTCCTGGTGCCGTACCCTGGGGCGTGCATCCATGTGCCGCCACCGCCGCCGAACCAGCTGGTGCTGGTGCGCTACCCGAAAGGACTGAAGATCGATGACATCTACACACCGCTGTGGGTCAGCGGCACGCTTAAGGTGGAAAAGGTCAGCAATGACCTGGCCGACGCGGCCTATGCGCTGGATGCGGGGAAGGTGAGGGTGGTGGAGGATGCAGACCTCTGATTGCCTGCACCGGCCTCTTCGCGGGCAAGCCCGTAAAGAGGCCGGCAAAACCACTGTAAAACTCAGATCATTTCACAGCCGATCACGACGCCTAGCGAGTGACTCGCCCCTGGCCTCAGCTCCACCAGGTCATCCCACACATTCGCCGTCTCGATGCACAGCATCCGCTGCCAGCCGTCATCAGCCATGTCTGCCAGCTCCTTGGCCCGCTCGGTCCATGGGTTCCAGATCACCGCCGAGCGCGACCCGCTGCTGGTCAAGGTAATCCGCCGGCTCCAATGCGGGTCGACAATGCTCAGCGTCTGCGGGGTATCGAGGTAGATCCGGTCCGTCTCCCCGGCAAACGCCAGCGGCCCTTGCTGCTGGCGCTGTTCCCAGTCAGCCAGGGTCTCGATATAGCCCAGCCCCTCGACCCCTTCGACCCGCGCCTGACGCACATCGCTAACTGCAAAGTAACTATGCAGCGCCTGGCTGATGGTAACCGGGGTATTGCCCATGTTGCGGCTGGTCAGGCTCAGCTTCAGCTCGTCACCCAGCTCCACCACCAGCTTCAGCTCGACGTCATGGGGCCACCCGGGCAGGTCGCCCTGCGCCTCAGGCAGCTCGAACCCGATACGCAGGCCGTCGCCCGCTTCCTCTATACCCAGCAACTGCCAGTCACGTGAGCGCGCCAGCCCGTGAGCTGGTGCCTGCTCGCCGTGGTACATGGCCTGCACGGCCTGGGGGTTGCGCTGCAAGTTGCCAAACCACGGCCAGCACACCGGCACCCCGGCGCGAACCGACTTGCCCTGGCGGAAGATGGCCTGGTCGCTCAGCCACAGCAGCGGCGGCTCGCCGACCCGCTGGTAGCTGAGGATCTGTGCGCCTTGCTGGGCGATCAGGAGTTCGGCGCGGTCGCTGCTGATACGCCAGCAGTTCAGTTCGCCATGTTGCTCGGTTACGACCTGGTAGGTAGCCATTGCATTCATCTCATTGGTTGCCAGTGGGCCTTGGACCCGGGCACATGCAATGAGTTTACCGCCGGCGAGGCTTAGCGACGAGGCACAGACCGGGTACGACCACTGCCGTCGATGGCGACGAAGACGAATACCGCTTCGGTAACCTTGCGCCATTCGCTGGACAGCGGGTCGTCGCTCCACACTTCGACCATCATCCGGATCGAGCTGCGGCCGATCTCCAGGGTCTGGGTATAGAACGACAGCTGCGCGCCGACCGCGACCGGTACCAGGAAGGCCATGCGGTCGATGGCCACGGTAGCCACGCGGCCACCGGCGACGCGGCTGGCCATGGCGGTGCCGGCCAGGTCCATCTGGGCAACCAGCCAGCCGCCGAAGATGTCGCCGAAGCCGTTGGTCTCGCGCGGCAATGCTGTGATCTGCAAGGCCAGGTCGCCTTGTGGGATTGGATCTTCTTGTTCGAGCTCAATCATGCGATGGGGCCTCTGACCCGTGACGCTTTTCGTTGGTGTGGCGCAAAGGCCGGGTAAACGATTCAGCTTGAAACATACTACGCCGATTTCGTTTCACTGGGCGGCCGTAGGGAAACTCTGCGAAACCGTCTGACAATACTGACCGGCGTTTTCGCACAACATCCCACGTTAGGGGCAACCTTTTCCTACGAACTGCCAGTATATAGAGCATAACGGCCAGCGACGACCGCGCATTCATGAATATGTGTAGGGATTTTGTATCGCTTTCAGCGCAGCTCGGCTATTTGCTATCTTCGCGTGTCCCCTAATCCAGAAGCCGCGTGCCAAGCGGCCTGCATGCCCTACAAAGAGAACAACGAGCGATGACTTCCGTGCCCAGCAGTATCGAGCAGCCCTCGCGGCCGCTGACCCGCAGTGACTACAAGACCCTTTCACTGTCCGCCCTGGGCGGTGCGCTGGAGTTCTACGACTTCATCATCTTCGTGTTCTTCGCCACAGTGGTCGGCAAGCTGTTCTTCCCGGCCGACATGCCCGAGTGGCTGCGCCTGATGCAAACCTTCGGCATCTTCGCCGCCGGCTATCTGGCGCGGCCGCTGGGCGGCATCATCATGGCCCACTTCGGTGATTTGTTGGGGCGCAAGAAGATGTTCACCCTGAGCATCTTCATGATGGCCCTGCCGACCCTGATCATGGGCCTGCTGCCAACCTATGCCCAAATTGGCATGTGGGCGCCGATCCTGCTGCTGCTGATGCGCGTGATCCAGGGCGCGGCCATCGGTGGCGAGGTGCCGGGCGCCTGGGTGTTCGTGTCCGAACACGTGCCTGCGCGCAACACCGGCTACGCCTGCGGCACCCTGACTGCAGGCCTGACGGCGGGCATTCTGCTGGGTTCGCTGGTGGCGACCCTGATCAACAGCGTGTACAGCGCCGAAGAAGTGGCCGATTACGCCTGGCGGATTCCGTTCCTGCTCGGCGGTGTGTTCGGCCTGTTCTCGGTGTACCTGCGCCGCTGGCTGCACGAAACGCCAGTGTTCGCCGAAATGCAGCAGCGCAAGGCGCTGGCCGAGGAATTGCCGCTGCGGGCCGTGCTGCGTGACCACCGTGGCCCGATCATCCTGTCGATGCTGCTGACCTGGATGCTGTCGGCCGGCATCGTGGTGGTCATCCTGATGACCCCGGCGCTGTTGCAGAGCTTCTACCACATCAGCCCGACCGACTCGCTCAAGGCCAACAGCCTGGCGATCGTGCTGCTCAGCCTTGGCTGCATCGGCGCCGGCAGCCTGGCCGACCGCTTTGGTGCGGGCCGCGTGTTCGTGATTGGCAGCCTGTTGCTGCTGGCCAGTTCCTGGGCCTTCTACCACAGCCTGCCGACCCGGCCTGAGCTGTTGTTCCCGCTGTACGCGGTGACTGGCCTGTGCGTGGGCGTGATTGGCGCTGTGCCCTATGTGATGGTCAAGGCGTTCCCGGCGGCGGTGCGCTTCAGCGGGCTGTCGTTCTCGTACAACGTGGCCTACGCGATTTTCGGCGGGCTGACACCGATGGTGGTGACGGCGCTGCTGAAGGTGAGCCCGATGGCGCCGGCCTACTACGTGGCGGGGCTGTGTGCCGTTGGTCTGGCCGTGGGCCTGTACTTGCTCGCCAATAAGCGCTGATCTGCTTCGAGGCTACCCGCGAAAAGGCCAGACCTGCTTACAGTGATGGCCTTTCATCCAATTGTCACAATGAAGTCATATCGTGTTCATGCGGCCTGCCGATACTTGGGCCCGTTCCATCCAACACCCCCATATTCCTGCTAGGAGCAAGGCATGAAACTGAAGCGTTTGATGGCGGCCCTCACCTTTGCCGCCGCTGGCGTTGCAACCGCCAACGCGGTAGCCGCTGTCGATCCTGCGATCCCGACCTACACCAAGACCACCGGTGTTTCGGGCAACCTCTCCAGCGTTGGCTCCGACACCCTGGCGAACCTGATGACGCTGTGGGCCGAGGCCTACAAGAAGGAATATCCGAACGTAAACATCCAGATCCAGGCGGCCGGCTCCTCCACCGCGCCACCCGCGCTGACCGAAGGCACCGCCAACCTCGGCCCGATGAGCCGCAAGATGAAGGACGTCGAGCTGCAGGCCTTCGAGCAGAAGTACGGTTACAAGCCGACCGCCATCCCGGTTGCTGTCGACGCCCTGGCCGTGTTCGTGCACAAGGACAACCCGATCAAGGGCCTGACCATGGCTCAGGTCGACGCCATCTTCTCTTCCACTCGCCTGTGCGGTGGCAAAGCCGAAATCAAGACCTGGGGCGACGTGGGTGTGACCGGCGACCTGGCCAACAAGCCAATCCAGCTGTTCGGCCGCAACTCGGTATCGGGCACCTACGGCTACTTCAAGGAAGAAGCCCTGTGCAAAGGCGACTTCAAGCCTAACGTCAACGAACAGCCTGGCTCGGCTTCGGTGGTGCAGTCGATCAGCTCTTCGCTGAACGGCATTGGCTACTCGGGTATCGGTTACAAGACTGCCAGCGTCAAAACCGTAGGCCTGGCCAAGAAAGAAGGCGGCGAGTTCGTTGAAGACAACGAAACCAACGCCCTGAACGGCACCTACCCGCTGTCGCGCTTCCTGTACGTGTACGTCAACAAGGCCCCGAACAAGCCTCTGGCCCCGCTGGAAGCCGAGTTCGTCAAGCTGGTGCTGTCGCAAGCTGGCCAGCAGGTCGTGGTGAAGGATGGCTACATCCCGCTGCCGGCCAAAGTCGTCGACAAGACCCTGGCTGACCTGGGCCTGTCGCACGCCGGTAACGTTGCAAAGAAGTAAGTAACTGAAGAAGAGGCCGGTGCCGATGCCCGGCCTCTTCCACGAAATTCCAGTCCGAAGCCAGGTTCCCTGTGCGGCGGGCTTTCGCGCGTCACCACTTTGTAATGTTTTTGTCACACGGGACCGCTAGGGTGTGCGCATGAATGATCTGGCCAATTCCAACATGACCCAAAACTCCCAGCCCGTGCGCATTGATTTCAATACGCCCGAGTTGCAACGCAAGCGCCGCATGCGTGCGCTCAAGGACCGCCTGACCCGCTGGTATGTACTGGTGGGCGGGCTTGCCGTTCTGGCGGCCATCACCCTGATCTTCTTCTACCTGGCCTATGTGGTGCTGCCACTGTTCCAGGGCGCCGAGCTGACCAGCAAGAAAGCCCTGGCGCCAACCTGGCTGCAGCAGGATGCCGGCAAGCCGCTGATGATCGCGCTAGAAGAGCAGAACCTGGTGGGGATGCGAGTTTCGGACAAGGGCCAGGCATTGTTCTTCGATACCAAGACCGGTAACGAGCTCAAACGTGTCGACCTGCCTGTGCCGGCAGGCACCCAGGTTACGTCGATCAGTGCCGACCAGCCGGGTAGCCCGCTGGTGGTGCTGGGCTTGTCCAATGGCCAGGCGCTGGTGTTCCACCACACCTACAAGATCACCTACCCGGACAACAAGAAAACCATTAGCCCAGGCATCGACTACCCGTACGGCGAGCAGCCGTTCGTGCTCGACGAACAGGGCCGTGCGCTGGAGCACGTCAGCGTCAACGTCAATGGCGACACCTTGCTGCTGGCCGGCTCCACCGGCGCGCATCTGCAGGTGCTGGAGCTGACCCGCACGGAAAACATGATGACCGAAGAGGTCACCACCGAGCAGAACCGCATCGAACTGCCGCAAATGACCGAAGTGGTGAAGAACATCTTCATCGATCCGCGCCAGCAGTGGTTGTACGTGATCAACGGCCGCGCCACTGCCGACGTGTTCAGCCTGCGCGACAAGAGCCTCAACGGCCGTTACAAGCTGTCTGAAAGCGGCGATACCGAAATCACCGCCACGGCCCAGCTGGTTGGCGGCATCTCGCTGATCATCGGTGACTCCAAAGGCGGCCTGGCCCAGTGGTTCATGGCCCGCGACCCGGATGGCGAGTCACGCTTCAAGCAGATTCGTACCTTCCAGATGGGCAAGGCGCCTATCGTGCAGATCGACGCGGAAGAGCGCCGCAAAGGCTTCATCGCGCTGGACGCAGACGGCAAGCTGGGCGTGTTCCACAGCACCGCGCACCGCACCCTGCTGGTCGAGCCGGCTGCCGAAGGCCCAGGTATCCTGGCCCTGTCGCCACGCGCCAATCGCATCATCATCGAAGAAGGCGGCAAACTGCTGCCCTTGAGCCTGCGCAACCCGCACCCGGAAATTTCCTTCAGCGCGCTGTGGGGCAAGGTGTGGTACGAGAACTACGACGAGCCGAAATACGTCTGGCAGTCGACCGCCTCGAACACAGACTTCGAGCCCAAGCTGAGCCTGTCGCCGCTCACCTTCGGTACCTTGAAGGCCGCGTTCTACGCGATGATCCTGGCCGCCCCGCTGGCCATCGCCGCCGCCATCTACACCGCCTACTTCATGGCCCCGGGCATGCGCCGCAAGGTCAAGCCGGTGATCGAACTGATGGAAGCGATGCCCACGGTAATCCTTGGCTTCTTCGCCGGCCTGTTCCTGGCCCCGTACCTGGAAGGCCACCTGCCGGGCGTGTTCAGCCTGTTCCTGCTGATGCCGGTTGGCATCCTGCTGGCCGGCTTCGCCTGGACCCGCCTGCCGGAGTCGATTCGCCTGCGTGTGCCGGATGGCTGGGAGGCGGCGATCCTGATTCCGGTCATTCTGTTCACCGGCTGGTTCGCCCTGACCATGAGCCCGCACCTGGAAAGCTGGTTCTTCGGCGGCGACATGCGGCTGTGGATCACCAACGATCTGGGCATCACCTATGACCAGCGCAACGCCCTGGTCGTGGGTATCGCCATGGGCTTTGCAGTCATCCCGAACATCTATTCCATTGCCGAAGACGCCGTGTTCAGCGTGCCGCGCAGCTTGACCCTGGGCTCGCTGGCCCTGGGCGCGACGCCCTGGCAGACCCTGACCCGCGTGGTCATCCTCACCGCCAGCCCGGGTATCTTCTCGGCGCTGATGATCGGCATGGGCCGTGCGGTGGGCGAGACCATGATCGTGCTGATGGCCACCGGCAACACCCCGGTGATGGAGATGAACCTGTTCGAGGGCATGCGCACCCTGGCCGCCAACGTGGCCGTGGAAATGCCGGAATCGGAAGTCGGCGGCAGCCACTATCGCGTGCTGTTCCTGGCCGCTCTGGTGCTGCTGATGTTCACGTTCGTGATGAACACCTTGGCCGAGCTGATTCGCCAGCGTCTGCGCAAGAAATACTCGTCGCTTTGATAGAAAGGTAGCGATCCGTGAAAAAGGATTCCCTCAAAGGCTGGTTCAAGAGCGGCGCCCCCGGCGTCTGGATGAGCGGCGGCGCGGTGGCCATGGCGGTGATCATGACCGTCGGCCTGCTGGCGGTGATTGCCGTGCGCGGCCTGGGCCACTTCTGGCCGGCCGATCTTGTACAGGCCACCTACAAGGTGCCGGGCCAGGCTGACCACGTCGTCATCGGCGAAGTGGTACAAAAGGAAGAAGTGCCACGCGCCCGCCTGAAGGGTGCCGGCCTGCCGGTACCAGACCAGGGCCCGGAGTTCATGACCCGTGAACTGATCAAGATTGGTAACCGCGACCTCAATGGCAGCGACTTTACCTGGGTGGTCGGCGACTGGCTGGTTGACGAAAAACGCCCGGCCGACCTGATCGCCCTGGAACGCCGCGAGTGGGGCAACTTCTACGGCTACCTGGTCAGCGTCAAGGAAGAAGGCCGCGTGGTGGCCGAAGGCCCTGCCGCCTGGCACGAACTGCAGGCCCGCCTCAAGCGCGCCAACCAGCTCAACGGCGAGTTGCAGCAGCTTGAGAAGAAGGACATCGGCGCCATCAACCATGGCCTCGAGCGCCTGCGCCTGCAGGCCCGCAAGCTGGAGCTGGACGGCAAGCTGGACGCCGCTGCCCAGGCCGACATGGACGCCGACCGCGCCGAGCTGAACAGCCGCTACAAGGCCATCGAAGACCGCCTGACCGGCCTGCACCAGGCCTTTGCCCGCGACAGCCTGGTGGCCCGCGATGGCAACGGCCGTGAAGTGGAAATCAACCTGAGTAAGGTGGTGCATGCCATCCAGCCGAACGGCATGTCCGGCTTCACCAAGCTGGGTACCTACTTCGCCAAGGTCTGGGAGTTCCTCAGCGACGACCCGCGTGAAGCCAACACCGAGGGCGGTATCTTCCCGGCCATTTTCGGCACCGTGATGATGACCCTGATCATGGCCGTGATCGTCACCCCGTTCGGCGTTCTGGCTGCGGTCTACCTGCGTGAGTACGCCAGGCAGGGGCCGGTGACACGGCTGATCCGCATTGCCGTGAACAACCTGGCCGGCGTGCCGGCGATCGTCTACGGCGTGTTTGGCCTGGGCTTCTTCGTCTACGTGCTGGGTGGCTCGATCGACCGCCTGTTCTTCCCTGAAGCGCTGCCGGCACCGACCCTGGGTACCCCGGGCCTGCTGTGGGCATCGCTGACCCTGGCACTGCTGGCCGTGCCGGTGGTGATCGTGGCCACCGAAGAAGGCTTGGCGCGTATTCCGCGTACCGTGCGCGAAGGCTCGCTGGCCCTGGGCGCGACCAAGGCCGAAACGCTTTGGAAGATCGTCTTGCCCATGGCCAGCCCGGCCATGATGACCGGCATGATCCTCGCCGTGGCCCGCGCCGCTGGTGAAGTCGCGCCGCTGATGCTGGTGGGTGTGGTGAAGCTGGCGCCGTCGCTGCCGGTGGACGGTAACTACCCGTACCTGCACCTGGACCAGAAGATCATGCACCTGGGCTTCCACATCTATGACGTCGGCTTCCAGAGCCCGAACGTCGAGGCCGCGCGGCCGCTGGTGTATGCCACTGCGCTGTTGCTGGTGCTGGTGATCGCGACCCTCAACCTCTCGGCCGTGTGGATCCGTAACCACCTGCGCGAGAAGTACAAGGCCCTCGACAGCTGACCCTGATTGCAAGCGTGCCGCCCACCAGCCGGGCGGCCCTTTGAAACGAATTGATAGCGTATGGAGTAGACCATGCAGCAAGATTCCCATACCCACGGCATCGACATGTCTGCCCTGGGCCGCAACAAGCAGAGCCTGCGCCTGGCCGAAGAAACCGTGGCCATCGAAGTACCTGGCCTGAGCCTGTTCTACGGCGACAAGCAGGCGTTGTTCGACGTCAGCATGAACATCCCCAAGCAACGCGTGACTGCCTTCATCGGCCCGTCCGGCTGCGGCAAGTCTACCCTGCTGCGCACCTTCAACCGCATGAACGACCTGGTTGACGGCTGCCGCGTGGAAGGCGCCATCAACCTGTACGGCAACAACATCTACCGCAAGGGCGAGGACGTGGCCGAGCTGCGCCGCCGTGTGGGCATGGTGTTCCAGAAGCCCAACCCGTTCCCCAAGACCATCTACGAGAACGTGGTCTACGGCCTGCGTATCCAGGGCATCAACAAGAAGCGTGTGCTCGACGAAGCCGTCGAGTGGGCGCTGAAGGGCGCAGCCCTGTGGGACGAGGTCAAGGACCGCCTGCATGAGTCGGCGCTGGGCCTGTCCGGTGGCCAGCAACAGCGTCTGGTCATCGCCCGCACCATCGCCGTGGAGCCGGAAGTGCTGCTGCTCGACGAACCGTGCTCGGCGCTGGACCCGATTTCGACCCTGAAGGTCGAAGAGCTGATCTACGAATTGAAATCCAAGTACACCATCGTCATCGTGACCCACAACATGCAGCAGGCGGCCCGTGTTTCGGATTACACCGCGTTCATGTACATGGGCAAACTGGTCGAATTCGGGGATACCGACACCCTGTTCACCAACCCGGCGAAGAAGCAGACCGAAGACTACATCACCGGTCGCTACGGTTAAGCGGCGCTCGTGATGAGCACCTGGCCTCCTACAGGGCTGCGTTACCAAAGGACAAAACGATGATCAACAAAGAAAGCCTTACGCACCACATTTCCCAGCAGTTCAACGCCGAGCTCGAAGAGGTGCGCAGCCACCTGCTGGCCATGGGCGGGCTGGTTGAAAAGCAGGTCAACGACGCGGTCACCGCGCTGATCGAAGCCGATTCTGGCCTGGCCCAGCAAGTGCGCGAGGTTGACGAGCAGATCAACCAGATGGAGCGCAACATCGATGAGGAGTGCCTGCGTATCCTTGCCCGCCGCCAGCCGGCCGCCTCGGACCTGCGCCTGATCATCAGCATCTCCAAGTCGGTGATCGACCTGGAGCGCATTGGTGACGAGTCGACCAAGATCGCCCGTCGCGCCATCCAGCTGTGCGAAGAAGGTGAATCGCCGCGTGGCTACGTCGAGGTTCGTCATATCGGTGACCAGGTGCGCAACATGGTCCGTGATGCACTGGACGCCTTTGCCCGCTTCGACGCCGACCTGGCGTTGTCGGTGGCCCAGTACGACAAAACCATCGACCGTGAATACAAGACCGCGCTGCGCGAGCTGGTGACCTACATGATGGAGGACCCGCGCTCTATTTCGCGGGTGCTGAGCGTGATCTGGGTTCTGCGCTCGCTGGAGCGAATTGGCGACCATGCGCGCAACATCTCCGAGCTGGTGATCTACCTGGTGCGCGGCACCGACGTACGTCACATGGGCCTCAAGCGCATGACAGCAGAAGTGCAGGGCACAGCTGTCGCTGATGGCGAAAAGGCTAATGTTTCGGGCGAATCTGACGATAACTAAGGTTGCTCCCGAGCATCGACGCCCGGCCTTGGCCGGGCGTTTTCGTTTGCGGTCGAGCGCCTGCAGGCACCCGCGAACGATGTGAAGAAGTCCCGGCGTGACCAGGTTGTAGCAAATGGCCATTATTTGGCAGTAGGCTAGTCGGGGTTCAAAAGGAGTATCGATGAGTAAAGTGAATGTGCTGGTCGTGGATGACGCGCCGTTTATCCGTGACCTGGTCCGCAAATGCCTGCGCAGTGCCTTCCCGGGCATGGCCATCGACGACGCGGTCAACGGTCGCAAGGCCATGGCCATGCTGGACAAGGAAGCGTTCGACCTGGTCCTGTGCGACTGGGAAATGCCGGAAATGTCGGGCCTGGAACTGCTTACCTGGTGCCGCCAGCAGCCTGCGCTGAAAAACCTGCAGTTCATCATGGTGACCAGCCGTGGCGACAAGGAAAACGTCATTCAGGCGATCCAGGCGGGTGTTTCCGATTTTGTCGGCAAGCCGTTCACCAACGAGCAACTGCTGACCAAGGTAAAAAAGGCCCTGACCAAGATCGGCAAGCTCGACAGCCTGATGGCCAGCGGCCCGGCGCGGGTGAATTCGGCGTTTGCCAATGATTCGCTGAGTGCCCTGACAGGGGGCAAACCAGAAGCGGCCAAGGTGTCGGCCCCCGCACCGGCCCCGGCTGCCATCAAGCCATTTGCCGCAGCCCCCACGCCACCTGCCCCCGCACCGACCGGGCGTGGCCAGGGCCAGTTGCGACTGGCCAGCGGCATGCAGCCCTGTGTGATCAAGGCACTGAGCTTGAAGGAGGCCTTGCTGGTGGTACGCCGCAGCGAAGCGCTGCCGCAGGTGCTGGAAGGTGCGGTGCTGGACCTGGAGCAGGGTGAGAGCGCTGAAGTCGCGCGGTTGAACGGCTACCTGCATGCTGTCGCGGCATTGGAGCCCAAGCCCGACAGCGACTGGCTGCAGTTGACCTTCAAGTTCGTCGATCAGGACGCCCAGAAGCTCGATTACCTGTCGCGCTTGATTGCCCGTGGCACTGCACAGAAGCATTTCACCCCCGGCGCTTGACGCCAAAGCAGGGGCAGCACAGTGCTGCTCCTGCGCCATCCGACCAACTGCAATACCCGCCGCAAAACCCGCTGCTAGGCTTCGAGACATCAAAACTGTCAAAAAGCCACCATCATGCCCACGCGCCTGCTGCTGTTCTGTGCATTGCTCATGGTCTCGGCGTCGAGCCTGGGTGTGACCCTCTACAAGATCACCGACGATTCCGGTGTGGTCTCCTATTCCGACCGGCCAGGCCCGGGCGCCAAGCCCTTGGTGCTGCGCGAGCCCATGGTCGAAACGCTGGAGGGCCAGGTGCTGTTGAACGCCAGGACCTTCGACGGTGGCGTGAGCTTTTCGGCGCGCAACGAACTGCATGTACCCGTGGAGGTCGAGTTGCGACTGGACAATCTGGTGAACGCGCAAGGCGGTGATGCTCCGCGCATCGTGCGCCGCTTGCTGCCGCCGCGTACCACGCAAATGCTCAGTGTGCTCCGGGGGCGCCCCGGGCTGCTGCTGAACTACCGCTCGACCCTGCTGCAGGCCATGGGGGACCCGGGCATGCGGCCACAGGGCTTCCGTTACACATTCCCTTGGATTGGCGGGCCGTTCCGCGTCACTCAGGGCCCTAACGGGCGTGTCAGCCACTTTGGGCCAAAGGGGCGCTACGCCATGGACATCGCCATGCCTGAAGGCACCACCATCATTGCGGCGCGCGAAGGCGTGGTGGTGAAGACGGAAAACACCCAGAGCGGGCGGGGAACCAACCCTTCAGGGAATTTCGTCAGGATCCTGCACCCGGACGGCACCATGGGCGTGTACTTGCACCTGATGCGCGGTTCAGTGGTGGTGGCGCAGGGGCAGCGGGTACGGCAGGGGCAGGTACTGGCCAAGTCGGGCAATACTGGCAACAGCACCGGGCCGCACCTGCATTTCGTGGTGCAGCGCAATGTGGGGCTGGCGCTGGAGTCGATACCTTACCGGTTCGACAGGCCGATCAGCGGGTTACCGGACTTCACTGCCGGCAACCCCTGACCGATATCGTCATCAGTCCAGCTTCAGCACCTTGGCCAGCACGATCTTGGGCCCTTTCATCTTCTTGATGATGATGCGCAGCCCCTCGACCTCAAGCACTTCCTCTTCTTCAGGCACGCGCTTGAGCGTTTCGTAGACCAGCCCGGCCAGGGTCTCTGCCTCGATGTGGTCGAGGTCGACCCCCAGCAGGCGCTCGACTTTGAACAGCGGTGTGTCGCCGCGTACCAGCAGTTTGCCTGGCTGGTAAGCGAGGATGCCGCGTTCGGTCTTGCGGTGCTCGTCCTGGATATCGCCTACCAGCACTTCCAGCACGTCTTCCATGGTCAGGTAGCCGATAACCTTGCCGTCGGCTTCCTCCACCAGCACGAAGTGCGCGCCGCCCTTGCGGAACTGCTCCAGCAACTGGGCCAGCGGCATGTGCCGCGACACGCGCTCCAGGGGGCGGGCAAGGTCTTCCAGGTCGATGGTTTCGGGCAAGTGCTCCAGCTCGGCCAGCTCCAGCAGCAGGTCCTTGATGTGCAGCAGGCCGGTGAACTCTTCGCGCTCGGCGTCATACACCGGATAGCGGCTGAACTTGTGGCGGCGCACCAGGGCCAGGATCTGCTTCAACGGCGCATGGGCGTCGATGCTGACCATGTCCTCACGCGAGTTGGCCCAGTCGACCACCTCCAGCTCGCCCATTTCCACGGCCGACGCCAGTACGCGCATACCCTGGTCGCTTGGGTCCTGACCACGGCTGGAGTGCAGGATCAGCTTCAGCTCTTCACGGCTGTAATGGTGCTCGTGGTGCGGGCCAGGCTCGCCTTGGCCGGCAATACGCAAAATGGTGTTGGCGCTGGCATTGAGCAGGTAGATGGCTGGGTACATTGCCCAGTAGAACAGGTACAGCGGCACCGCGGTCCACAGCGACAGCAGCTCTGGCTTGCGGATGGCCCAGGACTTGGGCGCCAGCTCGCCGACCACGATGTGCAGGTACGAGATGACGAAGAAGGCGACGAAGAACGAGACGCCTTTGATCAGCTCGGGCGAGTCGACCCCGAAGTACGCCAGCAGCGGCTCGAGCAGGTGGGCAAACGCCGGTTCACCGACCCAGCCCAGGCCCAGCGAGGCGAGGGTAATGCCCAACTGGCAGGCTGACAGGTAGGCGTCGAGCTGATTGTGAACCTTGCGCAGGATGTTACCGCGCCAGCCGTGCTGCTCGGCGATGGCCTCGACGCGGGTGGCGCGCAGCTTGACCATGGCGAACTCGGCGGCAACGAAGAAGCCGTTGAGCAGCACCAGCAGGAAGGCAAAGATGATCATGCCGAAATCGGCGAATAACGAGGTGAGGCTGATACCAGGGGAAGGGTCCATGATGGAGTTTTTACGGGGTCCGTCTTAGAGATAGAGAGAAAAAAAGTGCCAGCTTTTGCTGGCACAGGGGATCCAATGTAGCGGCTGGAGCCGTAAAAGCAAAGGGTGGCGGATTTATTGCGGTCGCTGTGGGAGCGGGCGCGCCCGCGAAGGGCTGCACCGCAGCCCCAATATCAAACCTCGCCGTTGGCCAATTGTGCCGGCGCAAAGTGACAGGTAAAGGTGCTGCCATGCCCCGGCACACTGCTGATTTCCAGCTTGCCGCGATGGCGCATCAGCACATGCTTCACAATCGCCAGCCCCAGCCCGGTGCCACCGGTATTCGACGCGCGGCTGGAGTCCACCCGATAGAAGCGTTCGGTCAGGCGGGGCAAGTGCTTCGCGTCAATGCCCACCCCCGAGTCTTGCACCGACAAATGCGCACCCTGGGCATCGACCCACCAGCGGATGCGGATGTTGCCTTCGTCCTGGGTGTACTTGACGGCGTTGAATACCAGGTTGGAAAAGGCGCTGCGCAGCTCCGACTCGCTGCCCTTCAGTTTGACGCCGGGCGCAGCTTCCAGGCTGATGCGCTGGTTGCGTGGCCCGGACAGAGCCTGGGCGTCATTCTTGATGGCGGTGAGCAGGGCATCGATGGCCACCGGCTGGTTGTCCGACGGATAATCGGTGGCTTCCAGCTTGGCCAGCAGCAGCAGGTCGTTGAGCAGCGTTTGCATGCGTGAGCCTTGCTGGCTCATCTGCTGCAGGGCGCGGCTCCAGCGCGGGTTCACGTCCTCGACGTTGTCCAGCAAGGTTTCCAGGTAGCCGGTGATGACCGTCAGCGGCGTGCGCAGCTCGTGCGACACGTTGGCGACGAAGTCCTTGCGCATCTGCTCCAGCTGGTGAATGCGGGTGACATCGCGCACCAGCATCAGGTGTTCGTTGTTGCCGTAGCGGGTGATGTGCAGTTGCACGCGCATGCGGTCGTTGATGGGCGAGGGGATTTCCAGCGGTTCGAGGTAATTCTCCGCTTCGAAGTATTCCTTGAAGCGCGGGTGACGCACCAGGTTGGTTACCTGCTGGCCGCCGTCCTGTGGGGTTTTGAAGCCCAGCAGGGTCTCGGCGGCGCGGTTCCACCACTCCAGGTTGCCATCGCTGTCGAGCATGATCACGGCGTCGCGCAGCGCGGCGGTGGACTCCTGTACCCGGTCGATCACGGCCTGCAGGCGGCCACGCACGCGCTGGTCGCGGCGTTGCAGGTGGTAGATGCTGTCGAACACCTCGCCCCAGAGGCCGTAACCATCGGGCGGTGCCTCATCGGGTTGGTGATTGCGCAGCCAGTCGTGCAGGCGCAGCAGTTGCTTGAGGGTCCAGCCCAGGTAGAGGGCCAGGCCAATGGCCAGGCTCCAGCCATAGTAGCCGCTGGCCAGCCCGCCGATCAGGCAGACGGTAATCAGCAACAGCAGATGGCGAATCAGGGTCGCGTGCCAGTTTTGGTTCAATTGACGGTCCTTGTACAACAACGTGCAGCGTGGCGCTTTTGAACTCGATCAGCTCTTGGTCGAGAAGCGGTAGCCAGTGCCCCGGACGGTTTGTACCAGATTTTCATAGGCTTCACCCAGCGCCTTGCGCAGGCGACGGATGTGCACGTCGACCGTGCGTTCCTCGACATAGACGTTGCCGCCCCATACCTGATCCAGCAACTGGCCGCGGGTGTAGGCACGCTCCTGGTGGGTCATGAAGAACTGCAGCAGGCGGTATTCGGTCGGGCCCATCTCGGCCGGCTTGCCGTCGATGGTGACGCGGTGGCTGATCGGGTCCAGCAGCAGGCCGCCAACTTCGATCGGCGCCTCGCTGTCGCTCGGACCGGTACGGCGCAACACGGCTTTCAGGCGCGCCACCAGCTCACGCGGCGAGAACGGCTTGGTGATGTAATCGTCGGCACCCACTTCCAGGCCCTGGATCTTGTTGTCCTCTTCACCCTTGGCGGTAAGCATGATGATCGGGATGTCGCCGGTCAGCTCGTCGCGCTTGAGGCGGCGGGCCAGCTCGATGCCGGAGGTGCCTGGCAGCATCCAGTCGAGCAGGATCAGGTCCGGTTTGCGGTCGACGATGATCGCATGGGCCTGTTGGGAGTTTTCCGCTTCCAGGCAGTCATAGCCGGCCATTTCCAGGGCAACGGCGATCATCTCGCGAATGGGCGCTTCGTCGTCGACGATCAGAATGTTCCTGCCTACCATGCTCAAACCTCTCCTGGATACGGTGTCTTGGCCCGCATTAGATAACGGAATTATTGCAGCTGTGTGACAGGGTGTTGGCCGTTCTGGCGACATTCCGTGACTGAACTAGGCTTGAGAGGGCCGCAGTTGCGGCGACTCGAACTCAATCCCCCCGAAATAATGGTGAATCCAATGACACGACAAACGCTGAGCTGGATGGCCCTTTTCGCTGCGCTGGCGCTCCCGGGGGTGGCGTCGGCCCAACATGCCATGGAGAAGGACGGCATGTGGGTCGATCATGCCGGCATGACCCTGTACACCTTTGACAAGGATGCGGGAGGCAAGTCGATGTGCAATGGCGATTGCGCCACCAACTGGCCGCCGTTGAAGGTGATGGATGGCGAAAAGGCCGAGGGCAAGTGGACGCAGATCAAGCGTGATGACGGTTCGATGCAGTGGGCCTACGACGGCAAGCCGCTGTACACCTTCGTCAAGGACAAGAAGGCCGGTGACATGACCGGTGATGGCGTGAAGGACGTCTGGCACGTCGCCAAGCCTTGAGATTGTCGGGGCCGCTTCGCGGCCCCGACATATTCAGCGCAACGCGTAATCCAACACTACGCCAATGAACACCAGCATCCCCGCCCAGTGGTTGTGCAGAAACGCCTTGAAGCACGACTCCCGGTCCAGCTTGCGCGTCGACCAGTACTCCCACGCAAAGCACGCTGCCGCACCCAGCAGTCCCAGGTGGAACCAGCCCCCCAGGTCGAAGCGGCTGCCTGCCAGCAACAGGCAGCCCAGCGACAGCAGCTGCAAGGTCAGGATAATGGTGCGGTCGGCGTCGCCAAACAGGATCGCGGTCGACTTCACACCGATCTTCAGGTCGTCATCGCGGTCGACCATGGCGTAGTAGGTGTCATAACCCACCGTCCACAGCAGGTTGGCGATATACAGCAGCCACGCGCTGGCCGGCAGTTCGCCACCCGCTGCCGTGAACGCCATGGGAATGCCCCAGGAGTACGCCGCCCCCAGCACCACCTGCGGGTAATAGGTGTAGCGCTTCATGAACGGGTAACAGAACGCCAGCGCCACCGCGCCGAACGACAGCCATACCGTGCGGCTGTTGGTGCACAGCACCAGCAGGAAGCTCACCCCGACCAGGATGGCGAACAGCGCCAGCGCTTCGCGTGGCCGTACTCGACCACTGGCCAGAGGCCGGTCGGCAGTGCGCTTGACGTGGCCATCCACCTTACGGTCGGCGAAATCGTTGATGCAGCAGCCC
Organism: Pseudomonas sp. URIL14HWK12:I5; assembly: GCF_900176445.1. Taxonomy (NCBI): domain Bacteria; kingdom Pseudomonadati; phylum Pseudomonadota; class Gammaproteobacteria; order Pseudomonadales; family Pseudomonadaceae; genus Pseudomonas; species Pseudomonas sp. URIL14HWK12:I5. Next base: position 215,366 of record NZ_FWXQ01000001.1, read on the forward strand.
GCAGCGCGCATCAGCACCACGCCAAGGCCGAAGATCAGCACATTGGCCACGGTAGGTGAACCGTTGCCGGCAATCCATACCGCCGACAGGGTTGGCCACAGCAGCAGGTAGATACCGATCGGCCGGTCCATGCGGCTGAGCTGGACGAAGTCCCAGGCCCGCGGGTGCAGGCGGTTGAGCGACTTGAGCAGTTGCAGGTACATCAGCGGTTGTCCTCCTTGGCCGCTTGCCACAATGCCGGCAGGAACACTTCTGCCACCAACAGCTCCAGGCCGCCCCGTTCGAAGCGCGAGCGGCGGCCCCACAGTGCTGCGCGGGTGGCTTCGGTCGGCAGCCAGGCCTGTGGATAACTGCACACTTCAATCGGGTGGCGGATGAACGCCTGGTCGCAGAACAGCAATTCGCCTAGCGAGCGGCTGCCCAGGGTTTCCAGGTCCAGCCCGCCGCGCTCCAGGGCGCTGCGGCTGGCGACGCTGCGGGCGAACACCCAAGGTTGGCCATGGCCACGCAGGTACACCTCGCGCACCCAGCCTTCGGCGCCAGCGGCAATGCCCAGCGCCTGGCATTCGTCATCGCGCAGTGGCTGCCAGCCCTCGAACAGCGGGGTGACGGAAAAGTGATCGTTGGAGAGGCGGGTCAGGCGGCGGGTCAGCGAGCCCTCGTCGAACAGCCAGTCAAGGGTGGGCTGGTCGATGCCGGTCGCCAGCTGTGAATACGGCAGCCACGCGACAGCGGCTGCTTGCGGGGATTCGTACGACACGTCGGTCTGCTTGTTACAACCAGAGAGGCGGCGAGCTTAGCATGATTGCCCTGACTGCTTGCATAATGCATGAAACAGGGCCAGCTACCGGCCCGATAAAGCCTGAGTTCCACCAAGGAAAAAGACCTGATGAAAAAGTGGCAATGTATTGTCTGTGGCCTGATCTACGACGAAGCCGAAGGCTGGCCCGACGACGGCATCGCCCCCGGCACCCGTTGGGAAGATGTGCCTGAAGACTGGCTGTGCCCTGACTGTGGGGTTGGCAAAAGCGACTTTGAAATGATCTTCATCGGCTAACCGAGGAAAGCACGACATGACGTCCCCTGTGGTAATCATCGGTACCGGCCTTGCGGGTTACAACCTGGCGCGTGAATTTCGCAAGCTCGATACGCAGACGCCGTTGCTGCTGATCACCGCCGACGATGGTCGTTCCTACTCCAAGCCCATGCTCTCCATGGGCTTTGCCAAGCAGAAAGACGCCGACGGCCTGGTCATGGCCGAGCCAGGCGCAATGGCCGAACAGCTGAATGCCGAGATCCGCACCCATACCCGTATCAGCGGCATCGACCCAGGCCACAAGCGCCTGTGGATCGGCGAAGAGGCCGTGGAGTACCGCGACCTGGTGCTGGCCTGGGGGGCGCAGACCGTGCAGGTGCCGATAGAAGGCGACGGCGGCCATCTGGTATTCCCGATCAACGACCTCGAAGACTACGCGCGCTTCCGTGCTGCCGCTGTCGGCAAGCAGCGCGTGCTGATTCTCGGTGCCGGCCTGATCGGCTGCGAGTTCGCCAACGACCTGAGCCTGGGTGGCTTCCAGGTGGAGGTAGTGGCGCCATGTGAGCAAGTGATGCCGACCCTGCTGCACCCGGCCGCTGCGGCGGCTGTGCAAGCCGGGCTGGAGGGCTTGGGGGTGTGCTTCCACCTGGGCCCGGTGTTGACCCGCTTGCAGCAGGTGCCCCAAGGCCTGGAGGCGCACCTGTCGGATGGCAGCGTGATCGCCTGCGACCTGGTGGTTTCGGCCATCGGCCTTCGCCCGCGCACCGACCTGGCTGCCGCAGCCGGCTTGCAGACCAACCGTGGCGTCAGCGTAGACCGCGAGTTACGTACATCCCACGCCAACATCTTCGCCCTCGGCGACTGTGCCGAGGTCGATGGCATCAACCTGCTCTACGTGATGCCACTGATGAGCTGTGCCCGGGCGCTGGCGCAAACCCTGGCCGGCAAGCCGACGGCGGTCGCGTATGGGCCGATGCCGGTCACGGTAAAAACCCCGGCCTGCCCGCTGGTGGTTTCGCCGCCGCCCATGGGCCACGAAGGCACTTGGCAGGTGGATGGTCAGGGCAGTGACCTCAAGGTGCTCTGCCACGGCCCAGACGGCAACTTGCTGGGCTACGCCCTGACCGGGAAAGCGGTGATGGAGAAGCTGGCGCTGAATCGTCAGTTGCCAGCCCTAATGGCGTAAATAGAGGGTGTTCTGTCGGTTTTATCCTGTTGTTGCCCACACAATGGCCGCCCAGATACTGGCGCGTCCCCGGAGCTCGTGCCATTCTCACTTCCGTCTGCCGCAGATTAGAGCCTGCGGTGCCTTGAGCGCTGCTCCCAAAGGCAGCACGGCATAACAACAAGAATTCCGTCAAAGAGGCTTCACTATGCGCAAACCAGAACTCGCCGCCGTCATCGCCGATAAGGCCGATCTGACCAAGGAAAAGGCCAATCAGGTTTTGAACGCGATTCTCGACAGCATCACCGGCGCCCTGGACAAGGACACCGTGACCCTGGTCGGTTTCGGCACTTTTGAAAAACGTCATCGCGGCGCGCGTACCGGCAAGAACCCGCAAACCGGTGAGCCGGTCAAGATCAAAGCCAGCAACACCGTGGCGTTCAAGCCAGGCAAAAACCTGCGCGACAGCGTCAACACCCCGGTCAAGCCGGCCAAAAAAGGCAAGTGATCGCCTTCTGACAAACCCAGTGTCAGCCAAGCGGGCGCCTCAGGGCGCCCGTTGTGCTTTCTGTAGGCAAAATGTTTCGAACTTGCATAAATAGTTCTGGAAAAGTATAGACTGCGCGCCTCAGTCACTTTTCATTCGAGGCGCGTTGATGAAGTTCCGCTTTCTTCTCTGGGCCATGGGGCTGTTGATGGCCAGGGCCAGCCGTAACAACCCGGCATTCCAGCAGCAGCTCAAGGGCAAGGACCTGGTGTTCCAGATGCAGACCTTGGACGGCAAGGTCGCCCGGCACTTCATCGTCAATAACGAACGCATCAGCAGCAAGGGCGGCGCACACCCGCAGCCTGCCTTCGCCATTGCCTTCAAGGACGCGGCCTATGGCTTTGCCACGATGCAGGCGGGTAACAAGCAATTGGCGTTCATGCAGGGGATTCAGGACAAGCACATCCAGATCAAGGGCAATCCGGCGTTGGTGATGTGGTTCCAGGGGTTGATGAAGTACCTGAAGCCGAAGAAGAAAGGCTGAAATTGCCGGGGCTGCAAAGCAGCCCCAGAAAAATCAATGCGGTGCGTGAAACTGCGAAGCCAGTTCGCGCAACAGGTTCTCGGCCTCGAGCACTTTGTTCACCACATCTTCCGCCTTGTCCCGGGTAATCTCCAGGCGCTCCAGCAACTCGTCAGGGATCTCCTCCATCGGCCCCGAACCAATGCCTCGCGAGCGCAGCAGCCGGGTGGCCAGGCACACCAGGTTGGGGAATGCCGAGTACTCGCCGTCATAGGCCGGGTCGTGCTGGAAACGCAGCGCGGTCGACAGTTCTTCCGGCATGTCCCACAACTTCATCAGCCAAGCGCCGATCTGTTCGCGGCTGATGCCCAGCAGGTGCTGTTCCACGTAGGTGTGGTTCAGGTGCGGGTTCACCTCCAGATGGCGGCAAATCAGCGAGAAGTGCGGTGGGAACACGTGCGCCAGTAGCAGGTAGCCGAAGTTGTGCAGCAGCCCGGCCAGGTAGGTTAGCCCGGCCTCGGGGCGTTCTGCCCTCGGCATGGCACGGGTCAGGCCTTCGATGATTGCGGCGGTGTAGATCGACTGCTGCCAGTACGGTGTGGCCTGCTGCGGGTGGTCTTTAGGCAGGCTCAACGTCTTGCCCAGCGCCAGGCCCAAGGCCAGGTTGATCACCAGATCGAAGCCCAGCACGCGCACGATGGCATCTTCCACCGAGCGGATCTTGCCGGGTGAGGCGTAGTACGGCGAAGCCGCCCAGCTCACCACCTGGGCCGCCAGCGCCGGGTCGGTTTCGACCACGCCGGTGATGTCATCGATGCTGGCGTTGGGGTCTACCCGCAGCTTGATGATCTTTTGCGCGGTATCGGCCAGCGGTGGGATCTCGATGGTTTCTTCCAGGCGCTTCTGGATGCGTCGGGCCGTGAAGGCCTGCACGGCATTGGTGATTTCCCGGGTGTCGTCATCGGGGCGGTCGAGGTTGGGGCTGATGGCCTCGATTTCCTGACCGAAGCTGCTGGCGCTGGCTTTGGCCAGCATGCGCTTGAAGTGCGCGCGTTCGATTTCCAGCAGCAGGCCGGTTTCGCCCGACTGGATATAGACGGTTTCGGCGTCGAGCAGGCTCTTCTCGTACTGGCACGGTGAGCTGGTGAGCGCCGGAATGCCTGGCAGGGCCTTGAGCTGGTGTTTGTCGAGCATCTGCTTCAAGCGCGGCACCGACACGGCGGTAAGCTTGCGCCCGGTCAGTTCGGCCAGGCGGTTGAGGTCCAGCAGTTGGCTCTGCGGGAACAGCACCATGAGGGCGCCGACCTCGTCGTCGAGAAGCACTGCTTGCACCCGCGAAGTCGCAGGAAGGTGCGGGTGCTCGGCCACCTCGCGGTAGGCGACGCCGACCTTGTCGAGCAGCAGCCTGATGACAGAGGGTGCGTGTGGGGTTGCGGTGTCCAGGGCAACTTCAGTCATGGTCCGTATCCACTGATTCTTTTAAACGCGAAGTATAACCAGCCTGCGAGCAAATCTGGATCCATTCTGGGACTGGCGTCACACTTGCCCATATTGCTGTCCATGACGCAGCCAGCGGTCGAGCAACGGGCTGACATGTTCCGGCCAGCGCGCGATCAGGGCCTGGGCGGCGTCGCGCACCGCTGGCAACAGGTCGGCGTCACGCATCAGGTCGGCGACCTTGAACTGTAGCAGGCCGGTCTGGCGGGTCCCCAGCATCTCGCCCGGGCCGCGCAGCTCCAGGTCCTTTTCGGCGATGATGAAGCCGTCGTTGGTCTCGCGCATGATCCCCAGGCGCTCGCGGCCGATCTGCGACAGTGGCGGGTGGTACAGCAGCACGCAATGGCTCACGGCACTGCCCCGGCCAACCCGGCCGCGCAGCTGGTGCAACTGGGCCAAGCCAAGGCGCTCGGGGTTTTCGATGATCATCAGGCTGGCGTTGGGCACGTCCACGCCTACCTCGATGACCGTGGTCGCAACCAGCAACTGCAATTCACCGGCCTTGAACTGCGCCATGATCTCGGCTTTCTCCGCAGGCTTCATGCGACCGTGGATCAGGCCCACACGCAGTTCGCCCAAGGCGCTGCCAAGTTCTTCATACGTGCTTTCGGCCGCCTGGCAGGTCAGCTCTTCAGACTCTTCGATGAGGGTGCAAACCCAGTAAGCCTGGCGGCCCTCGGCGCAGGCGGCGCGTACCCGTTCGACCACTTCGAAGCGGCGGCTATCGGCTACCAGCACGGTGTTCACCGGGGTGCGCCCAGGCGGCAGCTCGTCGAGTACCGAGGTGTCCAGGTCGGCGTAGGCGCTCATCGCCAAGGTGCGCGGAATAGGCGTGGCGGTCATGATCAACTGGTGCGGGCACAGCTCGCCGGCCACGCCCTTCTTGCGCAGGGCCAGGCGTTGCTGCACGCCAAAACGGTGCTGTTCATCGATGATCGCCAGGGCCAGGTGCTTGAACTTCACCTCTTCCTGAAACAGCGCGTGGGTGCCGACCACCATCGGTGCGCCGTTGGCGATCTGTTCCAGGGAAGCTGCCCGGGCCTTGCCCTTGAGCTTGCCGGCCAGCCAGGCCACTTCGATGCCCAGTGGTTCGAGCCAGCGCTTGAAGGTGATGTAGTGCTGTTCGGCGAGGATCTCGGTGGGTGCCATCAAGGCCACCTGATAGCCGGCTTCCAACGCCTGCAGCGCGGCCAGCGCGGCGACCACGGTCTTGCCTGCCCCCACATCGCCCTGCACCAGGCGCATCATCGGCTCGTGCTGGCTGAGGTCATAGGCAATTTCGTTGGCCACCCGCTGCTGCGCGCCAGTCGGCTGGAAGCCCAGGTTGGCCAGGTACTGCGCTTGCAGACGCTTGGCCTTGGGCAGTACCGGTGCGCGCAGGCTACGCAGGCTTTCGCGCAGGCGTTGCTGCGACAGCTGGTGGGTCAGCAGTTCTTCGAAGGCCAGGCGGTGCTGGGCCCAGTGCTGGCCTTCGGCGAGCTCGTCGAGGTCGGCATCGGCCGGCGGGTTGTGCAGGTAGCGGATGGCATCGTCCAGCGGCGCCAGTTGGTAGTCCCGGGCCAGCTCGTCAGGCAGCCAGTCAGGCAGGCTGCGCGGGCCAAGCAGGCCCAGGCTCTGCTGACACAACAGGCGCAGGCGTTGCTGGGTGAGGCCTTCGGTGGACGGGTAGATCGGTGTCAGCGTCTGCTCGACCGGGGGCGGTGGTTCGTCGCCATTCAGTGCACGGTATTCCGGGTGGTAGATTTCCAGGCCCGAAGCGCCGGGGCGGGCTTCGCCGTAGCAGCGCAAGTGGGTGCCGCGTTTCAGGCTTTCTTTCTGTGCGTTGCTGAAGTGGTAGAAGCGCAGGCTCAGCACGCCACTGCCATCTCCCAGTCGCACCACCAGGCTACGTCGCTTGCCCATGGTCACGTCGGCGCCGCTGACCACGCCCTCGATCACGGCATCCTGGCCGGGGCGCAATTGGCCAATCGGCACCACGCGGGTGCGGTCCTGGTAGCGCAGGGGCAGGTGGAACAGCACATCCTGCAGGTTCTCCAGGCCGACCTTGGCGAGTTTTTCCGCCATGGCCTCGCCAACACCCTTGAGTACCGTGACCGGGACCTTCGACAGCTCACTCATGACTCAGGCCGGTTGTTCCGCAGGGGCTTTGGCGACCGAGCACAGGCGGATCGAATCTGCGAGGATCTCGATGGCCTTCGGCCGCGGGAAGCTGGCACGCCAGGCGATGGCCACGGTGCGGAACGGCGCCGGCGCCGTCAGCGGGCGGACCTCGATGATGCCAGGGGCGTAGTGGTGGCTGTGCACCGCCGACAGCGGCAGGATCGAAACGCCAAGGCCTGATGCCACCATATGGCGGATGGTTTCCAGCGAGCTGGACTCGACCGTGGTGTGCTTGGAACCTTCACCGCCCTTGTTCAGGGTCGGGCAGGCTTCCAGTACCTGATCGCGGAAGCAGTGGCCCTCACCCAGCAGCAACAGGCTCTTGTCGTTGAGCATGGCGGTGTCGATGGTCTTTTTCGCCGTCCACGGGTGGTCGGCCGGCATCAGGGCGCAGAACGGCTCATCGTACAGCGGCAGGGTCAGCACGTCGGCTTCGTTGAACGGCAGGGCGATGATCACCGCGTCCAGTTCGCCATTGCGCAGCTTTTCGCGCAGTACGTGGGTGAAGTTTTCTTCGATGTACAGGGGCATCTGCGGCGCTACGCGGTGCAGTTGCGGAATCAGGTGCGGGAACAGGTAGGGGCCGACGGTGTAGATGGCACCGACCTTGAGCGGGGCGGTCAGCTGGTTCTTGCCGGCCTGGGCCAGTTCGCGAATGCCTTGGGCCTGCTCCAGTACCTTCTGCGCCTGGGCGACGATGCTTTCGCCGACCGGGGTCAGGCGCACCGCGCTCTTGCTGCGTTCGAAGATCAGAACGCCAAGCTCATCCTCGAGCTTCTTCACACCGACCGACAGGGTCGGCTGGCTCACGTGGCAGCGTTCGGCGGCATGGCCGAAGTGCTGTTCCTGGGCGAGTGTGACGATGTAGCGTAATTCTGTGAGGGTCATAACGTGCGTCCATGAAGTTGCGGGCCCAGCATAGCGGCTGCAATCGATAGACGCACGTTATCAGACTTGCCGATTTGTGACAGAAACAAAAGTCTCAGCGGCGGTCCAGCGAGTAGACGAACGGTGCCACGACTTCGATCGTGCCATTGTTCAGCAACTCGGGTGGCGGCTTGGGTACAGTGCCGGCCCGACGGATCATTTCCAGCGTCGCCCGGTCCAGTGCGGCGCTACCCGAGCCACCAGCCATGGAGTACGACACCACCTTGCCTTCGGCGTCGACCACGAAGCGCAGGCGGTTGATGCCCTGCAGACCGCGACGGCGCGCGTCTTCCGGGTAACGCTTGTACTTGGCCAGGTGACGCAGCAGGTCGCTCTGCCAGGTCGGCAGGGCGTTGCTGTTGGACGCAATGCTCGGCGCCGGTGCCGCGGACTTCTGCGGCGGCGTGTTGCTGGGCGGTGCGTCTACCGTTTGTTCGGTCGGTGGTGCTTCCTTCGGCGGCTCAGGCTTTTTCTCGGGCTTGGGCGGCTGTGGCTTGGCCTTCGGCTTGGGCGGCTTGGGAATGGCGATCTTGGGCTTGGGTGCCTCGGCCAGCTTCGGCAGCGGCGGTTCCTCGACCGGTGCCGGTGGCTGCGGCGCCGCTTTCGGGGGCGGTGGTGGCGCAGGCTCCGGCAATGGCGCCAGCTCGACCATCATGGCTGCCGGTGGCAGTTCGATGGCCTGGGGCACCGACCAGTTGAGCGTCAGCAGCACGGCGACCACGTGCACGCCCAGCACGATCGCCAGGCTGCCACCGTAGCGCGCCATGTTAGAGCGCGTTTTTGTCATTTCTTGGCTGCCGTCTCGAGACCTACCAGACCGACCTTGAGGTAGCCGGCCGCGCGCATGTTGTTCATCACTTCCATCAAGTCACCGTAATCCACGCCTTTGTCAGCCTGGAAGAAGATGGTGGTTTCCTTGTCACCCTTGGTCTTGGCATCGAGCATCGGGCCAAGCTGGTCGGGTGCAGCAACCTGATCGTCGCCGACGTACAGCTTCTGGTCGGCCTTGACGCTGACGAACACCGGTTTTTCAGGCCTCGGCGCCGGTTTGGCGGTTGAGGCCGGCAGGTCGACCTTGATGTCGACCGTGGCCAAGGGGGCTGCGACCATGAAGATGATCAGCAGCACCAGCATCACGTCGATGAACGGCGTAACGTTGATTTCGTGGTTTTCGGCGAGGTCGTCGCCACCTTCGTTGAGATGCAGGCCCATGGCTTACCCCACTTTCACCATGTGCGGGGCGGCGCGCTCGCTGCCCTGGTGGTCCAGGTCACGGCTGACCAGCAGCAGTACCTGGGCGGAGGCGTCGGACACCTGGGCCTTGTAGCCGGCGATGGAGCGGGCGAAGACGTTGTAGATGACCACGGCCGGGATTGCTGCGACCAGGCCCAGGGCGGTGGCCAGCAGGGCTTCGGCGATGCCGGGGGCGACCACGGCCAGGTTGGTGGTCTGGGTCTTGGCGATGCCGATGAAGCTGTTCATGATGCCCCATACAGTACCGAACAGACCTACGAACGGCGCGGTGGAACCGATGGTTGCCAGTACGCCGGTGCCGCTGCTCATGGTACGGCCGCTGGCGTGCACCAGGCGCTCCAGACGGAAGCTGACGCGCTCCTTGATGCCTTCTTTTTCGCGGGCATTGGCCGACAGGCGCATCTCTTCGAGGGCGTCGTGAACCAACGTGTGGGCCAGGGTGCCTTCCTTTTTGGAGACTTCGCTGGCTTCTTTCAGGGTGGTGGACTTCTTCAGCTGGGCGATTTCACCACGCAGGCGACGTTTGGCGCCCATCAGCTCGAAGCCTTTGGCGATCCAGATGGTCCAGGTGATGATGGAGGCGATAGCCAGGCCGATCATGACGATCTTCACCACGATGTCGGCGTTTTTGTACATGCCCCACGGGGACAGGTCGTGGGCCATGCCCAGGGACGTGTCTTCAACCAGTGCATCGGTAGCGGGATCACCCACAACCTGCGAATCTGCCGGGGCGGCAGCTTGTACTTCGCCAGCGGGAGCCTGGCCTTCCACAGCCGGTGCCGCCGGGGCAGCTTTAGCAGCCGGAGCGGAAGCAGCGGCTGGTGTAGCGGCATTGGCGGTTGGCTCATCGGCCATGGCCACCGGGGCCAGCACCAGGCTGAGTGTCAGCGCGGCGATGGCGCGCCAGGCGCGCGACGGGGTTGGCGAAGCGGAAGGTTGAGTACGTGTCATGCTGGCCGGACCTGATGAAGAAAAAGTGGACGTTCTCCAAGGCCTCGAGATAGGCCGAGAACAAATTGGTCGCCATTATTGCAAGTAATTCTTGTTAACAAAAGTAATCTTGTTGCTTTTTTCGCCTATGGTCTAGCCGCCCATCGTGTAGCGTGGCCGGGCTGATCAATTGGTCTAGGGAGTTTTGTGATGTCAGACCTATCCGTGATGGTGGTGGGATGTGGTGATGTAGGCGGGCGTTTTGCCAAGCAGATGCTGGCCAAAGGCTGGCAGGTAAGCGGCCTGCGCCGTTCTGTCGGGCAACTGCCTGCGGGTATTGCACCGGTTGCCGCCGACCTGGCGGAACCTGCAATTCCGCAAGCCTGGCCGCAGGGCTCGCTGGACTACCTGGTGTACTGCGTGGCGGCCAGCCAGCACGACGAGGCGGGTTACCAGGCGGCCTACGTCGACGGCTTGCGCCATGTGCTGGCGTGGCTGGCCGAGCGAGGCCAGCGCCCGCGTCGCCTGCTGTTTGTATCGAGCAGCAGCGTGTATGCCCAAAAAGACGGTGAATGGATCGAAGAAGGTGCAGCCACCGAGCCTGAAGGTTATTCCGGGCGGGTGATGCTGGAGGCCGAGCAGCTGGCGCTGGCCAGCGGCATTCCGGCAAGCGTGGTGCGTCTGACCGGCATCTATGGCCCAGGCCGCGAGTGGCTGCTGAGCCAGGTGCGCCAGGGTTACCGCGTCGCCGAGGAGCCGCCGCTGTATGGCAACCGTATTCATGCTGAGGATGCTGCCAGCCTTTTGGCCCACCTGCTGCAGGCCGATGCCGACGGCAAGGCGCTGGACGACTATTACATTGGCGTCGATGACGACCCGGCACCGCTGGCCGATGTGGTGGCTTGGCTGAGGGCGTACATGGGGGTTACCGAGTGGTCTGATGAGCAGCGGGTGCGGCGTACTGGCAGCAAACGCTGCAGCAATGCCCGGGCGCGGGCGTTGGGGTGGGTACCGGTGTATCCGAGTTACAAGGAAGGGTATGCCGCGATTCTGGAAGGGAAGGGCTAATCGCCGAGGTTGATGCGAGTCTCTGTGGGAGCGGGCAAGCCCGCGAAGAATGCAACGCGGTGTATGGCACCGGCTTCGCCGGTGTTCGCGGGCTAGCCCGCTCCCACAGGGACCGCGTTCGACTTCAATTCTGCTCCAGCACCCACTGGCGCTTACCTGCCGCCAGCTCCGGCATTTCATCCGGTTGTGCACGGTTCACTGCCTGGAAAATCTCCAGCTTGCCGCCATCACGCTTGATGATGAACGGCGCACCACGCTGGTTACGCTCCAGCCACAGGCTGTCATTGCTGCCGCCCATGGTCGCGCAATCGCCCGCCAGGCACAGGGCGAAACGGTCCGGCCCGGGCAGGCCGGTAACGTTACCGGTGTCGCTGAAGCGCACGCTGGCACCTTTGCCCTGGCCTTCGGTGATCTTCCAGTCGCCGCCCAGGTAGGCCTGGTACAGCGCCTTCTCGAAGCTGCTACCCAGCGGGGCATTGGCGGTAGCCGGTGCCTTCGCGCGTACGAAGGTCTGCTTGGCTCCGCTTTGATCAACGGTCAGCAGTTCATCGCCATCAAGCGACAACTGCTCGGTCTGGCCACCTTCGAAGCTGGCCTGCCACTGCTTGTCGTTGGCGCTCAACTGGCCGTCAGCGGCCTCGAAACCATTGCTGTAGCTGGCCTGCTGGCTGGCAACGTCGAGTTTCCACTCGAACACCGGGCCGTGCTCGTTCAGCGCCTGGCGCAGGCTGCTGCCCTTGACGGCCGCAGTGATGGCGTCCTGGTTGATCCAGGTGCCGTTGAAGTCTTCGGGTTTGTGGCTGGCGCAGCCGCCCAGAAGCAGGGCTGCCAGTGTGAGGGGCAGTGCTTGACGCATGAGGGAATAACCTTGCAGAAGAGGGAGGGGTGACGGGCGGGGTGCCCGTCACCAAGGGCATCATTCGATGACCAGGATGGCGTCCATTTCGACCTGGGAGCCTTTCGGCAGCGCGGCAACGCCGATGGCGGCGCGGGCCGGGTAAGGCTGCTCGAAGTAGCGGCCCATCACCTCGTTGACCTTGGCGAAGTGGCTCAGGTCGGTGAGGAAGATGTTCAGCTTGACGATGTCCTTGAACGAACCACCAGCGGCTTCAGCCACGGCTTTGAGGTTCTCGAACACTTGCACGGTCTGAGCTTCGAAGCCTTCGACCAGCTCCATGGTCTTCGGGTCCAGCGGGATCTGGCCAGACATGTACACGGTGTTGCCGGCCTTGATCGCCTGCGAGTAGGTGCCGATGGCAGCTGGGGCCTTGTCGCTGTTGATGACGGTCTTGCTCATGATGACTCCTTGCGGTTGGCGGACTACGTACGCATGCGGGTGATGCGGACCACACCGGTCAGGGTACGCAGCTTCTTGATCACACGCGCCAGGTGCACGCGGTCGTGCACGCTGACCACCAGTTGGACCACGCTGATACGGCCGTCGCGTTCGTCCATGCTGATCTTCTCGATGTTGCCGTCGGCGGCGTTGACGCTGCTGGCCAGCAGGGCGATCAGGCCACGCTGGTGCTCCAGTTCGACACGCAGTTCGACATTGAACTCGCCCGCGATGTCCTTGGCCCAGGAGAGCTGCACGCACTTCTCCGGGTTGTGGCGGATTTCACTGATGTTGCGGCAGTTCTCAAGGTGCACGACCATGCCTTTGCCAGCCGACAGATGGCCGACGATCGGGTCACCCGGGATCGGCGTACAGCACTTGGCGTAGCTCAGCACCAGGCCTTCGGTACCACGGATCGCCAGCGGGCCTTCCGGCGCCGGCAACTGCTCGCCTTCGGCCGACAGCAGGCGACGTGCAACCACGTAGGCCATGCGGTTGCCCAGGCCGATGTCTTCGAGCAGGTCTTCGATGAGTTCCAGGCGGTACTCGGCGAGGATCGACTGGATGCGTTCCTGGGGGATTTTCTCCAGGCTGCTGTCGAAGCCGGTAAGCACCTTGTTCAGCAGGCGTTCGCCCAGGCTGATGGACTCGGACCGACGCTGCTGCTTGAGGGCGTGGCGGATGTGCGTGCGCGCCTTGCCGGTGACCACGAAGTTGAGCCAGGCCGGGTTCGGCCGTGCGCCCGGTGCGCTGACGATTTCCACCGTCGAGCCGCTTTGCAGCGGCTCGGACAGCGGCGCCAGGCGGCGGTTGATGCGGCAGGCGATGCAGCTGTTGCCCACGTCGGTGTGCACCGCGTAGGCGAAGTCGACAGCCGTGGAGCCTTTGGGCAGCTCCATGATGCGGCCTTTGGGCGTGAACACGTAGACCTCGTCCGGGAACAGGTCGATCTTCACGCTTTCGATGAATTCCAGCGAGTTGCCGGCACGTTGCTGCAGTTCAAGGATGCCCTTGACCCACTGACGGGCACGGGCGTGGCTGCCCTTGGGCTGCTCGTCGTCGTTGGACTTGTACAGCCAGTGCGCGGCGATGCCGTTGTTGGCCATCTCTTCCATTTCGCGGGTGCGGATCTGGATTTCGATGGGCACGCCGTGCATGCCGAACAGCGTGGTGTGCAACGACTGGTAGCCGTTGGCTTTGGGGATCGCGATGTAGTCCTTGAAGCGACCGGGCAGCGGTTTGTACAGGTTATGCACGGCGCCGAGCACGCGGTAGCAGGTGTCGACCTTGTCGACGATGATGCGGAAGGCGTACACGTCCATGATCTCGTTGAAGGCACGGCGCTTGCCGCGCATCTTCTTGTAGATGCCATAGAGGTGTTTCTGCCGGCCGCTGACCTCGCCCTCGATGCCGTCGGCGGCCAGGCAGTTGGCCAGCGAGTGCTCGATCTTGGCGACGATCTCTTTACGGTTGCCGCGTGCGCTTTTCACCGCCCGGTGGATCAGCGACGAGCGCATCGGGTGCATGGCCTTGAAGCCCAGGTCCTCGAACTCCACGCGCACGGTGTGCATGCCCAGGCGGTTGGCGATGGGGGCGTAGATTTCGAGGGTTTCCTTGGCGATGCGCCGGCGCTTTTCGCCAGACAGCACTTCCAGGGTGCGCATGTTGTGCAGGCGGTCGGCCAGCTTGACCAGGATCACGCGGATATCGCGAGCCATGGCCATGGCCATCTTCTGGAAGTTTTCGGCCTGCGCCTCGGCCTTGGTCTCGAAGTTCATCTGGGTCAGTTTGCTGACCCCATCGACCAGTTCGGCCACGGTCTCGCCAAATTGCTGGCTGAGGGCTTCCTTGGCGATGCCGGTGTCTTCGATCACATCGTGCAGCATGGCCGCCATCAGGCTTTGATGGTCCATGTGCATGTCGGCGAGGATGCTGGCCACGGCCAGCGGGTGGGTCACGTAGGGCTCGCCGCTGCGGCGGCGCTGCCCGTCGTGGGCCTGTTCGGCGTAGAAATAGGCGCGGCGGACCAGGTTGACCTGTTCGGGGCCAAGATAGGTCGACAGCCGTTCGGCCAAGGCTTCTATACCCGGCATGGGTTCACCTCCTGCGGAGGAAGAGGGCCTTGCGCCGTGCGACGTCGACCTGGCATCAATCAGACAGCCTCGTTGTTCTCGTCCTCGAACGCGGCGAACACCGGATCCTCGGTGACGATCTCTTCAGCGGCGATGAACTCGTTGGTGACAATGCCTTCGGCGATTTCACGCAGGGCAACAACGGTTGGCTTGTCGTTCTCCCACGCAACGCGTGGCTCTTTGCCGCCGGTCGCCAGCTGGCGAGCGCGCTTGGTCGAGAGCATGACCAGCTCAAAGCGGTTATCCACGTGTTCCAGGCAGTCTTCAACAGTTACGCGGGCCATGGTCTTCCTCAGTAGCAAATGCGGTGGGCGTGCAGCCCAGTAATGGGCAGGCGGACTCGATAGTATAAAAATTCACCAGCCAATAGGGAAGCGCTGTTTTGTCGGGTGGATCGGTGTGGAATTCTTCACGGGCATGCCCGCTCCCACAAGTTCTGCCCATTTCTCACCGCCGCCGCTTTACCTGTGGGAGCGGGCAAGCCCGCGAAAGGGCCGGAACAGACAGCCTCAAACCTGAACTCGACGATAACCTCAGAGCATCGCGCCACGCAACCGCGGCGTAAGCTCTTCAAACAAGGTCTGCACCGAGCGCAGCGCCCGGCAGTCCGGCCGGGTCAGCAGCCACAATTGGGTGTCGCAACCCGGTAGCGGCCCACTCAGCGCATCCACGCCCGGCAGGGCATGCACCATATAATCCGGCAGCGCCGCCACGCCTAGGCCAGCGGTCACCAGTTGGGCGATGGTCGACATGCTGCTGCACTGATAGCGCGGACTCAGCCCCGGGTGCTGCTGGTTGCGCCAGACCACCGTAGGGTGGTCCACCATCGAGTCATCGGGGGCGATCCACGGCACGTTGGCGGGCGACTCGGCCAGACGCTCGCGCCACTGTGGCTGGCCGCAGACGACATAGGAGGTAGAACCCAGGTTGCGGCCCACCAGGTGCTCCGGTGGCGTGTTGGTCAGGCGCAGGGCGATGTCGGCATCGCGCCGGCTGAGGTTGGCAAACGTGTTGGAGGTGCCCATCTCCAGCGATAACGCCGGGTAGTTGGGCATGAACTCGGCCAGCGCCGGCAGCAAGAGGCTGTGCATCACCGCCTCGGTACAGGTCAGCCGCACCGTGCCGCTTACCACCTGCTCGCCACTGGTCATGGCAATGCGCGCCGCCTCCAGTGCCTGTTCCGCGCGTTCGGCCTGCTCGGCCAGCGCCTGAGCGGTGTCGGTCGGCAGGTAGCCCTTGCGGCTCTTGACGAACAAGGCGGTGCCCAGCGCCGACTCCAGCCGGCGGATCGAGCGGAATACTGTCGAAACATCGACTTTCAGCAGCTCGGCGGCCTTGGCCAGCGAGCGGCCCCGCTCCAGTGCCAGGACCAGGGAGAGGTCCGCGTGGGTGATCTGATATTGCATTGGTGCACGCTCTGCTTGCCGAATTGCCAATGTCTGTTGCGTCAGGGCCATTTTATAGTGAAACGGCCCCCCGGAATCAATGCGCCCGGTCGGGTAACCAGTCCCCACGATGGGAAAGTGAAAAGAACAACAGCTGCAACCATCGTCGCCCGTGAGGCGCCAGCCGTATCCCACATCGCCGCAGCACATCAAAGGATGTACACCATGACGTCGGTAACCCCGTGCGCCAGTTCTTCCAGCGAGATGAATGACTTCCTCCAGGCCCATCCGGACACGCAGTACGTCGACCTGCTGATCTCCGACATGAATGGCGTGGTACGTGGCAAGCGCATCGAGCGGGCCAGCCTGCACAAGGTGTACGAGAAGGGCATCAACCTGCCCGCATCGCTGTTCGCCCTGGACATCAATGGCTCCACCGTCGAGAGCACCGGCCTTGGCCTGGACATCGGCGATGCCGACCGCATCTGCTTCCCGATCCCGGGCACGTTGTCGGATGAGCCGTGGCAGAAGCGCCCCACGGCCCAGTTGCTGATGACCATGCACGAGCTGGATGGCCAGCCGTTCTTCGCCGACCCGCGCGAAGTGTTGCGCCAGGTGGTGAGCAAGTTCGACGACTTGGGCCTGGATATCTGCGCGGCGTTCGAGCTGGAGTTCTACCTGATCGACCAGGACAACCTCAACGGTCGCCCGCAGCCGCCGCGTTCGCCCATTTCCGGCAAACGCCCGCAGTCGACCCAGGTGTACCTGATCGACGATCTCGATGAATACGCCGACTGCCTGCAGGACATGCTTGAAGCCGCCAAGGAACAAGGCCTGCCCGCCGACGCCATCGTCAAGGAAAGCGCCCCGGCGCAGTTCGAAGTCAACCTGCACCACGTGGCCGACCCGCTGAAGGCCTGTGATTACGCGATCCTGCTCAAGCGCCTGATCAAGAACGTGGCCTACGACCATGAAATGGACACCACGTTCATGGCCAAGCCCTACCCGGGCCAGGCAGGTAATGGCCTGCACGTACACATTTCGTTGCTGGACAAGAAAACCGGCAAGAACATCTTTGCCAGTGATGATCCGTTGCAAAGCGACACGCTGCGCCACGCCATCGGTGGTGTGCTGGAAACCATGCCGGCGTCGATGGCGTTCCTGTGCCCGAACATCAACTCTTATCGCCGCTTTGGCGCGCAGTTCTACGTGCCCAATGCGCCAAGCTGGGGCCTGGATAACCGCACCGTGGCCGTACGCGTGCCCACCGACAGCAGCGACAACGTGCGCCTGGAGCACCGTGTGGCTGGCGCCGACGCCAACCCGTACCTGATGCTGGCAGCCATTCTGGCCGGCGTGCATCACGGGCTGACCAACAAGGTCGAGCCGGAGGCGCCGATCGAAGGCAACTCCTACGAACAGCTGGAGCAAAGCTTGCCGAACAACCTGCGCGATGCCCTGCGCGCGCTGGACGACAGCGAAGTCCTCAACCAATACATCAGCCCGGACTACATCGATATCTTCGTGGCCTGCAAGGAAAGCGAACTGGCCGAGTTCGAAGTGTCGATTTCCGACCTTGAGTACAACTGGTACCTGCACACGGTGTAAGCCCATGAGCGCAACTGCGGTCCCCTTGATCGGTGTCAGCGCCTGCCGCCAGCAGGTGGGGAAGAACTCGTCGCACACGGTAGGCGACAAGTATGTCGAGGCGGCCGGCTTTGTCGGCTTGCCGCTGATCTTGCCGGCCCGCGACGGAGGCAGCGACCCACAGGCGCTGCTGGCCTGTCTGCACGGCATTGTTTTTACAGGCTCGCCTTCAAATATCGAACCGCATCATTACAATGGCGCCCCCAGCGTGGCGGGTACCCGGCACGACCTGGCGCGTGATCGGCTGACCTTGCCACTGCTGCAGGCGGCGATTGCCGCCGGTGTGCCGGTGTTCTGCATTTGCCGTGGCTATCAGGAACTGAACGTGGCCCTTGGCGGCAGCCTGCACCAACGCGTGCAGGAGCTGCCTGGCTACCTTGATCATCGCGAACCTGAGGACGCACCCCTGGAGGTGCAATACGGCCCTCGTCACCCGGTCGGCATCGAGCCTGGCGGGTTGTTCGAGCGCCTGGGTCTGGCGGCGCAGTTCGAGGTCAACTCGTTGCACAGCCAGGGCATCGACCGCCTGGCCCCCGGCTTGCGCGTCGAGGCACGGGCCCCGGATGGCCTGATCGAAGCAGTGTCCATGCCCGATGCGCCGGGCTTTGTGCTCGGTGTGCAGTGGCACCCGGAGTGGCGCTTCAACGAAAACCCGGTCTCGCTACGCCTGTTTCAGGCGTTTCGCGAGGCCTGCATTGCCTACGCAGCACGGGAGGGCGCACGGCAGGAATGATTCTGACGTCAGCCGAAGGTCTCGGATGACTTGTCCCCGACAGCAAGCTTTCAATGAGTGAAAGCGGGCCTTGTACGCAAGGCCTGTGAAAACAATTCCAAAATTTACGGCAAATACTCATGAGCAATTACACAGAAGCCGGCCGCCCACCCGACGTGGCAGCCGACGCGGGCAACACTCAGCGCAGCAAAGGCCTGGCCAAGGGCCGTTTGGGCTTGCTGGCCAGCGTGGTGCTGGGCATTTCCACCATCGCCCCGGTCTACACCCTCACCGGCGCCCTTGGCCCGACCGTGCGCGAGGTCGGTGCCCACCTGCCAGCCGTGTTCATCGTCGGCTTCCTGCCGATGTTGCTGGTGGCCTTGGGCTACCGCGAGCTGAACTCGGCAGAACCGGACAGCGGTACATCGTTCACCTGGTCGGCACGTGCCTTCGGCCCGATGATCGGCTGGATTGGCGGTTGGGGGTTGGTGGTTGCCACCACCATCGTGCTGTCGAACCTGGCAGGGGTTGCAGTCGACTTCTTCTACCTGTTCCTGGGCCAAATCACCGGCAAACATGAGCTGGCGGCGTTGGCCGATAACCTGTTGATCAACATCGTTACCTGTTGCGTGTTCATCGCCCTGGCGGTGTGGATCTGCTGTCGCGGCATCGCCACCACCATGACCGTGCAGTATGGCCTGGTGGCCTTGCAGTTGGTGGTGTTGATCGGCTTTGCCGTCGCCGCCTTCGGCGGTACCACCGCGCCGCCACCGCTGGCGTTTGATTTCGCCTGGTTCAACCCGTTCGGTGTCGAGTCGTTCTCGGCCTTTGCCGCCGGGCTGTCGCTTTCGATCTTCATCTTCTGGGGCTGGGACACATGCCTGACCGTCAGCGAGGAGTCGGTGGGCAGCGAAGAGGTGCCGGGCAAGGCCGCCACCTGGACCGTGATGCTGATCCTCGGCCTGTACCTGTTCACCGCCATCGCCACCCTGCAGTTTGCCGGTATCAGCGAAACGGGCCTTGGCCTGAACAACCCGCGCATCCAGGAGAACGTCTTTGCCCACCTGGCCGGCCCGGTCATGGGGCCGCTGGCGATCCTGATGTCCATTGCCGTGCTGGCCAGTACGGCGGCGTCGTTGCAGTCGACCTTCGTGGCGCCGGCGCGGACCCTCTTGGCGATGGGGTACTACGGTGCGGTGCCGCCGAAGTTCGCCAGCGTCTGCCCACGTTCGCAAACCCCCCGCTACGCCACTATTTGCGCAGGCCTGGCAGCAGGTCTGTTCTACGTGACCATGCGTAGCCTGAGCGAGAACGTGTTGGCAGATACCATCACCGCGCTGGGCATGATGATCTGCTTCTATTATTCGCTGACCGCATTTGCCTGCGTCTGGTATTTCCGTGGCAGCCTGTTCGACAGCCTGCGCCACTTCATCATGCGCGGCCTGTGCCCGTTGGTGGGTGGGGTGATCCTGTCGGTGATCTTCGTACGGACTGCCATCGACAGCGCCTCGCCGGACTTCGGCAGTGGCTCGCATGTGGGTGGGTTGGGGCTGGTGTTCGTGATTGCCGCGATCATCTCGGTGCTGGGCATCGGGCTGATGATGCTGTCGCGCATGCGCGCGCCGGCTTACTTCCTGGGGGCGACTCTGCGTCAGCAGGCTACCTTGCCACTGCAGGAATAAATAGTTGGGGCCGCTCTGCGGCCCCAACTCGTTTTTCAGCCGATCATTTGCTTCAGAAGCGTCGCATGACGTTGTTGCTGTTTCTTCAACAGCAAGCGATTCGAGCGGAACACCGCCTTCAAATCCTCCAGCGCCACGTCGAAGTCATCATTGATGATCACGTAGTCATACTCGTCGTAGTGCACCATCTCGCTGACCGCTTCTTTCATGCGCCCGGCAATGATTTCTTCGCTGTCCTGCCCACGGCCGTCCAGGCGGTGGCGTAGCGCTTCCTGGCTCGGTGGCAGGATGAACACCGACAGTGCCTGTGGCATCAGCTTGCGCACCTGCTGGGCGCCTTGCCAGTCGATTTCCAGGATCAGGTCGTAGCCCTGATCCAGCGTCTGCTGCAGCGCGCTGCGCGAGGTGCCGTAGAAGTTGCCGAACACTTCGGCATGCTCCAGGAAGTCGCCCTGCGCGATCAGCGCCTTGAATTCTTCGTGGACGACGAAGTGGTAGTTCACCCCGTGTTCCTCGCCCGGGCGCATGGCGCGGGTGGTGTGCGAGACCGAAACGCGGATCTGCCGGTCGTCCTTGGTCAGGGCCGTTACCAAGCTGGTCTTGCCGGCGCCCGAAGGGGCCGAAACGATGTAGAGGGTGCCGCTGCTGTGGTTCATGGTCGGGGTGGCCTTACTCGATGTTCTGTACTTGTTCACGCATCTGTTCGATCAATACCTTCAGGTTGACCGCCGCTTGCGTGCTGCGTGGGTCGAAGGCCTTGGAGCCGAGGGTGTTGGCTTCGCGGTTGAGTTCCTGCATCAGGAAGTCCAGGCGACGCCCTGCGGCACCGCCACCCTTGAGGACCCGGCGCACTTCAGTGACGTGGGTGCTGAGGCGGTCGAGCTCCTCGGCCACGTCGCTCTTCTGCGCCAGCAGCACCATCTCTTGTTCCAGGCGCTGTGGGTCGAGCTCGGCTTGCATGTCGCCGAAACGGTCGAGAATTTTCTGCCGCTGCGCCGCCAGCATCTGCGGCACCAAGGCGCGCAGGGTGGTGACTTCACTGGACATGCTGTCCAGACGTTCGTTGATCAGCCGGGCCAGTTCCTGGCCTTCGCGCAGGCGACCGGCCTTGAGTTCGGCCAGGGCTTCGTCGAACAGCGCCATGGCTTCGGCGTTCAGTGCCTGCGGGTCGCTGGTGTCGGCCACCAGCACGCCAGGCCACGACAGCACTTCCAGCGGGTTCAGGGGTGCTGGCTGCTTGATCAGGCCGGCCACTTCCTCGGCGGCGGCAACCAGCTGCGCGGCGCGCTCGCGGTCTACCTTCAGTGGCTTGCCGTTGCTGTCTTCGTTGAGGCGCAAGGTGCATTCCACCTTGCCCCGCGACAAGCCCTGGCGCAGGCCTTCACGTACGGCGCCTTCGAGGTCGCGCAGGGCCTCTGGCAGGCGCAGGTGCGGTTCCAGGTAACGATGGTTGACCGAACGCAGCTCCCAGATCAGGGTGCCTTGGCTGCCGGCGCGCTCGACACGAGCAAAAGCGGTCATGCTGTGCACCATGGGGAGTACCTCGCTTAGATGAATGAACGGTGGGAGCCTCTCGGCTGCAAGGCGCAGGATTGTAGCGCAGTGGGGCCGTGGCGCCCAATCTGCCTATGTTACCGACGGGCGGCCGCGCCAGTAGGAAAAGGCGACGGGCTGTGGCGGGTACGACAATAGGCATGTCTTCCCCGGGCTGCGGGCTCTATAATGCTCGGCAGATTCAAAGTCCCAGTACAGGTATCCCAGATGAAACGTCCAAGTGGTCGCGCCGCCGATCAGCTCCGCTCGATCCGCATCACCCGCAACTACACCAAGCACGCCGAAGGGTCGGTACTGGTCGAGTTCGGTGACACCAAGGTCATCTGCACGGTCAGCGTTGAAAACGGTGTACCGCGCTTCCTGAAAGGCCAAGGCCAAGGCTGGCTGACCGCCGAATACGGCATGCTGCCGCGTGCTACCGGTGAGCGTAACCAGCGCGAAGCCAGCCGTGGCAAACAGGGTGGCCGCACCCTGGAAATCCAGCGCCTGATCGGCCGTTCGCTGCGCGCCGCGCTGGACATGAGCAAGCTGGGCGACATCACCCTGTACGTCGACTGCGACGTGATCCAGGCCGATGGCGGTACCCGTACCGCGTCCATCACCGGTGCCATGGTCGCCCTGTGCGATGCGCTGGCGGTGATCAAGAAGCGTGGTGGCCTGAAGGCCGGCAGCCCGCTCAAGCACATGATCGCTGCCGTGTCGGTGGGCATGTACCAGGGCGAAGCCGTGCTCGACCTGGACTACCTGGAAGACTCCGCCGCCGAAACCGACCTGAACGTGGTCATGACCAGCGCCGGTGGCTTCATCGAGGTGCAGGGCACTGCCGAAGGTGCGCCGTTCCAGCCTGAAGACTTCAACGCCATGCTGGCGCTGGCGCACAAGGGCATGACCGAAATCTTCGAGCTGCAGCAGGCTGCACTGGCGGACTGACTGATTTCGTAGATACAAAAAAGCCGACATTACTGTCGGCTTTTTTGTATCTGAGCAACGCGCTTAGATGGTCAACGTCCAGTCATAGTCCACGATCAGCGGCGCATGCTGGGAGAAGCGCGGCTGACGCGGCAGGCGGGCGTTACGCACGAAACGGCGCAGGCCTGGCGTGAGGATCTGGTAGTCGAACCGGTAGCCCAGGTTGAGCATCTCGGCCTGCTCGTTGTCCGGCCACCAGCTGTACTGGTCGCCTTCACGGCTGACTTCGCGCAGGGCATCGACGTACCCCATCTCGCCAGTGATCGCATCCATCCAGGCGCGCTCCGGCGCCAGGAAGCCCGGCGACTGCTGGCTGTCACGCCAGTTCTTGATGTCGAGCTTCTGCTGCGCCACGTAGAACGAGCCGCAATAGATGTACTCGCGACGCTTGCGACGCTGCTTGTCCAGGTACTTGGCGAAGTCGTCCATCAACTTGAACTTCTGGTTCAAGTCTTCGTCGCCGTTCATGCCCGAAGGCAGCAGCAGGCTGGCAATACTGACTTTGTCGAAATCTGCTTGCAGGTAACGCCCGTAGCGGTCGGCTGTCTCGAAACCCAGGCCGGTGATGACTGCCTTGGGCTGCATGCGCGAATAAAGGGCCACACCACCTTGGGCAGGCACCTCCGCGTCGCAGGCATAAAGGAAATAGCCATCGAGCTGGAAAGCTGGGTCATCGAGTTCAAAGGCCGAGGCGCGGGTATCCTGAAGGCAGATGACGTCGGCATTCTGGGCTTGCAGCCAGCTGAGCAAACCACGCTCGGCCGCAGCCTGAATGCCATTTACGTTCACACTGATGATCCGCATAAATGGCCCCAAAAATCTCGTGCGTGTATGATACCCGAGCTCAACCCATTTAGCTAAATCCGTGGTGTCCGGGACTATTCATGCAGCCGTATCAGCGCGACTTTATCCGTTTTGCCATCGATCGCGGGGTACTGCGTTTCGGTGAATTCACCCTGAAATCGGGGCGTACCAGCCCGTATTTCTTCAATGCCGGCCTGTTCAACACCGGTTCTGCATTGGCCGAACTGGGGCGGTGCTATGCCGCAGCCATTGTCGACAGCAAGATCCCGTTCGACGTGCTGTTCGGCCCGGCCTACAAGGGTATTCCGTTGGCGGCGACCACTGCCGTGGCCCTGGCAGACCAGCATAAGCTCGACGTGCCTTGGTGCTTCAACCGCAAGGAAGCCAAGGACCACGGCGAAGGCGGCAGCCTGGTGGGTGCGCCACTGGCCGGTGACGTGCTGATCATCGACGACGTGATCACCGCCGGTACTGCCATCCGTGAGGTCATGCAGATCATCAACGCCCAGCAGGCCAAGGCCGCCGGCGTGCTGATCGCGCTGAACCGCGAAGAGCGTGGCAATGGCGAGCTGTCGGCGATCCAGGAAGTGGAACGCGACTTCGGTATCCCGGTGGTCAGCATCGTTTCGCTGACCCAGGTGCTGGAGTTCCTGGCAGATGACCCTCAGCTGAAGCAGCATCTGCCGGCTGTCGAGGCTTACCGCGCGCAGTACGGGATCTGATCCTGGCCTGGAAATGAAAAAGGCGACCTTCTTGTGAAGGTCGCCTTTTTTTGTCGCCCGTGTCGGCCGATCAGCGCGGCTTGCGGTTGGTAATCAGGGTACCCACGCCGCTGTCGGTGAAAATTTCCAGCAGCACAGCATTCGGCACACGGCCGTCGATGATGTGCGAGCTGTTCACGCCGCCCTGCACCGCATCCAGTGCGCACTTGATCTTCGGCAGCATGCCGCCGTAGATGGTGCCGTCAGCGATCAGTTCGTTGACCTGTTCGGTGGTCAGGCCGGTCAGAACCTGACCTTGCTTGTCCATCAAACCGGCGATGTTGGTCAGCAGCATCAGCTTCTCGGCTTTCAGCGCTTCCGCGACCTTGCCTGCTACCAGGTCGGCGTTGATGTTGTACGACTCTCCGTTGGCACCCACGCCGATCGGCGCGATGACCGGGATGAAGTCGCCCTTCACCAGCATGTTCAGCAGATCGGTGTTCACGCTCACCACTTCGCCCACGTGGCCGATGTCGATGATTTCCGGGGTGGTCATCTCGGGCGTCTGGCGGCTGACGGTCAGCTTGCGGGCGCGGATCAGTTCCGCGTCCTTGCCGGTCAGGCCGATGGCGCTGCCGCCGTGGCGGTTGATCAGGTTGACGATGTCCTTGTTGACCTGGCCACCCAGCACCATCTCCACCACGTCCATGGTCGCCGAGTCGGTGACGCGCATGCCGTCGATGAAGTGGCTTTCGATCGACAGGCGCTTGAGCAGGTCGCCGATCTGCGGGCCACCACCGTGGACCACCACTGGGTTGATGCCCACAGCTTTCATCAGCACGATGTCACGGGCGAAGCCGGTTTTGAGCTCCTCGCTCTCCATCGCGTTGCCGCCGTACTTGATCACCAGGGTCTTGCCGACAAAGCGGCGGATGTAAGGCAGTGCTTCGGACAAAACCTCGGCTACATGGGAAGCGGCATCGCGATCGAGGGTCATGCAGGGCTCCTGTAAGGAACAGATAGTCGGTCAGAACGGCAGTTGCAGCTCAGGGGCAACCCGCAGCAACTGGGTACGGAAAACATCCTTGATACGTTGCAATTCGGCGTCGCTGTCGGCCTCGAAGCGCAGTACCAGCACCGGGGTGGTGTTGGAGGCGCGAACCAGGCCCCAGCCGTGGGCGTAGTCGACCCGCACACCGTCGATGGTGGTCAGGTTGGCTTCGCCCCAGTCGGCGTCGCGTTGCAGTGCATCAATGATGCTGAATTTACCCTCGTCGGTCACATCAATATTGATTTCCGGCGTGGAAATATCGTTCGGGAAGGCGGCAAACAGGTTTTCGGCGCTTTGCCCGGCCTTGCTGAGGATCTCCAGCAGGCGTGCGGCACTGTAGATGCCGTCGTCGAAACCGTACCAGCGTTCCTTGATGAAGATGTGACCGCTCATCTCGCCGGCCAGCAGCGAGCCTGTCTGTTTCATCTTCTTTTTGATCAACGAATGACCGGTCTTCCACATCAGTGCGCGGCCGCCATGCTGTTCGATCAGCGGGGTCAGGCGACGGGTGCATTTGACGTCGAAGATGATTTCGGCGCCAGGGTTGCGCGCCAGCACGTCCTGGGCAAACAGCATCAGCAGGCGGTCGGGGTAGACGATGCTGCCGGTATTGGTCACCACACCGACGCGGTCGCCATCGCCGTCGAAGGCCAGGCCGATATCGGCGCCGGTTTCCTTGACCCTGGCGATCAGGTCTTCAAGGTTTTCCGGCTTGCCCGGGTCCGGGTGGTGGTTGGGGAAGTTGCCGTCTACTTCGCAGAACAGCGGGATCACTTCACAGCCCAAGGCTTCGATCAATTGCGGTGCGATCACGCCAGCGGCACCGTTGCCGCAGTCCACCACCACCTTGAGCTTTTTCGCCAGCTTCACGTCCTCGACGATCTGCTGGAAATAGCGGTCAAGGATCTCGACCTTTTCCACGCGGCCTTCGGCCAAGGTCAGGTCGTTGGTTTTCAGGCGGGTGAGCAGGGCCTGGATCTGTTCGTTGGCCAGCGTGTCGCCAGCGATGACGATCTTGAAGCCGTTGTAGTCCGACGGGTTGTGGCTGCCAGTCAGCATCACGCCCGACTTGCCTGCCAGCACGTTGGCCGCGTAGTAAAGGGCCGGGGTGGGCACCAGGCCGACGTCGCTGACGTGGCAGCCGGCATCGACCAGGCCCTTGATCAGCTGTTCGACCAGCATCGGGCCGGACAGGCGGCCATCACGGCCGACCGAAACCTGCGGTTCGCCCTGGGCCAGGCTTTGCGCACCGATGGCGCGGCCTATCCAGTAGGCGGTTTCGGCGTGAAGGGTTTTGCCGACCACGCCGCGGATGTCATACGCGCGGAAAATGCTGTCGGGCAATGCGGCGGGGACCAGGTGGGCCATGTCGTTCATCTCTGGAAGCTCCATTAGTCAAAGGCTTTCTGGGCAGGCGCAAACTGAACGCTTGGACGGTGCTTTCGCCAGAGAGTTCGCCATCCTTGGCCTGAACGGTCATTTGCCGGCTCAGTGGCTGCCGGAGTGACCGAAGCCGCCAGCACCACGCTGGCTTTCATCGAAGGCTTCGACGATGTCGAAATGGGCCTGTACCACCGGCACCAGCACCAGCTGGGCGATACGCTCGCCAACGGCGATGGTGAATGGCGTGTTGCCGCGGTTCCAGCACGACACCATCAGCTCGCCCTGGTAATCCGAGTCGATCAGGCCGACCAGGTTGCCCAGCACGATGCCGTGCTTATGGCCCAGGCCCGAGCGCGGCAGGATCACCGCCGCCAGGCCCGGGTCGCCGATGTAGATCGACAGGCCGGTAGGGATCAGCAGGGTCTGGCCTGGCTCAAGGACAGTGTCCTCCTTGAGCAGGGCGCGCAGGTCCAGGCCCGCGGAGCCAGGGGTGGCGTAGGTCGGCAGGGGGAATTCGGAACCCAGGCGTGGGTCGAGGATCTTGGCTTGAAGAGCGTGCATGTAACTTATTGAACCTGGTTGAGCCGTTCGGCGATGAAGGCGACCAGTTGCCGGGCGATCTTGCCCTTGCTGGTCTGCGCGAAGAGGGTCTGGTGCTGCTGGCGGTCGATCACGGTCAAGGCGTTTTCTTCGCTGTTGAAGCCGATGCTGGGGTTGGCCACATCATTGGCGACGATCAGGTCGAGGTTCTTGTCCTTGAGCTTGCGAGTGGCGTAATCGAGCAGGTGTTCGGTTTCGGCGGCGAAGCCGACGCTGAACGGGCGGTCGCTGCGGCCAGCAATGGTGGCAAGGATATCGGGATTGCGCACCATCTGCAGCAGCATACCGTCGCCGGTCGTAGGATCTTTCTTCAGTTTTTGTGTGGCAACCACTTCCGGGCGGTAGTCCGCGACCGCTGCCGAGGCGATGAACAGGTCGCATGGCATGGCTGCTTCACAGGCCGCGAGCATGTCCCGCGCGCTGACCACGTCGATGCGGCTGACCCGGTCGGGGGTTGGCAGGTGCACCGGGCCCGTGACGAGGGTCACCCGAGCCCCGGCTTCGGCAGCCGCTTCGGCCAGGGCGAAGCCCATCTTGCCGGAGCTATGATTGGTGATGTAGCGCACCGGGTCGATGTTTTCCTGGGTCGGCCCGGCGGTGATCAATACGTGTTTGCCGGTGAGTGCCTGGCGCTTGAAGCTTTCTGCGGCGCACCAGGCCAGGTCGGTGGCTTCGAGCATGCGGCCCAGGCCCACGTCGCCACAGGCCTGGCTACCGGAGGCCGGGCCGAATACCTGAATGCCACGGCTCTTGAGCAGCTCAAGGTTGGCCTGGGTGGCCGGGTCGCGCCACATGGCCTGGTTCATGGCCGGGGCCACGGCGACGGTGGCGTCGGTGGCCAGTACCAGGGTGGTCAGCAGGTCGTCGGCCATGCCCTGGGCCATGCGCGCCATGAGGTCGGCGGTGGCCGGGGCGATCAGCACCAGGTCGGCCCACTTGGCCAGTTCGATATGGCCCATGGCTGCTTCGGCGGCAGGGTCGAGCAGGTCCATGTGCACCGGGTGGCCCGACAGCGCCTGCAGGGTCAGCGGGGTGATGAACTCGGCACCACCACGGGTCATGACGACGCGCACCTGCGCGCCGTGCTCCAGGAGTCGGCGAATCAGCTCGGCGCTTTTGTAGGCGGCAATGCCGCCACCCACGCCGAGAACGATGCGCTTGCGATACAGCCGCTGCATAGGCTTGCCTTTTTCCAGTGAGAGCGGGCGGCGACGTTCGAAATGCCTGCGGCAGAACGTCGCATGTACGAGGCGAAATAGATTAACACAGGGTCGAAATGGGCCGCAGCAAGGGCAGGGGGCGGGGATGAATATCAGGGAGTGGCCGGCTGAAGAGCGGCCGAGGGAGAAGCTGTTGCAGCGTGGTGCGGCGGTACTCACGGATGCCGAATTGCTTGCCGTGCTGCTGGGCTCAGGGGTGGCCGGGCGCAATGTACTGGACCTTGCGCGGGGGCTGCTGATGCGTTTTGGCGGGCTGAGGCAGTTTCTGGAGGCCGAGCGCGACGCGCTGCTGCGCGAGCCGGGCATCGGGGCCGTGAAGTATGCACAGTTACAGGCGCTGCTGGAGATCGGCCGGCGTTATCTGGGTGAGAACATCAAGCGCGCAGAGGCTCTGGATGGGCCAGCGGCGGTGCGGCGTTATCTCAAGGCCATGCTGCGGCATGAGGCCAGTGAAGTGTTCGGGTGCCTGTTTCTGGACACCAAGCACCGGCCGTTGGCGTTCGAGATCCTGTTCAGGGGCACGATAGACCGGGCGAGTGTTTACCCGCGGGAGGTAGTGCGGCGGGCTTTGCTGCATAACGCGGCGGCGTTGATCCTTTGCCACAACCACCCCTCAGGCAACAGTGAACCGAGCCAGGACGATGTGCATCTGACCTTGTTGCTGAAGCGCGGGTTGGCATTGATCGATGTGCGGGTGCTGGATCACATCATCATTGGCGATGGGGAGCCGTTGTCGATGGTTGAGCATGGGTGGATTGTGGCCTGAGGCAGGTCAATGGGGGCAGGGCTGTCAGGTTTCCGTCATGAGGGGTGTGGCGCCTGGGAGATCGAGCGCCGCCCGTGCGGCGCTCGATCTCCCAGGCGCCACACCCCTCAAGGCGGGCACCCCAATACCTACCGTGTCACCGACACCTTGCTGAAATCCAGCCGCCCGAACGGGTTCACCTGGTACCCCTCAACCCCTTGGCGCAGCAGGGTAGCCGCCGTCGGGTGCGCCAGTGGCACCCACAACGCCTGCTGCTGGATCAGCGTCTGCGCCTGCTGGTACAGCCGGCTGCGCACGCTCTGGTCGTTGGTGGTACGCCCGGCGCTGATCAACTGGTCCAGGCGGTTGTCGCAGAAGCGCGCGAAGTTGGTCCCCGACTCGACCGCCGCACAGGAAAACTGCGGGCTGAGGAAGTTGTCCGGGTCGCCGTTGTCGCCTGCCCAACCCATGAACAGCAGGTCATGCTCGCCGGCCTTGGCGCGGCGGATCAGCTCGCCCCACTCGATCACGCGGATTTCAGCCTTGATGCCGATCTTGGCCAGGTCAGCCTGCAGCATCTGCGCGCCGAGGCTGGGGTTGGGGTTGAGCAGGCTGCCGGACGGGCGGGTCCAGATCGTGGTGCTGAAGCCTTCACCCAAGCCAGCCTTGGTCAGCAACGCCTTGGCTTTCTTCAGGTCCAGCGGGTAGCCGGGCAGGTCCTTGGCGTAGCTCCAGGTATTGGGCGGGTAGGGTCCGTTGGCGGCCACCGCGGAATCTTCGAACACGGCCTTGAGATAGGCCTGCTTGTCGAAAGCCAGGTTGATGGCCTGGCGCACTTCCGGTTTGTCCAGCGGCGGGTGCTGGCTGTTGATGGCGACGAAGGCGGTCATGAACGCAGGGGTGCTGGCCACCTTGAGGGTGCCGTCCTTGCCCGCTTCGGCAATGTCCAGTGGCTTGGGTGACAGGGCGACCTGGCATTCGCCGCGCTTGAGCTTCTGCAGGCGCACGTTGGCGTCGGTGGTGATGGCGAAGATCAACGGGTCGACCGCCGGCTTGCCGGCGAAGTAGTCCGGGTTGGCGCGGTAGCGCACCACGGCGTCCTTCTGGAAACGCTGGAACACGAAAGGCCCGGTGCCGATTGGCTGGCTGTTGAGCTTCTCCGGCGTGCCGGCCTTCAGCAGTTTGTCGGCATATTCGGCGGAATAGATCGAGGCGAAGCCCATGCTCAGGGTGGCCAGGAAGGTGGCGTCCGGGTGGCTGAGGGTGAAGCGCACGGTATTCGGTGTCGGTGCCTCGATCGCCTTGATCAGGCTACCCAGCTGCAGCGATTGGGCATGCGGGTAGCCGCCCGGTGCAGTCTTGTGCCAGGCATGGGCCGGGTAGAGCATGCGCTGGAAGCTGAACAGCACGTCGTCGGCATTCAGTTCGCGACTTGGCTTGAAGTAGGCAGTGCTGTGGAACTTCACGTCATCGCGCAGGGTGAAGTCATACACCAGGCCGTCGGCCGATACCGTCCAGCTGGCCGCCAGGCTCGGCACCACCTTGCCTTGCGCCGCGTCGAACTCCACCAGACGGTTCATCAGCACGTCAGCCGTGGCGTTGGTGGTGGTCAGCGAGTTGTACTGCACCACGTCGAAGCCTTCGGGGCTGGCCTCGCTGCAAACGCTCAGCGGGGCGGCCTGGGCAACGGCGGTAGCGAACAGAGCGCCGGCGGCGAACAGAGAGTTGAACAATAAGGAAAGGGCGGCTACACGCATGGTGGCTCCTTGGCAGTCAGTGGCCCATCTGCCTGTGCAGTCTGGAAAAGGCTTACCCTAGTGCGCCCGCCGGCAAATGACCACACCCTTTTTTACAAATCTGGCGACGAGCGGTCGACGGCTGGCGGGGCCCGCCGCTATGCTGGCCCGGCGTGTTCTAGCTTGCGGCAATGTGCATCTACTGTTGTTGCAGCCAAGTCTTTCTGGTATAAAGCAGCGCTCTTTTCTAGGGGCTCGGCCTGTCGCATAAGCGGATCCGGTCGATAAGACCTCCAGAATCACGGCGCCCAGGCGCCAAAGACTGAGAGATTAAGCGGCCAACCCATGCCGGGTTGGGCATGAGGTTTTAGAGGGCTGAGTCATGTCGAGAGTCTGTCAAGTTACTGGTAAGGGTCCAGTAACCGGGAACAACATTTCCCACGCAAACAACAAAACCCGTCGTCGTTTCCTGCCGAACCTGCAGCACCACCGTTTCTGGGTTGAATCCGAGAAGCGTTTCGTGCGTCTGCGCGTTTCCGCCAAAGGCATGCGTATCATCGACAAGCGCGGCATCGACGCCGTTCTGGTTGACATCCGTAAAGCTGGCGCCAAGGTTTAAGGGAGAGCATCATGCGTGAATTGATCCGTCTGGTTTCGAGTGCCGGTACCGGCCACTTCTACACCACCGACAAGAACAAGCGCACCACCCCGGACAAAATCGAGATCAAGAAATATGATCCGGTTGTTCGCAAGCACGTGGTGTACAAGGAAGCCAAGATCAAGTAATTGATCGGCGACCTGAAAAAAACCCGCATCCGAAAGGACGCGGGTTTTTTTATGCCTGCATTAAGGTCAGTTGAAGTTGAAGCCCTGGATCAACAGGTCGGTGCCGGCCTTGATCTGGATGCGCTCGATGTCGTACTCGCGGGTGCACATCTCGTCGGGGCCGACTACCCGGGTGCGGCCGGTGAGGGTGCAGATGGTGTCCTTGATTGCCGGCGAGTAGGGGGTGCCGACCAAGTGGGCGAGGGTTTTCAGAACGTCTTCGTTGGTCATGGTGATCTTCCTGTTGAAGTTGGATGGCCCGACATGGGCAGGGCCATCCTCACGCACGCCAGCAGGCTGCCTGCACTACATAGTTACTTCTGTTCGAACATCACATAGATCTTGCGGCACGGTTCCAGCACCTCCCAGGTGCCTTTGAAGCCGGCCGGAATCACGAACCGATCGCCGGCACGCAGGGTTTTCGCCCCGCCGTCCTGGTCGCGCAGTACCGAAACGCCCTGGACGATTTCGCAGTATTCGTGTTCGGTGTAGTTCACCGTCCACTGGCCCACCTCACCTTCCCACACGCCTGCGGCAAACTGGCCGCACGGGCTGGAATAATGGTTGTAGACAGCCTGGTCAGGCTCGCCCTTGAGGATTTTTTCCGCCGCCGGGCGGTAGCGTTCGGCCTCGGTGATGACCTGCGCGAAGTCGATGATGCTGTCTATTCTCATGGTGCGGCTCCTGTTGTTGTTTAATAAAATGAACATCAGTAGGCTTTTGAGCCCTGCGTGTCAAATATATTGATAGTTTACACCGGCTGGTTTAGGGTATCGCTTGCCCGTGTGCGCGTGTCGCCCGGCCAGAATTCTGACAACGCCTGTGAGTCCTCAGTGCGGCGTTGCACCTAAACAAGAGGAGGAGTTTCGTATGACCACCCTGACCCGTGCGGACTGGGAACAACGTGCCCAGCAACTGAAGATCGAAGGCCGCGCCTTCATCAACGGCGAATACACCGATGCCGCATCCGGTGAAACCTTCGAGTGCCTGAGCCCGGTCGACGGACGCTTCCTGGCCAAGGTTGCCAGTTGCGACCTGGCCGATGCCAACCGCGCAGTGGAAAACGCCCGCGCTACCTTCAATTCGGGCGTGTGGTCGCAGCTGGCCCCGGCCAAGCGCAAGGCCAAGCTGATCCGCTTCGCCGACCTGCTGCGCAAGAACGTTGAAGAGCTGGCGCTGCTGGAAACCCTGGACATGGGCAAGCCGATCGGCGACTCCTCCAGCATCGACATCCCGGGGGCTGCGCAAGCCATTCACTGGACTGCCGAAGCCATCGACAAGGTCTACGACGAAGTCGCCCCGACCCCGCACGACCAGCTTGGCCTGGTGACCCGTGAGCCGGTGGGTGTGGTCGGTGCCATCGTACCGTGGAACTTCCCGCTGCTGATGGCCTGCTGGAAGCTCGGCCCGGCGCTGGCCACCGGTAACTCGGTGGTGCTCAAGCCGTCCGAAAAGTCGCCGCTGACCGCCATCCGTATCGCCCAGCTGGCGATCGAAGCCGGTATCCCGGCGGGTGTGCTGAACGTGCTGCCAGGCTACGGCCACACCGTGGGCAAGGCCTTGGCCCTGCACATGGACGTCGACACCCTGGTGTTCACCGGTTCGACCAAGATCGCCAAGCAGCTGATGGTGTACGCGGGCGAGTCGAACATGAAGCGCATCTGGCTGGAAGCCGGCGGCAAGAGCCCGAATATCGTCTTCGCCGACGCGCCAGACCTGCAAGCAGCTGCCGAAGCGGCTGCCAGCGCTATCGCTTTCAACCAGGGCGAAGTGTGCACCGCAGGTTCGCGCCTGCTGGTCGAGCGTTCGATCAAGGACAAGTTCCTGCCAATGGTGGTCGAGGCCCTGAAAGGCTGGAAGCCAGGCAACCCGCTGGACCCGGCGACCACGGTCGGTGCCCTGGTCGACACCCAGCAGATGAACACCGTACTGTCGTACATCGAGGCCGGCCACCAGGACGGCGCCAAGCTGCTGGCTGGCGGCAAGCGTACCCTGGAGGAGACGGGTGGCACCTACGTGGAGCCGACCATCTTCGACGGCGTGACCAACGCCATGCGCATTGCCCAGGAAGAAATCTTCGGCCCAGTGCTGTCGGTGATTGCCTTCGACACCGCCGAAGAAGCCATCGCCATTGCCAACGACACGCCGTATGGCTTGGCGGCGGGCATCTGGACGTCGGACATTTCCAAGGCCCACAAGACTGCCCGTGCCGTGCGCGCAGGTAGCGTGTGGGTCAACCAGTACGACGGCGGCGACATGACCGCACCGTTCGGTGGCTTCAAGCAGTCGGGCAACGGCCGTGACAAGTCGCTGCATGCGCTGGAGAAATACACCGAGCTGAAGGCGACCTGGATCAAGCTGTAATCGCCGGGGCTGCAGAGCAGCCCCAACAATAGCCGGGTCGGCTCACGCTGCCCCGGCTTTGTCGTTTTTGCTGTTCAAGAACTCTGCCTGGGAGGCTGCAATGCGTTGGGGTACCTATTTCGCCGTGCTGGCATCCGTACTCAGTGTCGGGCTGGCCCTTGGCGTAAGCATGCCGCTGGTATCCCTGCGCCTGGAGGCTTGGGGCTACGGCAGCTTCGCCATCGGCGTAATGGCTGCGATGCCAGCGCTGGGTGTTCTGGCTGGCGCCAGTATCGCCAGCCGACTGGCCGGCTGGGTCGGCGTGCCGTCGGCCATGCGCTTGTGCCTGTGGGGCGGGGCGCTGTCGATCGGGTTGGTCGCGCTGCTGCCCAGCTACCCGCTGTGGCTGTTGCTGCGGCTGATGATCGGTATGTCCCTCACTGTGGTGTTCATCCTCGGCGAAAGCTGGATCAACCAGCTGGTAGTCGAGCAGTGGCGTGGCCGGCTGGTGGCTTTGTACGGCAGCAGCTATGCCCTGAGCCAGCTGGCCGGGCCGTTGGTGTTGGGTTTTCTCGGCTCGGATGACGACTTCGGCTTCTGGGCCGCGACCGGCCTGCTGCTGGCGGCACCGCTGGTGCTGTTGGGGCGTGGCGGAGCGCCGAGCACAGAGGCCTGCAGCGTTACCTTCCGCGACTTGTTCGCCTTCTGCCGGCGCTTGCCTGTGATTGCCTGGGCCATCGCCCTGTTCGCCTCGTTCGAGGCGATGATCCTTACCTTGCTGCCGGTGTATTGCCTGCAGCAAGGCTTTACCACTGAAATCGCCCTGTTCATGGTCAGTACCGTGGTGGTGGGTGATGCAGTGCTGCAGCTGCCTATCGGCGCGCTGGCCGACCATATGTCGCGACGTGCATTGTTCACGGGGTGTGCGGTAACGCTGCTGGTGTCCAGCCTGGCGATTCCCCTGCTGCTGCATACCCCGGTTGTGTGGCCATTGTGGGTGCTGTTCGGGGCCAGTGCTGGTGGCTTGTTCACCCTGTCGCTGGTGCTGATCGGTGAGCGCTACCGCGATGATGAGCTGGTAAGGGCCAATGCCCATGTGGCGCAGCTCTGGGGTATTGGCTGCCTGCTCGGGCCGTTGCTGGCGGGGGCCGGCAGCCAGTGGATCAGCGGACATGCATTGCTGTTCCTGATGGCGGCCGGGGCTGCCGGGCTGGTGGTGTTGACCCAGCGGCGTGGGGCTTTCGAGGCAGTGTCTGCCTGATGGGATTTGGGGCTGCAAAGCAGCCCCAGAAATTGCCGCTACAACATCTTCTCCAAGCCAACGGCCTTGCTGATCCAGGCATTGAACCGCCGCCACATCCCACCTGGCTCTGATGTCAGCATGTGCCGCTGACCATTGTCCTCGGTCGCCCATACCAATTTGTTACCCACCAGTTTCACCTGGTAACTCAACGCAGGCGCCATGCCTTGCTGGGCCAGTTCGCGGGTGTATTCGGCCAGCTCCGGGCTGTCCACCAGCACGCCTACCTCGGTGTTCCACAGCACTGAACGCGGGTCGAAGTTGAATGAGCCGATGAAGGTCTTGCGCCGGTCGAACACGATCGCCTTGGTGTGCAGGCTCGAATCCGAACTGCCACGGAAACTCAGGTGCCCCGCGCTGGGGTCGCCGGGCTGGCGGCGCAGCTCGTACAGCTGCACCCCGTGCTCGAGCAAGGCCCGGCGATAGGGCGCGTAGCCTCCGTGCACCGCCGGTACATCGGTGGCTTCCAGCGAGTTGGTCAGCAGCTTCACCGAAACACCGGCGTCGGCGCGGCCGGTCAGGTACAGCAACCCCGGTTCACCCGGCACGAAGTACGCCGATGTCAGCATCAGCTCGCTGCGCACGTTGGCCAGGTCCGGTGCCAGTTGCTGGCTCAGCAACAGCTGTGGGTCGGGTTCGTCATCGGCCAGCACCTTGTTCGGTGCATCCCACAACGCCTGGGCATGAGCCCAGATCAGCTCGTTGCGCCATACATCCAGGCGCGGCTGCGACTGGTAGGCCATCAGGCGGTCGTACAGGGCCTTGCGCCGGGTTCTGGCTTCGGCCAGGGACACCTCCAGGCGATGGCGGCTGGCGTGCAGGTCATTGGCATCCGGAGCACGCCAGAGGAAGTCGGTAATCGGCCGGCTCAGGGCGCTGTTCCAGTATTGGTCGAAACTGTGGCCAAGCTGTTCAGCCACCGGGCCTACACCCAGCAGGTCTATGTCGGTGAAGTTGAGGTTGGGTTCGGCATCGAAATACTCGTCACCCAGGTTGCGGCCACCCACGATGGCCATGCTGTTGTCCACCAGGAACAGTTTGTTGTGCATGCGCCGGTGCTGGCGCGACAGGTTGAACAGCCGGCCCACGGCGCGCGTCACGCCTGTACTACGGCCCAGGTGCAGCGGGTTGAACACGCGAATCTGGATGTTCGGGTGGGCATCCAGGGTGCCCATGATGGTATCCAGGCCATCGCTGGTGGTGTCGTCCAGCAGGATGCGCACACGCACGCCACGGTCGGCGGCGCGTAGCAGTTCATGCACCAGTGCGCGGGTGCTGAGGCCGTCGTGGACGATGTAATACTGCAGGTCGATGCTTGCCTGAGCGTTGCGGATCAGTTCGGCACGGGCGCGGAATGCCTCGTTGCTGTTGGGCAGCAGGCGAAAGCCCGAGCGCCCCCCGTAGGGCGCGGCCTGGCGCAGCACCGAGCGGCCGAAGGCCGAGTCGTTGGCGGGTAACGCCTGGCTGGTTTCGCGGGGCACACTGACACTGGCGCAGCCGGTAAGGCCGAGCGACAGTACCAGCAGCAGAGGCAAGGCTCGCTGGAGTCTCAAGGGTGGATCGTCCTGTGCAGCAAGGGCTTTAGGGGGTTGGACCGTGGCGGGCGGCGCAAAGTTACGCGTCGGCGCTTTCTTCATCCAGTAGACGAAGGGCGGTTTCACCAACCTTGCGCACGGCGGCTTCGATCTGCGGCGTTGGCCGCGCTGCGAAGTTCATGCGCAGGCAGTGGCGGAACTTGCCCGAGGCCGAGAAGATACTGCCGACGGCAACCTGCACGCCCTGCTCCAGTAAAGCCCGGTTCAGGCGTAGCGTATCGAAATGTTCGGGCAATTCTACCCAGAGCATGAAGCCGCCTTGGGGCCGGCTCACCCGGGTGCCTGCCGGGAAGTAGCGGGTCACCCAGTCGCTCATCAGGTCGCGGCCGCGTTGGTACTGGCTACGCATACGCCGGACGTGGGGTTGATAGTGCCCGGCGGCGATGAAGTCGGCGATGGCCAGTTGGGGCTGGCAGGCGGTGCTGCCGGTGCTGATGTATTTCATGTGCAGCACGCGTTCCAGATAGCGCCCAGGGGCCACCCAACCTACTCGCAGGCCAGGGGCAAGGGTTTTGGAGAACGAACTGCACAGCAGCACGCGGCCATCGTCGTCGAACGACTTGAGGGTGCGCGGGCGCGGGTAGGTGTAGGCCAGGTCGCCGTAGACATCATCCTCCAGAATTGCCACGTCGTAGCGCTGGGCCAGGCTCAGCAAGGCCTTCTTGCGTGCCTCGGGCATGATGTAGCCAAGCGGGTTGTTGCAGCTGGGGGTGATCTGGATGAGCTTGATCGGCCACTGCTCCAGGGCCAGCTCCAGCGCCTCCAGGCTGATGCCGGTGACCGGGTCGGTGGGGATTTCCAGCGCCTTCATACCCAGGCCCTTCAGGGTTTGCATGGCGCCGTGGAAGCTGGGGGAGTCGACGGCAACGATGTCGCCCGGCTCGCACACGGCGCGGATGCTGCACGACAGCGCCTCGTGGCAGCCGGTGGTGATCACCAGGTCAGCCGGGCCCAGGCGGCAACCGGAATCGAGCACCAGCCGGGCAACCTGTTCACGCAGGGCCAGGTTGCCGTGGATGTTGTCGTAGTACAGGCCTGGCATGTCCTGCCGCCGGCTCAACTGCGCCAGGCTGCGCAGCAGCGGCTTGAGGGTGGGGCTGTCGATGTCGGGCATGCCGCGGCCGAGCTGGACCACATCCTTGCGTGGGGTGCTGCGCACCAGTTCCAGCACCTGTTCCCACTGCGAGATGTCCACCGGGCGTTGGGCCGGGCGGCTGACGGCGGGCAGGGCTGGCAGCAGGCGGTGGTCACTGACGAAGTAGCCGGACTTGGGCCGTGGCGAGACCATGCCGCTGTCTTCGAGCGTGCGGTAGGCCTGCTGCACGGTGCTCAGGCTGACGCCATGCTCCACGCTCAGGGCGCGCACCGACGGCAGGCGCTGGCCGGGGCGGTACAGGCCCTGTTCGATGCGGGCGCCGAGCAGTTCGGCGAGGTTCAGGTAGAGGGTCACGGCATACTCCTGCGCTGCATTGGCATAGCGACCGGTACAGTTGGGTTGAAAATACAGCATTCAGTCGATCTTCAGCCAATTCTGTATGGGAATAATAAGGCTGTATTGGATCTGTATTGCCGGTGCTGCCGACGCGCATGCTTTCTCCACGGTATCAATCGAACGGGAGTACGCAGCGATGGGTGGCATGAGCGATGTGCGCTTGCAACTGTTGGCCAGGGAGCTGGAAGTCGGGCAGCAGGCCAAGGTATTCAACGCGCCGGAGGGTTTGGGGCGTTGGGGGCTGATGCTGCATCGCTGGCACACCCGCAGGGCGCTGCTGCAGTTGACGGATGACGAGCTGCGCGATGTCGGGCTGAGCTGGGAGCAGGCCCGGACAGAAGGGCGTAAGCCCTTCTGGAAAGATTGAGGCCTTAGACCAGTTCTTTAAGCCGGTGCCACAGCATCCCCAATGCCAGCAGCGGCGAGCGCAGGTGCTTGCCGCCAGGGAAGGTGATGTGTGGCACCTTGGCGAACAGGTCGAAACGCCCGCTCTGCTGGCCGCTGATGGCTTCGCCCAGCAGGCGCGCGGCCAGGTGGGTGGCGTTGAGCCCATGGCCTGAATAGGCTTGGGCGTAATACACGTTCGGCTGGCTGGCCAGGCGGCCTACCTGGGGCAGGCGGTTGGCGCCGATGCCGATCATGCCACCCCACTGGTAATCGATGCGCACGTCGGCCAACTCAGGGAACACCTTGAGCATCTTCGGCTGCATGTAGGCGGCAATGTCCTTCGGGTCGCGGCCCGAGTAATGGCAGGCCCCACCGAACAGTAGGCGGTTGTCGGCAGACAGGCGATAGTAGTCCAGCGCCACACGCTGGTCGCACACCGCCATGTTTTGCGGCAGCAACCTGCGCGCGCGTTCCTCACCCAGCGGCTCGGTGGCGATGATGTAGCTGCCGGCTGGCAGCACCTTGCCGCCCAGTTCGCGGTTGAGGTTGTTGTGATAGGCGTTGCAGCACAGTACCAGGGTCTTGGCGCGCACCCGGCCTTGGGCAGTATGCACCTGAACCTCGGGACCATAGTCGATACGGGTGACCTCGGACTGCTCGAACAGCTTCACGCCTAGGCGGGCTGCCACGGCGGCTTCGCCCAGGGCCAGGTTGAGCGGGTGCAGGTGCCCCGAGCCCATGTCGACCAACCCACCCACATAGCAGTCGGCGCCGACCACACTGTGGATATCATCTTTGCCGACCAGACGCAGTTCATGCGCGTAGCCCAGGCTGCGCAGTTCTTCGGCGTCCTCGGCAAAGCCCAGCAATTCGGCGGGTTTGTTGGCCAGGTCGCAGTAACCCCAGGTCAGGTCACAGGCGATGGCATGCTTTTCCACCCGCTCGCGCACGATCTGCACGGCCTCCAGGCCCATCAGCTTCATGCTGCGCACGCCGTCCTCGCCAATTACCGGCAGGAACTGTTCAAGGCCATGACCAACGCCACGGATCAACTGCCCGCCATTGCGCCCACTGGCGCCCCAGCCCAGTTTGCGTGCTTCCAGCAGGATGACCGAGAAGCCGCGTTCGGCCAGTTCGATGGCAGTGTTCAGGCCCGAGTAGCCCCCGCCGACGATGCACACATCGGCGCTGTGTGCGCCTTGCAGGAAGGCGTAGTCAGGGTGTGGCGCGCTGCTGGCGGCGTAGTAGGAGGCGGCGTGCTGCGCGCTGTGAATCATTGTGCAGGTCCCGAGGTTATCGACAAAGCATGGAGGATAAGCTCGGGACCAAGAGGGGGCAACCAAGCGGCTATTCAGGTCTGTCTTGTTATCCCAACCGTCAACGGTAGAGATTGCGCTGGGTCGGGCGCATCCATGGTACCGGCGCCACGGATGTCGTAAAGCTGGTGAGCTGTAGCTACCGCAGCAAGAATCCCGTTGTCGGTTTGTGTGGGCAGCTTGTTTTTACTCATCCGTAACAGAGTGTTGGTTGCCTTTAAAGACACAGCCGCCGGGAGTGCTCTGTTCCCGGCTTGAGCGTTTGCCCGGGTAAGCTCAATAAGTGAGTTGACCACCCTTATATTGCCATTGTGCATTTCCAGAACTTGCTCCCCATTCATTGGGGTTACGTGATACGGCCTTGTCTGATTGCCGTTGGATTTCAGCGGCGCATTTGGATCGTACGGCGGCGGTGGCTCGCCCCAACCAAAGTACGTTGGTGGGGCCGGGCTTTTACCTGTGACTACTGCTCCGGGCGCGGCTGGTGAATAGTGAGGCAGCGTAGGCTGTGCCGGAGGCTGATTACGGTTGTCTTGGAAGATTGAATGAATAAGGCTTTGCGGAGCTTTGCGGAGGTCACGCAACCTGACTCGCCCCGACGGGTCCGAGTAGTTGACCGGATCGTTCGAGCAGTAAGCATGAGTATTGATCCCGCCTCTGAGGAACGGGCTTTGTGAGTCGGGGCTATGGAAGCGCATCAATTCAGGACTGTAGCTGCGATGACCCGCCCCGAGTAGATAGCAACCACTGGCAAGATCCAACCGCTCCCCGACGAATCCAATGCTCACTGAGATTGCAGTGGGCATATGGCCAAAAGGAGTAAATGCAAAAGAGTGGTGAGTTTTACTCGATCCGATCATTACGGGCGTTCGTCTTTGATCTAGAGCGACCAAGGCAACACCCGCGTTTTTCCTTTCGGCGAGAGGGAGGTCCAGTGCCTGAACGATGCGAAGCGTATCCTGGGTGCCTTTCAGCACAACAAGCTTCTTTCGGCTGTAGAAGAGTAGAATATGGTTCTTCATTCGCTAGGCTCGATTAGCTGGACTGGGTCGCTGTCTCGTCAGTGTGTGTAGCAAGTAGGCTTACCCACAACTGTCAGAACTACTAGGTCCGCTACCTTTACCGAGCACAAGCGTTATCCGGATAAAACAGCCATCTTCGCCATGTCCTGCAACCGCCACAAAATCCACTTCCTGCGCGAACTCATCCCCTCCTTCGAGTGCGAACCCGGCTGCCACGACTGCTGCGGCCCGGTCACCACCTCGGCAGAAGAAATGGCCCGCCTCCCGCGCAAGTCCCAGGCCGAACAGGACGCCGCTCTGGAGCGCCTGGACTGTGTGCACCTCGGCCCCAACGGCTGCACGGTGTATGAAGAGCGGCCCATGATCTGCCGCCTGTTCGGCACCACGCCGCGCATGCCCTGCCCGCGTGGTCGTGGCCCTGAACCGATGATCGACCCTGCCGCCGAGCAGCTGGTCCATCAGTTCATTGCCACCACCCGCCAGGTGTTGGTCTGACTTCAGTCCGGAATTGGCAGGCAGAGGCTCTCCTTTACCTCCTCCATCACGATGTAGCTCTTCGACTCACGCACGTGCGGCAGCTTCAGCAGGATGTCGCCAAGCAGCTTGCGGTACGACGCCATCTCCGAAATACGCGCTTTCACCAGGTAGTCGAAGTCGCCCGACACCAGGTGGCACTCCAACACATGGGGCAGCTTCAACACCGCGCGGCGGAACTCCTCGAAGGTGTCGCCCGACTTGTAGTCCAGGCTGATTTCCACGAACACCAGCAGGCTGCCCTTGAGGTGCTGCGGGTTCAGGCGGGCGTTGTAGCCCATGATGATGCCCTCGCGCTCCAGGCGGCGAACCCGCTCGGTGCAAGGGGTGGTGGACAGCCCAACTTTCTCGCCCAGTTCGGTGAAGGAAATACGCCCGTCATTCTGCAGGATGCGCAGGATGTTACGGTCGATCTTGTCCAGTTCACGCTTGCTCTGGTGCTGGGTTCTCATAGGGGATGCCCCTCCGTGAAAGGCGATTTTGCCGAGAATTCTCGCCAATAATAGGCTTTTATATAGTGAATTGCACTGGTCTCAAATTCCTATACTGCGTCCATTCATGCCATTTCAATAAAAGTCTGCGGCGTGCCGCGTGTGAGGGATATAACGATGCGAGTTCTGGTACTTGGTAGCGGCGTAATCGGAACCGCCAGTGCCTACTACCTGGCCCGGCAAGGTTTCGAAGTGACGGTGGTCGACCGCCAGCCGGCGGTGGCCATGGAAACCAGTTTTGCCAACGCCGGTCAGATCTCGCCCGGCTATGCCTCGCCCTGGGCCGCACCTGGCGTGCCGCTGAAGGCCATCAAGTGGCTGCTGGAGCGCCACGCCCCCCTGGCCATCAAGCTCACCGGCGACGTCGACCAGTACCTGTGGATGGCACAGATGCTGCGCAACTGCACCGCCAGCCGTTACGCGGTGAACAAAGAGCGCATGGTGCGTCTGTCCGAGTACAGCCGTGACTGCCTCGACGAGCTGCGCGCTGAAACCGGCATCAATTACGAAAACCGCAGCCTGGGCACTACCCAGCTGTTCCGTACCCAGGCTCAGGTAGATGCTGCGGCCAAGGACATTGCCGTGCTCGAACAGTCCGGCGTGCCTTACGAATTGCTCGACCGCGACGGCATTGCCCGCGTGGAACCTGCCCTGGCGGGTGTGAAAGACATCCTGGCCGGCGCCCTGCGCTTGCCTAACGACCAAACTGGCGACTGCCAGCTGTTCACCACCAAGCTTGCCGACATGGCGCTGAAGCTGGGCGTGGAGTTCCGCTTCGGCCAGGACATCCAGCGCCTGGACTTCGCTGGCGACCGCATCAATGGCGTGTGGATCGACGGCAAGCTGGAAACTGCCGACCGCTACGTGCTGGCGCTGGGCAGCTATTCGCCGCAGATGCTCAAGCCGCTGGGCATCAAGGCCCCGGTTTATCCGCTTAAAGGCTACTCGCTGACCGTGCCGATCACCAACGGCGACATGGCCCCGACGTCGACCATTCTTGATGAAACCTACAAGGTTGCGATCACCCGTTTCGACAACCGCATCCGCGTTGGTGGCATGGCTGAAATCGCCGGTTTTGACCTGTCGCTGAACCCGCGTCGGCGCGAAACGCTGGAGATGATCGTCAACGACCTTTATCCTCGCGGCGGTGATCTGAGCCAGGCCAGCTTCTGGACCGGCCTGCGCCCGGCGACCCCGGACGGTACGCCGATTGTGGGTGCGACCGCGTTCCGCAACCTGTTCCTGAACACCGGTCACGGTACTTTGGGCTGGACCATGGCGTGCGGCTCCGGTCGTCTGCTGGCCGACCTGATTGCGCGCAAGAAGCCGCAGATCAGTGCCGAAGGCCTGGACATTTCCCGTTATGGCAACAGCCCGGAAGTGGCCAAGCACGGGCAGACTGCGCCGGCTCACCAGCAGTAATTGCCTGTACCGGCCCTTTCGCGGGCTCGCCCGCTCCCACAGGTATTTCACAGCTTTTGAAAGCTGTGCAGTACTTGTGGGAGCGGGCGAGCCCGCGAAGAATCCAACACCGATTTCAACCCGAACCACCATAAGGCAGCCGCCATGCGTCCCGCCCGCGCCCTGATCGACCTCCAGGCCCTGCGCCACAACTACCGTCTGGCCCGTGAACTGACCGGTGC
This sequence comes from Pseudomonas sp. URIL14HWK12:I5, assembly GCF_900176445.1. Taxonomy (NCBI): domain Bacteria; kingdom Pseudomonadati; phylum Pseudomonadota; class Gammaproteobacteria; order Pseudomonadales; family Pseudomonadaceae; genus Pseudomonas; species Pseudomonas sp. URIL14HWK12:I5. The sequence goes on from NZ_FWXQ01000001.1 coordinate 259,018, forward strand.
CAAAGCCCTCGCCGTGATCAAGGCCGACGCCTATGGCCATGGCGCCGTGCGTTGCGCCCTGGCCCTGGAGGCCGAAGCCGACGGTTTTGCCGTGGCCTGCATTGAAGAGGCGCTGGAACTGCGCGCCGCCGGTATCAAGGCCCCGGTGCTGCTGCTGGAAGGCTTTTTCGAAGTCAGCGAGCTGGCGCTGATCGCCGAGCACGACCTGTGGTGTGTGGTGCATTCGTTGTGGCAGCTCGAAGCCATCGAGCAGACCCAGGTCCACAAGCCGCTCACTGTCTGGTTGAAGCTCGACAGTGGCATGCATCGTGTCGGTCTGCACCCCAAGGATTACCACGAGGCTTACCGGCGCCTGCTGGCCAGTGGCAAGGTTTCTCGCATCGTGCTGATGAGCCACTTCGCTCGCGCCGACGAGCTGGATGCCGACGCCACTGCCCAGCAGATTGCCGTGTTCGAGGCTGCCCGCCAGGGCCTGGCCGCCGAATGCAGCCTGCGCAACTCCCCCGGCGTGCTGGGCTGGCCACAAGCCCCCAGCGATTGGGTACGCCCAGGCCTGATGCTGTATGGCGCCACCCCGTTCGAAGTGGCCCAGGCCCAGGCCCAACGCCTGCAACCGGTCATGACCTTGCAATCGCGGGTCATCAGCGTGCGCGAGCTGCCTGCCGGCGAGCCGGTGGGCTATGGCGCCAAGTTCGTCAGCCCCCGGCCAACCCGCGTTGGCGTGGTTGCCATGGGCTATGCCGACGGCTACCCGCGCCAGGCCCCCAACGGCACCCCGGTATTGGTTGCCGGCCAGCGCACCCAGCTGATTGGCCGTGTATCGATGGACATGCTCAGCGTCGACCTGACCGACGTGCCACAAGCCACTGTCGGCAGCCCGGTCGAGCTGTGGGGCAAGCAGGTGCTGGCCAGTGAAGTGGCCGCACACGCGGGCACCATTCCTTACCAGATCTTCTGCAACCTGAAGCGCGTACCGCGGGACTACATCGGCGAATGACACGCTGAAGCGGACAGGTTGAGGGGCGGTGTGTTGTAAATACTGAACGGCATTGCCATGATATCGTTCACATCCACCCCCCATTCCACCGTTTCAGGAGGCTCCAGCTTTGGACGTCGGCGAACGACTGCAAGCCATCCGCAAGCTCAAGGGCCTGTCCCAGCGTGAACTCGCCAAGCGTGCCGGCGTGACCAACAGCACCATCTCGATGATCGAGAAGAACAGTGTGAGCCCCTCGATCAGCTCGCTGCGCAAGGTGCTGAGCGGCATCCCCATGTCCATGGTCGAGTTCTTTTCGGTCGAGCTGGAACCTCAAAGCCCCACGCAGATCGTTTACAAGGCCCACGAGCTGATCGACATCTCGGACGGTGCGGTGACCATGAAGCTGGTCGGCAAGTCGCACCCCAACCGCGCCATCGCCTTTCTCACCGAGGTGTACCCGCCGGGTGCCGACACCGGTGCCGAGATGCTCACCCATGACGGCGAGGAAACCGGCATCTTGTTGGAAGGCCGCCTGGAACTGGTGGTCGGCAACGAGATCTTCATCCTCGAAGAAGGCGACAGCTATTACTTCGAAAGCACCCGCCCGCACCGTTTTCGCAACCCCTTCGACCAGCCCGCGCGGTTGATCAGCGCAGCGACGCCTTCAAACTTTTGATCCAGCGCAGTGCATTGATTCGGCAATACCCCTTTCCCGTGTAGGGTCGTTTCACGGCCTCTGGGTTCCCGCTATACTTTTCAACGCTCGCCGTTTCGTGGCCGCGAGCGTGATTAGCCACCATGAGGGTGTTCGCGTGAACCAAATCAAGAAGATGCTGGCCGTACCAGCAGCCGTATTCGCCCTCTGGGCAATGAGCGCAACCGCTGCGACCAACGACGACATTGCCAAGCGCCTGGAGCCGGTCGGCCAGGTGTGTGTCCAGGGCCAGGAATGCAAAGGCATGGAAGTGGCTGCAGCGGCGGGGGGCGGGGGCGCCAAAACGCCGGATGACATCATCGCCAAGCACTGCAATGCCTGCCATGGCACCGGCCTGCTCGGCGCGCCGAAAATTGGCGACACCGCCGCGTGGAAAGAACGCGCCGACCACCAGGGCGGGCTGGATGGCATCCTGGCCAAGGCCATTACCGGCATCAACGCCATGCCGCCGAAAGGCACCTGCGCGGACTGCTCGGATGACGACCTGAAAGGCGCGATCAAGAAAATGTCCGGGCTGTGATCTACAGCTGAATTGCACGAAGCCCGCCTTTGATGGCGGGTTTTGTTTATGGGCTCCAGTGCAGGCAACCAATTGCCGTAGGCCTGTGTCCAACCCCTGAACCCATGTCTCAGGAGGCCCCGATGCACCTCTGCGCCATCGACCAGGCTGTCGAGCAGGTCCTGTCCCGGCTGCCAGCCCATATCCACATGGGCCTGCCCTTGGGTCTGGGAAAGCCTAACGCTTTCGTAAACGCCCTCTATGCCCGGGTGCGCGATCTGCCAGAGCGGCAGTTGACCATCTACACCGCGCTGACCCTCGGCCGACCACCACTGGGCGACGGCCTGCAACGACGCTTTCTCGAACCCTTCGTCGAGCGCGTCTTCGCCGACTACGAAGAGCTCACCTACCTCGCCGACCTGCGCAACGACAGCCTGCCGCCAAACATCCGCGTAGAGCAGTTTTTCATGCAGCCCGGCAGCCTGCTGCACAGCGAATCGGCCCAGCAGGACTACATCAGCAGCAACTACAGCCACGCCGCCCGTGACATCAATGCCAAGGGCCTGAACCTGATCGCGCAACTGGTCGCTGCCACTCCCGAGAAGCCCGTCCACCTCAGCCTGGCCTGTAACCCCGACATCACCCTCGACCTGCTGCCAATGATCGCCAAGCGCCGTGCGGCCGGCGAAACCATCCTGATGCTTGGCCAGGTACATACCGAACTGCCGTACATGCCCGGCGATGCGGAATTGCCCATCGATGCGTTCGACCTGCTGATCGATGAAGCCGAGCAGCGCCGGTTGTTCTCCACGCCGAACATGCCGGTCAACACCCAGGATCACTGCATTGGTTTGCACGCCAGCACGCTGGTGCGTGACGGCGGCACCTTGCAGATCGGCATCGGTGCCATGGGGGATGCAGTCGCTGCAGCGTTGCTGGCGCGCCAGGGCGACAACGCGGGCTACCGGGCCCTGCTCGACGAGCTGGATATCGGCCCGTGGCAGGCGCTGATTGAGCGGGAAGGGGGGCTGGAGACTTTTGCCGAAGGCCTGTACGGCTGCAGCGAAATGTTCGTTAACGGCCTGTTGGTGCTGGCCGAAGCGGGCTTGCTACGGCGCTCGGCCGATGAGCAGGGGCCGTTGTTGCATGGTGGCTTTTTCCTCGGGCCTCAAGCGTTCTACCAGCGGCTGAGGGAGATGCCGCTTGAGCAGCGCGCACGGTTTGCCATGACCCGTATCAGCTTCATCAACGAGCTGTACGGGCAGGAAGAACTCAAGCGGCACCAGCGGCGCGATGCGCGCTTCATCAACACGGCGTTCGGCATGACGCTGCTCGGTGCCGGGGTGGCCGATCAGCTGGAAGATGGCCGTGTGCTCAGCGGCGTGGGTGGGCAGTACAACTTCGTCGCCCAGGCTCATGCACTGGAGGGTGGGCGCTCGATTTTGCTGCTGCGCAGCTGGCGTGAGTCGGGCGGGGAGGTGACCTCTAACCTGTTCTGGACCTATGGCCACTGCACCATCCCCCGGCACCTGCGCGATATCGTGGTGACCGAGTACGGCATTGCCGACCTTCGCGGGCAGACCGACAGCGAGGTGATTGCGCGGTTACTGGCAGTGTGCGATTCGCGGTTCCAGCAGGGGCTGACCGAGCAGGCGAAAGAGGCCGGCAAGCTGCCCAGGGATTTTCAGCTGGATGCGCGTTTTACTGACAATACGCCACAGCGTCTGGAGGCAATCCGGGCGCGGCATGCGCGGTTGTTCCCGGAGTACCCGATGGGGACGGATTTTACGGCCGAAGAGCGTGACCTGTTGCGGGCGCTGACCTGGTTGAAAAGCAAGTTCAAGCTGAGCGAGGTGCTGGAGTTGGGCAAGGCAGCGCTGGATGCGCCGGGGCCGGAGGGGTATGAGGGGCACCTGACGAGGATGCAATTGGATCAGCCGCATGGGCTAAAGGAGGAGCTTTATCATCGGCTGCTGCTGGCGGGACTGGCGGCGACCTGAAGATTGCCGGGGCTGCTTTGCAGCCCTTTCGCGGCACAAGGCCGCTCCTACAGTGAGAATGCGATCGCCTGTAGGAGCGGCCTTGTGCCGCGAAAGGGCCGCAAAGCGGCCCCAATGGTGCTTACTCGATGAAGCTGACCACACCACCTTCCAGCGACTTCACCCGGGCCAGCGATTCAACGCGGTAGCCCTGGCTGTCCAGCTCGGCACGGCCGCCCTGGAACGACTTTTCGATGACGATACCCAGGCCCGCCACGGTGGCGCCGGCTTGCTTGATGATCGAGATCAGCGCCTGCGACGCCTTGCCGTTGGCCAGGAAGTCGTCGATCACCAGCACGCGGTCGCTGCTGTTGAGGTGGCGCGGCGAGATGGCCACGGTGTTTTCGGTCTGCTTGGTGAAGGAATACACCGAGGCGGTCAGCAGGTTCTCGGTCAGGGTCAGCGACTGGTGCTTGCGGGCGAAAATCACCGGCACGCCCAGCTTCAGGCCCGTCATCACCGCCGGGGCAATGCCCGAGGCTTCGATGGTGACGATCTTGGTCACGCCCGCGTCAGCGAACAGGCGGGCAAACTCGTCACCGATCAGCTGCATCAGCGCCGGATCGATCTGGTGGTTGAGAAACGCGTCGACTTTAAGAACCTGGTCGGAAAGCACGATGCCTTCTTCGCGAATCTTCTGATGCAGTGCTTCCACTTTGTTTTCCTCGATGTAGCAAAGGTGGCCGCAAATAGCGGCAAAGTTTAAGAGTAATGGTTGATCAGCGTTTGAGCATTGCCCGGATATCGGCCAGGGCGTTATTGCCGCGTGCGGCCTTCACCTCGACCGGTGCATCGTCCAGGCCCTCCCAGGCCAGGTCGTCCGGTGGCAGTTCGTCGAGGAACCGGCTGGGCGTGCAGTCGATGATTTCACCGTACTGCTTGCGCTTGGCAGCGAAGGTGAAGGCCAGCGTCTGGCGTGCGCGGGTGATGCCCACGTAGGCCAGGCGGCGTTCCTCTTCGATGGTGTCGGCCTCGATGCTGGAGCGGTGCGGGAGGATTTCCTCTTCCATGCCCATGATGAACACGTAGGGGAACTCCAGGCCCTTGGAGGCGTGCAGGGTCATCATCTGCACACCTTCGGCGTTCTCTTCCTCTTCCTGCTGGCGCTCGAGCATGTCGCGCAGCACCAGCTTGCCGATGGCGTCCTCGATGGTCATGTCACCCTCTTCATCCTTCTCGAGGGTGTTCTTCAGCGCTTCGACCAGGAACCAGACGTTGCTGATGCGGAAATCGGCAGCTTTGTCACTGGCGGTCTGCTGGCGAATCCAGTTCTCGTAGTCGATGTCGCGGATCATCTCGTGCAGCGCGGCAATCGGGTCTTCCAGGGCAACCTTTTGGCGTACCCCGTCCAGCCAGTGCTTGAAACGCTGCAAACGCTCGGTGTAGCGGGCATCCAGGTGCTCGCCCAGGCCCAGCTCCTCGCTGGCGGCGTACATCGAAATGCCGCGCTCGGTGGAATAGTTGCCGAGCTTTTCCAGGGTGGTGGAGCCGATTTCCCGGCGCGGTACGTTGATGACGCGCAGGTAGGCGTTGTCATCGTCCGGGTTCACCAGCAGGCGCAGGTACGCCATCAGGTCCTTGACCTCCTGGCGACCGAAGAAGCTGTTGCCGCCCGACAGGCGATATGGCACCTGGTGGTGCTGCAGCTTCAGCTCGATCAGCTTGGCCTGGTAGTTGCCACGGTAAAGGATGGCGAAGTCGCTGTACGGGCGGTTGGTGCGCAGGTGCAAGGTGAGGATTTCCATGGCCACGCGCTCGGCCTCGGCTTCCTCGTTCTTGCAGCGGATCACGCGGATCTCGTCGCCCACGCCCATCTCGCTCCACAGTTGCTTCTCGAACGCGTGCGGGTTGTTGGCGATCAGCACGTTGGCACAGCGCAGGATGCGGCTGGTGGAGCGGTAGTTCTGCTCCAGCATGACGATCTTCAGGGAGGGGTAGTCCTCCTTGAGCAGCATCAGGTTCTCGGGACGGGCACCGCGCCAGGCATAGATCGACTGGTCGTCGTCGCCTACCACGGTGAACTGGTTGCGCATGCCGATCAGCATCTTCACCAGCAGGTACTGGCTGGCGTTGGTGTCCTGGTATTCGTCCACCAGCAGGTAGCGCACGCGGTTCTGCCAGCGTTCCAGCACCTCGGGATGCTCCTGGAACAGCTTGACCGGCTGCAGGATCAGGTCGTCGAAGTCCACCGCGTTGAACGCCTTGAGTGTGCGCTGGTAGTGGGTGTAGACGATGGCGGCGGTCTGCTCGCGCGGGTTGCGCGCCTTTTCCAGGGCTTCGGGCGGCAGGATCAGGTCGTTCTTCCAGGCACCGATCATGTTCTTGATCTCGTCGATGCCGTCGTCGCCGGAGTATTCCTTCTGCATGATGTCCGACAGCAACGCCTTGATGTCGGACTCGTCGAAGATCGAGAAGCCCGGCTTGTAGCCCAGGCGCTCGTGCTCCTTGCGGATGATGTTCAGGCCCAGGTTGTGGAAGGTACACACCGTAAGGCCACGGCCTTCCCCCGGGCGCAGCAAGGTGCCGACACGTTCCTTCATCTCGCGCGCGGCCTTGTTGGTAAAGGTCATCGCCACGATGTACTGGGCACGGATGCCGCAGTTCTGGATCAGGTGGGCAATCTTGCGCGTGATCACGCTGGTCTTGCCCGAACCTGCACCGGCGAGCACCAAAAGAGGGCCGCCGACGTAGTCACGGGCTTCCTGCTGCCGGGGATTGAGTCGGGACATGCTAGAAACCGGGGGTCGCCAGAAAATAGCCGCGCATTCTAACAGGCATGGGGCCGTTATGGCGCGACCGTCTGACGTCTGAGTCAGACTTTTATCCGGCCTACTATTAGTGGGACTAATCCTAGCACCTGAAAAAATCATATTTGCCGGTTCGGCTCGTTTCGAGCAGGATGCACGACAAAATACGTCGGGATGCTACACCCGTAGAAACATGTATAAAAGTGAAAATCATTTTCATTAAATGCAGTAGCATACCCGCCAGTTATCGTTGCACCGTGAAGCCCTAAGGAGTCCGCTTGTCCACGCCTGTCGAACCTTTGCGTTTGCTGCTGTTGGCTGATGAGCCGGAATGGGCCGCCTTGTTGCACGCTTGCATGCCTGCCCTGAGCGGCAGCGCCGTGCTGCTTACCGCCCCGAACTGGGAATCCGTCGACAGCCTGTTCAGCAATGATCGCCAGGCTGTGGTGCTGGCAACCCCGGCCCTGCAGCCCGTGCCCGGGCGCTGCGACCTGCCGACCATCCTGCTGCTCGACCACGAGCCCGAGGTGGCGCCCACGGCCGTCAGCGACTGGCTGGTACGCGGCCAGCTCAATGCCGATACCTTGCGCCGCTCGCTGCGTCATGTGCGTGAACGTGGAGTGCTGGTGGCCACCTTGCAGCGCCTGGCTGAGCAGGACCCCCTGACCGGCATCGCCAACCGCCAAGGTTTCCAGGCCTTGCTGACTGCGCGCCTGGCCGAAAACGAAGGCCGTGGCGTTGCCTTGGGCCACCTGGACCTGGACAACTTCCGCCACGTCAACGATGCCCTCGGCCACCAGAGCGGCGACCGGCTGATTTTGCAGGTGGTGGCGCGGCTGCAAAACCAGCTGGAGGCGGGTGACCAGCTGGCCCGCCTGGGCAGCGACGAGTTTGCCCTGCTGATCGACACCCGCCGCGACGCCAACCGCGCCGAATGGATTGCCGAGCGTATCGTCGAAGCCTTGGCCGAACCCTACTTCATCGACGGCGAAAGCCTGCTGCTGGGCTGCAGCCTGGGCCTGGCCCATGCCCGCGCCCAAGCGGGGGCCGACCCTTTGATGTGGCACGCCCACATCGCCATGCGCCAGGCCAAGGGTAGCCAAGGCTGCACCTTCCATGTGTTCAACGAGCGCATCAACCGCAACGCCCGTAGCCTGGCCGATTTGGAAAGCGAGCTACGCCGCGCCCTGCGCCGTGATGAGCTGGAGCTGCACTATCAGCCACGGCTTGACCTGGCGGACGGGCGCATCGTTGGCCTGGAGGCGCTGGTGCGCTGGCGCCATGCCGAGCGCGGGCTGCTGCCGCCCAGCGAGTTCGTGCCGTTGGCCGAGCAAAGTGGCCTGATCGTGCCGCTGGGTTACTGGGTGATTTCCCGGGCGCTGCGCGACATGCAGGCGCTGTGCGAGCGCGGCCTGGAACCGCTGCACATGGCGGTTAATCTCAGCTTCCGCCAGTTCCAGGACAGCCAGCTGCTGGCCACCCTGAGCCGCCTGATCATCGAGCATGGTGTGGATGCCCGTTGGCTGGAGTTCGAGCTGACCGAAACGGCAGTGATGCGCCGCAACGAACTGGTACGCCAGACCATGGATGCCCTTGGCCGCCTGGGTGTGCGCTTCTCGCTCGACGATTTTGGCACCGGGTTCTCTTCGTTCGTGCACCTCAACAGCCTGCCGATCACCTTGCTCAAGGTAGACCGCAGCTTTGTGGCCGAAATGGAAATGCGCGAGGAAAACCGCAAGCTGGTGCATGCCATGATCAACCTGGCGCATAACCTCAACCTGGAGGTGGTGGCCGAGGGGGTGGAGAGTGAAGCGCAACTGGCCTTGTTGCGAGGGTTTGGGTGCGATCAGGTGCAGGGCTACCTGGTCAGCAAGCCGCTGCCGGTGGGGGAATTGATCGAATTTTTGCTGGATTGCAGCAGGCCGAAGCTGGTTAGCGTTTGAGATAGCAGGGGAGGGCTTCGCCCTCCTTTCGCGGCCCCAACAATCAAACAGACACCACAGACCTGTCAGGTGAACCGGCCTTCCCCAGCAGCCGCTTCATCCGCCACTCAAAGCCAAACGTCAGCGCCACCGCCGCACACGCCAGCCCCAGCGCCAAGCCCCACCAGATCCCGACCGCGCCGGCGCCCAGGTTGAACGCGAACAGCCACGCACTCGGCGCACCCACCAGCCAGTAGCACACCAGCCCGATCAGGAAGGTGGTCTTGGCATCCTTCAGCCCGCGGATCGAGCCCATGGCAATCGTCTGCATGCCATCGAACAGCTCGAACCACGCCGCCACCATCAGCAACTGCACGGCCACCTGGAAGATCGCGGCAAAGGCCGGGTCGTTACGGTCGATAAACAGCCCCACCAGCGCCTCGGGCAGCAGCAGGAACAGCGCGGCGAAGGCAAACATGATCATCGCCCCGAAGCCAATGCCCACGCGCCCGGCGCTGCGCGCCGCCAGCAGGTTGCCAGCGCCGTAATACAAGCCCACCCGCATGGTCACCGCATACGACAGCCCTGTCGGCACCATGAATGCCGTGGACACGATCTGCAGGGCGATCTGGTGCGCGGCCAACTCGGTACTGCCCAGCACGCCCATGCACAGCGCGGCGAAGGCGAACAGGCCCACTTCCACCATGTAGGTACCGCCAATTGGCAGCCCCAGACGCCACAGCTCGCGCAGTGCTGGCAGCGACGGGCGCGACAGGCCCTGGCGCAGCGGGTAGGCGGCATAGGCCGAGTGCCAGCGGATATACAGCGCCAGCGCGATAGCCATGCCCATCGACACCACCGCGGTGACCAGGCCGATGCCCATCAGGCCCAGCTTGGGCAGGCCGAACATGCCCTCGATCAGCGCCACGTTGAACAGGTAGTTGAGCACCGTGCCGGCCAGGCTGATGACCATCACCGGGGTCGAGCGCCCCAGCGCACTGGTGAAACCGCGCAACGCCATGAACGTCAGGTAGCCGGGCAGTGCCAGTGGCAGCAGCGTGAGGAATTCGGCCGCCGAGGCTACGTTCTCGGGCTTTTGCCCGAACAGTAGCAGCACCGGCTCCAGGTTCCACAGCACCAGCGCGGCGAACAGTGCCAGGCCCCAGGCCAGCCACAGGCCGCTCTGCGCCAGTCGGGTCGCGCCTTCGATATCGTTGGCACCCTTGCGAATCGCCACCAGGGTGCCGACTGCGGCGATCACACCCAGGCAGAAGATCGACACGAACGAGTAGCTGGCTGCACCTAGACCGCCACCGGCCAGGGCCTGCGGGCTGATGCGGGCCATCATCAGGGTGTCGGTCAGCACCATCAGCATGTGCGCCAACTGCGAGGCAATCAGCGGCCCGGCCAGGCGCAGCAAAGCCTTGAGTTCTGTGGTGGGCGCGACGTGCATGAGGGCTGTCCTTCTTCCTGAGGTGATGAACGAAGGGCGATTCTGAGGCTTTGGTCAACTTTGCACAAAAGGATAAAAGCGATCATTGGCATGAGTCTGACTCATGTATATATGCTTCTTGGTGATCCGCTCCACAGCCCCGTATGGCAGGTGCCTCATGTCCCGTCAGCTTCCACCGTTGTATGCCCTTCGCGCATTCGAAGCCGCCGCGCGGCTAAGTTCCTTCACCCGTGCCGGTGAGGAACTGTCGATCACTCAGAGTGCGGTCAGCCGGCATATCCGCACGCTGGAGGATCACTTCGCCTGCCGCCTGTTCGTGCGCAGTGGCCGCAACCTGCAACTGACCGAGGCCGCACGGGTATTGCTGCCAGGCGTTCGCGAAGGCTTCGCGGCGCTGGAGCGGGCCTGCGATACCTTGCGCGGTGAAGACGACATCCTGCGCATGAAGGCCCCCTCGACCCTGACCATGCGCTGGTTGCTGGCTTGCTTGAGCCGTTTCCGTCACCTGCAGCCAGGCAATGAAGTACAGCTGACCAGTGCCTGGATGGACGTTGACCATGTGGACTTCAACCAGGAACCGTTCGATTGCGCGGTGTTGCTCAGCGACGGGGTGTTCCCGCCGGACTGGGAAGTGCGCAAGCTGTTCCCGGAGTTGCTGATACCCGTAGGGGCGCCAGACCTGCTGGAAAAAGTGCCGTGGGACGAGCACCGGCTGGCCTCTATCGAGCTGCTGCACCCCACGGTGGACAAGCGCGACTGGCGGGAGTGGCTGGAACGCATGGGGTTGAGCGACAAGGTTTCGCTCAAGGGCGGGCAGGTGTTCGATACCCTGGAGCTGGGCATGATTGCGGCGGCGCGCGGCTATGGGATTTCCATGGGCGATTTGCTGATGGTGGCCGAGGATGTGGCGCAGGGGCGCTTGAGCCTGCCATGGCCGACGGCGGTGCCCAGTGGAATGGATTATTACCTGGTGTGGCCGCGTACCCGGCCAGGGGGGGAGCGGTTGCGGCGGCTGAGTGCTTTTCTGGAAGACGAGGTGGCGGCGATGGACTTGCCGAATGTGGAAATCCTGCCGCCTCTTTGATCGCCTGTACCGGCCCTTTCGCGGGTAAACCCGCGAAAGGGCCGCAATGCATTACATCGAGCCCAGGTTCAACGCCTGCGCACAGGCTTGCAGCGACCGGCGTTCACTTTGCGCATACAGCGCCAGCTCATCTTGCACCTGCAACCCCAACGCTGCCTCGAACGCATCGCGGTTGGCATTGCTGCCATATTCGGCCTGCGCATCGTCGCCCAGGTTGGACTGGAAGATGCCCGCCGCGCTCACCGGCAGGAAGTCCTCGTACACCAGCGCCTCGAAGTGCACATGGCCTGCGTCGATCAGCCCTTGCAGGGTGGTCGGGCGGCCTTCCTGGTCACGCGCAGCCAGGCCTTTCTCGGTGGCGAAGTAGCGGAAGTATGCCAGGCCCTGTTCACGCATCTGCGCCAGGTCGTCCGGGAATGCTGCAAAGGTTTCTTTCAGCAGCGACATGTAGCGCTCGGCGTTGGCCTCGACCGGTGCGCCACCCAGGGCAGCGCGGGTGGCATCGAGCAGCTTGTCGTACAGCTGGCGACCCTTCGGCGTCAGCGCCGCACCGCGTTGTTCGATCTCGCCGAAACGGGCGGTGTGGCTGCCTTCGCTGCCCTGCTGGTCGCTGAACGCGACCTTTTCCTGCAAGGCCTTGAAGCTGGTCTGTCGCAGCAGGATCGGGTGGCGACGGGTAGGCGGGCCTTCGACCACGGCCTTCGGCGGGATGCCTTTGGCCGGCATGCCGACCTGGATCGCATCGATGTCCAGGGTACGTGGGGTCAGGTGGTTGATGTGCGGGCCCTTGAAGGCCACCACATCGGCGATCAGGCGGTGCTGGTCGTGCAACTGCTGGTACTGCTCGGCGGTGACGGTGGCGTCATGGTGCCAGCGGAAGGTGTGCAACGCTTCCTGCACGAACGTCCCGGCATCTGTGGCGTTCAGCCCGCCATCGCGCTCGCTTTGGGCGATCAGTTCGAGGGCGCGGCTGGTGAAGATCTGGCGCTTGGCCAGGATGCCCTGTGCCAGCTCGCGCAGTTGCGGGTTGTCGATCAGCTCCAGGCGCAGCAGCGAGGTGAACACACGGAACGGGCTGACATGCAACGACTGTTCATGCACGGCACGGAAGGCGGTGGAGTGCACCGGCACGCCAGCAGAGCTCAGGTCGTAGTAGCCGACCGGCTCCATACCCATGACGGCAAACAGGCGGGCGATGGTGGCCAGCTCTTCGGCGGTGCCAACGCGGATGGCGCCATGGCGTTCCTGGTCCAGTCGCTCGATTTCCCCGGTCCAGCGCAGGGCCTCGGCAACCTTGGGCTGCTGGGCCATGACCTGCTGGTTGATTTCGCTCACCAGCTCCAGCAGCGTGCCGTACAGGGGCACTTCCTGTTTGTACATGAGCGACATGGCGGCAGAGAACTGCGCGCGAATGCTGTCTGGGCTGACGAAATCGTGGGCGGGCATCGCTAGCTTCCTGGTTGGGTTCGGACGCTTACATGAAAGCTGGGAATGCACTTGGCTCACAAGCGAAAAAAAGTGAGTGTGTCATTCCTTTTTTGATCGACCTTCAGGGCTCTTTCGCGGGTTCACCCGCGAAGAGGCCCTCAAGCCTGAAGCTGCTCGTGAATCCACTCCACCAATGCCCTGACCTTGGGCACCTCCGCCGCATGCTCGGCATACGCCAGATAATGCGCTCCGGCACTGCGCATCGCATGGTTCCAAGGCACCACCAGGCTCCCGTCCGCCAACTCTTTCGCCGCCAGGTAACGCGGCACCAGCGCCACCCCGCACCCGGCCTGCGCCGCGCTCAAGGCCATATAGAACGTATCGAAGCGTGGCCCGTGGTAAGCGCTGACGCTCTGCAGGTCCTGCTCCAGGAACCACTCATGCCACGCCTCCGGCCGCGACGTGCTCTGCAACAGCACTAGGTCGGCAAGCTCTGCGGCATCGCCCAGTGTGCGCCCGGCCAGTAGCTCCGGCGCGCACACCGGCACCACCTCTTCGCGGAACAGCTCCACGCAGGTGGCCCCCGGCCAGGTGCCCTGGCCGTAGAAAAACACCACGTCCGCCGAGCCCTGCAACAGGGCAAACGGCTCCATCTCGTTGCGGATATCGAGGTGAATATTGCTGTGCCGCTTCCCAAAACCTTTCAGGTGCGGGATCAGCCAGCGCACGCCAAAACTCGGTTGAGTGGCTACCTTCAATATCTCGGTCTGCTCGCCGTAGGTGAGTACGTAGCGGCTGGACATGTCCACCTGGGTGAGGATCTTGTTGACCTCGGCCAGGTACAGGCTGCCGGCCGGGGTCAATTGCAGGCGCCTGCGAATGCGCAGAAACAGGTGGTGGCGCAGCATGTCTTCAAGCTGCGCCACCTGCTTGCTGACCGCGCTCTGGGTCAGGTGCAGCTCTTCGGCGGCACGGGTAAAGCTCAAATGGCGGGCTGCAGCTTCAAAGCACTGCAGGGCGGTCATGGAGGGCACCAGGCGTTTGGACATAGCGGTCTCTGCGGCTCAAATCATTACCTGGCGGAATGATATGCGGAATAAAGGTCGTTTGTTGTACCTATGTGATCGGATTAATACTGATCCACATCATTTTTCCACCCCATCACCCGATGTAGGAGAAGCACAAATGGTTGCTGGATTGCTCGAGCGCCTTGGCGTTGCTGCCGAGGCTTACACCCAGGGCGACTACCCTGTTCACACGCCGATCGACGGCAGCCAGATCGCCTCGGTGAAACTGCTCGGCAAGGCCGAGACCATCGCCCGCATCGACCAGGCCCAAAGCGCCTTCGAAGCCTGGCGCACTGTGCCGGCCCCGCGCCGTGGCGAACTGGTGCGCCTGTTTGGCGAAGTGCTGCGTGAGCACAAGGCCGACCTGGGCGAGCTGGTATCGATCGAAGCCGGCAAGATCACCCAGGAAGGCCTGGGCGAAGTACAGGAAATGATCGACATCTGCGACTTCGCCGTTGGCCTGTCGCGTCAGCTGTACGGCCTGACCATCGCCTCCGAGCGCCCGGGCCACCACATGCGTGAAACCTGGCACCCGCTGGGCGTGGTCGGCGTGATAAGCGCCTTCAACTTCCCGGTCGCCGTCTGGGCCTGGAACACCGCCCTGGCCCTGGTGGCCGGTAACTCGGTGGTGTGGAAACCGTCTGAGAAAACCCCGCTCACCGCCCTGGCTTGCCAGGCGCTGTTCGAAAAAGCCCTGAAAGCCTTCGGCGATGCCCCGGCTGGCCTGGCGCAACTGGTCATCGGTGGCCGCGAAGCTGGCGAAGCCATGGTCGACGACCCGCGCGTACCGCTGGTCAGCGCCACCGGCAGCACCCGCATGGGCCGCGAAGTGGGGCCACGTGTTGCTGCCCGCTTTGGCCGCAGCATCCTCGAGCTGGGTGGCAACAACGCCATGATCCTGGCCCCGAGCGCCGACCTGGACCTGGCCGTGCGCGGCATCCTGTTCTCGGCTGTCGGCACCGCCGGCCAGCGTTGCACCACCCTGCGCCGCCTGATCGTGCACCGCTCGATCAAGGACGAAGTGGTTGCCCGCGTCAAAGCCGCCTACGGCAAAGTGCGCATCGGCGACCCACGCAAGGACAACCTGGTCGGCCCGCTGATCGACAAGCTGTCGTTCGATGCCATGCAGGGCGCGCTGGCCAAGGCCCGCGACGAAGGTGGTCAGGTGTTTGGTGGGGAGCGTCAGCTGGCCGACCAGTACCCGAACGCCTACTACGTGTCGCCTGCCATTGCCGAAATGCCGGCGCAGAGCGACGTGGTGCGCCACGAAACCTTCGCCCCGATCCTGTACGTGCTGGCCTACGATGACTTCGAAGAGGCCCTGCGCCTGAACAACGAAGTGCCACAAGGCCTGTCGTCGTGCATCTTCACCACCGACATTCGTGAGGCCGAGCGCTTCCAGAGTGCTTCGGGCAGCGACTGCGGCATCGCCAACGTCAACATCGGCACCAGCGGCGCCGAGATCGGCGGTGCGTTTGGTGGCGAGAAGGAAACCGGCGGTGGTCGTGAGTCGGGTTCGGATGCCTGGAAAGGCTATATGCGTCGTCAGACCAACACCGTGAACTACTCGCGCGAGCTGCCGCTGGCGCAGGGTATCGTGTTCGACTGATGGTTTGATGCTGCATGGCCGGGGACTATGCCCCCGGTTCGCGGCACAAGGCCGCTCCTACACAGGCATCGCGACCTTCTGTAGGAGCGGCCTTGTGCCGCGAATGGGCTGCAAAGCAGCCCCAACAAGAACAAATTGCTGGAGCCGGGCCATGTCCGAACTGCGTCAAGAATGCTTGTGGGAATTCGTCAGCAAACCAACCGTTGCCGCCCAGGCCCTGGCCGGTGAGCACAAGGCCGATGTCTGCGTGATCGGTGGCGGCATTACCGGCCTGTCTGCAGCCATCCACCTGCTCGAACAGGGCAAGTCGGTGATTCTGCTGGAGGCCTGGAAGGTCGGTCACGGCGGCTCCGGGCGCAACGTGGGTCTGGTCAACGCCGGCACCTGGATCCGCCCTGACGACGTCGAGGCCACCCTCGGCCAGAAGCAAGGCAGCCGCCTGAACAAAGTGCTCGGCGAAGCCCCGGCTGAAGTGTTCGCCATGATCGAGCGCCTGGGCATCGACTGCCAGGCCCAGCACAAAGGCACGCTGCACATGGCGCACAACGCCACCGGCCTCGCCGACCTTGAGGCCCGTCACGAACAATGGCGCCGCCGCGGTGCCGACGTAGAGCTGTTGACCGGCGCCCAGTGCCAGGAATACTGCGGTACCAACAAGATTTCCGCCGCGCTGCTCGACCGCCGCGCCGGCACCATCAACCCCATGGGTTACACCCAGGGCCTGGCGGCTGCCGTGGCCCGTCTGGGCGGCAAGTTGTTCCAGCAGTCTTCGGTCGAAGGCCTGGAGCGTGACGGCGATGCCTGGCGGGTGAAGACCGCCCGCGGCTCGGTGCGCGCCGACAAGGTGGTGATTTCCACCGGTGCCTACACCGAAGGCGACTGGAGCAACCTGCAGAAGCAGTTCTTCCGTGGGTACTACTACCAAGTGGCGTCCAAGCCGTTGCAGGGCGCAGCAGCCGACAAGGTGCTGCCGCACGGCCAAGGCTCGTGGGACACCCGCACCGTGCTTAGCAGCATCCGCCGTGACGACCAAGGCCGCCTGTTGCTCGGCAGCCTGGGCCGGGTCGACAACAAGCCGGCGTGGTTCGTGCGCAGTTGGGCAGACCGGATCCAGAGCCACTACTACCCGGAGCTGGGCAAGGTCGAGTGGGAAATGCACTGGACCGGTTGCATCGACTTCACCCCGGACCACCTGATGCGCCTGTTCGAGCCAGCGCCGGGGCTGGTGGCGGTGACCGGTTATAACGGGCGAGGTAACACCACCGGCACCGTGATTGGCCGGGCGTTTGCCGAGTTCCTGCTGAAGGGGGAGGCGGATAGCCTGCCGATTCCGTTCTCGCCGATGACCGGTGTGAGTGCACCTTCGCTGCGTACCGCTTTCTATGAGTCCGGGTTCTCGCTGTACCACGCGGGGCAATGCTTGAGAGTTGTGTTGTAAGTTCTGGCCTCTTCGCGGGCGAGCCCGCGAAGAGGCCGGTCAGGCTTACTTGTGCAACCAGCTAAGGAAGCCGCCTTTCTTGATCAGGGCCGGCTTCTGCAGCAACAACGACTCCCGGCTCTGGCGCCGGAACCGCTGCAACTTGCTCAGCGCCGTCTGCACCTCGCCACGCTGCTGCAAGCAGCTCTTCACCTGTTCCTTGTCGATCCGGTACAGCACGCAACTGGTCAGCGTGCGGAACTCGGCCAGCGAATCCTCTTCATCGATGATGCCCTCGATCCCCAGCACCTCACCCGGCCCCATGCGCCCGGCTTCGACCAACTTGTCGCCATCGCGCACCGATGCCGAGATGACCCCGCTGCCAATCACCAACAGGTTATCGGAATGCTCGCCAACGCCCAGGATCACCTGATCCGCCAGGTACTCCACCGCCGTCATGCGCTGGCTCAGCGCATCACGCTCTTCATCGCTTAGCGAGCGGAACACCCGCACCTCGTCCAGTACTTCGCGCTGGCGGCTGCGCGGCGGCAGGGCCAGGTCCACGTTCCACATCACCCCGCTGGCCTCCAGGTGGCGGTGCGCAAGGTCGAACAGCTGGTTGCGCGCGTCGCCCTTGGCGCCTGCTTCGGCCACGAAACCGCTGGCCTCGTACTCCACGGATTCCAGTGTCGAGGCCTTCACCGTCACTTTCGGCTTTGGGGTCTCAAGAATGGCACTGACGCCCTGCAGGGCCTTTTCCAGTGCATCGAACACCCGTTTGGGCCGCACCTTGGCCGGCACCACCACGCTGATCGACACCCCATGCACATCGGCCGGGCGGCTGTGGTTGAGCAGCCGGGCCTTGGCCGCCACCGAATTGGGGATCACCGCCAGGCTGCCAGTGCCGGTCAGCAGGCGTGTGGCGCGCCAGTCGATGTCCAGCACCTTGCCTTCTGTGCCGTCGATGGAAATGGAGTCACCAATCTGGTAGGGCCGCGTGGTGTTCAGCACGATGCCGCTGAATACGTCGGCCAGGGTGCTTTGCAGCGCCAGGCCGATGACGATGGCCATCACCCCGGAGGTAGCCAGCAGGCCTTTGACCGGCAGCTGCATCACATAGCCGGCGGCAGCCACCACAGCGGCGAGGAAGATCAACGCCCCCAGCACATCCTGCAGCAACCGCCCGCCATGGCTGCCACGGGCCACCAACAGCAGGCCAAACACCACCGTGACCGTGCGTGCGCCAAACAGCCACCAACCGATCGCCAATACCGTGGCCATGAGGTTGCGCGACACATCGTCGGGCCAGGGCGGCGGTTGCAGCGGGCTCATGCCAGCGGCCACCAGCACCGAGCTGAACAGCAGGAATATCACCAGGCGCGTGCCGATGCGCCAGGCGCGGCGCTGGATGGGGATGAGTTGCCAGAGCACGAGATCCAGCAGGAGCAGGGCAGTACCGAGCAATAACGGGGACGACTGGATGAACGCCAGCATGGTGGTCTCGGGGTGGGAGAAGGGCTGTGGGTAGTAATAGAGCAGGTAGCCCAGCAAATCCACTGCCAATTTGTCGTTCCTTAAATAGAACGCTAAAGCCAAAATCAGCTATCTACCGCTCCAAAGGTGATGGTTTTAATCTTCTCCCATCAACGCGAAACACCCCACTTACTGAACATCAAAACCCTTAGGAGCAACGACCATGACCAACTTCAAATACAACCGCCTGAACAAAGACGACGCCGCTGTCCTGCTGGTCGACCACCAGGCTGGCCTGCTGTCTCTGGTCCGCGACATCGAGCCGGACGCATTCAAGAACAACGTGCTGGCCCTGGCTGACCTGGCCAAGTTCTTCAACCTGCCGACCATCCTCACCACCAGCTTCGAGCAAGGCCCCAACGGCCCGCTGGTGCCAGAGCTGAAAGCCCTGTTCCCGGATGCGCCGTACATTGCCCGCCCAGGGCAGATCAACGCCTGGGACAACGAAGACTTCGTCAAGGCCGTGAAGGCCACCGGCAAGAAGCAACTGATCATCGCCGGCGTGGTGACTGAAGTGTGCGTAGCCTTCCCGGCCCTGTCGGCCCTGGAAGAAGAGTTCGACGTATTCGTGGTCACCGATGCCTCCGGCACCTTCAACGCCATGACCCGTGACGCTGCCCACGACCGCATGAGCCAGGCAGGCGCGCAGTTGATGACCTGGTTCGGCGTGGCCTGTGAGCTGCACCGCGACTGGCGCAACGATATCGAAGGGCTGGCGGCGCTGTGCTCCAATCACATCCCGGACTACCGCAACCTGATGACCAGCTACAACGCCTTCAACGCCGGCAAGTAAGCCAAACCGCCGCCCCGGGCACCGCCAGTCGGTGCCCGCCCAGGGCAGCACACCCATCCAATCCTCCGCCCGTCCGCCGTTGCACAGTGGATGCGGGCAAGCTCATCCCAAGGAACGCCGATGAACACCGCAACCCAAGACAACCGCGATGTGGTGACCGTATGCCTGCAACACCAGGTGATCGACACCGCTTCGAGCACCCCGGTTGCACAACCCCCGCGCTGGAAGCAGGCGCTGCTGACCTACCTGGTGATCTGCCCGATGACCATGGTCATTCCGCAACTGCTGGCGCCGCTGTTCGCACGCTTCCCGCAGCTGGGCGGCCCGATCACCGGCAACCTCATCGTCAACCTGTTCGTCATCCTGCCCGTGGTGTTCTACATCATGCCTTGGGTAACCCGCCGCTGCGCCAACTGGCTGCGCGGCTGAGCCACGCCTTCACCTCGACACTTTCAAGGAGATACCGTTATGAGCACCTTCGTTACCCGCGATGGCACTTCGATCTATTTCAAGGACTGGGGCAGCGGCAAGCCCGTGCTGTTCAGCCACGGCTGGCCGCTGGATGCCGACATGTGGGATTCGCAGATGGAGTTCCTGGCCAGCCGCGGCTACCGCACCATCGCCTTCGACCGCCGGGGCTTCGGCCGTTCGAGCCAGCCGTGGAACGGTTACGACTACGACACCTTTGCCGATGACATTGCCCAGCTGATCGAACACCTCGACCTGCGCGACGTCACCCTGGTGGGCTTCTCGATGGGTGGCGGTGATGTCAGCCGCTACATCGCCCGCCACGGCAGCGAGCGTGTGGCCGGGCTGGTGTTGCTGGGGGCTGTGACGCCAGTATTCGGCAAGCGTGACGACAACCCTGAGGGTGTCGACCTGTCAGTGTTCGAGGGTATCCGTGCCGGCCTGCGTGCCGACCGGGCCCAGTTCATCGCCGACTTTGCCACGCCGTTCTATGGCCTGAACCATGGGCAGCAGGTGTCCCAGGGCATGCAGACGCAAACCCTGAACATCGCGCTGATGGCCTCGATCAAGGGCACTCTGGATTGCGTGACGGCGTTCTCCGAAACCGACTTCCGCCCGGACATGGCCAAGGTCGATGTGCCGACGCTGGTGATTCATGGCGACGACGACCAGATCGTGCCGTTCGAAACCACTGGCAAGCGGGCGGCAGAGCTGATTCGCGGGGCTGAGCTGAAGGTGTATGCCGGTGCGCCGCACGGGTTTGCGGTGACCCATGCGCAGCAGTTGAATGAGGATTTGCTGGCGTTCCTCCAGCAGTAACCGTGGGAGGCATTCGCGGGCTTGCCCGCGAAGTGGCCAGCCAAGGCAGCACAAATGTTGATCAGGGCTAACCTTCTTCAACCCACCGCACATCCATCCAAGCCCTGACCTTGCATCAACCGGCATGCTTCGCAGTCGCCCCTGCCGGCCCCAGTCGGAGAAGCTCATGTCCCAGGACCGCAACGACAAGACCCGTCGCCAGTTCCTCGCCACCAGCACCGTGCTCGGTGCAGCAGGCGCGCTCTGGTCCGCATTGCCCTTCACCGGCCAAGCCGGTTCCGCTCACGCATCCACCCAAGGAGGTTCCATGACCGCCGACCTGATTCTGTTCAACGGCAAACTGCACACCGTTGACCGCGAAAAGCCTACTGCGACCGCCGTCGCCATCAAGGATGGCCGCTTCATCGCCGTGGGCAACGACGCCGAGGCCATGGCCCACAAGGGCGCCACCACGCAAATCGTCGACCTCAAGCAGCGCACGGTCATCCCCGGCCTGAACGACTCGCACCTGCACCTGATCCGCGGTGGCCTGAACTACAACCTGGAACTGCGCTGGGAAGGCGTGCCATCGGTGGCTGATGCCCTGCGCATGCTCAAGGACCAGGCCGCGCGCACGCCGACCCCGCAGTGGGTGCGTGTGGTGGGTGGCTGGAACGAATTCCAGTTCGCCGAAAAGCGCATGCCCACCCTGGAAGAAATCAACCAGGCCGCGCCCGATACCCCGGTGTTTCTGCTGCACCTGTATGACCGCGCGCTGCTCAACCGCGCCGCGCTCAAGGCCGTCGGCTACACCAAGGAAACGCCCAACCCGCCGGGTGGCGAGATCCAGCGTGACAAGTTCGGCAACCCGACCGGCATGCTCATCGCCCGCCCCAACGCGATGATCCTCTACGCCACCCTGGCCAAAGGGCCGAAGCTGCCGCTGGAATACCAGGTCAACTCCACCCGCCAGTTCATGCGTGAGCTCAACCGCCTGGGCCTGACCAGCGCCATCGACGCTGGCGGCGGCTACCAGAATTTCCCCGACGACTACTCGGTGATCCAGGAGCTGGCCGACAATAACCAGCTGACCGTGCGCATCGCCTACAACCTGTTCACCCAGAAGCCCAAAGAAGAGCTGGACGACTTCAAGAAGTGGACCTCCAGCGTCAAGCTGCACAGCGGCACCGACTTCCTGCGCCACAACGGCGCGGGTGAAATGCTGGTGTTCTCCGCTGCCGACTTCGAGGACTTCCTCGAACCGCGCCCGGACCTGCCGCAAACCATGGAAGAAGAACTGGAACCGGTGGTGCGCCACTTGGTCGAGCAGCGCTGGCCGTTCCGCCTGCACGCCACCTACAACGAATCGATCACGCGCATGCTCGACGTGTTCGAGAAGGTCAACCGCGACATCCCGTTCAACGGCCTGCCGTGGTTCTTCGACCACGCCGAAACCATCACCCCACAGAACATCGAGCGCGTGCGTGCCCTGGGCGGTGGTATCGCCATTCAGGACCGCATGGCCTTCCAGGGTGAATACTTCGTCGACCGTTACGGCGCCAAGGCGGCAGAACAGACGCCGCCGATCAAGCGCATGCTCGACATGGGCGTGCCGGTAGGTGCCGGTACCGACGCCACCCGCGTGTCCAGCTACAACCCATGGACCTCGCTGTACTGGCTGGTCAGCGGCAAGACCGTTGGCGGCATGGAGCTGTACCCCGAAGGCCTCAGCCGCGACACCGCGCTGCAACTGTTCACCCAAGGCAGCGCCTGGTTCTCCAGCGAGCAGGGCAAGAAAGGCCAGATCAAGGTGGGCCAGCTGGCCGACCTGGCTGCACTGTCGCTGGACTTCTTCAGTGTTGATGAAGAGGCGATCAAGGGTATCGAGTCGGTGCTGACGATTGTCGATGGCAAAATTGTGTACGCTGCCGGCGAATTTGATCGCCTTGGTCCACCACAGGTGCCGGTACTGCCGGAATGGTCGCCGGTGGCCAAGGTGCCGGGGCACTGGCGCGTGGGTACGCCGTCGCTGGCGGCAGCCGTGCATCAGTGCTCGGGGCCGTGCGGGGTACATGCGCACAGTCATGACAAAGCGCGTAAATCGAGTGTGCCGGTCAATGACTTCCAGGGCTTCTGGGGGGCGCTGGGCTGTTCCTGCTTTGCTTTCTAAGCTGAGCTGACATGAAGAAGGGGCCCGTTTGTGGCCCCTTTTTTGTTCTTTCAGTGCCGGCCTCTTCGCGGGCAAGCCCGCTCCCACAGGTACTGCACAGCCCTCAGGACCTGCGCGGTCCCTGTGGGAGCGGGCTTGCCCGCGAAGAGGCCGGAAAAGCCAACATCAGTGGTGAGCCTTGTGCTCCCCGCCTGCCAGCAGATGCCGAATCTTCACTTCAACCCCCTCCGTCTGCAGCATCCGCACCCGCGCCTCGATCTTCAGCTCCCCTCGGGTCACCCGATGGTGATGCCGCAAATGCTCCAGCCACGACTCTTCGAAGAAAAACTCCAGCCACAACGCCCGGTCTGCACTGTCGCGCATCAATCCCCAGGACAGTGCCCCATTGCGCTTGCGCATGGCTTCCAGCTCCCGCGTCGCCAGCTGAAACGCCTCGGCCTTGGTCGGGTCGATGTGATACTCCACTGTCACCATTACCGGCCCGCTTTCCTTGTCCATGTCATCGCCCAGCACCGGAACAGGCCAGTGCAACGACGGTGTCAGTTCTTCGGCTTCGGTTTCCGGCAGGGTTACCTTGCAGGTCAGCAACGTGCCCAGGGCCAGACCACCCGACGCCAGCAGCAGGCTCAAGGTGATCGACGCATGGCTGGCCAGCGTGCCCCACAGCAGCCCGCCACACGCCATGGCACCAAAGAAGATCAGGATGTACACCGACAACGCCCGCGCCCGCACCCAGGCCGGCACCGAGGTTTGCGCCGCCACCTGCAGGTTGGACAGCACCGCGATCCACGCCGCCCCGCTGAGCAGCATCGCCGGCAGCAGCACATAGAAGTTGCGCACGAGCGCCAGCGCCAGCAGGAACAGCGCATACAGCAGGCTGGCGAACAGCACCAGGCGGTCGCGGCTGATGCGTTCGCGCAGGCGCGGCAGCAGGGTGGCGCCGGCCACCGCGCCAATGCCGATGGCCGCCAGCAGCAAGCCGAAGTCGGCAGCAGTGCCGTGCATTTCGCCGCGCACGATCAGCGGCAGCAGCGAGGTGCCGGCGCTGGCACAGAAGAAGAACGCCACGGCCCGCAGCAGCACGGCCTGCAAGGGTTTGGCACTGCGCGCGAAGCGCAGGCCGGTGCGCATGGCGCCCACGAAGCGCTCGGCTGGCAGCAGTGGCTCCTTCACCTCGCGTTTCCACAGGAACAACACCAGGATCACCCCGGCAAACGAAATCGCGTTCAAGGCAAAGGTCAGCCATGGGCCGACCATGCTCACCACCACGCCGGCCAAGGCCGGGCCAATGGCGCGAGACACGTTGATGCCCACACTGGAAATGGCCACCGCGTTGGCCAGGTCTTCCTTGCCCACCAACTCCGGTGTCAGTGCGCTCCAGGCCGGCATCATCAACGCCGTCCCGATACCCAGTGCCAGGGTCAGCACCAGCAGCAAGGTCACGTTCATCAGCCCAAGCAGGGTCAGGGCTGCCAGCACCACGGCCACGGCAGACATCCACAGCTGCACCAGCAACAGGTAGCGGCGCTTGTCGACGATATCCGCCGCTGCGCCCGCTGGCAGGGCCAGGAAGAACATCGGCAGCGAGCCGGCCACCTGGATCAGCGCCACGTGCAGCGGGCTGGCCGACAGTGTGGTCATCAACCAGCCGGCGCCCACCTCGTGCATCCAGGTGCCGATATTGGAGGCGATGGTGGCGATCCATAGCATGCGGAAGGTGGTGTTGCGCAACGGGCTCCAGGCGCCTGAAGGGGATGTGCTCATGTCAGAAGCTGCCTTTGAGTGGGTATTCGATGATCAGGTAGATACGGTCGATGTCATCGCCGGCCTGGGCCTGGTTGGCGCGATGGCTTACGTGGGAGAACGACAGGCTCAGGTCCTTGGCGGCGCCTGACTGCACCACGTATTTCAGGTCGATGTCGCGCTCCCAGTGCTTGCCGCCGTCGCCGTACTGGCCAACGTAGGCGCCGCTGGCTGGTGCATGGCTGCCGTCGATGCCCCGGCCGCTGACGTAGCGGCCCATCACGCTCAGGCCGGGGAGGCCGAGGGTGGCGAAGTTGAGGTCGTAGCGCAGTTGCCACGAACGCTCGCCCGGGCCGTTGAAGTCGGCGTACTTGATCGAGTTGGCCAGGTAGATGGAATCGCCGCCGACGAAGTCGAACGGGGTGTCGCCCTCGACCTTCTGATAGGCCAGGCTCAGCGCCTGGGCGCCGAAGCTGTACTTGGCCAGCAGGCTGTAGGCGAGGGTATCGATTGCCCCGCCACTGGCGTTGCCGGTGTCGCGGGTTTTGTAGAGATTGCCGTCCACGCGCCAGTTACCTTCGGCCAGGTTCAGGTTGAGGTAGGCCTGGCGCCAGGTGTCTTGCAGTTGCCCGGCATACAGCGCGCCACCAAACGGGCCAGTGGGCGCGAAGGTGGCGCCGGCCAGGCTGATGGCGCGGTTGTGGGTGGTGACGCCGTAGCCGCTGAAATCATCGCGGGTGGCGCTGTTGTCCTGGTTGTTGAAGGCGGTGAAACGCCCGGCCTGCAGGCGCCAGTCGGGCAGGTCGGTGTTTTCCACGAACCAGCCGGTGGCGTATTCCGGGTGCAGGCGTTTGTCGCCAGTGTCGAACACCGGGGTTTCCACGTTCATTTCGCCGTAGCGCAACTGGGTGTTGCCCAGGCGCAGCTTGAGCGCGGCGCCGGCGCTGGAGTAGTCGGATTCGGCGCGGCCATTGCTGTCGCGTGGCAGCAAACCGGTGCCGGCATGGCCACGGCCGCCGTCGAGCTTCAGGCCAAGAAAACCGTGGGCATCGATGCCCACGCCAACCGTGCCTTGCGTGAAGCCCGAGCGGACCTCGCCGATGAAACCCTGTGCCCATTCCTGGCGGTAGTTCTGGCCGCTGGCAGAGGGCGAGCGAAAGTCGCTGTGCAGGAAGTAGTTGCGGCTGAGCAACGACCAGCCGGACTCATCCGCCTGGCTGAGCGCCGGGCAGAGGGCGAGCGTGGCGAGCAGGGCGCGGCCTGGTCCGTGTGTGGCGCGGATCATGGAGAGCTCCGGGGGATGATCCGGGACTGTGGAGCAAGGATAGGCCAGGGGTCTTGTAAGGGTGTGCTGGGATCTGGTTTACCTGTTCAGCACTCAAGCCATGTCGCTAATGGCGAATTCCTCAGCCAGATGATCGATCAGCGCCCGCACGGAAGGCAGCAACCCCCTTCGCGACGGGAAAATCGCATGCACGATGCCACAGCGCGGGTGCCAGTCTGGAATCAGCTCCACCAGCCGCCCCGCCGCCAGGTCCTCGCGTACTGCCACTCGCGGCAAATGCGCAATCCCCACCCCAGCCACCACGAAATGGCGCAGGGCAAACAAATCGTCAGTCACCATGCGCGGCGTATGCGGGATGACAATGCTGCGGCTGCTGTCTTCACCCTGGAACAGCTCCCACTGGTACTCACGCTGTGCGCTGCCCCAATGCAGGCTCGGCAGCGTGCCGAGCAGCAGCGGATCGAAGCCCTTGGGCAGTTGCTCCAGGTACTGCGGCTGGCCCACCAGGCACTGGGTGCTGTTGCTCAGCACCTTCATCACCATGTCGGTGTTCTCCAATGGTGGAAAGCGCACCCGCAGCGCAATGTCGAAGCCTTCGTGCAGCAGGTCGACGCGGCGGTTGGTACTTTCAATGAACAACTCCACCTGCGGGTACTTGAGCATGTAGCGAGTCAGCATCGGCCCGACCCACGAGTTGAGCAGGGTGGTAGGGCAACTGATACGCACCAGCCCGCGCGGCTCGCTACGGTTGCGCTCGATGATCTCCGCCGCACCCTCCGCCTCCACGCGCATGGCCAGGCAGCGGTTGTAATAGGCCTGGCCGATTTCGGTGAGCGAGCAGTGCCGGCTGGTGCGGTGCAGCAGGCGCACGCCCAGGCGGTCCTCAAGGTCGGCGATGCGCCGGCTGAGCTTCGACTTGGGCATGTCCAGCGCTCGGCCTGCCGGGGCGAAACCCCCGTGCTCTACAACTTGGGTGAAGTAATAGAGGGAATTGAGGTCTTCCAATGATCGTTCTCCAAACGGAACGCTAAGGGCGATTTTCGCAGTCTAGTGCAGCAAAGGTGATGATTTTAATCTGTGCCCATCAACGCGAAACACCCCGAATAGCTGAAGAATTCATAAACCTTAGGAGCACAGACCATGAGCAAATTCACCTACAACCGCCTGAACAAAGACGACGCCGCCGTCCTGCTGGTCGACCACCAGGCTGGTCTGCTGTCGCTGGTGCGTGACATCGAACCGGACAAGTTCAAGAACAACGTGCTGGCCCTGGCTGACCTGGCCAAGTTCTTCAACCTGCCGACCATCCTCACCACCAGCTTCGAGCAAGGCCCCAACGGCCCGCTGGTGCCAGAGCTGAAAGCCCTGTTCCCGGATGCGCCGTACATCGCTCGCCCTGGCCAGATCAATGCCTGGGATAACGAGGACTTTGTGAAGGCGGTGAAGGCCACTGGCAAGAAGCAACTGATCATTGCCGGTGTGGTGACTGAGGTTTGTGTGGCCTTCCCGGCGCTGGCGGCCTTGGAAGAAGAGTTCGATGTGTTCGTGGTGACCGATGCTTCCGGCACTTTCAACGAAATGACCCGTGATGCTGCCCATGACCGCATGAGCCGGGCAGGTGCCCAGCTGATGACCTGGTTCGGCGTGGCGTGCGAGCTGCACCGCGACTGGCGCAACGATATCGAAGGGCTGGCGGCGCTGTGCTCCAACCACATTCCGGATTATCGGAACCTGATGACCAGCTACAACGCATTGACTGCGGGTAAGTGATCAATCAGTAGCAGTACGCATAAGGCCGGCTTCCTCTGTAGGGAGCCGGCCTTTTTTGTTTGCTGTACCGGCCCTTCGCGGGTAAACCCGCGAAGGGCCGGCACAGGCAACATCAATTCATGGGCTGTGACTCAATCCCATCCAGCAATGCCTCAACCAACCCTTCTGCCATTTCGAGTGCATTCAGGTTGCTCCAGAACAGGCTTTTGCCTGTGCCATCCAGATGCTCCAGGGCTTTATAGCCACAGTCAGGGAGGTGACCGTCGGGAGGTTGCAGAATGGCCTCCAGGTGCCTGGCGATAGATTTCTGACGCCTATGAGACCGAGCGCCGCGAGGGCGGCGCTCGATCTCAAGGGCGCTGCATCTCTACAGTCATGCGCTCGCAACCCTCAATCCGCATCCGAATCAAACAACCGCTCCAACTCCACCCGCGCCTCCTTCGCCGTCTGCATCACCTTGGCCCGGTCATCACGCACCTGCCCCTGGGCCACCAGCACCTCTTCGTCATGCTGGGTAAACCGCGCAATCCGGTCCGCCGCCTGTTCATCACTCAAGCCCAACCCCACCAATGCCCGGCGGGTCATCTCCAGGCTGGAGTAGAACGTCTCGCGAATCGGCTCGGCGCCCACATCCACCAACTTGTGTACATGCTGGCGGTTACGTGCGCGGGCCAGCACCTTCAAGTGCGGGTACAGGCGTTTCACCCGTTCAGCGGTATGAATGGCGGCTTCCGGGTCATCGATGGTGATGATGAAGTACTCCGCCTCACCCACCTTGGCCGCATGCAGCACCTCAGGGCGCAGCGGGTCGCCGTAGAACACCGGCACCTGTTCGAACATGCGGGTCATCTCGATGGTGTCCACCGAGGTTTCCAGTGCGATGAACGGGATTTTCTGTGCCCGCAGGATACGCGCGACGATCTGGCCCATGCGGCCCATGCCGACGATCACCACCCGCGGCGTATCAGTCTGAATCTGCTTGTACTGCTCAGGCACTTCCCGCACAGGCTGCGGGCGCTTGAGGGCGCGGGCGCAGCCCAGCATCATCAGTGGGGTGATGGCCATGGACAGGGTGATGGTCATCAACAGCAAATCGTAAGTCTGGGTGTCGAATAAGCCCTGGTCCTTGCCCAGCTTGAACACCACGAAGGCGAACTCGCCCCCAGCGGCCAGCACCATGCCCAGGCGCAGGGCGCTGGCACTGTTCAGACCACCGACCAGGCGGCCGACGCCAATCAGCAACACCAGCTTCAATGCCACCAGCAGCAGGGTCAGGCCCAGCAGCACCAGCGGCATTTCCAGCAACAGGCGCAGGTTGGCGCCCATGCCGACGCTGATGAAGAACAGCCCCAGCAGCAGGCCCTTGAACGGTTCGATCTGCGATTCCAACTCGTGGCGGTATTCCGAGTCGGCCAGCAGCAGGCCGGCGAGGAAGGCGCCCAAGGCCATGGACACACCGGCTTCTTCCATCAGCCAGGCGGTGCCGATCACCACCAGCAACGCGGTGGCGGTGGACACTTCGGGCAGGCCGGTGCGGGCTACGGTGCGGAAGACCGGGCGCAGGAGGTAGCGGCCGCCGATGATGACCACGGCGATACTGGCGAATACCTTCAGGCCATGTTGCAGGCTATCGCCGTGGCTGGTGTCTGGGCCACTGGCGGCCAGCAACGGAACCAGGGCAATCAGCGGGATGGCGGCGATGTCCTGGAACAGCAGGATGGCGAAGGCCAGGCGGCCGTGCGGGGCGTTCAATTGCTTGCTCTCGGCCAGGCTTTGCAGGCCGAGGGCGGTGGACGACAACGCCAGGCCCAGGCCGAGCACGATGGCCGCCGGCAGCGTCTGGCTGAAGCCGAACAGGGCGATGGCACCGATCAGCGCACCGGTCAGCAGTACCTGGGCGCTGCCGACGCCGAACACCGATTTGCGCATCAGCCACAGGCGCTTGGGCGACAGT
Organism: Pseudomonas sp. URIL14HWK12:I5; assembly: GCF_900176445.1. Classification (NCBI taxonomy): domain Bacteria; kingdom Pseudomonadati; phylum Pseudomonadota; class Gammaproteobacteria; order Pseudomonadales; family Pseudomonadaceae; genus Pseudomonas; species Pseudomonas sp. URIL14HWK12:I5. The sequence goes on from NZ_FWXQ01000001.1 coordinate 288,491, forward strand.
TCAAGGCCGATGATGAACAGCAGCAGCACCACACCCAGTTCGGAAATGTGCGCCACGCTTTCGGTGTCGCGGATCAGGCCCAGTGCCTGCGGGCCAATGACAACGCCGGCGAGTAGGTAGCCAAGTACGGCGCCTAGCTGCAGGCGTTTGGCCAGGGGGACGGCGAGGACTGCGGCGAGCAGGAAGATGACGGCGGTTTGCAGCAGGCTGCCTTCGTGTGGCATTTGGCTCGTACTCCATGAGCTGCCGGGGCAGCATTTGAACAGTTTGGCCGACAATTCTGGGGAATGAGAGGGGGGTAGACAATCTGCTTTCAGGGAGAAAGATTGTCCTGAAAACTGAGACAACCTGTGCTGGCCTCTTGGCGGGAGTCGGCTGACTCAAGCCCCACCAAACTGCGCCCGATACTGTGCCGGCGTCATGCCAATCCGCTCGCAGAACACCTTGCGCATATGCCGGTCACTGCCAAACCCGCACTGCGCCGCCACCACCTTCAACGGCAGGTCGCTGCCCTCCAGCAGCTTGCGCGCTCGGTCGATCCGCGCATTTTGCAGGTACTGCAACGGCGTTATCCCCACCTCGCGCTGGAACGTGCGGGCGAAATTACGGCTGCTCATGGCCACCAGGTCGGCCATCTTCTGCACGGTAAACGTCTGTTCGATATGGTCGACGATGTGCGCCTGTACCCGGGCAATCGGCGAATCATCACGCGGCACCGCCGCCAGCAACGGCCCGTACGGGGTCTGCCCGCCTTGGCGATGACGGGCGACCAGCAGCACCTTGGCCACTTCCAGGGCCAGCGCCTTGCCGTGGTCTTCGGCCACCACCGCCAGCGCCAGGTCGATACCCGCAGTGATCCCGCCCGAAGTAATCAGGCAGCGGTCGATCACATAGATCTGCTCGGTCTCAACCTTGGCCTGAGGAAACGCCCGCGCCAGGCGCTCCACGTAATTCCAGTGGGTGGTGCAGCGGTAGCCATCCAGCAACCCCGCCCGGCCCAGCAGGAACACCCCGGTACAAATGGCACCAAAGCGCTTGGCGCTGCGCACCGCCTGCGGCAACCAGCGCTCCAGCGCTGGCACGGCAATGTCATACGCGCCCGGGCCGCCGGGCACCAGCAACAGGTCGACGGCGTCCGGCAAGTCTTCCAGGCGCAGGTCGGCCACCACTTTCAGCCCACAGGAGCCGCGCACCGCTGCTTGCCCTTCGGCCAGGGTGAGCAGCCGGTATTGCCGCTCTGCCGGCAAAAAACGGTTGGCGATGGCGAACGCATCCATGGGTCCGGTCACATCCAGCAAGAGCACATCGTTGAAAAGCACCATGGCCACGGTGCGGTGAGCGTTTACTTGCATGCTTCTTCGCTCGTTAGCTGAATACAACGTGCATCTTACGGTATACCCCCGCGCACAATTAAGAACAATTCAGGTTTGGCTCAGGACTTTGTCATGTGCCGGGGGCGAGACTTTCTGCATTCAACAGGAGAGTCGCCATGCACCCCGGCACCCCCCAAGAGCCGCTGCACCCCCCGGGCGCACTGACGCCCGCGCGGTTACGCCAGGCCAAGGAACTAATGCTGCGCAGTTCGCTGTCGATCATCGAGATCGCCAGCGTGTGCAACCTCACCCGCAGCCATTTCTCCCGTGCCTTCAAGGTCAATACCGGCCTTTCACCCCAGGCCTGGCGCCTGCTGGCACGCATGGAAAAGGCCAAGCGCCTGCTCGCCACCGAAGCACCGATTACCCATGTGAGCCTGGAATGCGGCTTTTGCGACCAGGCCCATTTCACCCGCGCCTTCAGCCGCCTGGTCGGCCAGCCGCCCAAGGCCTGGCGACAGGCGCAGGCCATTTCTTAAGCCGTATCTATCCACCGGTATAGCCCCTTGCGGACAGTGCCGGACCGTCATCCCAACCCAAGGAGTCACCCCATGAGCCAACCTGATTACAAGCGCTTGAACAAAGACGACGCCGTGGTCCTGCTGGTAGACCACCAGACCGGCCTGATCTCGCTGGTGCAGGACTTCTCGCCCAATGAGTTCAAGAACAACGTGCTGGCTCTGGGTGATCTGGCCAAGTTCTTCGGCTTGCCGACCATCCTCACCACCAGCTTCGAACAAGGCCCGAACGGCCCGCTGGTGCCCGAGCTGAAAGCAATGTTCCCGGACGCGCCGTACATTGCCCGCCCCGGCCAGATCAACGCTTGGGACAACGAAGACTTCGTCAAGGCGATCAAGGCCACTGGCCGCAAGCAGCTGATCATCGCCGGCGTGGTGACCGATGTATGCGTGGCGTTCCCGACCCTGTCGGCGCTGGCTGAAGGCTTTGAGGTGTTTGTGGTGACCGATGCTTCGGGCACTTTCAACGAAACCGTGCAGCAAGCGGCGTGGGTACGCATGACCCAGGCAGGCGCGCAGATGATGAACTGGTTCTCGGTGGCGTGTGAGCTGCACCGTGACTGGCGCAACGATATCGAAGGGCTGGGTAACCTGCTGTCGCAGCGTATTCCCAACTACCGCAATTTGATGAACAGCTATGCGGCGTTGACTTCGCGTTAATGTAACCCTGTACCGGCCTCTTCGCGGTTTTACCCGCGAAAGGGCCGGTACAGGCTATTAAGGATTCACCGGCAGAGTGAAGCGAATCCGGCAACCACCCAGCTCGGATGCCAGTGCCTGCAACTGCCCACCATGGGCCTGCACCACCGAACTGCAGATCGCCAGCCCCATCCCCATACCATCGCTCTTGGTGGTGTAGAATGCCCCGAACACCTGCTCCCGCTCCTCGGGCGCAATCCCCGGCCCGTTGTCGTCCACGCAAATCTCCACCGCATCCCCGACGACAGCCGAAGCAATCCGCAGCACCCCGTCACCGCGATACCCCGCCAGCGCCTCCAGCCCGTTGTTGATCAGGTTGTACACCAATTGCTGCAACTGCACCGGGTCGGCCATCACACTCACCCCTGCCTGCAACCGTGTCTGCACGTCCACCGTGCCCTTGGCGGCATCGGCCGAGGTCAGGCGCACGACCTCACGGATCAGCTCATCCAGCTTCACGGCCTTGAGCTGCACCGGCGATTGCTTGGCCAGCGAACGCAGCGCGCGCACGATGTTGGCCGCACGCTCGCTGTCGTTGCGGATGTCTTCCAGGCCGGCAATCGCCTCTTCCAGATCGGGCTTGGCGCGTTTGAGCCAGCGCAGGCTGGCGGCGGCGTTGGAGGCAATCCCCAGTAACGGCTGGCTGATCTCGTGGGCGATCGACGCCGACAGCTCGTTCATCACCTGCAGGTGGGCACTGCGGGCCAACTCCGCACGAGAGCGGCGCAGCTCGGCCTCCATCTGCGCGCGGCTCTGGTTGTCTTCGGCCAGGCGCGTATAGAACTTGGCGGTTTGCAGCGACACCGCCGCCTGCGAGGCGAGGATCTCCAGCATGGCCAGGCGCTGGTTGCCGAACAGGTTGGGCACCAGGCGGTTTTCCAGGTACACCAGGCCGATCAGCACGCCCTGGATCACCAGCGGCAGGCACAGCACCGAGCGGGCATTGCGCGCCTGCAGCTCATGGCGAAAGGCTTCGGGACAGTCGCTTTGGGCATCGTTGAGCACCAGTGGCTTGCGGGTGCGCATGGTGGCGTTGATGACCGACAGTGGTGCCTGGGTCATGAACTTCTGGCAGTTGTCCATGCTCACGTGCAGCCCGGCATCGTCGATGTAGGCGAGGGCAGCCATCTGGAATTCGGCACCGCTGACGATCAGCAGCGCGCCATGGTCGGCACCTGAATGCTGGGTCAGGTGGCCCATCAGGGTTTCGATCAGGCCTTCGAGCAGTACTTCTTCGGACAACGCGCGCGCCGCTTCTATGCCCGCTTCCAGGTCCAGCTTGGCCTGGTGGTCGGTGTGGCAGGCTTCCTGGATCGGCTGGGTGCGCAAGAAGGGGTGCAACGCCTCCAGCTGATGCACCTTGCCGGTCGCCCCCCAGATATGGAAACAGTCGCGGGCAATGCGCAGGTGCAGGTTGGCACCGGAAATCAGGCCGCTGGGGATACACACCTCGGCCAGCTGTTCATGGGCCAGGGCCTGTTCGTGGATGAAGCCGGCAGCGGCGGCAGCGATCTGCGCCTGGTCAAAGCAGCGGATGGCGGTCAGGCCGTCGCCTTCGAGCTTGGCGATCACGCCTTCGATCAGCAACAGCTTGTTGCGGAAGGTGGCCGGGTTGAAACCGGCCCAGCGGCCGAAGCGCTCGCGCAGCGCCTGCAGCTCGCGCAGCTTTTCGGCAACGCTGCCAGCGGCCTCGGGGCTGCCCAGGGCCAGGCCGCGGAACAGGTGAAAGTCGGCCAGGTTGATGTGCGCCGGCACTGCCCAGGTGTTGTCTGCGGCCAGTGCCAGGTTGCCCATCGCCTGTGGGATGTTGCCCAGGTAGAAGTCGCACATGCCGGCGAACAGGTACTGGAAGAACCGCGTCGTGGGCGACTTCGAGGCTGTGGCCGAGGCTGGGCAGGGCGTGCCGCTCAAGCGGGTGACGAACGCTTGCTGGGCTAGCAGGATCAGCTCGACGTCGCGGTAACCGTAGCGACGTACGGTGGCCAGGCCTTGCGCCAATTCCTCGACTACGTCTGGCAGGTAACGGCCCATGAACAGCGAGTCGGAAACCAGGTGGTTGCAGGCGTAGCAGCTCATCGCCAGGTCGCCGCTCAGGCGCCCTGAATCGACCGCATCCAGCGCGGTACGGCGGGCGAACTCCATGGGCGAGGTCCAGGCGCTGACCTGGTCCAGGGCCAGCAGCGCGCTGGTCAGGTCAGCGTCGAAGCCGTGCCGTTCGATCAGCTTGAGTGCGGCCAGGCAGCAGGCGTGGCCATCATGGTAAGCGCCGAAACGCTCGGCAATCATCACCCCGTACCAGGCCATGCCATAGGTGCTGCCCGGGGCAGCACCGTGCAGCAGCGACAGCTCCATGAGCTTGGCCAGGTGCAGGAAGCAGATGTCGTCCTTGACAAAAAACGACGACGACAGGGTGGCCAGCAAGCTGACGGCAACCGTCACCTCTTCAGAATCGGTGCGCTGCAGCGACTCCAGGCAGTGCCGCCCTTTCTGTTCGATCAAGGCCTGCACATGGGCATGACTTGCCTCGACCTGTTGCCAGTCGATGCCCCGTACCGGGCTTATACCCAGCAAGTCCAGGCCGGATATGGCGCTGTCGATGGCCGCCTGATAGTCGCCGCGCAAGGTATGCAGCAGTGCCTGCAGGCGGCACACCCGCGCCTGGTCCAGCGTCGAACGTGCGCGCTGGTGGCATTCGGTGATCCGGGCTTCGGCTGCGATCATTCGCGACAGTTGCATGTCGCACTCCGCCGCCATGCAGGCGATGGCAAAGCCATGTGTGGCGCGGCTTTCCAGCGTGGCGCCGTGCTGCAGAAGCTGCTCGGCGGTGTGCAGGTAGCCTGCGGTCTGCTCGAAGGCGCCACCGTCGCGTGCGCGTGCTGCTGCTTCGCGCAAAAGCTGCAGGAACGCTTCGCAGTCATCCGCTGCAAACCCGCAGGGGCTGGCGCGTTGCAGCTGGTTGGCGAGCTCGAACAGTGCTTCGTGCAGGTGGCTTGGCCAGGCCTGTCGCATGGCCAGGGCAATACGTGCATGCAGTTGGGTACGCGCGCGTATGGGCGTTAGCGCGTACGCGGCTTCCATCACCCGCTCATGGGCAAAGCCCAGGCCGTTCTGGCCCTGTTGCAGGAAACCCGCGCCAATCAAGGCTTTCAACGGTTCGCCAGGGGCCTGGGCAAGGACCTGCTGAAGCAAGCGTTCATCGCAGCGGCTGCCCGCCGCGCTGGCCACCCGTAGCAGGTCGCGCTGGGGCATCGGCAGGCGAGCCAGGCGGTGGATCATCAGGTCGGCGACGTTGTCGGAATAGCGGTGGCGGGCCACGGCCTGCAGGCACCATGACCAGCGCATGGCCTGGGTGTCGAAGGTGAACAGCTGGTCCTCGACCATGGCCCGGAGGATCTGATGGATGAAGAACGGGTTGCCCGCCGTCTTGTCGTGCACCAGCACGGCCACCGGCAATGCCTCCTCGGGGCCGATGTGGTAGCGCTCGCCGATCAGCTCGGACACGGCGCCCACGGCCAGAGGCCGCAGGTTCAGCGTGGTGCTGCGCACCGTTGTGGGTAGGGTAAGGGGGGCACTGCTGGCTGGCGCATCATTGCGCCGGGCGAAGATCAACAGCAGGTTGCCAGGTGCGTGAGTCAGCAGTTGCGTCAACAGTTGCTGGCTGGCTTGGTCGACCCACTGCAGGTCATCGAAGAACAGCACCAGCGGCTGGCCGGGGCGGCTGAACACCTGCAAGAACTCGATGATCGCCCGTAGCTCCTTCTGCAGTGCCAGGCGCGTGGGCTTGGCCGGCAACTCGGGCAAGGGGCCAAGGATCAGTTGCAGGTCTGGTGCCAGCTTGCCGAGCAGCCGGCCATGGCCTTTGATGCGGCGCAGGATCTCGCGGCGCAGGCTGTCGAGGGCCTGGCTGTTCTTGGCCAGCAACTGGGTGGTCAGCGCACCGAGAATGTCGATCCAGGGTGCGTAGGGGACGGTTTGGGCAACGCCGTTGCACTTGCCGATGGCCCAGTAACCTTGGGCGTTGGCTTTGAGTGCTGCCTCGACCAGGGTCGACTTGCCCATGCCGGTAGCGCCGTTGATGAACAGGGCTTGCGGCTTGCTGTCGCGGCGCGGGGCCTTGAGCAGCAGGGCGATGGCCTTCTGTTCGGCGCAGCGGCCATACAGGCGTTCGCGGCCAGGCGTGACGGGGTCGGCGCAGCCTGGCTCGAAGTCCTGAATGGTCTTGCTGGCGACCCATTGCCGCTGGCAGTGGGCCAGGTCTACCGCCAGGGCGCGAGCACTCTGATAGCGGGCGTCGGGCTCCTTGGCCAGCGCCTTGGCCAGCACCCGGCTGAGCGGCTGTGGCACGTTGCTGTCCACTTCGCAGGCCGCCCTTGGCTGCACGCCGGCATGCAGCTGGCGCCAGTGCTGAGTGTCGCGCCCCGCCAGCGGCAGTTCACCCAGCAGCAACTGGTACAGGATCGCACCCAGGGCATAGATGTCACTGCGCTGGTCGCTGCTGCTACCGTGCGGGCAAACCTGTTCCGGTGCCAGGTACGCCCAGTTGCCGAGCGGAGCGCCGTGTTCGCCAATCAGTTGCGCGAGGTCGGCGCGAAAACAACCTAGCCGCACCCGCTGGTTGGCGTACAGGCACACGTACTCGGGCTGTAGCGCGCCATGCAGCACATTGCGTGCGTGAGCCTGTGCCAAGGCATTGGCCGCATTTACCGCGATGTCGAGAAATGGCGTCAGGGCTGCAGGGCCTTCGGCGATCAGGTCGGCGATTGAGTGGCCAGCCGGGTACACCAGCAGCGGGCCTTCGGCCGAACGCACGAACGCAGACGGGATCACCGCCCACTGCGGGTCCAGTTGCAGGCGGTAGTCTCTTTCCAGGCGCTGACAGGCGGCGGGGGCCTCGAGCGGGGCGCGAACGGCGATCCAGGCCTGATGGGTGGTCGGGTCGCGCAGGCGAAAGTAGCTGAGCTCGCCTTCCTGGCCCAGCGCGCTGATGTCGCACCGGTTCAGCCAGCCCTCGTCGACCGACTGGTCGTATTCGATGGGCCTGTGGGCAAGGCGTTCATCGAGCATAAAACACCCCCTGCTAGCGACATCCTGAGGCGCGAGTATACGCAGCGGGCCCAGTAAGGATGCGGCTTGTAGCCTGCCTGGCAGGAACGGGCACGCTGTTGTCCGTTATCGCACCCTGCGGGCAGACGGGCTTTTGTATAGTCCCGAGGGCAACCTATCCCTCGGGATAATTGTGTGAACGCGTACGCTGGCCTAGCCTGCCCGGGGCTGCGTAAACGCCCGTGCCCGCGTGAGGAAGCCATGATCCGAATAGGCAATGCCCAAGTGTCGCTGGAGCGGCGAGAAGTGTTTCTAGACGGCAAGCCGATCCTGTTGGGTGGCCGCGCATTCGAGGTGTTGGCCACGTTGATCAAGGCCAAGGGCCGGGTGGTCGGCAAGGACGAACTGCTCAGCCAGGTGTGGGCCGGCACGGTGGTCGAGGACAACAACCTGCAGGTGCAGGTGTCTTTGCTGCGCAAGGCCTTTGGCGACCGTGGGCTGATTCAGACCGTACCCCGCCGGGGCTACCGCCTGGCTGCCGAGATAAGCCTTGATGTGCCTTGCCTGGCGCCGGGCCACCCGACGCTGGGTGCCGGTGCTGACATGTTTGAACCCTTGAAAGACAGTGCGAACGTACCGGTGCTGGTGGTGGACGATGACCCCTCGGTGCGTACGGCGCTGGGCCGCCTGCTGCGCTCGCAGGATATCCCGCATCAGTTGTTCGCCAGTGCCGAGGCGTTGTTCGAAGCCCACTTGGAAACCCCCTGCGCCTGCCTGCTGCTCGACATGCACCTGCCCGAAACCACTGGCCTTGAGGTGCAGCACGCCCTCCGCCAGCTGGGGCTGCCTTGGCCGATCGTGTTCATGACCGGTTTCGGCACCATCCCGATGACGGTGCAGGCCATGCGTGCGGGGGCAGTGGAGTTCCTGACCAAGCCATTTGATGAAGACCAGTTGCTGACGCTGCTGCAGGCCGTGCGTACCCGGGCTGTGGTCGATGGGCGCAAATGGCACCATGCGCGGCAGGTCGAGGCAAAGTACCAACGCCTGACCCAGCGTGAGCGCCAGGTGTTCTCGCTGGTGGTCGATGGCCTGTCGCACAAGCAGATCGCCAGGCAGATCGGCACCAGCGAAGTGACGACCAAGGTGCACAAGAAAAACATCATGAACAAGATGCAGTCCCGCTCGCTGGTGGAACTGGTGGCCATGCACAACGTCATCGAGGCGCGGGTAGAGGGCCTGGCCAGCGCATGAGCAGATGGGTGTGCATCGTCGACGACGATGCTTCGGTGCGCAAAAGCCTGGCCAACCTGCTGCGTTCGGCCGGGTTCGAGACGTTGTCGTTCGCTGCGGGGGATGTATTCCTGGGGTCGGAGCTGGCGCGGCAGGCGGGCTGTGTGCTGCTCGACCTGAAAATGCCTGGGATGAGCGGGTTGGCGGTGCAGCGTGAGCTGGCCTGGCAGCAGTGGCGGTTGCCGGTGATCTGCATGTCGGCACACTGGGATGATGACGCGGTGCATGCGGCGATGAGCCTTGGGGCATTGGCCTGCCTGGGCAAGCCTTTTTCTGAAGAGGTGCTGCTAAGAGTGGTTGAAGAGGCATTGGCGGGCGGGCAGTGATGTGCTGCCTTTGCCGGCCCTTTCGCGGGCTCGCCCGCGAAGAGGCCAGTAGCCTTAACATCCATCTCAGCACACTTGCGCAATCAATCACCGGGGATTCGGGCAATGCTCCCGTGGTAATCGTTTAGCGAGCCCCTTGCCATGCCCCGCCTGAAAACCTTCCTCGACCCCCAATCCCCAAGCTTGAGCGCCACCGGCCTGCTCTTCATGCGGGTAATGGCCGCCTTGCTATTACTGTTTATCCATGGGCTCCCCAAGCTGCTGGACTGGAGCGGTGAATTGCAGCGCATAGAAGACCCATTCGGGTTGGGCGCACCGCTGACCTTGGGGCTGGCGGTTTTTGCCGAGGTGGTTTGCCCACTGTTGCTGCTTTTGGGTGTTGCCGCGCGCCTGGCTTGCCTGCCGGTGCTGGCAGTGTTGCTGGTGGCGCTGGTGGTGGTGCACCCGGACTGGACGCTAGAGCAGGGGCAGTTTGCCTGGTTGCTGGTGGCACTTTACGGCGGGTTGGCGTTGACTGGGCCTGGGGCGTATTCGGTTTCCGGGTATTTCTGGCGGGGCAAAGCAGCCCCGGCAATCTAACTGCTCCCCGGCCGGTACTGCAGGGCCTCGGCTAGATGAGCCCGGCCAATCGCCTCGCAACCCTCCAGGTCTGCCAACGTTCGTGCCACCTTCAACAAGCGGTGTGCCGCCCGCAACGATAAGGTCAATCGCTCACAGGCACCCTCCAGCCAGGCCTGGTCTGCTGGAGTCAACTCACAGTGGCGGCGCAACCCCTCGAGGTTGAGAAACGCATTTGCGCACCCTTGTCTCCGGTGCTGCAGTTCTCGTGCTTCAGCCACCCTGACGGCCACATCGGCACTGGCCTCGCCGCAGGGCTGGTTGTTCAGCGTGGTGCTTTCGCGGGCCACGGTCAGGTGCAGGTCGATACGGTCCAGCAGCGGCCCGGACAGCTTGTTGCGGTACCGTGCGATCTGCTCGGTGCTGCACCGGCAGCGGCCCGTGGGGTCGCCCAGGTAGCCGCAAGGGCAGGGGTTCATGGCGGCCACCAGCTGAAAGCGTGCCGGGAAGCGCACCTTGTCGCGGGCCCGGGCAATCACGATTTCGCCCGACTCCAGTGGCTCGCGCAGCACTTCCAGCACGCGCCGTTCGAACTCTGGCAGCTCATCCAGAAACAGCACACCATGGTGGGCCAGGGTGATTTCGCCCGGTTGCGGCCGGCTGCTGCCTCCGACCAGTGCCGGGCCGGAGGCGGAGTGATGAGGGTGGCGGAACGGTCGTTGTGGCCAGCTGTTCAGCGGTGCATGCCCGCTGACCGACTGGATGGCCGCCACCTCCAGTGCCTCGTGCTCGTCCAGCGGTGGCAGCAGCCCGGGCAGGCGGCTGGCGAGCAAGGTCTTGCCGGTGCCTGGGGGGCCTGTGAACAACAGGTTATGTGCCCCGGCCGCTGCCAGTAGCAAAGCCCGTTTGGCTGCCAGTTGGCCCTGCACTTCGCTCAGGTCCGGGTAGGGGCGTTGATGCAGGATCAGGCCATTGGCAGCGTACGGTGGCAGTGGCACCTGGCCATTCAGGTGGGCGACCAGCTCCAGCAGGTGCCCCACTGCATACACCACCAATCCACCCGCCAGGCTGGCTTCCTCGGCATTTTCCCGTGGTACCACCAGCGCCCGGCCTGCCTCTCGCGCTGCCAGTGCAGCGGGTAGCACGCCCTGCACCGGGCGCAGTTTGCCCGACAGCGCCAGTTCGCCCAGGCATTCGACCTCGGCGAGGGTGGCAACCGGCACCTGGCCGTCGGCAGCCAGGATGCCCAAGGCAATGGCCAGGTCGTAACGCCCGCCATCCTTGGGCAGGTCGGCAGGGGCGAGGTTCTGGGTAATGCGCCGCTGCGGGTAGTTCAGCCCGGAGTTGACGATGGCGCTGCGCACCCGGTCCTTGCTTTCCTTGACGGTGGTTTCCGGCAAGCCGACCAGGGTGAGATGGGGCAAGCCATTGGCCAGGTGGGTTTCGACGCTGACTGCCGGTGCCTGCACACCCACCTGGGCGCGGCTATGGACGAGGGCTAGGGACATGGACGCTCCGTTGTCGCTGGAAAGGGCCGCTTCCTGCGGCTGGGGCAAGGATAGCCAGCGCCGTGCCTGGGTGGCGCAAGAAGTGTGCGTCATGGTTTTTCAGGGGAGGGACTTTCCCTGTATTTTCAGGCAGATTGGCAAGAATGGATCCAATTGCCTTTGCGCAGGCGCCTGCTATGACTTAGTGTTGTTGGGCAACTGCCGTTGCCATGGGATGGTACTGCGGCTTCTTTCAAATGGACTTGAGGTATTGCGCCGTGCAAACGCTCGCCCGCACGCGCCAGGTTATCCGCAAACTGGTGCAGGCCAATTCATTCATAGAACTCACCCGCTTTTTCGACAGCCTAGAGGCGCAATGGCACCAAGCCCCGCCCGGCGAGTTTCCCGCCTACATGGCGGCCCTCGAGGGGCACATGCTGGTCGACCAGGGTAGCCAAGGCGACAGGGCGCTGAGCCAGGTGCTCAAAGCCTGGATCGATGCCTGCCCCAAGGCCTACCACCCGCAGGTGGTAATGGGCCTGCATTGCTTCCACCGCGCCTGTCAGGTGCAGGGCGGCGGCCAAAGCAACGCGGCGCGCGTGCTGGCCGTGGAGCAGATTTGTGAACGCGCGACGGCGCACTTGCTACGTGCCATGGACCGTTCTGCCCAGCCTGTGGCAGCGGCCATTGGTATGCTGCGCATCAGTGCGCAATTGCGCGAGCCCGGCTGGTTGGTCGAGCTGTTCCAGGGGCAGCCCGCCCGCTACAGGCCCAGTGCCCATACCGATGTGGAAGTGCAGGAGGCTGCGGCCCCATTGCTGGTGAAGCATGGGCTGCTGCCCCTGGCCGAATTGCCACGGGCATTGCCGGCATGCCTGAGCAGGCGGGTCGATCACGAGAACGACGCCCCCCGCTATTACTGGCTGCGCCATGCGCTGGTCGCCCGCCCGGGTTGCTTCGAAGCGATCCAGGCCCTCGCCGAATACTTGCTGCCCCGTTGGGGCGCCAGCTTCGATGCGCTGGAGCTATTGGCCAATGGACCGTTATGCGAGGCGTGGGACGAAGCGTTGCGTAATGCGTTGCGCTGGATGGCCGTCGAAGACCGGCTGAAACTGCCCCAAGGCGACCAGGTGCAGGCCGTCGCGGATTGGCAGCAGCTGTTCGACGCCTGGTTGCAACGCCTGCTAAGGCCCAGGGAGCGCGCTGTCGTGCTGGCTTGGCGAGCCGCGCTGCGCAGCAGTGCCTTGCAGGACCCTGTCGGTGGTATGCGCGACTTTACCGCGAGCTTTGCGTGCAACGCCGATCACGGCGCAATCCGCGCCATGGGCGTTCCGTTTCGCTGTCTGGTCGAGCTGATACTGCGCGATGGCGTGGCAGATGAACAACAGCTGTTGCGCACCGCCATCGAGCGCCTGTGTGAAGGTCGCTCGCATGCTGGCGCCTGTGCACTGCGTGCTGTCGGGCATCGTTTCGGCCTCTGGGGGATGCTGCGCTCGGCCGAGCAGGCAAGGGTATGGTCGCAGGTGGCAGTGAAACTCCAGCGCGCGGGCCAGGTATCGGGCCTCGAGGTGCTTGGGGCGGCGCGGCTGCTGTGGGCTGCCAACCGGCATGAGCTGGCCTGTTACCTGTATGAGCGCTGTGCCGAGCTGAACCTGCCGGGGGCTGCCCTGGGACTGTACGAGCTGCACAGCGGCGGCCTTGGCAACACCCCGTCGCACTATCTGGATGACGAGGCGGCAGAGCACTGGCTGCTGCGTGCGGTGGAAACAGGCAGCCGGCAAGCCAAGTACAACCTGGCCTGCTTGCGCATGGAGGGTGATGAGGACCTCAACGAGCGCAGTGCCATGCTGGCCGTCAGGCGCCTGCTGGTCGACGCGCTGGGCAATGCACAAACCAATGCACGCGCGCGCTTGCACCTGGGGATTCTGTTGCGCCAGTTTGGCGAAACGCAGGAACGGGCCGAAGCGGTCGCCTACCTGTCGAGCCTGGTCGAGCACCCGGACCCGTGGATTGCCGGGCGCGCCAGCGCCGAACTGGGGTTGGCCTGGATGCAAGGGCGCGGCACCCGCAAGCAGAGCCGTTTTGCCGCCATCGAATGGGCCAACCGTGCGGCCGCTTTGCAGCCAGGGGACTCGGCCATCGAGGATATCCAGGCCGAGATACTCAATTCACACAACCGGGTGAAAACCCTGTTCACGCAGTGCGGTGCGGCCCTGTTTCGCGGCACCCTGCATGCCAGTGAGCTGCCGCCGAAACAAGCGCCGTCTCGGCTACCTCGACTACGGGCCTCGGCCTGATTCAGGCGCGCACATAAACCCAGGCCGTCAGGCCCGAGGCAAGGGTGACGGCGACACGCTTGTAGTCGGCGACTTCATAGCGGTCTGCCGCCGCCAGCTCTTCTTCGCTGATCTGGAAGACCATGCCGGCCACGCTGTCGTCGGCCTGGTTGCTGGGGGAAACGATGGGGTGACGGGATTTGCCGCTGGCCGCCAGTACGGCCGGGTCGGTGATCTCGACCCAGTCCTGGCGGTAGCCCGGCATGCGGTCGGCCTGGCCGTTCAGCTCACGGCCGAAGTTGGCCAGTTGCACGGCCTTGTCCTGCAAGGTGCCGTAGGAAAACAGCAATACCGGGTAGGCGCTGGAGGGCTGCATTCACTCATCCTGTGGGGTCGGGTTCAGCCGTGCTTCCAGCTCGGCTACTTGTTTTTCCAGGGCCTCCAGGCGTGCGCGGGTGCGCGCCAGCACGACCATCTGGCTGTCGAATTCATCGCGGCTGACCAGGTCCAGCTTGCTGAAGGCACCTTGCATCAGCACCTTGAACTGGCTTTCCAGCTCTGCGCGGGGCTGGGCGGTATCGCCGCTGAACAGGCGCGAGGCCTGGTCGCTCAGGGCATCGAGAAGGGCTTTTGGCGCGAGCATGGGGCTGTCCACTGAAACTGAGAATGGCCGGCAGTGTAGCACGGGCCATTACGCGGCTTGGGCCACACGCCTGCACGTTTTTCGCGCAACGCGCCCTGCCGGTGCGCACCGAAATTGTGCATGTTTTCCATGCTGGCGACTGGCCAATCCCGACTGATTTGCATAACCCACTGTTTTCCGGTGCTTTGCCGGAACTGGCAAGGTTTCTGCAAAGACCTGTACGAGCCATGCACTGATGCAGTTCCTTGTGACCAGGCAGTGCGCACGCGGAGCCGGATGCCGACGACGCGTTACAAAGCCAACCGCTGCGCTTAGACTTGAGACGGGTTTGTTTTCCTGGGGCAAGTCCACCAAATCGGGAGAGAGTTTCATGAAGCTAGTCACAGCCATCATCAAGCCGTTCAAGCTGGACGACGTGCGCGAGTCGCTGTCGGAAATCGGCGTGCAGGGCATCACCGTCACCGAAGTCAAAGGTTTCGGTCGCCAGAAGGGCCACACCGAGCTGTATCGCGGTGCTGAATATGTGGTCGATTTCCTGCCCAAGGTGAAGATCGATGTCGCCATCGATGACAAGGACCTTGATCGGGTAATCGAAGCCATCACCAAGGCAGCCAACACCGGCAAGATTGGTGACGGCAAGATTTTCGTGGTGAATCTGGAGCAGGCGATCCGTATCCGTACCGGCGAAACCGATACCGACGCGATCTAAGCAGCAACAAAGCCTCACCAAACCCAAAGCCCCAGGAGAAAACAACATGACTCTGCGTAAGATCGCAGGGCTAGGAGCCCTATTGTCCCTCGTAATGCCCGGGCTTGCCCTGGCAGAGGAAGCTGCCCCAGCGCTGAACTCCGGCGACACCGCCTGGATGCTGACCGCAACGGCGCTGGTGCTGTTCATGACCATTCCGGGCCTGGCCCTGTTCTATGGCGGTATGGTGCGTTCCAAGAACGTGCTGTCGGTGATGATGCAGTGCTTCGCAATCACCGGCCTGATGAGCATTCTCTGGGTCGTCTACGGCTACAGCATGGCCTTCGATACCACCGGTATGGAAAAGGGCGTGCTCAACTTCAACTCCTTCGTCGGCGGCTTCTCCAAGGCCTTCCTCAGTGGCGTCACGCCCGAGAACCTGACGTCGGCCACCGCGCTGTTCCCTGAGGCGGTGTTCATCACCTTCCAGATGACCTTCGCCATCATCACCCCGGCGCTGATCGTGGGTGCCTTCGCCGAGCGCATGAAGTTTTCCGCGATGCTGGTGTTCATGGGCATCTGGTTCACCTTGGTGTACGCGCCGATCGCGCACATGGTGTGGAGCGGTGACGGTGCACTGATGTGGGACTGGGGCGTACTGGACTTCGCGGGCGGCACCGTGGTGCACATCAACGCCGGTATCGCAGGCCTGGTCTGCTGCCTGGTGCTGGGCAAGCGCAAGGGCTACCCGACCACCCCGATGGCCCCGCACAACCTGGGTTACACCCTGATGGGCGCGGCCATGCTGTGGATCGGCTGGTTCGGCTTCAACGCAGGCTCCGCCGCTGCTGCCAACGGCACCGCCGGCATGGCCATGCTGGTCACCCAGATCGCCACTGCCGCTGCGGCACTGGGCTGGATGTTCGCCGAGTGGATCGGCCACGGTAAGCCAAGTGCCCTGGGCATTGCCTCGGGTGTGGTTGCCGGCCTGGTCGCCATCACCCCGGCTGCAGGCACCGTGGGCCCGATGGGCGCCTTGGTGATTGGCCTGGCTTCGGGTGTGATCTGCTACTTCTGCGCGACTACCCTCAAGCGCAAGCTGGGTTATGACGACTCGCTGGACGCCTTCGGCGTGCACGGTATCGGCGGCATCATCGGTGCCATTCTCACCGGCGTGTTCGCAGCCCCGGCGCTGGGCGGCTTCGGCGCCGTCACCGACATCGGCATGCAGGTCTGGATCCAGGCCAAGGGCGTGATCTTCACCGTGGTCTACACCGCCATCGTCACCTACGTGATCCTCAAGGTGCTGGATGTGGTGATGGGCCTGCGGGTCAACGAAGAAGAAGAGTCGGTCGGCCTCGACCTGGCTCAACACAACGAGCGCGGCTACAACCTGTAACTGCGACGCGGTAAAAACTTGCCCGGCTTGCCGGGCATTTTTTTGCCAGATTTTTAGCATTTCCCGCATGGCAAACGGTTTATCCATCACGTTCGCGACGTAGGTAGAAAACTTACAAGTCGTAGGGCATTTATGGTGCTTTGCTTTTTCCACGGGCGCGCTAGAATGCGCGCCGAAGGGTGTTTTACGAGTAGTCCACACACTTCTCCAGCCTTTGCTAGGCTTGCCAATAGCGTGTGGCCAGCAGGGGCTTATGGATTTTGTCAGGTCCTGCCAGGAGCAGGGCCTGCTGGGTGCCGCCTCCCATCAGGAGCGCCGACCCAAGGGCAGTGGCCTAACCCACGGCCAGTTGAATTTTCACTGGTGGCTGCCGGTCTACGGCTGCACTGGTCTATAACTAACCTGCTTTTCGCAAGTCATGAGGTAGAACATGAGCGACGACGATCTGGAAAACGACGACCTCGAAGTAGGCGACGAAGACGAGGGTGATGAAGGCCTCGAAGTGGCAGCTGACGACGGCGCCGAAGACGCTGGCGATGACGACAGCAGCCCGGCACCCACTGCCAAGGGCAAATCCAAGGCGGCGGTCTCGGTAGACGAGATGCCGAGCATGGAAGCCAAGCAGAAAGAGCGTGATGCATTGGCCAAGGCGATGGAAGAATTCCTTTCTCGCGGTGGCAAGGTGCAGGAAGTCGAGGCCAACGTGGTCGCCGACCCGCCCAAGAAGCCGGACAACAAGTACGGCAGCCGCCCTATTTGAGTGGCTGATCGCAAAAAAGCCCGCCGTCGCTGCGGGCTTTTTTGTGTCTGCAAGATTCGGGTTGCCTGTACTGGCCCTATCGCCGGCAAGCCAGCTCCCACAAGATTACCGTAGGCCTAAGCCTTGCGATGTCCCTGTGGGAGCGGGCATGCCCGCGAATGGGCCGCGTAGCGGCCCCTGTCAGCGCCAGCGCGAAAGGACGTCGGGCAACTGCGACAGCCGCTGTATCTCGGCATCCGGCGCCTGTTCGCCCGCCCAGGGCTTACCCTGCGGGTTGAACCACACCGCCCGCAACCCGGCGCGTTGGGCGCCGGCAATGTCATCGCCAGGGTGGTCGCCAATATGCACTGCCGTTCTGGCGTCCGCTTCACCACGGCGCAGGGCTTCCAGGAACGGCGCCGGGTCTGGCTTGCCGATGCCAAGGTCCTCGGCGCACAGGGCAAAGCGGAAGTAGTCCGCCAGCCCCAGCCGGCTTACGTCGGCGTTGCCGTTGGTAACCACACCCAGGGTGTACTGATGGCGCAGCATCTCCAGCACCGGCTGCACCTCGGGGAAGATCTCTACCTGGTGGCGGGCATGCAGGAACACTTCAAAACCTTCATTGGCCAGCTCCTGCGCGTGTTTTTCGCTATAGCCGACTTCTTCCAGGGCATGGAACAGCACCCGTCGGCGCAGGGCGCTGATGCGGTGCTTGAGGCCGGGCTCGGCCTGCACCAGGCGCTCGCGGATGGCAAACAGGTGCTCTACCGGCACACCACCCAGGATCGGGGCGTTGGCTTCCAGCCAGTCGCGCAGCACGACTTCTGCACTGGCGATGACCGGCGCGGTGTCCCACAGGGTGTCGTCAAGGTCGAAGGTGATCAGCTTGATGCTCATGAGTCTGTGCCTTTGCTGCGTTTGGCCCGAGGGTGGGCGCTGTCGTACACCGCGGCCAAGTGCTGGAAGTCCAGGTGGGTGTAGATCTGGGTGGTGCTGATGTCGGCATGGCCGAGCAGCTCTTGCACCGCGCGCAGGTCCTGAGACGACTCCAGTATATGGCTGGCGAAGGAATGGCGAAGCATGTGAGGGTGCAGGTGCTGGCCCAGCTCGCGTTCGCCGGCTGCCTTCACCCTTCGCCGAACGTCCCGGGGGCTGATGCGGTTGCCCTGGCGGGTGATGAACACCGCGCGATCGCGCGGGTTACCGATGCCGCGCAGGCGATACCAGGCCTGCAACGCCTCACGGGCCTTGCGGCCCACCGGCAGCACGCGTGCCTTGCCGCCTTTGCCCAGCACCTGTACCAGGCCGGCGGCCAGGTCGAGGTGATCGAGGTCGAGGTTGGTCAGCTCGGACAGGCGCAGGCCCGACGAGTAGAGCAGTTCCAGGATGGCGTGGTCACGGCGGGCGAAGAAGTCGTCGTCGACGCCGCCATCGAGCAGCTGCTGGGCACGGTCGGTGTCCAGCACCTTGGGCAGCCGTCGCTCACCTTTGGGCGCGCTCAGGCCGGAAGCCGGATCGTGCTGGCACAGGCCTTCGCGGATGAGGTAGCGGTAAAGGCCGCGTACTGCCGAAAGTAGCCGTGCCAGGCTGCGCGAAGACTGGCCGTGGTGGTGCAGGCGGGCGATCAGCTGGCGCAACGGCTGGATTTGCAGCGTTTGCCACTCGGTAATGCCGTGCTCCTCGCAGTAGGCCATGACCTTGTTCAGGTCGCGACGGTACCCCAGCAGGGTGTGCTCCGACACCTGGCGCTCGTTGCGCAGGTGTGCGCAATAAGCCTCCAGTTGGCGCTTCATCAGCGTACCGGGCGCAGGGTTTGGGTTACCCGTGGCACAACGCGGCCCAGCACCTCGGCAATGTAGCCGAGGAACAGGGTGCCGACGCTGCTTTTGTAGTGTTGCGGGTCGCGGCTGCCGATTGCCAGCACCCCATGCAGCCCTTGGTACTCAAGGGTGGCCACGGCGCTGGAGCCCACTTCCCGGCGCTGTTCCTCACCGAACAGGAAGGCCAGCTCGTGCTCGCGCAGGTTGCCACTGACCGTCTTGCCACCACCCAGCAGGGCACCGATGGCTTGTTGCGCCTCGGTGTTGCTGACCCAGCGCCCGACCGGCGCGACGTTGTCGCCGAACAGGATCAGGCTGACGAAGGGCACCTGGAACTCCTGGCGCAGGCTGTCCTCGACGGCCATCACCACTTCTTCCAGGCTGCCAGCATCGAGCAGGTCCAGGATCAGCCGGCGGGTCTTGTCGAACAGCCGGTCGTTGTCGCGGGCCACGTCCATCAGTTGTGACAGGCGATGGCGCATCTCGATGTTGCGGTCACGCAGCAGCTTCAGCTGGCGCTCCACCAGCGAAACGCTGTCGCCACGCTGGTGCGGGATGCGCTGCTCGATCAGCAGCTCGTCATGTTCGGCGAAGAAGGTGGGGTGGGCGCGCAGGTAGGCGACCACCGCCTCGGCATCGAGCTCGACGGACTGCGTGGGTACAACCTTGGGCTGATCGGTCATGGCGTTTACTCGCTTAGAGACGAACCTGTCCTTCGTAGACGCGTACGGCCGGGCCGGTCATCAGCACGGGCTTGCCGGGGCCGGCCCATTCGATGTGCAGGCGGCCGCCGGGCAGGTCGAGGGACACCGGGGAGTCCATCCAGCCTTGACTGATCGCCGCCACGGCTGCGGCGCAGGCGCCGGTGCCGCAGGCCTGGGTTTCGCCCGCGCCGCGCTCCCACACGCGCAGGTTGGCGCGGTGGCGGTCGATGACCTGGATGAAGCCGGCATTCACCCGCTGCGGGAAGCGTGGGTGGTTTTCGATCTTCGGGCCCAGCTCATGCACGGGGGCAGTATGCACGTCGTCGACTCGCAGCACCGCATGCGGGTTACCCATGGACACGGCAGCAATCGAATGCAGCTGGCCGTCGACTTCCAGTGGGTAGTTCAGCGCCTGCTCGTCAGCGATGAAGGGGATTTCGGCAGGGATGAAGCGCGGTGGGCCCATGTCGACACTCACCTGGCCGTCGTTCTGCACGTCCAGCACGATGATGCCGCTCTTGGTTTCCACCCGAATGCGCTTTTTCGCGGTCAGGCGCTTGTCCAGCACGAAGCGGGCGAAGCAACGGGCACCATTGCCGCACTGCTCGACCTCGGAGCCGTCGGCGTTGAAGATGCGGTAGCGGAAGTCCACTTCCGGGTTGTTCGGCGCCTCGACAATCAGCAACTGATCGAAGCCGATGCCGGTGTGGCGATCACCCCATTGCTTGGCGTGCTTGGGCTGGATGTGCGCGTGCTGGCTGACCAGGTCGAGGACCATGAAGTCGTTGCCCAGCCCATGCATCTTGGTAAAACGCAGCAGCATGGGCTTACTCCGGCAGCAGGCTTTCGCCAGCGTACAGTTCGGCGATGGTCTCGCGGCGGCGTACTTCGAACGCCTGGTCGCCGTCGACCAGGATTTCAGCGCAACGGCCACGGGTGTTGTAGTTGGAGCTCATGACAAAACCATAGGCGCCCGCGGACTGTACGGCCAGCAGGTCACCTTCGGCCAGGTTCAGTACTCGGTCCTTGCCCAGGAAGTCACCGGTCTCGCAGATCGGGCCGACCAAGTCGTAGGCACGGCCTTCACCGGCGCGTGGCTTGACCGCGCTGACACCCATCCAGGCCTGGTAAAGGGCCGGCCGGATCAGGTCGTTCATGGCCGCATCGATGATGGCGAAATCTTTGTGCTCGGTGTGCTTGAGGTATTCCACTCGGGTCAGCAGCACGCCAGCGTTGGCCACGATGTAGCGGCCCGGCTCGAACACCAGGGCCAGGTCGCGCGTGCCTACGCGTTCGCGGATGGCCTTGATGTAGTCGGCCACCAGCGGCGGTTGTTCATCGCGGTAGCGCACGCCCACACCGCCGCCCAGGTCCAGGTGGCGCAGGTGGATGCCGCATTCGGCCAGGCGGTCGACCAGCACCAGCAGGCGGTCGAGGGCGTCGAGGAACGGCTCCACGGTGGTCAGCTGCGAGCCGATGTGGCAGTCGACACCGACCACTTCCAGGTTCGGCAACTGCGCGGCGCGCACGTAGATGGCCTCGGCGTCGGCAATGGCGATGCCGAACTTGTTCTCTTTAAGGCCGGTGGAAATGTACGGGTGGGTGCCGGCGTCGACGTCCGGGTTGACCCGCAGCGACACCGGGGCCACCTTGCCCATCTGGGCGGCCACCACTTGAAGGCGCTCAAGCTCGTCGGTGGATTCGACGTTGAAGCAGTGCACGCCCACTTCCAGGGCGCGGCGCATGTCTTCGCGGGTTTTGCCAACGCCGGAGAACACCACGCGGTCAGCGCGCCCGCCAGCGGCCAGCACGCGCTCCAGCTCACCGCCCGAGACGATGTCGAAGCCTGCGCCCAGGCGCGCCAGTACGTTCAGCACGCCCAGGTTGGAGTTGGCCTTGACCGCGAAACACACCAGGTGCTCGGCGCCTTGCAGGGCGTCGGTGTAGCTGCGGTACTGGGCCTCGATGTGGGCGCGCGAGTACACGTAGGTCGGGGTGCCGAACTGTTCGGCGATGGCCGACAGGGCCACGCCCTCCGCGAACAGCTCACCGTCGCGGTAGTTGAAAGCGTTCATCTGGTTTCCTTACTGCGCAGGCGACTGCTCGGGCTCGGACTGCAGCCCGGGCTGCTGTTCTTGTACCGGGGCCGGCTTGGCTTTTGGCTGGTGCTGATGTGCTTTGTGCGCTTTGCCGTTATCGCCGTCTTCAGGCAGATACAGCGGGCCCTTCTGGCCGCAGGCAGAAACGAGGCAGGCAACAGCGACCAGCGCCGCGAAGGAGGAAATCAGGCGCTTCATGGGTGAAATCCTTAGAAAAATGCAGTATTGCGCCCGAGTATACCGAGCGACCGGCGGCTTGCCTATGCAAGGGCCGGTCCGCCGGGCGGGCTATTCTTGGCGCCTTCAATGGCTAAACTTTGCATTCGGCGCCAAGCGCCCGTATCTTGGCCGGCTTGCCTGTAACGCAGCCAATTTCGAGGTTCCTGCAATGAGTTTGAGTGAAGCGCGTTTCCATGATCTGGTCGACGCGACCCAACAGGCCCTGGAAGACCTGTTCGACGAGAGCGGCCTGGACCTGGACATGGAGAACTCCGCCGGTGTCCTCACCGTCAAGTTCGAAGGCGGCGCCCAGCTGATCTTCAGCCGCCAGGAGCCACTGCGTCAGCTGTGGCTGGCCGACCGTTCCGGTGGTTTCCACTTCGACTACGACGAAGAGAGCAAGAAGTGGGTATGCGAGAAGAGCGAAGAGCTGTTGGGCGAAATGCTCGAGCGCATTGTCTGGGAGCGGGCCGGCGAGAAGCTGGACTTCGACGAGATCTGACATGAGCAGTGCCCAGGCCCGGCCGCCCAAGCCGCTCTATAGCAACATCAGCCCGGCGGTGCCATCGCCGTGCATCAGCGTATGCCGGCTGGATGAACAGCGGGTGTGCACCGGTTGCCACCGGCATGTCGAGCACATCCGCGAGTGGCGCTCGGCCGATGATGAACGGCGCCGGCAGATCTGCCGCGAAGCCCAGGTCTTGCGCGAGCAGGCTAAGGCACACTGAACGCAGGGGCTTGAGTATTTACCCGGCTGTGGTAGTGTCGGGTTCTGCGTCGGTGACGCCAAAGCCTTCTCAAACCCCGCCCTTGGGCGGGGTTTTGCTTTATCTGCACATTGAAAACTGCCTGTTCAAAGGAGTCTGACTGGATCATGAGCACCAAACCTTCCCTCATCCTCACCCGATTGGACGTACAGCGTCTGGAGCGTCTGATCGACAGCCTCGACGAGAGTACGCCGGGTGTGCTCGCCCTGCAGGACGAGCTGGACCGCGCCGAGCAGGTGGTCGGTCACGAGGAAGTGCCGGCAGGCGTGGTGACCATGAATTCCCGCGTGCACTGCCGTGAGGAAGCCAGTGGCAAGGACTACCACCTGACCCTGGTGTACCCGAAGGATGCAGGGCCGGAAGGCAAGGTTTCGATCCTGGCGCCGATCGGTTGCGCGCTGCTGGGGCTGTCGGTGGGCGAGCAGATCGACTGGCCGGCACCGGGCGGCAAAACCCTCAAGCTGAAGCTGCTGGAAGTGGAATACCAGCCGGAAGCGGCGGGCGATTTCGACCTGTAAGGGTCAAGGGGCCGCAAAGCGGCCCCGGCATTTCAGGCGCCTTCCGCCAAAACCTGCTCCAAACCCTCATTCAACGCCTGCTCCAGCACCCGCTTGTAGCTCAGGTACACCTGCGTCGCCCCCAGCCGGTCATCCAGCAGCTCGGACAAATCCAGGTCGGTGATGTAGCACCGGTACCGCCCCGCGCCACGCCGCTGGCCGATGATCTGCCGGGCCACCACCGCATACAGCTGGTCACCATGCTCCAGCTCGGAAAACTCTTGCTGGTCGCAGTACAGCGTCACATGGGCCGTACCCGCCACGCCGTCCTGGATGATGGCCTGCACCTCGTAGTACGGCTGAGCGCTACCCTCGACCGGGGCCGGGCATGGCTCGATGCTGCGCGCCTTGCCAGGGCCGGCAGGCAGCAGTTGTGCGTAGTGGATGTCCAGCGAGGCCGCGCGCTGGGTGTCCAGCGGCAAGCGGGCATCGCGGCGCATCACCACAGAACGCAGGAAGCGCTGCAGCGGCAGCAGCAGGTGCGCTTCGTCGTGCAAGGGCAGGCGTTGCTGCCAGAGGGCATTGTATTCATCCAGCACATACAGGTCGGCAAAGCCATCTTGCAGGCGGTAGAACACCTGGATGCACGCCGGCCGGCCTTGCTCCAGCACCAGGCGCAGATCATGGTCCAGCAGGGCGTTGGCATCCAGGTACAGCGGGCTGTAGGCACTGCGCTCCTCGCCCAGGTGGCCGAGCAGCGCATCGTGCTCGCCCAGGGTGGTCAGGCTGACCTGTCCGGGTAATAGCTCCAGTACATGGGTGTGCCGGGCTACCTGGAGCAGATAGCGGTGGTTCAGGCCTTGGTCCAGCAATAGCTGCACGGTATCGAATATTTCCTCCACGCGCTGGCTGATGGCCTGGGCGCGGCTCTGGCAGAAGCAACGCACCCGCACCCGTGGCCGGTGGCCGCGCAGCACCGGGCTGTTGAGGAAGTCGCGCAGGCAGCGTACCAGCGCGTGTTCGCCTTCGTAGCGCTGCACCAGCACTTCGTTCCAGCTGTTCAGGGTGACCTGGTCCAGGGTCAGAACCAGGTTCTCGCGTACGCCGGCATAGCTCAAGGCGTCGGTACGCTCGGTGGTCATCAGGATGTTCAGGTCGCGGTGGTGGCGCAGCGGGTCGACGGCGACGTTGACCAGCAATAGCACCTCGTCGGCAACACTGGGTTGCAGCAGGCGCACTTCGCCGACGATCGGCAAGGGCAGAGGGATACTCTGCTGCAGGCAGCCCACCAGGTTGAACAGCTCGTACTCGGTGAGGTCGCTGACGCCCGGGTGCAGCGCCAGGCGCGTGCTGCTGTCGATCACGCCGTTGCGGTGTGCCCAGGCCAGCAGTTCAAGCAGCTCGCGGCAGCGTTTGATCGGGTTGAAGTGTTCAACGTCATGGGTATTCAGGTTGCCGGTGTACAGCTCCCAGTGGTAGCTGCCGGGCTCCCTGCGGTTGGGTGCCTGGACCAGGGTCAGGGTGCCTTCGGCAAGGTCCGGGGCGATGCCGGGGTTGATCACTTCGACCTTGCCCGCACGGCGCTCGAAGGCCGCATACAAACGCCGGCCCAGCACATTGAGGTCGCGCTGGTCGGCGCGGCTGCTTGCGTTCTGGGTGCGCGCAAACTCGCTGAGGAAGCGATAGCTATGGTTCAGCTCGGCCACCAGTGCGCGGCGTTCGGCGGCGACCTGCTGCACTTTCCATTGGCTGCGGCTGTCCAGCAGGGCCAACTGACGTTCGTCCCAGCCCCACTCGTCGGCCAGGCGCTGCAACAAGCGGCGCTGCCAGCCCTGATTGCGGCTCTGGTCACTGAGTTTCTTGTTCACCTTCAGGTACAGGCTGCGCCGTACCAGTTCCAGGCGCGCAGGCTCGCCACGTTGCAGCAGGTAGCGCTCGATACGGCGGTAGACCATCACATACGGGTCCAGCTCGTCGAGGTCGAGCTGGTTGGCGAATACGGCTTGTTTGTAGTCCAGGCTCAGGCAGCGCACAGCGGGGTGTTCGCTGGCGTAGGTTTCGGTCAGCAGCAGCTTGAGCAGCGACTTGTAGGGTGAATCGATACCCTTGAACAACTGCCACAGGCCGGCGCCGACGAACTCGCCTGGCGGTATGTGTGCCAGGTTGCCGAGGTCGAGGGCGTCCTGGCTGCGGATGAAACGCTTGGTCAGAAGGGTCTGGGTGTAGGCGTGGTAGTTGTGTTCCTGGTAGACGGGTACCAGCCACCACAGCGGTGTGCGCCCGGCCAGCCAGAGGGTGGTGCGGTAGAACTCGTCCAGCAGCAGGTAGTGCTGGGTGGTGCCGCAGTCGTCGGAGCCTAGCTGGCCCTCGCGCTGGCCCCGGGCAAAGCCTTGCGTGTCGATCAGGAAGAAGTGCGCCTCGGCGCCCAGGCTTGCGGCCCAGTCCTCCAGCAATTGGCATTTGCGGCGCAACTCTTCCAGCAACGGCTCGGGTAAACCGGGCGCGTGGCACACCCACAGGTCCATGTCGCTTTGCTCGGCCTGGGCCAGCGAGCCCAGGCTGCCCATCAGGAACAGGCCGTGGATCGGGCGTGGCGGGTTGCCATGGCGGGCCTTGTAGGTGAACGAGCGGGCCAGGCGCTGGGCCTCGACCACCAGGTCGGCGCCTGGCTCGTAGCCCGATATGCCAGCTGGAGTGCTGCCCGAGACGTAACCCGGCAACAGCGGGTGGTTCACATGGAACAGCAGGGGCAGCAGCGTCAGTACCTGTTGCTGGCGCGTCGACAGGCCTTCCATGGCCCGCTGCAGCCGCCCTTGGTTCAGCCGCAGGAAGCGCGCACGCAACGTCGCCAGGACCTTGCGGTCGATGCCTTCGTCCAGGTCTGGGCGGATTTCGTGAGGGTGGTTCATTGCGCACTCGGGCAGGCCAGTGGAGCTGTGGCGAGTTTAGCCTGAGTGGCGGGGTCGGATAAGCGGCAATTGAAATACTGGCGCCATATTTACAGCGCTTTTCGGGCGACTGCAGTTTTCACCGGGCTTGAGGCATGATGGGGGCCTTGAATTCATGAAGAGTAGTCCGATGCGTGTATGGATCGATGCCGACGCCTGTCCCAAGGCGGCCAAGGATCTGATCGTCAAGTTCGCCCTCAAGCGCCAGTTCGAAGTGGTGATGGTGGCGGGCCAGGCCGTGGCCAAGCCGGCGTTTTCGATCGTGCGGTTGATCGTGGTGCCAAGCGGCATGGACGCAGCCGACGATTACCTGGTCGAGCACGCTGTGCCGGGTGAGCTGGTGATCTGCAGTGATGTGCCGTTGGCTGACCGCCTGGTGAAAAAGGGCGTAGCGGTGCTGGACCCGCGCGGGCGCGAATTCGACGAGCGCAACATGGGCGACCGCCTGGCGGCGCGCAACCTGTTTACCGAGCTGCGTGAGCAAGGCCAGGTGGGGGGAGGGCAGGCGGCCTATGGCGAGCGCGACAAGCAGGCGTTTGCCAATGCGCTGGACCGGATCATTGCCCGGTTATCCAAATCCTGAACGCTGACGCAGTTCCTGTAGGAGCGGCCTTGTGCCGCTCCTACACACAGAGCGTGCGCAGCAACCTATTCGTGCGTCAGCTCCAGCACCCGGTCCACCAGCTTGTAGATCCCGCCGGCCGCTTCGCTGATCGACTTGGCTTCCATGTACGCCGGTGTCGTCACCAGTTTGCGCTGGGTATCTTCGACAATATCGTGCACATCGCACTCTTCGTGAGTGCCGCCCATTTTCGCCACGGCCGCCGCAGTGCCTGCGTCGGTACCGATGGTGCAGACCACGCCCGGCCCGTAGATCTTCGCCGCCAGTGCCGGCGAGATGCAAATCAGGCCGACCGGTTTGCAGGCGTCGGCGAAAGCTTCGGCCAGGGCCAGTACGTCCGGGTTGACGGTGCAGTTGGCACCTTCCACGGCAAAGTTGGACAGGTTTTTCGCCGCACCAAAACCGCCAGGCACGATCAGCGCATCGAAGTCTTCGGCTTTGGCTTCGCGGATGTCCTTGACCTCACCGCGGGCAATGCGCGCCGACTCCACCAACACATTGCGTGATTCGGGCATTTCTTCGCCGGTCAGGTGGTTGATCACATGCATCTGCGCAATATTCGGCGCGAAGCATTGCACCTGAGCGCCGCGCTGGTCGAGGCGCAGCAGGGTGATCACGCTTTCGTGGATTTCGGCGCCGTCATACACGCCACAGCCGGAAAGAATCACCGCTACTTTTTTTGTCATGTTCACTACTCCTGAGTCGAGGCGCTAAATGTCCTCTAGTTTGGCAGATGTCGCCATAGGGTTTCCTGCGGGAGCGGCCTAATCTGGTGGGATTACGCTTGAGACCGCGCCCATGGACCTGATACTGCTGGCCGTGCCGTTCTTCTTCGTGCTGATCGCCGTGGAGCTGGTGGCCGACCGTGTGCGCGGCCAGCGCAACTTCACCCTGGCCGATTCGATCAACAGCCTGAGCACCGGCGCGCTGTCGACCAGCACCGGGTTGCTGACCAAGGGCGTGGGGTTGGTGACCTATGCCCTGGCCTTCGAATACCTGGCCGTGCTGCGCTTGCCGTCCGATGCCTGGTGGGTGTGGTTGCTGGCCTTCGTCCTGTACGACTTCTGCTACTACTGGCTGCATCGCCTGGGTCACGAGCGCAATGTGCTGTGGGCGGCGCACTCGGTGCATCACCAGAGCGAGGAGTACAACCTGACCACCGCACTGCGCCAGACCAGTAGCGGGTTCATCTTCTCGTGGATCTTCTACCTGCCGCTGGCGCTGCTGGGGGTGCCTCCGCTGGTGTTCGTCACTGTGGCCTCGCTCAACCTGCTGTACCAGTTCTGGGTACATACCCGGCACATTCCCAAGCTCGGTTGGCTTGAGTGGGTGCTGATCACGCCATCCAACCATCGTGTCCACCATGCGCAAAACCCTGTTTACTTGGATCGCAACTACGGCGGCGTGTTCATTCTCTGGGACCGTCTGTTCGGCACCTTCAAGGAGGAAGACCCGGCCGAGCCGGTGGTGTTCGGGGTGACCACGCCGCTGGCCAGCTGGAACCCGCTGTGGGCCAACCTGCAGTTCTATGCCCAGCTCTGGCATGACGCCAGGCGCACCACAAGCCTGTGGGACAAGCTGCGCATCTGGTTCATGCCCACCGGCTGGCGCCCGGCCGATGTGGCTGCGCGCTACCCGCAGGCCAAGCAGGACCTGGCGTTGTTTCGCAAGTTCGAGATTGCCTTGGGCCGTGCGCAACAAGCCTACGTGGCGGCGCAGTTTGTGGTTTATGTGGCCTTGGGCAGCTACTTGATGGACGTGGCCGACCGTGTGCCGGCCGCCGCGCTGGTGCTCGGCTGGTCGCTGATGGCGTTTGGTCTGTTCGTATTGGGGGCGTTGCTGGAAAACCGGCGCTGGGCTGCGCGCCTGGAGCTGGCGCGGCTGCTGTTGAATGCGCCTGCATTGTACCTGGCCGGCGCTTTGGGTTTAACGGCGGTCGCGCCGCTGGCCTGGTTTCTGCTCGTGGCTTACAGCCTGCTCAGCCTCTGGGGCCTGGGCCTGGCCCGCCGCCTTGCGCTCCGCACGCAGGGTGCGGAAGCGCCGGCGCAGCCATAGCAGGCCACCCAGCGCCAGCAGGCCACCGAGCACCCATAGCTCGTAACGCTTCACGTTGCCCAGCAGGCCTTCGAGAATGGCGCCGAAGTGGTAGGCAGCGGCGCCCAAGGCTATTGCCCAGATGGCTGCACCAATGCCGTTCAGCAGCAAGTAGCGGCGCGGCGGGTAGCCCGACAGGCCAATGGCCACCGGCATGACGGTGCGCAGGCCATAAACGAAGCGGAAACTCAGCACCCAGATATCGGGGTGGCGCCGGATGTGGTCCAGCGCCCGGTCACCCATGGCCTGCCAACGCGGCTTGCGCGCCAGGATCCTGCGCCCGTGGCGGCGGCCCATGAAATACCACAGCTGGTCGCCGGCGTAGCTGCCGAAGAAGGCCACCAGGCACACCAGGTTGATGTCCATGTAACCGCGGAACGCAAGGAATCCCGCAAGCACCAGGATGGTCTCGCCTTCGAAGAAGGTGCCTAGAAAAAGGGCGAAGTAGCCGAAATCCTGCAGGAATTGTTGAAGCATTTTCTGAGGTGCTGGCGAAATGAACGCGCAGCCTACCCCTTCGCGCGCGTTCGTGAAAGTGTCCAAATGTGTCTCGACATGAACAATCCCTACTCAGACAATGCCAGAAGCCACGCGCCATGGCTTGCCCTGGTGTGTAACACAGGCGTCATAATGGGCGCTTATCTTGCCGCTCAATTGATGATAGGGCGTTAACGTCCTCAGGAACGCCAGATGAATAACGAAGTGCTCACCCCTGTCGCGATCAAGGATGCCCAGGAGCTCCCAGAAGAGATGGTGCAGACCCCGCCAGACCTGCCGCCTGCGCCCGAGCCGGTAGCGGAGCAGGTGGCCGAGCCTGTGGCCCCGGTGCCCGCCCCCGCGCCCGCCCCGGCGATCGCCGTCCCTGGCCTGGACGACAGCAGCCTGTACATTCATCGCGAACTCTCGCAGCTGCAGTTCAACATCCGCGTGCTGGAACAGGCGCTGGACGAGAGCTACCCGCTGCTCGAACGCCTCAAGTTCCTGTTGATCTTCTCCAGTAACCTCGACGAGTTCTTCGAGATCCGCGTCGCCGGCCTGAAGAAGCAGATCAACTTCGCCCGTGAGCAGGCTGGCGCCGACGGCCTGCAGCCGCACCAGGCGCTGGCGCGCATCAGCGAGCTGGTGCACATCGAGGTAGAGCGCCAGTACGCGATCCTCAACGACGTGCTGTTGCCAGAGCTGGAAAAACACCAGATTCGCTTCATTCGCCGTCGTTACTGGACGCCCAAGCTCAAGACCTGGGTGCGCCGCTATTTCCGCGACGAAATCGCCCCGATCATCACCCCGATCGGCCTCGATCCGACTCACCCGTTCCCGCTGCTGGTGAACAAGAGCCTCAACTTCATCGTCGAGCTTGAAGGTGTCGACGCCTTCGGTCGCGATTCAGGCCTGGCGATCATCCCGGCCCCACGCCTGCTGCCGCGGGTGATCCGCGTGCCGGAGGAGGTGGGTGGCCCAGGCGCCAACTACGTGTTCCTGTCGTCGATGATCCACGCGCACGCCGACGACCTGTTCCAGGGCATGAAGGTGAAGGGCTGCTATCAGTTCCGCCTCACCCGTAACGCCGACCTGGCGCTGGACTCCGAAGAAGTCGACGACCTGGCCCGCGCCCTGCGCGGCGAACTGTTCTCGCGCCGTTACGGCGACGCCGTGCGCCTGGAGGTGGCCGACACCTGCCCGAAACACCTGTCGGACTACCTGCTCAAGCAGTTCAGCCTCAGCGAAAGCGAGCTGTACCAGGTCAATGGCCCGGTCAACCTCACCCGCCTGTTCAGCATCACCGGTCTGGACAGCCACCCGGAGCTGCAATACACGCCGTTCACCCCGGCGATTCCCAAATTGCTGCAGAACGCCGACAACATCTTCAGCGTGATCGGCAAGCAGGACATCCTGCTGATGCACCCGTTCGAGTCCTTCACCCCGGTGATCGACCTGCTGCGCCAGGCCGCCAAGGACCCGCATGTGCTTGCCGTGCGCCAGACCCTTTACCGCTCCGGGGCCAACTCGGAAATCGTCGATGCGCTGGTGGACGCGGCGCGTAACGGCAAGGAGGTCACCGCGGTGATCGAATTGCGCGCGCGCTTTGACGAAGAGTCCAACCTGCAGATGGCCAGCCGCCTGCAAGCGGCCGGTGCGGTGGTGATCTACGGCGTGGTAGGCTTCAAGACCCACGCCAAGATGATGCTGATCCTGCGCCGCGAACAGGGCGAGATCGTGCGTTATGCGCACCTGGGTACCGGCAACTACCACGCCGGCAACGCCCGCCTCTACACCGACTACAGCCTGCTGACCTCTGACGATGCCCTCACCGAAGACGTCGGCAAGCTGTTCAGCCAGTTGATCGGTATGGGCAAGACCCTGCGCATGAAAAAGCTGCTGCACGCGCCGTTCACCCTGAAGAAGGGCATGCTCGACATGATCGCGCGGGAAACCCAGTTTGCCCTTGAAGGCAAGCCGGCGCACATCATTGCCAAGTTCAACTCGCTGACCGATGCCAAGGTCATCAAGGCACTGTACAAGGCCAGCCAGTCAGGGGTGAAGATCGACCTGGTGGTGCGTGGCATGTGCTGCTTGCGCCCAGGCATTCCGGGGGTTTCGCACAACATCCAGGTGCGCTCGATCATCGGCCGCTTCCTGGAGCACACGCGGGTGTTCTACTTCCTCAATGGCGGCGAAGAGCAGATCTACCTGTCCAGCGCCGACTGGATGGAGCGCAACCTCGACAAGCGTGTGGAGACCTGCTTCCCGGTGGAAGGCAAGAAGCTCTTGCTGCGGGTGAAGAAGGAGCTGGAAGGCTACCTGACCGACAACACCCACGCCTGGACCTTGCAGCCAGACGGGCGTTACGTGCGCAGCACGCCAACCGGCAACCAGAACCCGCGCAGTGCCCAGGCAACCCTGCTGGAGCGCCTGAGCAACCCGGTCCTCAACGTACGCTGAGGACGAAGCCGACCCGGGTCAGCCACTCTGCCTCGTTGGCGAAGTCGGCCTGGGTCAGTTGGTTCTGTTCCAGCCAGCCTTCCGGGAAGGCGACATCGAGGCTGTCATCGGCAGCCTTGAGCTGAACTTTCGGCATCTGCTGGTTGCCACGGATGTGGTGGAACAGGATGGCGAAGCGCAGCAGCACGCACAGGCGTAGCAGCTTGACGCCTTCTTCACCCAGTTCGGCGAACTTGTCCTTGGGGATGTTGCGGCGGTGGCCGCGCACCAGCAGGGCCATCATCTGCTGGTCCTCGCGGGAAAAGCCCGACAGGTCCGAGTGCTCGATCAGGTAGGCGCCGTGCTTGTGGTAGTGGTAGTGGGCGATATCCAGGCCTATTTCGTGCACTTTAGCCGCCCAGCCAAGCAGATCGCGCCAGTTTCCGTCTTTCAGGTCCCAGGCATCGGCCACTTGGTCGAAGGCGTGCAACGCCTTGCGCTCGACGCGCGCGGCCTGGCCTTGGTCCACATGGTAGCGCTCCATCAGCGAGTTCAACGTGCGCTCGCGCACGTCTTCATGGTGGTGGCGGCCGAGCAGGTCGAACAGCACCCCTTCGCGCAGTGCGCCGTCGCAGTGGTCCATGCGCTGCAGCTCCAGGGCGTCGAAGATCGCTTCCAGAATCGCCAGGCCCGCCGGGAAGATGGTGCGGCGGTCCGGTTTGACGCCGTCGAAGTCGATCTTGTCGACCTCGCCCAGTTTGAACAGCTTGCGTTTGACCCAGGCCAGGCCTTCAGCGTTGACCTCGCCATTGCCCAGGCCGCCGGCCTTGATGGCGGCGCCGATGGCACGGATGGTGCCGGACGAGCCGATGGCCTCGTCCCAGGTCAGGCGGTGCAGGGCGTGTTCGATGCTCATCAGCTCCAGGCGTGCAGCGGTGTAGGCCTGTGCATAACGCGCCGGGGTGATCTTGCCGTCGCGGAAGTAGCGCTGGGTGAAGCTGACGCAGCCCATCTGCAGGCTTTCGCGCAGCAGCGGTTCGAAGCGCTGGCCGATGATGAATTCGGTACTGCCGCCGCCAATGTCGGCCACCAGGCGTTTGCCAGGGGTGTCGGCCAAGGTGTGCGATACGCCCAGATAGATCAGGCGCGCCTCTTCACGGCCGGAGATGACCTCCACCGGGTGGCCGAGAATGGCCTCGGCGCGCTGGATGAATGCATTACGGTTGCGCGCTTCGCGCAGGGCGTTGGTACCGACGATACGCACGGCGCCGGCCGGCATGCCGTTGATCAGCTGTGCGAAGCGCTTGAGGCATTCGAGGCCCCGCTCCATGGCTTCTTCGCTAAGCAGGCGGTCCTCGCCGATGCCGGCGGCCAGCTGAACCTTCTCGCCCAGCCGCTCGAGAATGCGGATTTCGGTATGGTGGGCCTTGGCCACGACCATATGGAAACTGTTGGAGCCAAGGTCGATGGCAGCGATCAGGGACAGGTTCTTCGCGATGGTATGCGGCATGATCTGGTTGTTCTCGGTCGTTAACCCGGCAATCGTGCCACGATAGCAGGCTGTCGCCAACGCGTGACACGCAGCCGGTGTGCTGGCCTTGATGCAAGGCAATGTGCCATTCGATTCTATGACGGCTGTATGACAGTTTCGATTCGCGGCGTCTTGCACAACTATAGTTACACTCAATCGTCCGCAGCTTCCTGTAGACGGCAGGGGCGGCTATGATGGGCAACGTTTTTTATTGCTTACGACCTTGGAGATTTCCATGAGCGACAAAATCAAACACGTCACCGACGCCAGCTTCGACGCCGACGTACTGCAGGCTCAAGGCCCGGTGCTGGTTGACTACTGGGCTGAATGGTGCGGCCCATGCAAGATGATCGCTCCGGTTCTGGACGACATCGCTGCCACCTACGAGGGCAAACTGACCGTCGCCAAGCTGAACATCGACGAGAACCAGGAAACCCCGGCCAAGCACGGCGTGCGTGGTATCCCGACGCTGATGCTGTTCAAGAACGGCAACGTCGAAGCCACCAAGGTTGGCGCTCTGTCCAAATCGCAGCTGGCCGCGTTCCTTGACGCCCACCTGTGATGTGAAAAGGCCCCGCAAATGCGGGGCTTTTCTTTTTCAGAGCACTAGACGCAGAAAAAAGCAAGTGTTACATTCGGCCTCGCACTGCTTTTCCAGTGCCCTCTACACGCCGTCGCCGAAGCATCCCTAATTCGAATCAGTACGCGATCCTGTCGCCATCTAGCGGCGCGGCCTCATTAAGCCAGAAGCTTAATTCTCCCTTCTTACATGATTACGTCACTCCCCTTATGAACCTGACTGAACTCAAGCAAAAGCCGATTACCGATCTTTTGGAAATGGCCGAACAGATGGGCATCGAAAACATGGCCCGTTCGCGCAAACAGGACGTGATTTTCGCCCTGCTGAAGAAGCACGCGAAAAGCGGCGAAGAGATCTCGGGTGACGGCGTGCTGGAGATTCTCCAGGATGGTTTCGGTTTCCTGCGTTCGGCTGATGCGTCCTACCTGGCCGGCCCAGACGATATCTACGTCTCGCCTAGCCAGATCCGCCGTTTCAACCTGCGTACCGGCGACACCATCGTCGGCAAGATCCGCCCACCTAAGGAAGGGGAGCGTTACTTCGCCCTGCTGAAGGTCGACACCATCAACTTCGACCGCCCGGAAAACGCGAAGAACAAGATCCT
Source organism: Pseudomonas sp. URIL14HWK12:I5 (assembly GCF_900176445.1). Lineage (NCBI taxonomy): Bacteria > Pseudomonadati > Pseudomonadota > Gammaproteobacteria > Pseudomonadales > Pseudomonadaceae > Pseudomonas > Pseudomonas sp. URIL14HWK12:I5. The sequence goes on from NZ_FWXQ01000001.1 coordinate 322,937, forward strand.
GTTCGAAAACCTGACGCCGCTGTTCCCGAACAAGCGCCTGAAGATGGAGGCCGGTAACGGCTCCACCGAAGACCTGACCGGTCGCGTCATCGACCTGTGCGCCCCGATCGGCAAAGGCCAGCGTGGCCTGATCGTTGCTCCGCCAAAAGCGGGCAAGACGATCATGCTGCAGAACATCGCGGCCAACATCACCCGTAACAACCCCGAGTGCCACCTGATCGTCCTGCTGATCGACGAGCGCCCGGAAGAAGTGACCGAAATGCAGCGCACCGTGCGCGGCGAAGTGGTTGCCTCCACCTTCGACGAGCCGCCAACCCGCCACGTGCAGGTTGCCGAAATGGTGATCGAAAAGGCCAAGCGCCTGGTCGAGCACAAGAAGGACGTGGTCATCCTGCTGGACTCCATCACCCGTCTGGCGCGTGCCTACAACACCGTGATCCCGAGCTCCGGCAAGGTGCTGACCGGTGGTGTCGACGCCCACGCCCTGGAGAAGCCGAAGCGCTTCTTTGGTGCTGCGCGTAACATCGAGGAAGGCGGCTCGCTGACCATTATCGCCACCGCGCTGGTCGAAACCGGCTCGAAGATGGACGAAGTGATCTACGAAGAGTTCAAGGGCACCGGTAACATGGAGCTGCCACTGGACCGCCGCATCGCCGAGAAGCGCGTGTTCCCGGCCATCAACATCAACCGTTCCGGTACCCGCCGCGAAGAGTTGCTGACCGCCGACGACGAACTGCAGCGCATGTGGATCCTGCGCAAGCTGCTGCACCCGATGGACGAAATCGCCGCCATCGAGTTCCTGGTCGACAAGCTCAAGCAGACCAAGACCAACGACGAGTTCTTCTTGTCGATGAAGCGCAAGTAAGATCGTCGTACCACGCAAAAGCCGGGGAAACCCGGCTTTTTGCTATCTGTACTTTGGCTATTGCGGCCCTATCGGCGCTACACTCTGCACCCCGACCGATACGGCCAACACGAGGCTCATGCATGCAGTATCGCGACTTGCGCGACTTCATCCGTGGCCTGGAGCAGCGCGGCGAACTCAAGCGCATCCAGGTTCCGATTTCCCCCGTTCTGGAAATGACCGAGGTCTGCGACCGCACCTTGCGTGCCAAGGGCCCGGCGTTGCTGTTCGAAAAGCCCACCGGCTTCGACATCCCGGTACTCGGTAACCTGTTCGGTACGCCAGAGCGCGTGGCCATGGGCATGGGCGCCGAGTCGGTCGACGAACTGCGCGAGATCGGCAAGTTGCTGGCGTTCCTCAAGGAACCCGAGCCGCCGAAGGGCCTGAAGGATGCCTGGTCCAAGCTGCCGATCTTCAAGAAGGTCGTGTCGATGGCGCCGAAGGTGGTCAAGGACGCGGTGTGCCAGGAAGTGGTGGTCGAAGGTGACGATGTCGACCTCGGCGCGCTGCCGATCCAGCACTGCTGGCCCGGCGACGTGGCGCCGCTGATCACCTGGGGCCTTACCGTTACCCGTGGCCCGAACAAGGACCGCCAGAACCTGGGCATCTACCGCCAGCAGGTCATTGGCCGCAACAAGGTCATCATGCGCTGGCTCAGCCACCGTGGTGGCGCCCTCGACTACCGCGAGTGGTGCGAGAAAAACCCCGGCCAGCCGTTCCCGGTTGCCGTGGCGCTGGGCGCTGACCCGGCGACCATCCTTGGTGCCGTGACCCCGGTACCGGACACCCTCTCCGAGTACGCCTTCGCTGGCCTGCTGCGCGGTAACCGCACCGAGCTGGTCAAATGCCGTGGCAGCAACCTTCAGGTGCCGGCCACCGCCGAAATCATCCTGGAGGGTGTGATTCACCCGGGCGAAATGGCCCCGGAAGGCCCGTACGGCGACCACACCGGCTACTACAACGAAGTGGACAGCTTCCCGGTGTTCACAGTCGAGCGCATCACTCACCGGCAAAAGCCGATCTACCACAGCACCTACACCGGTCGGCCGCCAGATGAGCCGGCAATCCTCGGTGTGGCGTTGAACGAAGTGTTCGTGCCGATCCTGCAGAAGCAGTTCCCGGAAATCACCGACTTCTACCTGCCGCCGGAAGGCTGCTCGTACCGTATGGCGGTGGTGACCATGAAGAAGCAGTACCCAGGCCACGCCAAGCGCGTGATGCTGGGTGTGTGGTCGTTCCTGCGACAGTTCATGTACACCAAGTTCGTTATTGTGACCGATGACGATATCAACGCCCGTGACTGGAACGATGTGATCTGGGCCATTACCACGCGCATGGACCCCAAGCGTGATACGGTGATGATCGACAACACGCCGATCGACTACCTGGACTTCGCGTCGCCGGTATCGGGGCTGGGGTCGAAGATGGGCCTGGACGCCACGCACAAGTGGCCGGGCGAGACTACACGCGAATGGGGACGGGTCATCGTCAAGGACGAAGCCGTCACCCGCCGTATCGATGAGCTGTGGGATCAGTTGGGAATAGATTGATGCAGGTAACGTTGCAGCCGTCCGGGGCGGTGCTGGCGCTCGAACCCGGGGAACGGATCCTGGATGGAGCGCGGCGGCTGGGCTATGACTGCCCGAACAGCTGCCGCAATGGCAATTGCCATGTCTGCGCCGCGTTGTTGGTCGAAGGCCGGGTACGGCAGGACGGCGAAGTCCGCGACCATGGGGAGTTGTTCACCTGCATTGCCGAACCGCTGGAGGACTGTGTGTTGCTCTGGGACGGTGTGCTCGCCCTGGGCGAGCTGCCAGTGCGCAAGCTGGCGTGCAGCGTCAGTGAGTGCGTCGACGTCGGTGGCGACGTGTGGCGGGTGCGTTTGCGCGCGCCAGCCGGCAAGCCACCGCGTTACCACGCCGGGCAGTACCTGATGATCGAGCGCGAGGACGGCAAGCAGGCGGCCTTCTCGCTGGCCTCCGCGCCTCACGCCGGTCGTGAGCTGGAGCTGCATGTGCTGGCGCGTGAGCCCAGTGCGCTGCAACTGATCGAGCAACTCAAGCGTGACGGTTTGGCGCGCATCGAAATGCCGTTCGGCGACACTCATCTGGCCGAGCTGCCGGATGGGCCGCTGGTGCTGATCGCCGCGGGTACCGGCATGGGCCAGATGCACAGCCTGGTGGAGCATTGCCGGGCCAAGGGCTTCAAGCACCCAGTGCACCTGTACTGGGGCGTGCGCAGGCCCGAAGACTTCTACCAGATCGAGCACTGGGATGAATGGCAGCGTCTGCCCAACCTGTTCCTGCATCAGGTTGTCAGCGACCTGTGCGGCTGGGAAGGCCGTTGCGGCATGTTGCACGAGGCGGTTTGCGAGGACATCGTCGACCTCAACACCGTGCATGTGTATGCCAGTGGTTCCCCAAACATGATCTACGCCACCCTCGACGCCCTGGTCGAAGCCGGCATGGATGCACACCGCATGCGTGCGGATGTGTTTGCCTACGCACCGCGCGGTTAATAACCGAAGTTTGAAAGTGTGGGTATAAGGCGGTAATTGTTACCGCCTTGGCTAATAACTTTCACCGCTGTTGAAACAGTACTCCCCAGTCGTCGGAACCGCGCATGAAACACTGACGCGAGGGCTTGAGTATTCCTGCCGTTCTGGCCTATGGTTACTGCAAGCGCCCTTGGTATAGAGGCCTTGGGCCGCTGCGTAATCGAATCTCGCTACATCCGTAGTTCACAGGGATAATGGCGGCAGCTTATGTCGGCACTTGAAAGTATGTCCTGGGAAGTTTCATATCCTCCGGCACTCGACTTTGGTCAGCAACATACTCACGACCAGTTGTTCAACTCGATGAAGATGACCATGTCGCGCCATCAGGGTGGGCCCGTGTGGTTGTTTGCCTATGGTTCGTTGATCTGGCGGCCGGAGTGCAATTCGGTAGAACGCCAGCGCGCGCGGGTGCACGGTTACCATCGGGGCTTGTACCTGTGGTCGCACGAACACCGCGGTACCCCGGAAACTCCCGGGCTGGTGTTTGGCCTGGACCGTGGCGGTTCCTGTAGCGGCTTTGCCTACCGGCTGGATGAAAGCAACCTGGACGAGTCGCTGATGGCCCTGTGGCAGCGCGAGATGCCGTACCCGGCGTACCGACCGCACTGGCTCACCTGCCGGCTGGGCGATGGTAGCAAGGTGCAGGCTTTAGGCTTTGTGCTGGAGCGGCATTTGCCGTGCTATGCGGGAAACTTGCCAGATACCTTGCTCAGCCAGATTCTGGCCAGTGCCAAGGGGCGTTACGGCACAACGCGGGACTACGTGGAGCAGACGTTGAATGCCTTGCGCAGCCACCAGATGCCCGATCGTAACCTGGAGGCGCGGTTCCGACGCTGTCATAACCTGCGGGAAGTCTGAGCTTTTGGGGCCGCTGTGCGGCCCCAGAATAATCAGTGCATCTGCACCACCAACTTACCCACAGCCTGCCGCTGCCCCAACTTCTCGATGGCAGCCCCAGCCTCAGCCAGTGGATAAGTCTGCGACACCAGCGGTTTCAACTTGCCCTCGGCATGCCAGGCAAACAGCTGCTTGAAGTTAGCCGTATTGTCTTCCGGCTGGCGCTGTGCAAACGCCCCCCAGAACACCCCCAGCACTGCCGCGCCCTTGAGCAACACCAGGTTGGCCGCCAACTGCGGGATGGACCCGCTGGCAAAGCCCACCACCAGCAGCCGGCCATTCCAGGCTAGCCCCCGCACGGCCTGCTCGAACAGCTCACCACCGACCGGGTCGTAGATGACATCCACACCCTGGCCACCGGTCAGCCGCTTGATCTCGTCGCGCAGGCTGGCCTGGCTATAGTCGATCAGCTCATCCGCCCCGGCCGCCTTGGCCACGGCCAGTTTCTCGGCACTGCTGGCCGCCGCGATCACCCGTGCACCCATGGCCTTGCCGATTTCCACTGCCGCCAGCCCAACACCGCCGGAAGCGCCCAACACCAGCAGGGTTTCACCGGCTTGCAGTTGGCCACGCTGGCGCAGGGCGTGCATGGAGGTGCCGTAGGTCATGCCGAATGCCGCAGCGGTGGTGAAGTCCATGCTCGCCGGGATCGGCAGTACGTTGTAGAACGGCACCGCCACCTGTTCGGCGAACGCGCCCCAGCCGGTCAGCGCCATGACCCGGTCACCCACCTTGAACGCACCGGCCTTTTCTCCGACCGCAGCCACCACGCCCGCTGCTTCGCCACCCGGCGAGAATGGCAGCGGCGGCTGGAACTGGTACTTGCCTTCGATGATCAGGGTGTCGGGGAAGTTGACCCCGGCGGCCTGCACATCCAGCAGGATCTCGTTCTTCTTCGGCAGCGGGCTGGCCACGTCTTCCAGCACCAGGTTGCGCGCCGGGCCCAAGGTTTTGCACAACACAGCTTTCATCGGGGCTATTCCTTTGCGGGTAGTGGCCGATAAGTGTAGGAGGGCCACCTGCCGGGTCAACGAGCATGGCCCGCCCTGATGTGCAGGCATAAGTGCCGGCACAAGCCCGGGCTTGGGTTTGAGCGGTGTGCTGGGTAAGCTGGCGCCAACTGTATTGAGGAGCGAATTCGTGAAAGCGTGGATCTTGATGGTATTGGCGCTGCTGCTGCCGGCTGCGGCCATGGCCGAAGAGGCCAAGGAAGGGGCGCCCAAGGTCGCCTACATCAGCCTGAGCCCGCCCTTTGTCGGCAACTATGCCCTCGACGGCGGCCCACGGCTGCGTGTGTACAAGGCCGATGTGGCTCTACGCGTGACGGGCGATGAAGCCGCCAAGGCGGTGCAGCACCATGAACCGCTGATCCGCAACCAGCTGGTGGCACTGTTCACCCAGCAGACGGTGGACAGCATGAGCAACGTCGAAGCCAAGGAACATCTGCGCCAGGAGGCGCTGAAGCAGGTGCAGCAGGTGCTGGAAGCAGAAGAGGGCAAGCCGATTGTTGAAGACTTGCTGTTCAACAACCTGATCGTGCAGTGATCAATTGTGGGAGCGGGCGTGTCCGCTCCCACAGATGCCTCCACGGTGCCTGCGTTATCAGGACGCCAGGCTCCGACGAAACCGCGCCAGCGCCACGCTGAAGAACACCAGGCCGATCAGGCCCAGCGCCAGGATATCCGGCCATACCACCGCCCAGCCTGCATCCCGGAACAGGATCGCAGCCCCCAGGCTGACGAAGTGTGTCGACGGCGAGCCCTGCATCACCCACTGTAACCACTGCGGCATGCTGTCCAGCGGTGTGCTGCCGCCTGACAGCAACAGCATCGGGATGATCACCGGGATCGCCAGCAGGCCGAACTGCGGTGTCGAGCGCGCCAGGGTGGCGAGGAAGATGCCCAGCGCGGTACTGGCGAACAGGTACAGCGCCGTCACGGCCAGGAACAGCCCCATCGAGCCGGACAACGGCACGCCCAGCGCACCTTTCACCACCACCACCAGCGAAATCCACGTGCAGATCACCACTACCAGCGCGTTGCTGCCAATCTTCGCCAGCATGATTTCCAGTGCCGTCAGCGGCAGCACCAGCAGGTGGTCGAGGGTGCCGTGCTCACGCTCACGCAGCAGCGCGGTGCCGGTGAGGATGATCGCCAGAATGGTGATGTTGTTGACGATCTGGATCACCGCCAGAAACCAACCGCCCTCCAGGTTGGGGTTGAACAGCGCTTTGGGGTTGATCAGCACTGGGCTTTGCACATTGCCGCGTTGACTGTAGTCGAGCAGTTCACGCTCGAAGATGCGGCCGATATAGCCAGCGCCCATGAACGCCTGGCTCATGGCCGTGGCATCGACATTGATCTGCAACTCCGGCGAACGCCCGGCCAACAGGTCGCTCTGGAAATTCACCGGCACATTGATCACGAAGGTGTACTGGCCGCTGTCCATGGCCTGGTCCAGGTGCTCCGGTGCCAGCGGCACGGCGGGCTGGAACTCCGGCGGTTGCAAGGCTTCGCTGAGCTTGCGTGAGAGCAGGCTGTGGTCTTCGTCCACCACCGCGACGCTGGCGTTGTGCACGCCAATCACCGAGCCGGCTGCCGGCATGTAGATCGCCACGCTGAAGGCATACAGCAGGAACAGCAGCAGGACGCTGTCGTGGCGCAGGCTGGTCAGTTCTTTCAGGCCCAGGCGCAGGGTGTGGTTCAGGCGCGACATGTCAGGCCTCCTGCTTCTTCAGCATGGCCAGGCTCAGGCCGGTGAACGCGGCAAAGAAGCCCAGCAGGATCAGGCACTGCGGCCACAGTTCGCGCAGGCCCAGTGCCTTGGTGAAGGTGCCGACCGCGATATCGAGGAAATAGCCCGCCGGGAACAGCTGGCCCATCACCGCCGCTGCGCCGTCCAGCGACGAGCGTGGCACGATCAGCCCGGAAAACTGGATCGTTGGCAGGCTGGTGATGATCATGGTGCCCAGGATGGCCGCGATCTGGGTGCGGGTGAACGCCGAGATCAGCAGGCCCAGGCTGGTGGTGGCCAGCAGGTAGGCCACACCCCCGCAGGCCAGGGCCAGCACGCTGCCCTTGAGCGGCACGGCGAACAGCCAGCGGTTCATCGCCACCAGCAGCGCCAGGTTGACCAGGCTCACGGCAAGGTAGGGCATCTGCTTGCCCAGCAGGAACTCCAGGCGCGTGAGGGGGGTGGCATAGAAGTTCGTGATGGAGCCCAGCTCTTTCTCGCGGACGATGCCCAGCGCAGTAAGCATGGCCGGGATGAAGGCCAGGATCAGTGCCATCACGCCCGGGCCGATGGCATTCACGCTGACCACGTCCTGGTTGTAGCGAAAACGCGTTTCCAGACGCACCAGGTCCTGCCGCGCCTGCGGCTGTGGGCTGGCCCTTGCCAATTGCTCCAGGTTGGCCTGGTGCACGGCTTCCACGTAGTTGCGGCTGGTTTCTGCACGGAACGGCATGCCGCCGTCGAGCCAGGCTGCCACCACCGGCTGGCGTCCGGCATACAGGTCACGCCCAAAACCGGGAGGAATCTCCAGCGCCAGTTTGATTTCCGAGCGTTGCAGGCGCTGGTGCATTTCGCGGCTGTCGCGGATCGGCGCCTGCTCGGCGAAATACCGTGAGCCACGGAAGGCCTCAAGGTAGGCCCGGCTTTGCGGGCTCTGGTCCTGGTCGTGTACAGCAAAGGCAAGGTTTTCCACATCCAGCGAAATGCCGTAGCCGAAGATCACCATCATGAACAGCGCACCCAGCAGGGCGAAGGCCAGGCGTACCTTGTCGCGCAGCAGCTCCTTGCCCTCGCGGCTGGCCACCGCCAGCAGGCGGCGCAGGCTGAAGCCCCGGCGCAGCGGCGGCGCGGCCGTGGCGGTCTGCTCCAGCACAGCGTTGTCCGTGGCTTGTGGTGCCAGCGCCTGGGCTTGCTCCAGGCAGCGCACGAATGCGTCCTCCAGGGTGTCGCCGTGGTACTGGCGCTGCAAGGCATCCGGTGTGTCGCAGGCCAGTACCCGCCCGGCATGCATCAGCGAGATGCGGTCGCAGCGCTGGGCTTCGTTCATGAAGTGAGTGGAAAGGAAAATGGTCACGCCCTGCTCGCGGGACAGTTCTACCAGCAGGCGCCAGAAGTCGTCGCGGGCGGCCGGGTCGACGCCAGAGGTCGGTTCGTCGAGGATCAACACTTCCGGGCGGTGCAGCACCGCCACCGCCAACGACAGGCGCTGACGCAGGCCAAGCGGCAGGGCGCCGGACGGCTGGTCGGCGATAGCGGCGAGGTCGAAGCGCTCTATCAATTCGTCGATGCGCTGGGCGCTTTCGGCCTTGGGCAGGTCGAACAGGCGGGCATGCAAGGCCAGGTTTTGCCGGGTACTGAGCTCACCATACAGCGAGAAGCTCTGCGACATGAAACCGACCCGCTTGCGCGTGGCCAGGTCGCTGGCGTCCACCGGGCGCCCCAGCAGGCTGGCGCTGCCCTCGCTGGCCGGCATCAGGCCGGTGAGCACTTTCATGGTGGTTGTCTTGCCGCAGCCGTTGGAGCCGAGGAAGCCGAAGATCTCCCCACGGCCGATGGCGAAGCTGACCTTGTTCACGGCTGTGAAGTCGCCAAAGCGCAGGGTCAGGTCGTGGGCTTCAATGGCGATCTGGCCGTCCTTGGCCTCACGCGGCGGGATGGTCAGGGGTTGATGCTGAGCCTTGCCTGCGCCCTGGTAGTGGGTGAAGGCGTCGTCCAGCTTGCCACTGGGGGTGGCTGCGGCCAGCTCATGACTGGGGCCTGCGGCCAGCAGGCGGCCGCCATCGAGCATCAGGCAATGCTCGAATTGTTCGGCTTCTTCCATGTAGGCGGTGGCCACCAACAGTGTCAATTGGGGGCGTTGTGCGCGTACCTGTTCGACCAGCTCCCAGAAGCGCCGCCGCGACAACGGGTCTACGCCAGTGGTCGGCTCGTCGAGGATCAGCAGGTCCGGCTCGTGGATCAACGCGCAGCACAGGCCCAGCTTCTGCTTCATGCCGCCTGACAGCTTGCCGGCCGGCCGCTCGGCAAAGCGCTGCAGGTCGGTGGCTTGCAGCAGGTTGGCCATACGCTGCTCGCACTCGCGCCGGCCCAGCCCGAACAGGGTGGCGAAAAAGCGGATGTTCTCGCTGATCGACAGTTCCGGGTACAGGTTGTTGCCCAGCCCCTGCGGCATGAACGCCACCTTCGGGTACAGCGCCGCCCGATGACGGCGCTGGCGGATCGAGCCGCCCAGCACCTGCAGCTCGCCCTGTTGCAGGCGCTTCACGCCGGCGATCAGCCCAAGGAGGGTCGATTTGCCCGCGCCGTCAGGGCCGATCAGTGCGCAGCGGGTACCGGCAGGCAGGCTGAAACCCAGTGTATGCAGGGCCGTCAGGTCGTCGTAGCGGTGGCTGATACCCTCGGCCAGCAGTGCCGGGGCGTTCATTGCAGGTTGGCCGGCCAGTCCACCTCAGCCGTGCGCACGTAGCCGGCGCCAGGCATGCCCGGTTTGGCCTGCGGCACGGTGCCCGGATCGGTCAGGCGCAGTTTTACCCGAAACACCAGCTTCTGCCGCTCGTCGCGGGTTTCCACCTGTTTGGGGGTGAACTGGGCCTTGGCCGCAACGAAAGCCACTTTCGCCGCAAGGGCGCGCTCGGGCAGGGCGTCGAGCACGATCCGCGCCTGGTCGCCTACCGTCAGCCGGCCGCTGGTGGAAGCCGGGAGGTAGAGGTTCATGTACTGGTCGCTGGGGTCGATCAGCATCAGCACGCGGCCGCCAGCACCCAGCACTTCACCGGGCTCGGCCAGGCGCAACTGGATAATGCCGGCGATGGGCGCACGCAGGCTGCTGTCGTCGATTTCGCTGGTGAGCTGGGCCACCTGGGCTTCGGCTGCGCCGATGGCGGCCTTGATCGCTGCCAGCTGGGCGCGGGCCGCGACCACGGCCGAGTTGGCCGTGTCGAAGCGCGCCTGCTGTTGGTCGAGCAACTGCTGGCTGGCGTACTTGCGCTGGAAAATTTCGCGCACGCGCTTGAGTTCCTGGCTGGCCAGCAGCAATTCGCTCTGGCGCAACTGTACGGACGCTTGGGCCGCTGCGTAGTTTTCCCGGGCGCGCAGCACTTCGGCTTCGGCCTGGCTGCGCTGGGCTTCCATGGTGCGGGTGTCGATACGTGCCAGCAACTGGCCGCGGGCGACCTTGTCGCCTTCGTCGACCAGCACTTCGGCCAGGCGACCGGGGATTTTGCTGGCGATCTGCACTTCGGTGGCCTCCAGGCGGCCATTTCCCATGCTCAGCCCTTCGGGCAACTGGTCGTGGAGCGATTTCCAGTACCCCAGACCACCAGCTGTTGCCAGCAGGGCGATCAGTGCGGTGGCGAAGATTCTGGGGGCATATCGGTTCATCGTTCTGCATCCTTGCGGTCATGCACAGCACATCATGGCGCGCGGCCCTGTATGGCGTGTTGATATCGGTCAAACCCTTGACCTTAGCTGCACATTCAACGCAACGCGACAATCACCGCCCATTGTTCGGGTGTTACCGGCATCACCGACAGGCGGCTGCCTTTTTGCACCAGCGGCAACTCGGCCAGGCCGGCTTGTTGTTTCAGCCAGCCCAACTCCAGCACCCGAGGCAGGGTTTGCACATGGGCCACATCCACCGCGCTCCACGGGTTTTTCTCGGGCGTGGCCTTGGCATCGTAATAGTGGCTTTGCGGGTCCAGCGCGGTCGGGTCGGGGTATGCTGCGCGGGTGATCCTGGCAATGCCGGCGATGCCCGGTTGCGGGCAGCTGGAGTGGTAGAAGAAAAATTCGTCACCCACGCTCATGGCCCGCAGGAAATTACGCGCCTGATAGTTGCGCACGCCGTCCCAGCGCGCTTCGCCCAAGCGGCCGAGGGCTTCGATGGAGAGCTCGTCGGGCTCGGATTTCATCAGCCAATAGGCCATGGATGTCGCTCCTGAAAAGGTTTGAAATAACCTGTTGCACGAAACCGACAGCCGGTTGGCGTCAAGGTTTGCGTGCGGACGCAGGTTGTCGGAAAATGCGCCCCGTTTAAAGCGCTATGCGCTGGCGATTCCCAGAAAATCGCCGCGCACTGAACAGTTTGCCTGGGGGGCATTCTTCGATGAATCAACGTAAAAAGCCGGATCTGCTGTGGATCCTGGTGTTCATTTTTGGCCTGGGTGTGGTCACTACCGGTTATGCGCAAGGGTTCTGGGAGCGCAAGCTGGACAACGCCTACCAGATGCCGGTCGACGCCAGCCAGCCACCACAACGTTGATGCCCTCGCTGGCGCCGCTCAACGCGGCGCCAGGTACCAGCCACGGTCCGAGACCGTCCCCTGCAGCGGTACATCCCAACTGGCCTGCGCCAGCCGCTCGACCTTCTGGCATTCATGCGCCAGCCCCAGCAGCAAAGGCTTCTTCCAGGTTTTGCGACGCCCCTGGTAGGCCAGGCTGCGATCATAAAAGCCGCCACCCATGCCCAGGCGCCCGCCCACTTCATCGAAACCGACCAGCGGCAGCAGGATCAGGTCCAGCGCCCAGATCGGCCGTTGGCGCTTGCGGTCGGTGACCGGTTCGGGAATACGAAAGCGGTTGGGCCTGAGCTTTTCGCCCTGCTCGAAACGCTGGAACACCATGCGTGTACGTGGCCAGGCGTGCAGCACCGGCAGGTAGGTGTGCTTGCCGCGGCGTTGAGCTTCCCGCAGCAGCAGCCCGGGGTCGATTTCGCCGTCGTTGGGCAAATACAAGGCAATGTGCCGGGCGCGGCGGAACAGCGGGTGTTGCGCCAGTTGGCGGTACAGGCCGAGGGTGGCCTGGCGTTGCTGGGCAGGGGTAAGGGCGCGGCGGGCGTTGCGAAGCAGGCGACGGAGCTGGGGGCGGGTGAGCGGCGCGGTGTCGGTCATGGCACGGGCGATCCCAGAAGTGATGGCCGACATTGTTGGCCAAAACGAATTGCCCGCCAGAAGGGGCGGGCAAGAAAATTCAGGCTCCCCGATAAGACCGCTATCGGTGTAGCCCTTGAACCCGAAAGTTCAAGGTGGAGATTGCAGGGGGCGTTAAGGCTTTCCGTCGGGCGGACATGCACACCGGCCCCAGCGTGCAACCCCCGTGGTTGTGCGTATCGGCTCAGGGACATAACCGACTGGCGCATCCCCCAGGGAGTGGCGCCAGTATACCAATGTCAGCCGATTTTGGTACCCGTGTCGTCGGACAGCGCCTGATCGACCCGCTCCAGCAGGTCGCGTACCTGTTCGCGGGTGGTGCCGCCGGCCGGCGCTTCATTGCGGTCTTCCTGGCGGTGCAGCATCTCGTGGGTAATGTTCAAGGCCGCCATCACCGCGATACGGTCGGCGCCAATCACCTTGCCGCTGCTGCGGATCTCGCGCATTTTGCCGTCCAGGTAGCGGGCGGCGCTGACCAGGTTGTTGCGCTCTTCCGGCGGGCAGATGATCGAGTATTCCTTGTCGAGGATCTGCACGGTGACGCTATTGCTTGAACTCATGAGTCTTGCTCCAGAGCCTTGAGGCGTAAAATCATCGACTCGACTTTGCGCTTGGCGATCTCGTTCTTTTCGATGAGGTGGGCGCGCTCTTCGCGCCAGGATTTCTCCTGCGCTACTAGGAGTGCATTTTGCCGTTTTAGTTGCTCGACGCGTTCGATCAGCAACTCGAATCGGCTCATCAGTGCCTGCAGGTCGTTCTCTTGCGTGGGTTGCACTCGATTCGCTCCGTCGTTGAGTCACCTGGCGATGATGCCTCTCCCTGGGCGGCGACGGCCAGTGCCGATGGTCTTGGCGCGCCTGCCGGTGCTAGGATACAAGGTCTCCATTCTAGTCATTGCGCCGTCTGGCGCCTAGCTGCCCATGCCCAATACCCAATCGCCCTACATCGCCTTCGCCATGCTGCTTTCGAGCAATGGCCACCCTGTTACCCCGGCCGAGCTGCACGGCCTGCTGATCGGCCGCAGCTGCGCCGGTGCCGGCTTTGACGCCGACGGCTGGCTGGCAGATGCCGCCCAGCTGCTGGAAACCGAGCCCGGTGATACCGTGCGCAATGCCCTGGTCGGCCTGCAGGAAATGGTCAAGGGCGAGCTCACCAGCGACGACATGGCCATTGTCCTGCTGTTGCCTTCCGACGACGCCGCACTGGGCGACCGCGCCACCGCACTGGGCCAGTGGTGCCAGGGCTTCATCACCGGTTTTGGCCTGAATGCCGGTGGCAAGGACCTGTCCGACGAAGCCAAGGACGTGCTGCAGGACCTGGTGGCCATTTCCCAGGTGCAGGAAGCGCTCGAAGAGTCCGAAGATGGCGAGAGCGACTACATGGAAGTCATGGAATACCTGCGCGTGGCACCGCTGTTGCTGTTCTCCGAGCTGGCCAAGCCGGCCGCACCCGCGCCCAAGCCATCGCTGCACTGATCAACCGGGGGTAGTCTGCCCATGAGCCACATTCCCAAGGCCGAGTATGCCCGTCGGCGCAAGGCGCTGATGGCGCAGATGGTCCCCAACAGCATCGCCATCCTGCCCGCCGCCGCAGTTGCCATCCGCAACCGCGACGTCGAGCACGTGTACCGCCAGGACAGCGATTTCCAGTACCTCAGCGGCTTCCCGGAGCCTGAGGCAGTGATTGCGTTGATCCCCGGGCGTGAGCACGGCGAGTACGTGCTGTTTTGCCGTGAACGCAACCCCGAGCGCGAGCTGTGGGACGGCCTGCGGGCCGGCCAGGAAGGCGCCGTGCGCGATTTTGGCGCCGACGATGCCTTCCCCATTACCGACATCGACGAGATTCTGCCGGGCCTGATCGAAGGCCGCGAGCGGGTGTACAGCGCCATGGGCAGCAATGCCGAGTTCGACCGCCGGCTGATGGACTGGATCAACGTGATCCGCTCCAAGGCCCGCCTGGGCGCGCAGCCGCCGAACGAGTTCGTTGCGCTGGATCATCTGCTGCACGACATGCGTCTGTATAAATCGGCGGCGGAAGTAAAAGTGATGCGCGCGGCGGCAGACATTTCTGCACGGGCCCATGTGCGGGCCATGCAGGCCTGCCGGGCCGGGCTGCACGAATACAGCCTGGAAGCCGAGCTGGATTACGAATTCCGCAAGGGCGGGGCGAAGATGCCGGCCTATGGCTCGATCGTCGCAGCCGGGCGCAATGGCTGCATCCTGCACTATCAGCAGAACGACGCCCTGCTCAAGGATGGCGACCTGGTGCTGATCGATGCCGGCTGCGAAATCGACTGCTACGCCAGCGACATCACCCGCACCTTCCCGGTTAGCGGGCGTTTTTCGCCCGAGCAGAAGGCCATCTACGAGCTGGTGCTCAAGGCCCAGGCGGCGGCCTTTGCCGAAATTGCCCCCGGCAAGCACTGGAACCACGCGCATGAGGCGACCGTGCGGGTGATTACCGAAGGCCTGGTGGAATTGGGCCTGCTTACCGGTGAGGTACAGGCGCTGATCGACAGTGAGGCCTACCGCGCCTTCTACATGCACCGTGCCGGGCACTGGCTGGGCATGGATGTGCACGATGTGGGCGAGTACAAGGTGGGGGGCGAGTGGCGAGTGCTTGAGCCCGGCATGGCGCTGACCGTCGAGCCGGGCATCTACATTGGCGCCGACAATCAGGCCGTGGCCAGGAAGTGGCGCGGCATTGGTGTAAGGATCGAGGACGACGTGGTGGTGACCAGGCAAGGTTGTGAAATCCTGACTTCGGGCGTGCCGCGCACGGTTGCCGAGATCGAGGCGCTGATGCAGGCCGCCCGCAAGGACGCGGCATGAACCGGGTGAACCTGGCGATCATCGGCGGTGGTCTGGTTGGTGCAAGCCTGGCTCTGGCCCTGCAAGCCGGGGCCAAGGCGCGTGGCTGGAAGATCCTGCTGATCGAACCGTTCGCCCCCGGCGACAGCTTCCAGCCCAGCTACGATGCGCGTTCTTCGGCGTTGTCGTTCGGCACCCGGCAGATCTACCAGCAGCTGGGCCTGTGGCAGGCCATTGGTCACCGTGCAGAGCCGATCCGTCAGATTCACGTGTCCGACCGTGGCCGCTTTGGCGCCACTCGCCTGGATGCCCTGGAAGAGGGCGTTCCAGCGTTGGGCTACGTGGTGGAAAACGCCTGGCTGGGCCAATGCCTGTGGCAGGGGTTGGACAGTGAGGTGGTGAGCTGGCGCTGCCCGGCGGAAGTCACCTCCATGCAGGCGATCGAAGGTGGTTACCGCCTGCGCTTGAATGACGATACCCAGCTTGAATGCGACCTGGCGGTACTGGCCGACGGCGGCCGTTCGGGTCTGCGCGAGCAGCTGGGTATTCACGTACGCCACACGCCTTACCAACAGAGCGCCTTGATCGCCAACATCACCCCGGGTGAAGCCCACGGCGGCCAGGCGTTCGAGCGTTTCACAGAAGAAGGCCCCATGGCCCTGCTGCCGCTGCCGGAAAACCGCTGCGCGCTGGTTTGGACACGCCAAGGCATGGATGCACGGCGTCTGGCCGACATCGACGAGCGCAGCTTCCTGCGTGAACTGCAGGGCGTGTTTGGCTATCGCCTGGGCGCGTTGCGCCAGGTTGGCGCGCGTCACCTGTACCCGCTGTCGCTGATCGAGGCCCAGGAGCAGGTGCGGCCGCACCTGGTGGTACTGGGCAATGCCGCGCACAGCCTGCACCCCATTGCCGGCCAGGGTTTCAACCTGTCGCTGCGCGATGTGCAATCGCTTGCCGACGCGCTGCTGGCCGGACCGCAGCAGCCTGGCGACCTGACCACGCTGCAGGCCTATCACCAGCGCCAGCGTCTGGACCAAGCCATGACCATCGGCTTTTCCGACCAGGTCACGCGCCTGTTCGGCAGCAACCAGCCGTTGCTGGCCGCCGGGCGTAACCTCGGCCTGCTCGGGCTAGACCTGCTGCCGCCGGCCAAAAGCTGGTTTGCCCGCCAGGCCATGGGCCTGGGTACCCGACCCGATCCGCGGGGCCAGGCATGAGCAACCCGCGTAAACTGGCGCGCCGGGCGCGCATGCTGCGCTGGCTGCTGAACCTCTACCCACCTTACCTGGGCGCCGGGATCCGTGTGCAGCACATCAGCCCGGACATGCGCAGCGTCAAGGTGGCGATGAAGCTGACCCGCTGGAACCGCAATTATGTCGGTACGCAGTTCGGCGGCAGCCTGTATTCGATGGTCGACCCGTTCTACATGTTGCTGCTGATCGAGCAGCTGGGCCGCGACTACATCGTCTGGGACAAAGCCGCCAGCATCGATTTCATCTCGCCGGGCAAAGGGCCGGTGTATGCCGAATTCCACGTCGATGACGCGCTGCTGGCCGACATTCGCCAGCAGACCGCCACTGGCAAGAAGTGCCTGCCGCGTTTGCAGGTCGATATCCGCGATGGTGCCGGGGAACTGGTGGCGCGGGTCGATAAAACCCTATACGTGCGGCTCAAGCCGCAAGCGAGGCTGGCGTAAGGCATGGAAATGCGTGCAGATCTGTTGATTGTCGGTGCCGGTATGGTCGGCAGCGCCCTGGCCCTGGCATTGCGCCACAGTGGCCTGCAAATCCTCTTGCTCGATGGCGGGCCGCTCACGGTCAAGCCATTCGATGCGCAAGCCCCGTTCGAGCCGCGTGTCAGTGCGCTTTCGGCGGCCAGCCAGCGTATTCTCGAACGCCTTGGCGCCTGGGACGGCATTGCCCAACGGCGTGCCACACCGTATTCCGACATGCATGTGTGGGACGGCAGTGGCACTGGGCAGATCCACTTCTCGGCCGCCAGTGTGCATGCACAGGTGCTCGGCCATATCGTCGAGAACCGGGTGGTGCAGGACGGCCTGCTGGAGCGCCTGCACGACAGTGACATAGGCCTGTTGCCCAACGCGCGTCTGGAGCAACTTCGACGCTCGGGTGACGAATGGCTGCTGACCCTGGCTGATGGCCGTCAGCTGCGTGCGCCGCTGGTGATCGCGGCCGACGGCGCCAATTCGGCCGTGCGGCGCCTGGCCGGCTGCGAAACCCGCGAGTGGGATTACCTGCACCATGCCATCGTGACAAGCGTGCGTTGCAGCGCCGGGCACCAGGGCACGGCCTGGCAGCGCTTCACCGATGAAGGGCCATTGGCGTTCCTGCCGTTGACCCGCAACGGCCAGCACGACTGGTGCTCGATTGTGTGGTCGACCACGCCAGAGCATGCCGAGCAGTTGATGGCGCTGGATGAAGCGGCCTTCTTGCAGGCCCTTGAGCGCGCCTTCGAGGGGCGCCTGGGTGATGTACTGCAGGGCGACCCTCGGGTGTGCGTGCCGCTGCGCCAGCGCCACGCCAAGCGCTATGTGGATGAAGGCCTGGCATTGATCGGCGATGCCGCGCACACCATTCACCCGCTGGCCGGGCAGGGTGTGAACCTGGGCTTCCTGGATGCTGCGGTGCTGGCCGAGGTGCTGGTCAATGCCTGCGAGCGTGGTGAACGGCTGGCAGATGTGAAGGTGTTGAGCCGCTACGAGCGGCGGCGCATGCCGCACAACCTGGCGTTGATGGCGGCCATGGAAGGTTTCGAGCGGTTGTTCCAGGCTGATCCGCTGCCGTTGCGTTGGTTGCGAAATAGCGGGTTGAAGCTGGTGGAGAAGATGCCAGAGGCCAAAGCGGTGTTTGTGCGGCAAGCGTTGGGGCTTTCCGGGGACCTGCCGGAACTGGCCAAGGCTTGAGATTGTTGGGGCCGCAAAGCGGCCCCTCTGCAACATCCGGTAACGGCTAGGTAGATGAGCCAGAAAATGGGATTCACTACCATTTGCACCTCTCAAACGATCCGAGGAGTGCTTCACATGTTGCCACGCAAGCCCCTACTGGCCGCCCTGGCCCTGACCCTGTTCGGCGGCGCCGCCCAGGCGGCGGACGAAGTGGTGGTGTACTCCTCGCGCATCGACGAGCTGATCAAGCCGGTGTTCGATGCCTACACCGCCAAGACCGGGGTCAAGATCAAGTTCATCACCGACAAGGAAGCCCCGCTGATGCAGCGCATCAAGGCCGAGGGCGAAAACGGCGTGGCCGACCTGCTGCTGACCGTCGACGCCGGCAACCTGTGGCAGGCTGAGCAGATGGGCATCCTGCAGCCGATCAAGTCCGACATCATCGACCAGAACATCCCGTCGCAGTACCGCGCCTCGTCCCATGACTGGACTGGCCTGAGCCTGCGCGCGCGCACCATCATCTACTCCACCGAGCGGGTCAAACCCGAAGAGCTGAGCACCTACGAAGCCCTGGCCGACAAACAGTGGGAAGGCCGCCTGTGCCTGCGCACGGCGAAGAAGGTGTACAACCAGTCGCTCACCGCCACCCTGATCGAAACCCATGGCGAGCCCAAGACCGAGCAAATCGTCAAAGGCTGGGTCAACAACCTGTCTACCGACGTGTTCTCCGACGACAACGCGGTGATCCAGGCCATCGAGGCCGGCCAGTGCGACGTGGGGGTGGTCAACACCTACTACTACGGCCGCCTGCACAAGCAGAACCCGAAGTTGCCGGTGAAGATCTTCTGGCCCAACCAGGGAGACCGTGGTGTGCATGTGAACCTGTCGGGTATCGGCCTGACCAAGCACGCGCCGCACCCGGAGGCCGCGAAAAAGCTGGTGGAATGGATGACCGGCGAAGAGGCGCAGAAACTGTTCGCCGACATCAACCAGGAATTCCCGGCCAACCCGAAGGTGAAGCCATCGGAGGAAGTGGCCGCTTGGGGCAGCTTCAAGGCCGATACCATTCCTGTGGAAATCGCCGGCAAGCGCCAGGCTGAAGCCATTCGTTTGATGGATCGCGCTGGCTACAACTAAGCGCCAGGCCTTATCCTTCCGGGGCCTGCGAGGGCCCTTTCGCGGGCAAGCCCGCTCCCACAGGAACTGCACAGAGTCCAGACCTTGTGCGGTCCGTGTGGGAGCGGGCTTGCCCGCGAACGACCGCAAAGCGGTCGCAAATCAGCCACAGAGACAGTCAACTTGCCCCACACCCTCCAACGCCGCTGGTACCTCCCGGTCTCCCTGATCGCCGCCCTGGTGCTGTTGCCCTTGAGCGTGCTGCTGCTGTCCTGGCAGTCGATCGATACGCAAATCTGGTCGCACCTGCTCGACACCCAGATGGCCCGTCTGCTCAGCAACACGCTGACGCTGGTGGTGGGCGTCGGCATCGGCGTCACCGTGCTGGGCGTCAGCCTCGCCTGGCTCACCAGCCTCTGCGAGTTCCCCGGCCGGCGCTGGCTGGACTGGGCGCTGATGTTGCCATTCGCCATCCCGGCCTACGTGCTGGCGTTCGTCTTCGTCGGCCTGCTGGATTTCGCCGGCCCGGTGCAAAGCGCCCTGCGCGAGGTATTCGGGCCCATGCGCCTGCCACGGGTGCGCTCCACTGGCGGGGTGATCATCGTCCTGGTGCTGGTGTTCTACCCCTACGTCTACCTGCTGGCGCGCACGGCCTTCCTGGCCCAAGGCAAGGGCCTGATGGAAGCGGCACGGGTATTGGGGCTGTCACCGGTGCAAGCGTTCTGGCGCGTGGCCCTGCCCATGGCGCGGCCAGCCATCGGTGCCGGCGTCGCCCTGGCCCTGATGGAAACGTTGGCCGACTTCGGCGCGGTGGCGGTGTTCAACTTCGACACCTTCACCACCGCGATCTACAAGACCTGGTACGGCTTCTTCAGCCTTTCCAGTGCCGCCCAACTGGCCAGCCTGCTGTTGCTCGCGGTCATGCTGGTGCTGTACGGCGAGCGCCGTGCCCGCGGTGCCAGCCGCAGCGGCAACGAACGTCCGCGCGCGCAGGCGCTGTATCACCTACGTGGGTTCAAGGCACTGCTGGCCAGCGGCTGGTGTCTGCTGGTGTTCGCTTGCGCCTTCGTCATCCCGCTGCTGCAGCTGCTGGCGTGGTTCTGGCTGCGTGGCCGACACGACCTGGACGAGCGTTATGTCGGCTTGGTGCTGCACACCCTGTACCTGGGTGGCATGGCAGCGCTGGTGACGGTGTGCGTGGCGCTGCTGCTGGCCTTTGCCCGCCGCCAGGCACCGACCGGTGGCATTCGCGCCGGGGTCGGCCTGGCCAACCTGGGCTATGCCTTGCCAGGCTCGGTGCTGGCCGTGTCGATCATGCTGGCCTTCAGTTACCTCGATAACCACCTGGTGATCCCGCTGTCCAGTTGGTTGGGCGGGGCCGGTAAGCCGCTGTTGCTGGGCAGCCTCTCGGCGCTGCTGCTGGCCTACCTGGTGCGTTTCATCGCAGTGGCCTACGGGCCGCTTGAGAGCAGCCTGGAACGTATTCGCCCGTCACTGCCCGAGGCCTCCCGCAGCCTGGGCGTCGGTGGCGCGAGATTGTTTTTCAGGGTGTATCTACCGTTGCTGGTCCCGGGCGCGCTCAGTGCCGCGCTGCTGGTGTTCGTCGATGTGCTCAAGGAAATGCCGGCCACCTTGCTGATGCGACCGTTCGGCTGGGACACCCTTGCCGTTCGGGTATTCGAGATGACCAGCGAGGGCGAGTGGGCGCGCGCCTCGCTGCCAGCATTGACGCTGGTGCTGGTGGGCCTGCTGCCGGTCATCGGCCTGATCCGCCGTTCGGCGCGTCGACCCGGTCACAGTCACTGAGGGTGCCAGCTTGCGACCTTGCGGCTACAATGCGCGGCATTCGCGCGGCGGGTCCTTACAACAAGAGCTGACGACCAACGTCATCGACCGCCGCCGCTTCGCCACGCCCGGAAGGAGAAACCCATGGGACAGCGCACGCTTTTGTATGACCTGCACCTGGCGCTAGGCGCCAAAACGGTCGATTTCGGTGGCTGGGACATGCCCCTGCACTATGGCTCGCAGGTCGAGGAGCACCACCAGGTGCGCAGTGACTGCGGCGTTTTCGATGTTTCCCACATGACCGTGATCGATGTCGACGGCAGCGACGCCACCGCTTGGCTGCAGCGCTTGCTGGCCAACGACGTGGCCCGCCTCGACGACACCGGCAAGGCGTTGTACAGCCCGTTGCTGCACGAGCAGGGCGGGGTTATTGACGACCTGATCGTCTACCGCACAGAAAGCGGCTACCGTCTGGTCACCAATGCCGCCACCCGTGCCAAGGTGCTTGACTGGTTGCAGCAGCAGCGAGCCGGTTTTGCCGTGGACTTCCAGGTCCGGCCCGACTTGGCCATCCTCGCCATTCAGGGGCCACATGCCCGCGAAAAAGTCGCAGCGCTGCTCAGCCCTGCGCGCGCTGCACTCATCCGCGAGTTGCGTCCGTTCGAGGGCGTCAGCGAAGGCGACTGGTTCATTGCCCGCACCGGCTATACCGGTGAGGACGGCCTGGAGATCATCTTCCCGGGTGAGCAGGCCGTAGCCTTCTTCAACGACCTGGTCGGCGCTGGCATCGCGCCCAGTGGCCTTGGCGCCCGCGACACCCTGCGCCTGGAGGCCGGCATGAACCTGTACGGCCAGGATATCGATGAAACCCACACACCGCTGACGTCCAACCTGGGTTGGAGCATCGCCTGGGAGCCGGCCGAGCGCGACTTCATCGGCCGCAGCGGCCTGCTGGCGGAAATCGAGCACGGCGTGCAGGAAAAACTGGTCGGCCTGGTGCTGGAAGAGCGCGGCGTGCTGCGTGCCCACCAGGTGGTGCGCGTAGCCGGGATTGGCGAAGGGGAGATCACCAGTGGTAGTTTCTCGCCTACGCTGAGCAAGTCCATTGCCTTGGCGCGCGTGCCCATGGCCACCGGCGACCGGGCCGAGGTGGAAATTCGCGGCAAGTGGTACCCGGTGCGGGTCGTCAAACCGACCTTCGTGCGCCACGGCAAGATCCTGATCTGAACCATTTTTAACCGGCGGGCGTACCGCTGAGCCAATCGAGGAATTCAACACATGAGCAATATCCCCGCTGACCTGCGTTTTGCCGAAAGCCACGAGTGGGCTCGCCTGGAAGCCGACGGCACTGTGACCGTGGGCATCAGCGACCACGCCCAGCAAGCCCTGGGTGACGTGGTGTTCGTCGAGCTTGCCGAAGTTGGCAAGGTGTTCGCTGCAGGCGACGCTGCTGGTGTGGTCGAGTCGGTAAAAGCCGCTTCGGACATCTACGCCCCGATCGGTGGCGAAGTGATTGCGGTCAACGAAGAGCTGGCCGACAGCCCGGAGCAGCTCAACGAAGGGCCTTACGGTGCATGGATCTTCAAACTGAAGCCAAGCAACCCGGCCGAGCTGGAGAAGCTGCTGGATGCTGCCGGTTACGCCGCTGCTATCGGCGAGTAAGACCACGTCGCCTGCTTCGCGGCTAAAGCCGCTCCCAGGAACTGCGCCGCAGCCAAAGCCGGTGCGATCCCTGTAGGAGCGGCTTTAGCCGCGAAGAGGCCGGGCCTGCAAACAAGTTTTCCCGCAGCATCCCCGATCCCTTCCTAGACTTATAAGTCTCCATGAGACCCGGTCTAGGAAGAGAGCGTCGTCATGTCACAGTCGCCATCCCTGCATCAACTGCAAGAGCTCAACCCTTTCCTGCGTCGCCACCTGGGCCCCGATGCCGCAGAGCAGCAGGCCATGCTCAACGCCCTGGGTATTGCCACCCGCAGTGAGCTGATCGAGCAGACCGTCCCCCCCGACATCCGCCTCAACCGCCCCCTCGACCTGCCGCCAGCGTTGGACGAACAGGCCGCTTTGGCCAAGCTCGCCGCCTACGCCGAACAGAACCAGGTGTGGACCAGCCTGATCGGCATGGGCTACCACGGCACCATCACCCCTACGGTCATCCTGCGCAACGTGCTGGAAAACCCCGGCTGGTACACCGCCTACACGCCGTACCAACCCGAAATCGCCCAAGGCCGCCTGGAGGCGCTGCTGAACTTCCAGCAAATGGTCATCGACCTCACCGGGTTGGCGTTGGCCAATGCCTCGCTGCTTGACGAAGCGACCGCTGCCGCCGAAGCCATGGCCCTGGCCAAGCGGGTGGCGCGCAACAAGAGCAACGCCTTCTTTGCCGACGAGCACTGCCACCCGCAAACCTTGTCAGTGTTGAAGACCCGCGCCGAAGGCTTTGGCTTCGAGCTGATCGTCGACGCTGTGGATAACCTTGGCAAACACGCGGTGTTCGGTGCTTTGTTGCAGTACCCCGACACCCACGGCGAAGTGCGCGACCTGCGCCCGCTGATCGACCAGTTGCACAGCCAGCAGGCCTTGGCCTGCGTGGCCGCCGACCTGCTCAGCCTGGTAGTGCTGGCACCGCCCGGCGAGCTGGGTGCCGATGTGGTGTTGGGCTCGACCCAGCGCTTTGGCGTGCCGATGGGCTACGGCGGCCCCCACGCGGCCTACTTCGCCTGCCGGGACGACTACAAGCGGGCCATGCCGGGGCGTATCATTGGCGTGTCGCGCGATGCCCGTGGCAACACCGCGCTACGCATGGCCCTGCAAACCCGCGAGCAACATATCCGCCGCGAGAAGGCCAATTCCAACATTTGCACTGCCCAGGTGCTGCTGGCCAACATTGCCAGCTTCTATGCGGTGTACCACGGCCCGGAAGGTCTTCAACGCATCGCCCAGCGTGTGCATCGGCTGACCTTTATCCTGGCGGCAGGGCTTGAGGCCAAAGGCATCAAGCGCCTCAACCAGCACTTTTTCGATACCCTTACCCTGGATGTTGGCGGGGCCCAGGCGGCCATCATCGAAAGCGCCGAAGCTGCGCAGATCAACCTGCGGATCCTCGGCCGTGGGCACTTGGGCGTGAGCCTGGACGAAACCTGCAACGAACAGACGGTGCTGCGCTTGCTCGACATTTTCGCGGGGGTGGATCACGGCCTGGAAATTGTCGCCCTCGACCAGTTGGCCCTGCCTGAAGGCATCCCTGCCAACCTGGTGCGGCGTACACCTTTCCTCGCGCACCCGGTGTTCAATCAGCACCACAGCGAAACCGAAATGCTGCGCTACCTCAAACAGCTGGAGAACAAGGACCTGGCGCTGAACCAGTCGATGATCCCTCTGGGTTCCTGCACCATGAAGCTCAATGCCACCAGCGAGATGATCCCTATCACCTGGCCCGGTTTTGCGCAGCTGCACCCGTTTGCCCCGGCAGGGCAGGCCACGGGCTACAAGGCGATGATCGACGAGCTGGAAAGCTGGTTGTGCGCGATTACCGGTTTCGATGCCATCTGCATGCAGCCCAACTCCGGTGCCCAGGGTGAATACGCCGGGCTGATGGCCATTACCCGCTATCATCGCAGCCGCCATCAGCCACAGCGCACACTGTGCCTGATTCCCTCGTCAGCCCACGGCACCAACCCGGCTTCGGCACAGATGGCCGGCATGGAGGTGGTGATCGTTGATTGCGACGATCATGGCAACGTTGACCTGGCCGACCTCAAGGGCAAGGCCCACGCAGCTGGCGAGCGCTTGTCGTGCCTGATGATCACTTACCCATCGACTCATGGTGTGTACGAAGAAGGCATTCGGGAAATCTGCGAGGTGGTGCATCAGCACGGCGGCCAGGTGTACATGGACGGCGCCAACCTAAATGCCCAGGTAGGCCTGGCGCGCCCGGCGGACATTGGGGCCGATGTTTCGCACATGAACCTGCACAAAACCTTCTGCATCCCCCACGGCGGTGGTGGCCCGGGCATGGGGCCGATCGGCATTCGCGCGCACCTCAAGCCGTTTGTCGCCAGCCACCCGGTGGTGCCGGTGCCTGGCCTGGACCCGAACAACAGCGCGGTCAGCGCCGCCCCTTGGGGCAGCGCGAGCATCCTGCCGATCAGCTGGATGTACATCGCCATGATGGGGCCGCAGTTGGCTGATGCCAGCGAGGTGGCCATTCTCTCGGCCAATTACCTGGCCAGCCAGCTGGGCGGTGCCTTCCCGGTGCTCTATCGCGGGCGCAACCAGCGCGTGGCGCACGAGTGCATCCTCGACCTGCGGCCGCTGAAAGCGCAGACCGGCATCAGTGAAGAGGATGTGGCCAAACGCCTGATGGACTATGGCTTCCATGCCCCGACCATGTCATTCCCGGTGCCGGGCACGCTGATGGTGGAGCCGACCGAGAGTGAGTCGAAGGCCGAGCTGGACCGGTTTGTCGAGGCGATGCTGGCGATTCGTGCAGAGATTGCCGAGGTGCAGGAGGGCAACTGGCCGGCGGAAAACAACCCGCTCAAGCATGCGCCGCATACATTGGAAGATGTGTTGGGGGTGTGGGATCGGCCCTATACCCTGGCGCAGGCGGTGGCGCCCAGTGCGCATGTGCGCCAGCACAAGTACTGGCCGGCAGTGAACCGGGTCGACAACGTGTATGGGGACAGGAACCTGTTCTGTTCGTGTGTGCCGGTGGAGGCGTATCGCTAAAATCGGTGTTGGATTCTTCGCGGGCATGCCCGCTCCCACAGGAATTGCACAGGGCTCAAACCTCGCGCGATCCCTGTGGGAGCGGGCGACGCGGTTATTCGGCTACCGCATTCTTGGCCAGGATGGCATTCGCCAGCTCCATGTCAGAAGCCTGCATCCCCGGGTTCTCCGCCCGCACCTGCTTCAACGCCGCCTCCAGAAACGGCCCGCGAATGGCGCCTTCGCTGGCCACGAAGCTGCCGGCATCATCCTGTGCCGCTACTACCAGCTTGTGATCGTGCGAGGTCAGGTAGCTCGATGCCGTGGTAGCACCGGAAGTCATCACGTTACGCCAAAAGGTATCGGCCATGGCCGAGCCAATAGGCAGAGAAAGCAAGGCAGCGGCGGCGATGGCGGTTTTGAGACGCATGTTGAAACACCTCGAAGGGTGAGGGTTGAAGATGCGCCGTTGGATCTTTTCCGGTGAGGCAAGTTCCTTGAATACAAAGGACTTTTCGTCAGGTGCAGACGCGCAGCACTTCCTCTGGGCGGGTTTGCCCGCTAGCCACTTTGGCCTCCCCGCAACGGCGCAGGTCAATCAGTCCATCGGCCAGCGCCTGGCGCCGTAGATCGGTCAGATCGGCGTTCGGGCCAATCAAGGCGCGCAGGTTTTCGCTGGGTTGCAGCAGTTCGAACAACCCAGTGCGCCCGTGAAAGCCAGTGCCACGGCAGGTTCGGCAGGTTGCTGATGCATGGGCCTGGCAGTCGGTGCACACAGTACGCACCAAGCGCTGAGCCATGACCCCGACCAGGGTCGCCTTGATCAGGTAATCGGCCACACCCAGCTCTTGCAGGCGGGTGATGGCCGAACAGGCATCGTTGGTATGCAGGGTCGACAATACCAGGTGCCCGGTCAGGGCTGCCTGCACTGCCACCAGCGCGGTTTCGCGATCGCGGATTTCACCGATCATGATGATGTCCGGGTCCTGGCGCAGCATGGCGCGCACCCCGTTGGCAAAACCCAGGTCCAGCGCGGGCTGCACCTGCAACTGGTTGAAGGCGGGTTCCAGGCGTTCGATCGGGTCTTCGATGGTGCACAGGTTGACCTGTGGCGTGGCCAGCAGCTTGAGGCTGGCGTACAGCGTGCTGGTCTTGCCGGAACCCGTGGGGCCGGTGACCAGAATGATGCCCTGGCGCTGGCGCAGCAGGCTTTGCCAGCGGGCCAGTTGCGGCCCTTCCAGGCCGAGGCGGTCGAAGCCCTCGTGCACCTGGTGCGGGTCGAACAGGCGCAGTACCAGTTTTTCGCCGAACGGGGTCGGCAGGGTAGACAGCCGCAGCTCCACCTCGCCGCCGCCCGGCTGCCGGCTTTGCAGGCGACCGTCCTGTGGTCGGCGCTTTTCTGCGACATCCATGCGGCTCAGGTGTTTCAGGCGGCTCACCAGCGCCAGGGTGACATTGGCGGGAAAGGTGTAAACGGTATGCAGCAGGCCATCGATGCGGTAGCGCAGTTGGCCCTGTTCGCGGCGTGGCTCCAGGTGGATATCGCTGGCGCGTTGCTCGATGGCGTACTGCAGCAGCCAGTCGACGATATGCACGATGTGCGCGTCGTCCGCGCTGGCCTCGGATTGACGCTTGCCCAGCTCCAATAGCTGTTCGAGCTCGCCCAGACTGGCCGACTGCTGGTGTTGCGCGCCTTTCACTGACTGCGCCAAGCGCTGGAACGATTGCCCTGACTGGCGGATCTGCGCCGGGCTGGCCAGCACGCGGCGGATTGGCCGGCCCAGGCTGCGGGCCAGGTCTGCCTGCCAGTCATCCTGGTAGGGCTGGGCGCTGGCGACGGTGATGCTGGACGCGTCGGCGGCGACAATGAGGATGCCGTGGCGCTGGGCGAAGGCCGGGGAGATCAGGCCGGCTACCTGGGGCAGGTCGAGCTGCATGGGGTCAATGCGCAGGTAGGGCTGGCCGACCTTGCCGGCCAGCCATTGGCAGAGGCGGTCCAGGTCCAGAACCTGGCCGGGGTGTTGGCGGTCTTGCAGTCCGCAGGCGGCGATCAGCTCCAGCGGGTGGCTTGCCGGGTGGGCGGTTGCGTGTTCGAGGACTTGCAGGGTGTCGTTGGCGTGCAGGTGCTGGTCGGCGAGCAGGGCTTCGAGCACGCGCTTGAGGTCGAGTGCTGGATTTTCGGGAGAGTGCATGTTGGCGTCCGTGCCTGATGAGGGAGTCCTGACCAAGGCTAGACGGATGGGGGAGGTGCACCGAAGCTGAAGGGTTTCGGGATTTTGCTGTGGCTGTCAGACCACCGCCAGTTCCACCCGTTGCTGGTTGGTCAGGCTCACTTCGCCCACACACACCAGGTTACGCAGTTTCTGCGCAATCACCTCGGCCCGGTGCCAGCTCAGCCCGCCAATGCCGACTTCGATATTCAGCCAGTCGTCCTGCTGGCTGACCTGCACGCTGTGCGGCGTCAGGAACTGCAGGGCAAACAGGTTGAGCACCCGGCACAGGCTGTCGGGCTCGGCTTCCGCTTGCAGGCGGTAGTGCACGGTGCTGTGGGCGTTGCTGGCGGCCCAGGTGTCGGTACGAGGTTGTGCGTTCATGCTGGTCTCCGCGAATGTGGGAGAAATTCTTGCACGTTGAGGGCGGTATTTTTTCGCTATGATTTGGTGGTTTTTTGGATTTGTCGAATAAATCTATTCGAAAATTACCCATTTGGAGAATCATCAATGCAAAGCGAGCTGGATGCCTACGACCGTCGCATTCTTGAGTTGCTACAGGAAGACGCTTCGCTGTCCAGCGCCCAGATCGCCGAGCGTGTGGGGCTGTCGCAATCGCCGTGCTGGCGGCGCATTCAGCGGTTGAAGGAGGAGGGGGTGATTCGTGGGCAGGTGACCTTGCTTGACCGCAAGAAGGTCGGCCTGAACACGCAGATTTTCGCCGAGGTGAAGCTCAATGCGCACGGGCGCTCCAACTTCACCGAGTTCACCGAGGCGATTCGCGGGTTCTCGGAGGTGCTGGAGTGTTATGTGCTGATGGGCTCGGTGGACTTTCTGCTGCGGATCGTCACATCGGACATCGAGGCCTATGAGCGCTTCTTCTTCGAAAAGCTGTCGAACGTGCCGGGTATTCAGGAAGTGAATTCGATTGTGGCACTATCGGAGATCAAATCCACCACCAGCCTGCCACTGTCGCGTTGAAGCATTCGCGGGCATGCCCGCTCCCACAGGTATTGCGCCAAGCCTGAGGCCTGCGCTGTACCTGTGGGAGCGGGCGAGCCCGCGAAGAAGGCGACGCGCTATCACGCCTTGAGCAGATGCTTCCAGCCGCGGCTCTGGTCTACCGCCCGAGCCTGCTCGATACGCGCCTCCAGCACTTCATCGCTGATCGGCAGCTCAGCCAGCTCATGCAGCTTCTTCAGGTCGCCATACAGGCGGTCCATCTGCGGCGCTTCGAGCGCCTGGCGGGCATGGTGCAGCCAGGCCAGCAGCTGTTCGATACGTGGTAATTGCTCGGCCAGGTCTTCCGGGCGCTGGGTGTACAGCGGCAGCTTCAACGCACGGCCTTCCTCGCCCAGCAGGTGTCCCAGCCAGCTGGCCAGCTGCGCCTTGCCCTGACGCTCGCCACGGCCCTTGCGCTCGGCAGTCCAGGCGCGGGCCAGCAGCCAGCGCGAAGTTTCCAGCGAGAACTGGCCCCAGCGCACGTCTTCCAGCTCTTCGGCGAACTGCTCGGGCGCGGCGCGGCGGATGTCTTCGTCATCGTTGCCCGCCTGTACCAGCGGGCGCCAGTCTTCCAGCAGGGCGTCCAGGCTGCTGCGCAGGTCGCGGGTAGTGGCGCGTGGCGCGGCCTGGCCCAGGCTGGCGGTGATGGCGCGCAGCTCGCTCAGGCACTCGACCCAGTCCTGCAGCAGGCGCCAGTGGCCGTTGTGGCGGTATTGCTCGGCCAGACGCTGGCTGCTGCCCAGCAGTTGCCAGGCCAAGGCGGCGTAGGCATCGTCCACGGCCATTTCGGCGTCCAGCTCGGTGTGCGGCAGGCCCAGCTCGTAGCTGTCCGGCTCCAGCAGCCGGTAGCCACGCTCGGCCTTGCTGATGTCGCAGGGCATCAGGGGCAGGCTGGCGGCCAGCTCGGCGGCCAGCTCCAGCAGGGCTTGCGGTTCACCTTCGCGCAGTTCCAGCTCCAGCTCGCAGATTTCTTCCTTGCGCTTGCCTGCGATCACGAAGCCCTGGTCCAACGCAGCCTCGATCACGACTTTGCTCTTGCCACGGCCCCAGGCGATTTCGGCGTATTCACGGCTGAAGTCGGTGGTGAACAGCGGCTTGATGGTTTTCTTGTCCAGGTTGGCCAGTTGCTCGGGCCAGCAGGTGGCGTCCAGCTTCTTCAGGTCGAGCTTGACCTTGTCCAGGTTCCACTCGTACTCGTTGCGCTCGGACAGGCCAGCCACGCTGGTGCCGCGGCACTTGAGGGTCTGGATGACGGCGTCGCCGTCGCGGCGCAGGCGCAGGGCAACACGGGCGGCGGACAGCTCACGCTCGGGGGTGTCGAAGTACTGGTTGAGCAGTTCGCGGGTCTGCCAGCCGGACTTGTTGCGCTTTTTCAGCAGAGGGTGCTCGCGCAGGGCGGCAAGGGTCTCGCGGCTGGCGCGGAGCTTCAGTTCGGTTTCTTTGTGCATCACAGACTCGAAGGGGGGCGTGGTTGACGCAGAGTCTACAGCAGTCCGCCGCCAACGGTTTATTCCAGACAGCGGATAGTCCTATGATGGGCAACGCTTCCGAGGAGTATGCGCATGCCGTTGCCGACGCTGAAAGACCAGTTTGCCGCCTTGATCGCCGCGCCTTCGGTCAGTTGCACCCAGCCCGCGCTGGACCAGTCCAACCGCCAGGTCATCGACCTGTTGGCCGGCTGGCTGGGCGACCTGGGTTTCACGTGCGACATCCAGCAGGTCAGCCCCGGCAAGTTCAACCTGCTGGCCAGCCGTGGCACAGGCCCGGGCGGCCTGGTGCTGGCGGGGCACAGCGACACCGTGCCCTATGACGAACAGCTGTGGGCCAGCGACCCACTGAAGCTGACCGAGGTCGATGGCCGCTGGGTCGGCCTGGGCAGCTGCGACATGAAGGGCTTCTTCGCCCTGGTCATCGAAGCCGTCATCCCGCTGCTGGAGCACGACTTCAAGCAACCGCTGCTGATCCTCGCCACTTGCGACGAAGAAAGCTCCATGTCCGGCGCCCGCGCCCTGGCCGAAACCGGCCAGCCGCTGGGCCGCGCGGCGGTAATCGGCGAGCCGACCGGGCTACGACCGATCCGCATGCACAAGGGCATCCTCATGGACCGCATCGACATCCTCGGACGCAGCGGCCATTCGTCGGACCCAAACCTGGGCCGCAGCGCCATGGAGGCCATGCACGCGGTAATGGGCGAACTGATGGGCCTGCGCCAGCAATGGCAGCAAACCTACCGCAACCCGCAGTTCACCGTGCCGACGCCGACCCTGAACTTCGGCTGTATCCACGGGGGTGACAACCCCAACCGCATCTGTGGCCAGTGCGCCCTGGAGTTCGACCTGCGGCCGTTGCCGGGCATGGACGTGGAGCAGTTGCGCGCCGCCATCCGCGAGAAGCTGGTGCCGGTGGCCGAGCGCCATGATGTGCGCATCGACTATGCGCCGCTGTTCCCGGAGGTGCCGCCGTTCGAGCAGGCCGCCGATGCCGAGCTGGTGAAAGTGGCGGAGCGCCTGACCGGCCACCGCGCCGAAGCGGTGGCGTTCGGCACCGAAGCGCCTTATCTTCAGCAGCTGGGCTGCCAGACCATCGTGCTGGGCCCTGGCGACATCGCCTGTGCCCACCAGCCCGGCGAATACCTTGAAATGTCACGAATCGAGCCTACCGTGCGTCTATTGCGTGACCTGATCCGGCACTATTGCCTGAACTAAACGTCCATTGAGCTGATTCGTTCCTGCCTAGAGGAGACCGCGCGTGACCGCAAGCCTGTTCCGACGATGATCCTGAACGCCCCTGTACCGCCGTTCTCCGTCCACTTATCCACAGGCCCTGTCATGCCCGACTACGTCAACTGGCTGCGTCATGCCTCCCCGTATATCAATGCTCATCGCGACTGCACCTTCGTGGTCATGCTCCCTGGCGATGGGGTGGAACACCCTAATTTCGGCAACATCGTCCACGACCTGGTGCTGCTGCACAGCCTGGGCGTGCGCCTGGTGCTGGTGCATGGCTCGCGCCCGCAGATCGAAAGCCGCCTGGCTGATCGCGGCCTGACCCCGCACTACCACCGTGGCCTGCGCATCACCGATGCCGCCACCCTGGATTGCGTGATCGATGCCGTCGGCGCTCTGCGCCTGGCCATCGAGGCACGCCTGTCGATGGACATCGCCGCTTCGCCCATGCAGGGCTCGCGCTTGCGCGTGGCGTCCGGCAACCTGGTCACGGCGCGGCCGATCGGCGTGCTCGAAGGCGTGGACTACCACCACACCGGCGAAGTGCGCCGGGTCGACCGCAAGGGCATCAGCCGCCTGCTCGACGAGCGCTCCATCGTGCTGTTGTCGCCGCTGGGCTACTCGCCCACCGGTGAAATCTTCAACCTGGCCTGCGAAGACGTGGCCACCCGCGCTGCCATCGAGCTGGGCGCCGACAAGCTGCTGCTGTTCGGCGCAGAGCCGGGGCTGCTGGATGCAGATGGCAAGCTGGTGCGCGAGCTGCGCCCACAGCAGGTTGCCCCACATCTTCAGCGTTTGGGCAGTGATTACCAGGGCGAATTGCTGGATGCCGCGGCCGAAGCCTGCAAAGGCGGCGTGGCGCGCAGCCATATCGTCAGCTATGCCGAGGACGGCGCCTTGCTGACCGAGCTGTTCACCCGTGGCGGTGGCGGCACGCTGGTGTCGCAGGAGCAGTTCGAAGTGGTGCGCGAGGCGACCATCGAGGACGTGGGCGGTTTGCTGGAATTGATCAGCCCGCTGGAAGAGCAGGGCATTCTGGTGCGCCGTTCGCGTGAGGTGCTGGAGCGGGAGATCGAGCAGTTCAGCGTGGTCGAGCGCGAAGGCATGATCATCGCCTGTGCGGCGTTGTACCCGATTGCCGACTCCGACGCCGGTGAACTGGCGTGCCTGGCGGTGAACCCGGAGTACCGACATGGCGGGCGTGGCGACGAGCTGCTGGAGCGCATCGAAAGCCGGGCGCGGCAGTTGGGGTTGAACACCCTGTTCGTGCTGACGACGCGTACCGCGCACTGGTTCCGCGAACGCGGGTTTGCGCCGAGCGGGGTCGAGCGGCTGCCAGCGGCGCGGGCTTCGCTGTACAACTACCAGCGCAATTCGAAAATCTTCGAGAAGCCTCTGTAAGCCTGTACCGGCCTCCTCGCGGGCTCGCCCGCGAAGCAGGCGACACCGATCTTGAACGAAAACGCCGCCCTTGGGGGCGGCGTTTTTGTTTACACGGTATGCAGGTACCAGTTGTACTCGAGGTCGGAGATCGAGTGTTCGAACTCCTCCAGCTCGCTCTCCTTGCACGCGACGAAGATGTCGATGTACTTCGGATCGATGTACTTGTTCAGGATCTCGCTGTCGTCCAGCTCGCGCAGGGCATCGCGCAGGTTGTTCGGCAGGCTCTGCTCCAGCTGCTCGTACGAGTTGCCTTCAATCGGCTCACCCGGCTCGATCTTGTTGGTCAGGCCATGGTGCACGCCCGCCAGCACGGCAGCCATCATCAGGTACGGGTTGGCGTCGGCACCGGCCACGCGGTGCTCGATGCGCACGGCGTCCGGCGAGCCGGTCGGCACGCGCAAGGCCACGGTGCGGTTGTCCAGGCCCCAGCTCGGCGCGTTCGGTACGTAGAACTGCGCGCCAAAGCGGCGGTACGAGTTCACGTTCGGGCAGAGGAACGCCATGGACGCTGGCAGGGTCTCGAGCACACCGCCGACAGCGTGACGTAGCGCGGCGTTCTGCTCGGGATCCTCGCTGGTGAAGATGTTGTTGCCATCTTTGTCCAGCACGGAAATGTGTACATGCAGGCCGTTGCCTGCCTGGCCCGGGTAGGGCTTGGCCATGAAGGTGGTGTCCATTTCATGGTCGTAGGCGATGTTCTTGATCAACCGCTTGAGCAGTACCGCATAGTCGCAGGCCTTGAGCGGGTCGGCCACGTGGTGCAGGTTGACTTCGAACTGCGCCGGGGCGCTTTCCTTGACGATGGCGTCGGCCGGGATGCCTTGCTCTTTCGCGCCTTCGAGGATGTCCTGCAGGCAGTCGGCATATTCGTCGAGGTCGTCAATCAGGTACACCTGGGTCGACTGTGGGCGTTTGCCCGAAATCGGCGAGCGCGGCGGCTGCGGGCGGCCGTTCACGTTCTCCTGGTCGATCAGGTAGAACTCCAGCTCGAACGCGGCACAGATGGTCAGGCCCATTTCGGTGAACTTGCTCACCACCTGGCGCAGCACTTCACGCGGGTCGGCGAAGAACGGCTCGCCTTCCAGCTCGTGCATGGTCATCAGCAGCTGGGCAGTCGGGCGTTTTTGCCAGGGTTCGTTGGAGAGGGTGCCAGGGATCGGGTAGCAGATGCGGTCAGCATCGCCGATGTCCAGGCCCAGCCCGGTGCTTTCGACGGTGGAACCGTTGATGTCCAGGGCGAAGAGGGAGGCAGGCAGGTTGATGCCTTTCTCGTAAACCTTGTGGAGGCTGGTGCGCTCTATGCGCTTGCCACGCACCACACCATTCATATCTGCAATCAGAAGGTCAACGTAGAGAACCTCAGGATGTTCCTTAAGGAACGCGTTCGCTTCGTTAAGCTGAACGGCACGCGGGGGTACCGACATGATGCAACACCTTTGTTGTTAAAAATATCAATCAAGGGGGGCTTGCAGGACCAGTCAATCGAAAAGCCATACTGATGTCAAGCCAACCCCATGATGCCCTGAAATGGCACATCTACGGCAGATTTGCTGCATATCGGGGCAAGCCATTATCCGCTATTTCCCGCGTAAAGGGCTATCTCCGAGGCGCCGTGTTTTATTTTTTACGGAGGTGTTGTGTAAAAAAATGAACAAGGCTAAGCTCGGCCTCAACCCAAAACACAATAATACGAGGGTCATATGGTCCGCTTGCCGCGACCTGAAAGCACTGCCTGGGCAGTGCCATCGGGTACCTCCGCCGTTTTTGCAAGCTTCGTCAATGGCATGGCCGCCCTGGCCGCAATAATTGACGTTTGGCGCTCCCGGGCCCGCCCTCGTAGCGGCTTGCCGCTCTTCGCTTCGTCTTCCTGCCTTTCGAACTCATTACGGACACAGCTGTTTTCAGTGTATCCACTGTGGCTCTGCGCGGGGGTTTTTGCTTTAGCAATGTACTCCATCCAGAATCAGAGCGTGGACCACCTTACCTCCTGAGGTATTTATGAGTAACAACCTCGACCAGCTCACCGATTGGTTGAAAGAGCACAAGATTACCGAAGTCGAATGCATGATCAGTGACCTGACCGGCATCACGCGCGGCAAGATTTCGCCTACCAACAAATTCATCGCCGAAAAAGGCATGCGCCTGCCTGAGAGCGTGCTGCTGCAGACCGTGACCGGCGACTACGTCGACGACGACATCTATTACGAACTGCTCGATCCGGCAGACATCGACATGATCTGCCGCCCTGACGAGAAGGCCGTGTTTCTGGTGCCGTGGGCCATCGAGCCGACCGCGCAGGTGATCCACGACACCTACGACAAGAAGGGCAACCCGGTCGAACTGTCGCCACGCAACGTGCTGAAAAAAGTGCTCAAGCTCTACGCCGACAAGGGCTGGCAGCCGATCGTCGCGCCCGAGATGGAGTTCTACCTGACCAAGCGCAGCGAAGACCCGGACTTCCCGCTGCAGCCACCGGTTGGCCGTTCGGGCCGCCCGGAAACCGGACGTCAGTCGTTCTCGATCGAAGCCGCCAACGAATTCGACCCGCTGTTCGAAGACGTCTACGACTGGTGCGAACTGCAACAGCTGGACCTGGACACGCTGATTCACGAAGACGGCACGGCGCAGATGGAAATCAACTTCCGTCACGGCGACGCGCTGCATCTGGCCGACCAGATTCTGGTGTTCAAGCGCACCATGCGCGAAGCGGCGCTCAAGCACAACGTGGCCGCCACCTTCATGGCCAAGCCGATGACCGGCGAGCCGGGCAGTGCCATGCACCTGCACCAGAGCGTGGTCGACGTGGCCACCGGCAAGAACATCTTCAGCAACGAAGACGGCAGCATGAGCGCGCTGTTCCTCAACCACATCGGTGGCCTGCAGAAGTTCATCCCCGAGGCGCTGCCGCTGTTCGCCCCCAACGTCAACTCCTTCCGCCGCTTCCTGCCCGATACCTCGGCGCCGGTGAACGTGGAATGGGGCGAGGAAAACCGTACCGTCGGCCTGCGAGTGCCGGACGCCGGCCCGCAAAGCCGCCGGGTCGAGAACCGCCTGCCAGGTGCCGACGCCAACCCTTACCTGGCCATCGCCGCCAGCCTGCTGTGTGGCTACATCGGCATGGTCGAAGGCATCGATGCCAGCGCGCCGGTGCAGGGCCGTGGCTACGAACGCCGCAACCTACGCCTGCCACTGACCATCGAAGATGCCCTGGAACGCATGGAAAACAGCCGTGCACTGGTGCAGTACCTGGGCAAGAAGTTCATCACCGGCTACGTCGCCACCAAGCGCGCCGAGCACGAGAACTTCAAGCGAGTCATCAGTTCCTGGGAGCGTGAGTTCCTGCTGTTTGCTGTCTGATCAACTTGGTGCCGCAGGACGCGGCTGTCGAACAACGGAGAAGCACATGAGCGTCAACAACCCGCAAACCCGTGAATGGCAAACCCTGAGCGGGGAGCATCATCTCGCACCTTTCAGTGACTACAAGCAGCTGAAAGCCAAGGGGCCGCGCATCATCACCAAGGCCCAGGGTGTGCATTTGTGGGACAGCGAGGGGCACAAGATTCTCGACGGTATGGCCGGCCTGTGGTGCGTGGCGGTCGGTTACGGCCGCGAAGAACTGGTGCAGGCGGCAGAAAAGCAGATGCGCGAACTGCCGTACTACAACCTGTTCTTTCAGACCGCTCACCCGCCTGCGCTGGAACTGGCCAAGGCGATCACCGACGTGGCGCCCGAAGGCATGACCCATGTGTTCTTCACCGGCTCCGGCTCTGAAGGCAACGACACCGTGCTGCGTATGGTGCGCCACTACTGGGCGCTGAAGGGCAAGCCGGACAAGCAGACCATCATCGGCCGCATCAATGGCTACCACGGCTCCACCGTGGCCGGTGCCAGCCTGGGCGGCATGAGCGGCATGCACGAACAGGGCGGCCTGCCGATCCCGGGCATCGTGCACATCCCGCAGCCTTATTGGTTCGGTGAAGGTGGCGACATGACCCCGGACCAGTTCGGTGTGTGGGCAGCCGAGCAGTTGGAAAAGAAAATCCTCGAAGTCGGCGAAGACAACGTCGCCGCCTTCATCGCCGAGCCGATCCAGGGCGCCGGCGGCGTGATCATCCCACCGGAAACCTACTGGCCGAAGGTGAAGGAGATCCTCGCCAAGTACGACATCCTGTTCGTCGCCGACGAAGTGATCTGCGGTTTCGGCCGTACCGGCGAGTGGTTCGGCTCCGACTACTACGGCCTCAAGCCCGACCTGATGACCATCGCCAAGGGCCTGACCTCCGGTTACATCCCCATGGGCGGTGTGATCGTGCGTGACAAGGTTGCCCAGGTACTCAGCGAAGGGGGTGACTTCAACCACGGCTTCACCTACTCGGGTCACCCGGTAGCGGCTGCAGTGGGCCTGGAAAACCTGCGCATCCTGCGCGACGAGCACATTATCGAGAAGGCGCGCACCGAAGCGGCACCGTATTTGCAAAAGCGTTTGCGTGAGCTGCAGGACCACCCGCTGGTGGGCGAAGTACGCGGCCTGGGCCTGCTTGGCGCGATCGAGCTGGTCAAGGACAAGGCCACGCGCAGCCGTTACGAAGGCAAGGGCGTGGGCATGATCTGCCGTAACTTCTGCTTCGAGAATGGCCTGATCATGCGCGCAGTGGGCGACACCATGATCATCGCCCCGCCGCTGGTGATCAGCCACGCGCAGATCGATGAACTGGTGGAAAAGGCCCGCAAGTGCCTCGACTTGACGCTCGAAGCGATCCGTTGACAGTTTGCTAGGCTAGCGATGTGACATTAAGTCGTTACAAGGCCCTGCTTTCCTTGAAACAGAGCCTTGTAACTTGCCAGACTAGCGACTGCTTCAGTCGCCCAAACGCGTGTACTGCGGGACCTGGCTGCTGAACGGATGGCTAATCAAAAAAATCTGGAGCATGACGCATGAATAAAATGGGCAAGACGTTGCTGGCCGCAGCCCTGATGGGTGCCATGGCTACTGCTGCACAGGCTGAAGACAAGGTGTTGAACGTCTACAACTGGTCGGACTACATCGCACCAGACACCATCGCCAAGTTCGAGAAGCAGACCGGTATCAAGGTCAAGTACGACGTCTTCGACAGCAACGAAACCCTCGAAGCCAAGCTGCTGGCCGGTAAGTCGGGCTACGACATCGTGGTGCCGTCCAACAACTTCCTGGCCAAGCAGATCAAGGCCGGTGTGTACGAAGAACTGGACCGCTCCAAACTGCCGAACTGGAAGAACCTCGACACCGATCTGCTCAAAGCCGTTGGCGACGCCAGCGACAAGGACAACAAGCACGCCTTCCCGTACATGTGGGGTTCGATCGGCATCGGCTACAACCCGGAGAAGGTCAAGGCCGCGCTGGGCGTGGACAAGATCGACTCGTGGGACGTGGTGTTCAAGCCTGAGAACATCGCCAAGCTCAAGAGCTGCGGCGTGAGCTTCCTCGACGCCCCGACCGAAATGCTGCCAGCCGCGCTGCACTACCTGGGCCTGCCGACCGACAGCACCAAGAAAGAAGACCTGAAGGCCGCCGAGGACCTGTTCCTCAAGATTCGTCCTTCTATCACCTACTTCCACTCGTCCAAGTACATCGGCGACATGGCCAACGGCAACATCTGCGTGGCCGTCGGTTACTCGGGTGACCTGGAGCAGTCCAAGGCCCGCGCCCACGAAGCTGGCGACAAGGTCAAAGTGGACTACGTGATTCCGAAAGAAGGTGCCGGCACCTTCTACGACATGGTCGCCATCCCGAAAGATGCCGAACATAAAGACGCTGCCTACCAGTTCATGGACTTCCTGATGCAGCCAGAAATCATGGCTGAAATCACCAACGCCGTGCGCTTCCCGAATGGCAACGCTGCCGCTACCCCGTTCGTGGACAAAGACATCACCAGCGACCCAAGCATCTACCCGCCAGCCGAAGTGAAGAAGCAGCTGTACGCAATCGCTGCGCCTGAAGCTTCTGCCCAGCGTGTGATCACCCGCAGTTGGACCAAGATCAAGTCGGGCAAATAACCCCGATGCGGCACCTCTGGGCCGGGGTTTCCCGGCCCAGAGCCAGTGAAAGGCAATTGATGATTGCGGCATCGAAGCTGCGAAGGTAAGTTGCGCGCCGGTTTTGCGTGTGCGGCAGCATTGTCGCTACCCAGGCACTGATTGTGAGGAGCACCCACTTGTCTATTTCTGTATTCCGCAAGGCCTTGATGGCTGGTGCGGGCCTGACGCTGGCATGCAGCGTCCAAGCGGCGCCTACGGTGCACTTCTACAACTGGTCCGACTACATCGGCCCAACCACACTCGCGGACTTCGAGAAAGCCACGGGCATCAAGCCCGTGCAGGACGTGTTCGACTCCAACGAAACCTTGGAAGGCAAGCTGCTGGCCGGTAACACCGGCTATGACGTGGTGGTGCCGTCCAACCATTTCCTCGGCAAGCAGATCAAGGCGGGCGCGTTCCAGAAGCTCGACAAGAACCTGCTGCCCAATTATTCCAACCTCGACCCGGCGCTGATGAAACGCCTGGAAAAGAACGACCCGGGCAACCAGTACGCCGTTCCCTACCTTTGGGGCACCAACGGCATTGGTTACAACGTCGACAAGGTGAAGGCCGCGCTGGGCGTGGACACCATCGACTCCTGGGCCGTCTTGTTCGAGCCCGAGAACATGAAGAAGCTCTCCAAGTGCGGTGTGGCCTTCCTCGACTCGGCGGATGAAATGCTCCCGGCGGTGCTCAACTACATGGGGCTCAACCCCAACAGCACCGACCCCAAGGATTATGTAAAAGCCGAGCAGAAGTTGCTGGCCGTACGCCCCTACGTGACCTACTTCCACTCGTCCAAGTACATCACCGACCTGGCCAACGGCGACATCTGCGTCGCGGCGGGCTTCTCGGGTGATGTGTTCCAGGCCAAGGCCCGCGCTGAAGAAGCGAAGAAGGGCGTGAACCTGGCCTACGCCATTCCCAAGGAAGGCGGCAACCTCTGGTTTGACGTGCTGGCGATCCCCAAAGATGCCAAGAACGTCAAAGAGGCGCATGCCTTCATCAACTATTTGCTGAAGCCTGAGGTTATCGCCCAGGTCAGTGATTACGTCGGTTACGCCAACCCGAACCCCAAGGCTGGCGACCTGATGGACCAGGCCGTGAGGACTGACGCCGCGGTTTACCCACCGCAGGAAGTGCTGGACAAGATGTTCGTGAACTCAGAGTTGCCACCCAAGGTGCAACGGCTGATGACCCGTAGCTGGACCAAGGTCAAGTCGGGCAAGTAATTATCCAGACCCGCAGCGCACCTGCAGACCAGGCCGCGCGGGCACAAAAATCTTGTTGGGAGTTTCACTCATGGCAGTTGCCTCCGGTGCCTATAAAAAAGCCCTCGAGGGTGGCCAGCAACCCAAGCAGGTGCTGGTCAAGATCGACCGGGTTACGAAAAAATTCGACGAAACCGTAGCCGTGGACGATGTGTCCCTGGAAATCCGCAAGGGCGAGATCTTCGCCCTGCTGGGTGGCTCCGGCTCGGGCAAGTCCACCTTGCTGCGCATGCTGGCCGGCTTCGAGCGCCCGACTGAAGGGCGGATTTTCCTCGATGGCGTCGACATCACCGACATGCCGCCCTACGAGCGGCCGATCAACATGATGTTCCAGTCCTATGCGCTGTTCCCGCACATGACCGTGGCGCAGAACATCGCCTTCGGCCTGCAGCAGGACAAGATGCCCAAGGCCGAGATCGACGCCCGCGTGGCCGAGATGCTCAAGCTGGTACACATGACCCAGTACGCCAAGCGCAAGCCGCACCAGCTGTCGGGTGGCCAGCGTCAACGTGTGGCCCTGGCACGCTCCCTGGCCAAGCGCCCCAAGCTGCTGCTGCTCGACGAGCCGATGGGCGCGCTGGACAAGAAACTGCGTTCGCAGATGCAGCTGGAACTGGTAGAGATCATCGAGCGCGTGGGTGTGACCTGCGTAATGGTGACCCACGACCAGGAAGAGGCCATGACCATGGCCCAGCGCATTGCCATCATGCACCTGGGCTGGATCGCCCAGATCGGCTCGCCGGTGGACATCTACGAGACCCCGACCAGCCGCCTGGTGTGCGAGTTCATCGGTAACGTCAACCTGTTCGAAGGCGAAGTGGTCGACGACGCCGAAGGCCACGCGATCATTGCCAGCCCGGAGCTTGAGCGCAAGATCTACGTGGGCCACGGCATCACCACGTCGGTGGAAGACAAGCACATCACCTATGCCCTGCGCCCGGAGAAGATGCTGGTCACCAGCCAGCAACCGACCTGCGAGCACAACTGGTCGCGCGGCAAGGTGCACGATATTGCCTACCTGGGTGGTCATTCGGTGTTCTACGTGGAGCTGCCGAGCGGCAAGATCGTCCAGTCGTTCGTTGCCAACGCCGAGCGCCAGGGCACCCGCCCGACCTGGGGCGATGAAGTGTACGTGTGGTGGGAAGACGACAGCGGCGTGGTGCTGCGGTCATGAAACCTCGCAAGCTCAAGCGAGCACTCCAGCGCATCATTCCGGAGGGGCGGCACCTGGTGATCGGCGTGCCGTTCATCTGGCTGTTCCTGTTCTTCATGCTGCCGTTCTTCATCGTGTTGAAGATCAGCTTTGCCGAAGCCGACGTGGCGATCCCGCCGTATACCGAGATCTATAGCTACGTCGAAGACAAGATCCAGTTGGTGCTCAACCTGGCCAACTACGGCCTGCTGACCGAGGATGAGCTGTACCTCTCGGCCTACCTGGGCTCGCTGAAGATGGCCTTCTTCAGCACCCTGCTGTGCCTGCTGATCGGCTACCCGATGGCCTACGCCATTGCCAACGCCAAGAAGGAGACGCAGACGGTATTGCTGCTGCTGATCATGATGCCGACCTGGACCGCGATCCTGATCCGTGTCTATGCCTGGATGGGCATCCTCAGCAACAACGGCCTGCTCAACGGCTTCCTGCTGTGGACCGGGTTGATCGACCAGCCGCTGCAAATCCTCAACACCAACCTGGCGGTGTACATCGGCGTGGTCTATTCGTACCTGCCGTTCATGATCCTGCCGCTGTTCGCCAACCTGGTGAAGCATGACCCTTCGTTGCTGGAGGCCGCTTCGGACCTGGGTTCGAGCACCTTCAACAGCTTCTGGAAGATCACCGTACCGCTGTCGAAGAACGGCATCATCGCCGGCTGCATGCTGGTGTTCATCCCGGTGGTGGGCGAGTTCGTGATCCCTGAACTGCTCGGCGGCCCGGAAACCCTGATGATCGGTAAGGTGCTGTGGCAAGAGTTCTTCAACAACCGTGACTGGCCGGTGGCCTCTGCCCTGGCGGTAGTGATGCTGGCGATCCTGATCGTGCCGATCCTGCTGTTCAACCGCAGCCAGGCCAAAGAAATGGAGGGCCGCGCATGAAACGCTTCAGTTTCTCCAAGCTGATGCTGGTGCTGGGCTTGCTGTTCATCTACCTGCCGATGCTGATCCTGGTGATCTATTCGTTCAACGCCTCCAAGCTGGTGACGGTGTGGGGTGGCTGGTCGATCAAGTGGTACGTCGGCTTGCTCGACAACACCCAGCTGATGGGTTCGGTGATGCGCTCGCTGGAAATCGCCTGCTACACGGCGGTGGCCGCGGTGGCGCTGGGGACCCTGGCGGCCTTCGTGCTGACCCGGGTCACCCGCTTCAAGGGCCGCACGCTGTTCGGTGGCCTGGTCACCGCGCCCTTGGTAATGCCCGAGGTGATCACCGGCCTGTCGCTGTTGCTGCTGTTCGTGGCCATGGCGCAGATGATCGGCTGGCCGCAGGAGCGCGGCATCGTCACCATCTGGATCGCCCATACTACGTTCTGTGCGGCGTATGTGGCGGTGGTGGTGTCGGCACGCCTGCGTGAGCTGGACCTGTCGATCGAGGAAGCGGCAATGGACCTGGGTGCCAAGCCGTGGAAGGTGTTCTTCCTGATCACCATCCCGATGATCGCGCCGTCGCTGGCGGCGGGCGGCATGATGTCGTTCGCGCTGTCGCTGGATGACCTGGTACTGGCCAGCTTCGTGTCAGGCCCGGGCTCGACCACCTTGCCGATGGAAGTGTTCTCCGCGGTGCGCCTGGGCGTGAAGCCAGAGATCAACGCTGTGGCTAGCTTGATCCTGCTGTCGGTGTCGCTGGTGACCTTCTTTGTCTGGTACTTCAGCCGCCAGGCCGAAGAGCGTCGTCGCAAGGCGATTCAGCAGGCGATCGAAGAAGGTGCGGCGGCCAATGCTTCGCAGCCGCAGGTCAAGCGCTCGGCGCAGGTGGCTGCTTCGGCCTGACCTGGCCCTTTCGCGGGCTTGCCCGCTCCCACAGGGTTCACCACTGGCTTGAAAGCTGTGATGTACCTGTGGGAGCGGGCAAGCCCGCGAAGGCCCCAGCACCGATTCAAAGCCATACCGCATCCCAGTGTGGATAGTCCCTGACACTCTTGACCAGACCAGCCCTCAAAGGATTGGCCACAATGTAGCGGGCCACATGCACCAGGCTTTCTTCCCGCCGCAGTGCATGGTCCTGGTAACCCGGTTGCCATATCCGTGTATGCCCCAAACCTGCTTTGCGCAATGCAATGGCTGTGCGTGATTTGAACTTGCGCATCAGTGTTCCCAATGTCACGTCCCTCAGTTCGATCAGCCAGTGCAAGTGGTCAGGCATGACTACCCAGGCCAGAGAGTGGCAGTCCCGAATGTCATGTGAAACTCGCAGGTGTTTGACCACCAGACGAGCATGGTGGAAATCATGAAACAGTGGCTGTCGTTGGTGCGTCACAGTAGTCAGCATGTAGAGCCTGCCTGGCTCGGAAAAGCGCCCTTGGCGGAGCCGGTGGGATTCAGCTAACGGCATCGCAAGCTTCCTTGAAATTGAAACGCTCCTTGAACGGTAGCGGTTCAACTGCCACTGCCGAGTGGCTGATCATTTCTGGATATGGCAGAAGTATTTGGGTGGATGTGCCGGCCTCTTCGCGGGCTCGCCCGCTCCCACAAGTACGGCACAGGCCTTAAGGCCGGCGCTTTCCCTGTGGGAGCGGGCAAGCCCGCGAAAGGGCCCTCAAGCCGTACGACTTTTCATCAATTCAAACCCAATGCTTCAGTCAGAGCAGCTTGGGAATTATCCTACGAGCCGTGTGGAAGCTGCTCTGTTGTAGGGGAAATGCCCCAGGGATAACGTCGTTGGGTCGCCATCTGTGGTGATCGGGTGTGAGAACCCGAACGATGTTGTATGGGTTTCCAGTCATGGCAGCCTACGTGGGCAGGCTTCGGCCTGGCCG
Organism: Pseudomonas sp. URIL14HWK12:I5; assembly: GCF_900176445.1. Lineage (NCBI taxonomy): Bacteria > Pseudomonadati > Pseudomonadota > Gammaproteobacteria > Pseudomonadales > Pseudomonadaceae > Pseudomonas > Pseudomonas sp. URIL14HWK12:I5. The sequence continues at coordinate 367,230 of NZ_FWXQ01000001.1, forward strand.
GGTTCAATGTCCTCGGTTTCTCACCCCGCGTATGGCTGCCACCCCTTGTCCGTGAGAAAGACGAGTTGGCGGTTCAATAAACGACATTGGATTCCAACCATGACAACGCACGATCTTGATGCTCACCAAGTAAGTAACAGCACCACCGTCGGCCAAGAAACCTGCATGGACCTCTTCCGCGTCCAGGCCAATATCCCGTTCAACCATGCCTTCTCCGAACTGTCAGTCATGCTCGGATGCATCAACCACCTGACGACCGAAGCCGAGATGGAAAATGACCGATTGGCAGGTAGCGCAGCAAGAATCCTGAGTGGCTTTGCCAAAGCACTGATCGATGACATTGAGTTGGGGCTGAACAGGACTTCAGTTCAGGTCTGACCTGTACCGGCCTCTTCGCGGGCATGCCCGCTCCCACAGGTACAGCGCAGGTCTCAAGGTGGGCACTTAGCCTGTGGGAGCGGGCGAGCCCGCGAAAGGGCCCGCGTAGGCGTCGAAAATGCCCGGTTGTTCCCCGCCAGTGATGTTTATCGAACCCTGAACTACGCTGACAGTCGCATCCCACAAATCATTTGTGCGCAAGCAAGGAGCCAGCATGGCGTTGGTGCGTCCGCTGTCGGTCGTTTGCCTGGGGCTGCTGTACATGCTCACCGGCTGTAGCAAGGAAGAGGTCCCCGAGACGCTGCCTCGGGTGGGTGTGCAGCAAGTCCAGCCCACTGATTTCGCTGCCAGGGTCACCCTGACCGGTGATGTGCAGGCGCGGGTGCAGACCGACCTGTCTTTCCGGGTGGGCGGCAAGATCATTTCGCGCAGCGTCGATGTGGGCGACCACGTCAAGGCCAACCAGGTGCTGGCGCGGCTGGACCCGAAAGACCTGCAGAACAACGTCGACTCGGCGAAGGCCGAGGTGTTCGCCGCCCAGGCGCGGGTCACCCAGACCAGCGCCGCCTTTGTACGCCAGCAAAAACTGCTGCCCAAGGGCTACACCAGCCAGAGTGAATACGACTCCGCCGAAGCCGCGCTGCGCAGTAACCAGAGCGCGCTCAAGGCCGCCCAGGCGCAACTGGCCAACGCCAACGAACAGCTCAGCTACACCGCACTGGTCTCCGAGGCCGCCGGGGTCATCACCGAGCGCCAGGCCGAAGTGGGCCAGGTGGTGCAGGCCACCATGCCCATCTTCAGCCTGGCCACCGATGGCGACCGCGATGCGGTGTTCAACGTGTACGAATCGCTGCTGGTCGCACCGCCCAGCGATGCCGGGGTGATCGTCAGACTGCTGGATAACCCCAACGTCCAGGCACATGGCTTCGTGCGTGAAATCACTCCCACGGTGTCGGCGCAAAGCGGCACAGTGCAGGTCAAGGTAGGCCTCAAAGACGTGCCACCGGGCATGCAGTTGGGCGCACCGGTCACCGCCACCACCAATGCCCAGGGGCGGCCCAGCGTCGAGCTGCCGTGGTCGGCACTGACCAAAGCCCTGCATGAGCCCGCTGTATGGGTGGTGGGCGAGGGCGACAAGGTTGAACTGCGCAAGGTCGAGGTCAGCCGTTACCTCACCGGCAAGATCGTGGTCGCCAGTGGCCTGAAAGGTGGCGAGACCGTGGTGGTCAATGGCGGCCAATTGCTGCACCCCGGCATGCAGGTGCAGAAGGTCGATGCCAAGGCCGAAGGGGGTGAGCTATGAAGCGCCTGCTGCTGATGCTGTCGGCTGGCGTGCTGCTGGTGGGGTGCAGCAGCGAGGACGAGGTGCCAGAGCCGATTAGGCCCGTGCTGTCGGTGAAAGTCGAACCCCAGGTGCAGTCGCAGCTGGGCCGCTTTGCCGGCAGTATTCAGGCACGCTTTGAAAGTACCCTGGGCTTTCGGGTTTCCGGGCGTATCGCCCGTCGCTGGCTGGATGTGGGCGCCCAGGTAAAACCGGGCGACACCTTGGCAACCCTCGACCCGACCGACCAGCAAAACCAGCTGCGTGCTGCCGAAGGCGACCTGGCCAAGGTACAGGCCCAATGGATCAACGCTCAGGCCGACGCCCGCCGCCAGCAGCAACTGTACGACCGCGGGGTAGGCGCCCAGGCCCAGCTGGACATCGCCCAGACCAACCTGAAAACCACCAGCGCGGCGTTGGAGCAGGCGCGCTCTGCGCTCAGCCAGGCGCGTGACCAGCTCGACTACAGCACCCTGCGCACCGACCACGCCGCGGTAATCACTGCCTGGCAGGCCGAAGCCGGGCAAACCGTCACCGCTGGCCAGGCCGTGGTAACCCTGGCCAGGCCGGATGTGAAGGAAGCCGTGATCGACCTGCCGATCGGCTTGGCCGAGCAGTTGAGCAAAGGCCTGACCTTCACCGTTGCTTCGCAGCTGGACCCGACCATCAACACCACCGCCAGCCTGCGGGAACTGGAACCCCAGGCCGACGCCACCACGCGCACCCGCCGTGCGCGCCTGACCCTGGCGAGCACCCCGGCGGCCTTCCACCTGGGCACCGCCATCAGCGTGACCCTGAGTTCGGAGGTGTCGCCGCGCAGCGAACTGCCCTTGAGTGCCTTGCTCGAGCGCGACGGCAAGACCCAGGTATGGGTGATCGATACGCAGCAGAAGACCGTGGCCACTCGTGACGTGGCCCTGATCGGCCGCACCGCCGACAGCGTCGTCCTGAGCTCGGGCGTACAGCCCGGCGAGCGGGTGGTGACTGCGGGCGTGAACAGCCTCAAGCCCGGCCAGAAGGTCACCTTCGACGAGGATGCGCAATGAAAGGAAGCTTCAACCTGTCCGACTGGGCACTCAAGCATCAATCGTTCGTCTGGTACCTGATGTTCGTCGGCCTGCTGATGGGGATCTTCTCCTACTTCAACCTGGGCCGTGAGGAAGATCCGTCGTTCACGATCAAGACCATGGTCATCCAGACCCGCTGGCCCGGCGCGACCCAGGACGAAACCCTGTACCAAGTCACCGACCGTATCGAGAAGAAGCTCGAGGAACTCGACTCCCTCGACTACACCAAAAGCTACACCCGCCCCGGTGAATCCACGGTCTACGTGTACCTGCGCGATACCACCAAGGCCAAGGACATCCCGGACATCTGGTACCAGGTGCGCAAAAAGATCCAGGACATTCGCGGTCAGTTCCCTCAGGGCATCCAGGGGCCTGCGTTCAACGACGAATTCGGTGATGTATTCGGCTCGATCTATGCCTTTACCTCCGATGGCCTTACCCTGCGCCAGTTGCGCGACTACGTGGAGCAAGCCAGGGCTGAGGTCCGCGATGTGCCCAACATCGGCAAGATCGAGTTGGTCGGTACCCAGGATGAAGTGCTGTACCTGAACTTCTCCACCCGCAAGCTGGCCGCGCTGGGCATTGACCAGCGCCAGGTCATGCAGGCCTTGCAATCGCAGAACGCCGTGACCCCGGCCGGGGTGATCGAGGCCGGCCCCGAGCGCATTTCGGTGCGCACCACTGGGCAGTTCGCCTCGGAAAAAGACCTGGAAACGGTCAACCTGCGCATCAATGACCGCTTCTTCCGCCTGGCGGATATTGCCGATATCGAACGCGGGTATGTCGACCCGCCGTCACCCATGTTCCGCTACAACGGCCAGACTGCGCTCGGGCTGGCCATCGGCATGAAAGCCGGTGGCAACATCCAGGTGTTCGGTGCCGCGCTGAAAAAGCGCATGGACAAAGTGGTCGAGGACTTGCCGATAGGGGTTGGAGTACACACCGTGTCGGACCAGGCAGTGGTGGTGAAGCAGGCTGTCGGCGGCTTCACCAGCGCGCTGTTCGAGGCGGTGGTGATCGTACTGGGGGTGAGCTTCATCAGCCTGGGCGTGCGCGCAGGCCTGGTGGTGGCCTGCTCGATCCCGCTGGTGCTGGCCATGGTGTTCGTGTTCATGGAGTACAGCGGCATCACCATGCAGCGGATTTCGCTGGGCGCCTTGATCATTGCGCTTGGCCTGCTGGTGGACGATGCGATGATCACCGTGGAGGTGATGGTCACGCGGCTGGAGATGGGTGAAAGCAAGGAGCAGGCGGCAACCTTTGCCTACACCTCCACAGCCTTCCCCATGCTGACCGGCACCCTGGTGACTGTGGCCGGTTTCGTGCCGATCGGCCTGAACGCCAGTTCGGCCGGTGAATATACCTACACCCTGTTTGCCGTGATTGCCGTGGCGCTGATCGTGTCGTGGGTGGTGGCGGTGTTCTTCGCGCCCGTGCTGGGCGTACACATCCTTAGCAGCAAGGTCAAAGCCCATGAAGCCGAGCCTGGCCGCCTGGGCAGGGCGTTCGAACATGGCCTGCTGTGGTGCATGCGCAACCGCTGGTTGACCATCATCGGCACCGTGCTGTTGTTCGTGCTGGCCATTTTCTGTGAGCGTTTTGTGCAGAACCAGTTCTTCCCGTCCTCGGACCGCCCGGAAATCCTGGTCGACCTCAACCTGCCGCAAAACGCCTCGATCGAGGAGACGCGCAAGGTGGTCGACCGCTTCGAGGCACGGATCAAGGATGACCCGGACCTGGTGCACTGGAGCACCTACATCGGCCAAGGTGCCATTCGTTTCTACCTGCCTCTCGATCAACAATTGCAGAACCCCTACTACGCGCAGTTGGTGATCGTCAGCAAAGGCTTCGAAGAGCGTCAGGCCATGATGGATCGCTTGCAGAAGATCCTGCATGAAGAGTTCGTCGGCATCGGTACCAACGTACAGTCGCTGGAAATGGGCCCGCCGGTAGGGCGGCCGATCCAGTATCGGATCAGTGGTGGCAACATCGACGAGGTGCGCAAACACGCCATCGAACTGGCCACCTTGCTCGACCAGAACGAGCACATCGGCGAGATGATCTACGACTGGAACGAGCCGGGTAAGGTACTGCGGGTGGAAATCGCCCAGGACAAGGCACGTCAGCTGGGGCTGTCGTCGGAAGACGTGGCCAATGTGATGAACAGCATCGTCAGCGGTGTGCAGATCACCCAGGTCAACGACAACATCTACCTGGTCAACGTGGTGGCCCGTGCCGAAGACAGCGAGCGCGGCTCGCCTGATACCCTGCAAAACCTGCAGATACTCACCCCCAACGGCACCTCGATCCCTCTGCTGTCGTTCGCCACGGTGCGTTATGAGCTGGAGCAGCCGCTGGTGTGGCGCCGGGACCGCAAACCGACCATCACCATCAAGGCCTCGGTCAATGGCGACATCCAGCCCACCGACCTGGTGGCCCAGCTAAAGCCGAAGATCGACGAATTCGCCAGCAAGCTGCCAGTGGGCTTCGAAGTGGCCACCGGCGGTACGGTGGAGGAGAGCGCCAAGGCGCAAGGGCCGATCCGCAAGGTGATCCCGCTGATGCTGTTCCTGATGGCGACGTTCCTGATGATCCAGCTGCACAGCGTGCAGAAGCTGTTCCTGGTGGTGAGCGTGGCGCCGCTGGGGCTGATTGGCGTGATCATCGCGTTGGTGCCCACGGGCACGCCCATGGGCTTTGTGGCGATTCTCGGCATCCTGGCGCTGGCGGGCATCATCATTCGCAACTCGGTGATTCTGGTGACCCAGATCGACGAGTTCGAGGCCCAGGGCTTCTCGCCGTGGGACGCGGTGGTGGAGGCCACCAACCACCGGCGTCGGCCGATATTGCTGACGGCGGCGGCGGCTAGCCTGGGCATGATCCCGATTGCCCGCGAAGTGTTCTGGGGGCCGATGGCCTACGCCATGATTGGCGGGATCATCGTGGCCACCCTGCTGACGCTGCTGTTCCTGCCGGCGTTGTATGTGGCCTGGTACAAGATCCGCGAGCCTGAAAACAGCACTGAAACCCAACATTGAACCCTGTGGGAGCGGGCACGCCCGCTCCCACGGAGGCATTTGGGCGCCTGTAAAATCGCGAATTGAATTTGGTTATATAAACATTCTTAAACAGTATTTTTAAGAATAACTCCGCCTCACTATTATTGCCCTCAAGCCAGGCGCAAATCCCCTTCAAACCTCTGCCCGGCACCTCACTCCAAGGAGAACGAGCATGAGTGCATCTCTGCGTAGCATCGACGGTCAGGACGAAGCCACCATTCTGCGTGAAATCCAGAGCGCCTTGCGCGACCTGCGTTTCGGTGCGGTGGAGATCACAGTGCACAACGCTCAGGTCGTACAGATCGAGCGCAAGGAGAAGTTCCGCCTGCAACAGCCCGGCAACAAGTCCGGCTGATCGCACCACAACATTCAAAACTAGAAAAATGCCAATCGGGAGCTTCACCATGTCCATCCGCCGTTATGCGCTTGCCGCTCTGGCCAGTGCTGTTTTTGCCGGTTCCGCCATCGCCAAGGACTACGAACTGCTGAACGTGTCCTACGACCCGACCCGCGAGCTGTATCAGCAGTACAACGCCGAGTTCATCAAGCACTGGCAGCAGGCCCACCCGGGCGACAAGGTGAAGATCCAGCAGTCCCACGGTGGCTCGGGCAAGCAGGCCCGTGCGGTCATCGATGGCCTGCGTGCCGACGTGGTGACCCTGGCACTGGCCGGTGACATCGACGAAGTCGCCAAGCTCGGCAAGACCCTGCCGGATAACTGGCAGACCCGCCTGCCGGACGCCAGCACCCCGTACACCTCGACCATCGTGTTCCTGGTACGCAAGGGCAACCCGAAAGGCATCAAGGACTGGGGCGACCTGATCAAGAAAGACGTGTCGGTCATCACCCCCAATCCGAAAACCTCCGGCGGCGCCCGCTGGAACTTCCTGGCTGCCTGGGCCTACGGCCTGAAGACCGGCGGTAGCGAAGAGAAGGCCAAGGCCTACGTGCAGGAACTGTTCAAGCACGTACCAGTGCTGGATACCGGCGCCCGTGGCTCGACCATCACCTTCGTCAACAACGGCCAGGGCGACGTGTTGCTGGCCTGGGAAAACGAAGCCTTCCTGGCGCTGAAGGAAGACGGTGGTGCCGACAAGTTCGACATCGTCGTGCCGTCGCTGTCGATCCTGGCCGAGCCGCCAGTGGCCGTGGTGGACAAGAACGCGGAGAAGAAGGGCAATACCGACATTGCCACCGAATACCTGAAGCACCTGTACAGCCCGGCCGGGCAGAAGATTGCCGCAGAGAACTTCTACCGCCCGCGTGACGAGAAAGTCGCTGCCGAATTCGGCAAGCAATTCCCGAAACTGGACCTGGTAACCATCGACAAGGACTTCGGTGGCTGGAAAACTGCACAACCGAAATTCTTCAATGATGGCGGTGTGTTCGACCAGATCTATCAGGCACAGTAATCGCCAAGGAAAAACGGGGCTGCGCAGCAACCCCGGGATTCAGAGTCTTGCACCAGCCCGGGATTGATTCCGGGCTTAGTGCGTTCAACCAGGGATATTTATGTCACGCCGCATTTCTCCCGTCATACCCGGCTTCGGGCTGACACTGGGCTACACCTTGGTGTACCTCAGCCTGATCGTGCTGATACCGCTGGCAGCCATGTTCATTCATGCCTCGCAGCTGACCTGGGAGCAGTTCTGGAACATCATCAGCGCGCCGCGGGTAATCGCCGCGCTCAAGCTGAGTTTCGGTACTGCCCTGTTCGCCGCCATCATCAACGGGGTGATCGGCACCCTGCTCGCGTGGGTGCTGGTGCGCTACACCTTCCCTGGGCGCAAGATCATCGACGCGATGATCGACCTGCCGTTCGCCCTGCCTACCGCCGTTGCCGGTATCGCCCTGACCGCCCTGTACGCGCCTGCGGGCTGGGTCGGCCAGTTCGCCACCGACCTTGGTTTCAAGATCGCCTACACCCCGCTGGGCATCACCCTGGCGCTGACCTTCGTCACCCTGCCGTTCGTGGTGCGTACGGTGCAGCCGGTACTGGCAGACATCCCGCGTGAAGTGGAGGAGGCCGCCGCCTGCCTGGGCGCCAAGCCGCTGCAGGTGTTCCGTCATATTCTGGCGCCGGCCCTGCTACCGGCCTGGCTCACCGGTTTTGCCCTGGCCTTCGCCCGCGGCGTGGGTGAGTATGGTTCGGTGATCTTCATTGCCGGCAACATGCCGATGAAGACCGAGATTTTGCCGCTGCTGATCATGGTCAAGCTCGACCAGTACGACTACACCGGCGCGACCGCCATCGGCGTGCTGATGCTGGTGGTTTCCTTCATCCTGCTGCTGCTGATCAACCTGCTGCAGCGCCGCATCGAAACCCCTTGAAGGAGGCCGGCATGTCCAGTTCATCCCTGAGTGCAAGCGCGGCCGCCAACGCCGCCCGCCGTGGCAGCGCCACTTCGCGGCGCATCCTGATCGGCCTTGGCTGGCTGGTGTTCGCGCTGTTTCTGCTGCTGCCGCTGGTGATCGTGGTATCACAGGCGCTGAAGAACGGTTTTGGCACCTTCTTCGAGGCGATTTTCGAGCCCGACGCGCTGTCGGCATTGAAGCTCACCCTGCTCGCCGTGGTCATTTCGGTGCCGCTGAACCTGGTGTTCGGTGTCAGCGCCGCCTGGTGCGTCAGCAAGTACACCTTCCGTGGCAAGAGCATTCTGGTCACCCTGATCGACCTGCCGTTCTCGGTGTCGCCGGTGATCGCCGGCCTGGTCTACGTGCTGATGTTCGGCGCGCAAGGCCTGTTCGGGCCATGGCTGCAGGACCACGACATCCAGATCGTGTTCGCGCTGCCGGGGATCGTCCTGGCGACCATTTTCGTCACCGTGCCGTTCGTGGCCCGTGAGCTGATCCCGCTGATGCAGGAGCAGGGCACGCAAGAAGAGGAGGCCGCGCGACTGCTCGGCGCCAACGGCTGGCAGATGTTCTGGCACGTGACCTTGCCCAATATCAAATGGGGCCTGATCTATGGCGTGGTGCTGTGTACCGCACGGGCCATGGGCGAGTTTGGCGCGGTGTCGGTGGTGTCGGGCCACATTCGTGGCGTGACCAACACCTTGCCGCTACACGTGGAGATCCTCTACAACGAGTACAACCACGTCGCGGCCTTCAGCGTGGCCAGCCTGTTGCTGATCCTGGCGCTCTTCATCCTGCTGCTCAAGCAGTGGAGCGAGAACCGTATTAACCGCCTGCGCCACAGCGCCGCGGAGGAATGATTCATGTCGATCGAAGTTCGTAACGTCAGCAAGCGCTTCAACAGCTTCCAGGCCCTGGACAACATCAACCTGGACATCAACAGCGGCGAGCTGGTGGCTTTGCTCGGCCCGTCCGGCTGCGGCAAGACCACGCTGCTGCGCATCATCGCCGGCCTGGAAACCCCGGACCAGGGCAATATCGTGTTCCACGGCGAAGACGTGTCCGGCCATGACGTGCGTGACCGCAACGTCGGTTTCGTGTTCCAGCACTACGCGCTGTTCCGCCACATGAGTGTGTTCGACAACGTCGCTTTCGGCCTGCGCATGAAGCCCAAGGGCGAGCGCCCGAGCGAAAGCAAGATCGCCGAGAAGGTGCATGAGCTTCTGAACATGGTGCAGCTGGACTGGTTGTCCGACCGCTACCCCGAACAGCTGTCCGGTGGCCAGCGTCAGCGTATCGCCCTGGCCCGCGCGCTGGCGGTGGAGCCCAAGGTGCTGCTGCTGGACGAGCCGTTCGGTGCACTGGATGCCAAGGTGCGCAAAGAGCTGCGCCGCTGGCTGGCTAGGCTGCACGAAGACATCAACCTGACCTCGGTATTCGTGACCCACGACCAGGAAGAAGCCATGGAAGTGGCCGACCGTATCGTGGTGATGAACAAGGGCGTGATCGAGCAGATCGGCTCGCCGGGCGAGGTGTACGAGCAGCCGGCCAACGACTTCGTCTACCACTTCCTGGGCGACTCCAACCGCCTGGCCTTGAGCGAAGGGCACCATGTGCTGTTCCGCCCGCACGAAGTGTCGCTGTCGCGGCATGAGACCGAAGGGCACCATGCGGCCGAGGTGCGGGATATTCGGCCGTTGGGGGCTACAACGCGGGTGACCTTGAAGGTGGAAGGGCAGAGCGAGCTGATCGAGGCCGAGGTGGTCAAGGACCATGACAGCCTGACCGGGTTGGCGCGGGGGGAGACCCTGTTCTTCCGGCCGAAGGTTTGGCAGAAGGTGGCGGATATCTGACCCAGCTTTGATGATGAAAACCCGGGCTTGGTCCCGGGTTTTTTATGCCTGCCAGATTGCCGGGGCTGCTTAGCAGCCCTCGCGGCAATCTCATGCCTTGCACGAATATTTTGCATGCCTGCAATGCATCGTTTTTGCACCGACCAGTTGCAGCCCGCACAATCCGTGGCTTTCACACTACCTCTCAAAAGCAATATTCAATTAAGTTCTAATCATAATTTTAAACATTACTTTAAGAGATAAGCCTCTGGCCCCGATGATTCAGCCATACCTGAATCGAGACCCCAGGAGTTTGATCAATGGGTAATGTCCAGTCGGCCGTCAGGGCCTACGACCAGCCATGGCGCCCGGCCCCGGGCGACCTGGTCGAGCTTGGACGCACGCTTCGCCTCCCGCTGGGCCAGCTGCGCCTGCAACGCACGCCTGTCAGCGGGCTCAAGCGCCGCGACAAGCTGGTGTTGGGCCTGCTGGTGCTGGCCCTGCACGGCGCTGCGGCGTACTGGGTAAGCCAGGCACCCACGCCAGAGCTACCCGTGGTGCCACCGCAAGTGCCGCCCATGACCATCGAGTTCGCAGCGCCAGCGCCGCCTGTGGTCGAACCGCCACCGCCTGCGCCTGCACCGCCTGTCGTCGAGCCGCCGCCACCACCACCCGTGATCGACGAACTGGCCGCCAAGCCCAAACCCAAGCCAAAACCCGTGCCCAAGCCGGTGGTCAAGCAAGCACCCAAACCACAGCCCAAACCGGTCGAAGCACCACCGCCAGCCCCAGTGGCCGCCCCGGCACCACCTGCGCCCGCACCACCCGCGCCGGCCCCGGTTACGCCCGCTTCGGCCAACGCCGCGTACCTGAAAAACCCGGCGCCGGAGTATCCGCAGATGGCCCAGCGGCGGGGTTGGGAAGGCACCGTGCTGCTGCGGGTAGAGGTGCTGCCCAGCGGTAAACCCGGGCAGATCCAGGTCCAGAAGAGCAGCGGCCGTGATGCCCTCGACGCCGCCGCGCTGGCCGCGGTGAAACGCTGGAGCTTCGTGCCCGCCAAGCAGGGCGACGTGGCCCAGACCGGCTGGGTCAGCGTGCCGATCGATTTCAAGCTTCGCTAACTTTTCGCAGAACACAGGAAGACATCATCATGAGCCTGCTGGCATCCCCCCTCGAATCCGTTGAAAGCGCAGTCATCTGGCTGCTGGTTGGTTTCTCTGTCGTCACGTGGGGCCTGGCCCTGGTCAAGGTCGCGCAGTTCGTGCGGTTGAAGAACCAGGACAAACGCTTCCACCAGCAGTTCTGGGCGGCCTCCAGCCTGGACTCGGCCGCCGAGCTCAGCCACGAGCTGCCCGGCCCGGCTGCCCGCGTTGCCCAGTCTGGCTATGCCGCGATTGCCGTCGGCGACACCCAGGCCAACGACCTGAGCCACGCCATCAACCACCAGGACCGCCTGGAGCGTGCCCTGCGCCAGCAGATCGTGCGTGAGCGCCGCTCGCTGGAAACCGGCCTGGCAGTGGTCGCCAGTATCGGCAGCACCTCACCTTTCATCGGCCTGTTCGGCACTGTGTGGGGCATCATGGAAGCACTCAAGGGCATCAGCGCGGCCGGCTCCGCCAGCCTGGAAACCGTAGCAGGTCCAATTGGTGCGGCATTGGTGGCAACCGGTGTGGGCATTGCCGTCGCCGTGCCTGCGGTGCTGGTCTACAACTACTTCCTGCGCCGCCTCAAGCTGACCGCTGCCGACCTCGACGACTTCGCCCACGACTTCTACAGCCTGGCGCAGAAGAGTGCCTTCCGCGTGCTGGTGCACCCCGCCGTGCACAAGCCACAGGCCGGTTTCACCCAGCCCGTGAAGGAGGCGTCCTGACATGGCTTTTTCGACCCAGGACAGCGACGAAGTCCTCAGTGAAATCAACGTCACGCCGCTGGTGGACGTCATGCTGGTGCTGCTGGTGGTGTTCATCGTCACCGCGCCGCTGTTGACCAACGCCATCCCCATCAACCTGCCCAAGACCGAGGCCGTAGCCCCTGTAGAGCAGAAGGACCCGCTGGTGGTCAGCATCGACGGTGAAGGCAAGCTGTTCATCAACAAGGACCAGATCCAGCCCGACCTGCTGGAAACCAGCCTCAAGGCCGCCAAGGACAAGGACGCAGACGTGCGCGTGCAGCTGCAGGCCGATGACGGCGTTAACTACGGCGAAGTGGCGCGGGCCATGGCAGCCATCGAACGTGCAGGCATCAGCAAGCTGGCGGTGATTACCGCACGCTGATACCCGCCAAACCTCTTCAGGCAAGTGCTTATGGGCCACATCTCTTGGCAGGGGGTGGCCCTTTTTTTTGCCGTGACAGGTCCAGCGCCTGTGAGGTCGAGCGCCGCCCGCGCGGCGCTCGGTCTCACAACCGACAATTCTCTCAAGGTGTACATTTAGGTTATTAATAAATAGCTTCTTATTCCTTTACGAATATAACTCCCTCCCTATACTGGTCTCCAAGCACGCAAACTTACTGGAGGCGTCCCCATGCGCAATGAGTCGATTCGCTACCTGATTGTGCCGGGCTGGCAAGGATCGCCAGACAACCATTGGCAAAGTCACTGGCAGCGCACCCTGCCCAACAGTGCCAGGGTGGAGCAGCACGACTGGCTGACCCCGCAGCGCCAGGACTGGGTGCAGGCACTGGAGCAGGCGATTGTTGCCGAAGAGTCGCCGGTGATCCTGATTGCCCACAGCCTGGGCTGCATCACCGTCGCCCATTGGGCTGCGCAGGCCAGCCCGGCCTTGCTGCGACGTGTGCGTGGCGCGCTGTTGGTGGCACCAGCGGACGTCGAGCGGCCCACCTGCGCGCCAGCCTTGCGCAACTTTGCGCCGATCCCGACCGACGCACTGCCGTTCCCCAGCCAGGTGGTCAGTTCGGACAACGACCCGGCCGTGAACGTGCCACGGGCGCTGTACCTGGCCCAGGCCTGGGGCGCCGAGGCGGGGTTGCTGAGCAACGCCGGGCACATCAACGTCAAGTCCGGCCATGAGCGCTGGGAGCAAGGCTTCGCCTACTTGTACCGCTTGCAAAGCCGGGTTGAGCAGCGCGCACTGCGCCGCGCCTGATCGCCTTTAACGCTTACCTGACGCCCGGCCAATGAAGGCCTGGGGCGGGAGTTTGTCATGACTTTTCAAAACCCGTTTGGCCAGCCGCTGCTGACCTTTCCCGAGCTGGACAAGAGCCCGCTGAGCATCCGCGCCAAGGCGCTGGTGTTCATCGACCCGCGTTCGCAGCAACTGCGCGAAGACCTTGAGCGCCTGGCGCCGCAACCCTTGCCCGTGCTGATCCGTGGCGAAACCGGCACCGGCAAGGAGTTGCTGGCACGGCAGATCCATCGTGCCAGCGACCGCAGTGGTTTGTTCGTGTCGGTCAACTGCGCGGCCATCAGCCCCACCTACGCCGATGCCGAACTGTTCGGCTACAGCGCCGGCAGCCAGGGTGGCACGGCCAGCAGCCGCGCCGGCTGGTTCGGCTCGGCCAATGGCGGCACGTTGTACCTGGACGAGATCGCCGACTTGCCGCTGGCCATCCAGGGCAAGCTGCTGGCCGCCCTGGAAAACCGCGAAGTCACCCGGGTGGGCGCGCAGCAGCCGCAGCCGGTGGATGTGCGGCTGGTGGCCGCGACCAGCATCGATCTGGCGCGGGTGGTGCGTGCGGGGCGCTTCAACGAGCGCCTGTACCAGTACCTGCGCGAGGGGGCGCTGGAGCTGCCGCCGCTGCGCGAACGGCCGGGCGATATCCTGCCATTGGCCGAGTACTTCGTGGGCATCTACAGCGTGCGGCTGCAGCGGCCTGTGGCGCTGGTGAGCGAGGCGGCGCAGCAGGTGCTGGAGGCGCATCCCTGGCCCGGCAACACCCGTGAACTGGAGAACGTCATCCACTTCGCCTTGCTGGTCAATGACGGCGAAGAGCTGCAGCCAGAGGACCTGGACCTGCCCAACCCCGCGCGCTAGACATCGCTCATAAGCAAAGTGGCTGATGGCGATTTGTTTTTGGAATAAGCAGCTAAGTAAAAGGTATTGTTGCGGCATAAAAAATCCAGCTATTGTCCGCCTCACGCCCGCTGGTGAACCGGTTGGGCACCCAATTCGCCATCGTCGATGGCCCAGAACCAGAACAAGGACCACCATGAAGAAGACCCTGCTGACCACTGCCCTGGCCGCTGCCCTGTCGTTCGCCGGCCTGGCTGCCGCCGCCGAGAAACTGGTAGTTGCCGCAACCCCGGTACCGCACGCCGAAATCCTCGAGCTGATCAAGCCGACCCTGGCCAAAGAAGGTGTGGACCTGCAGATCAAGGTCTTCACCGACTACGTGCAGCCGAACGTGCAGGTTGACCAGAAGCGCCTGGACGCCAACTACTTCCAGACCCTGCCGTACCTGAAGAGCTTCAACGAAGGTAAAGGCACCCACCTGGAAACCGTGATCGGCGTGCACGTTGAGCCGTTCGGTGGTTATTCGAAGAAGATCAAGAACCTGTCCGAGCTGAAGGAAGGCGCTACCGTTGCCATCCCTAACGAAGGCAGCAACAGCGGCCGCGCCCTGATCCTGCTGCAGAAGGCTGGCCTGATTACCCTGAAAGACCCGAAAAACGCGCTGGCCACCCCCAAGGACATTGCCGAGAACCCGAAGAAGCTGAAGTTCCGCGAGCTTGAATCGGCCATGCTGCCGCGTGTGCTGGACCAGGTCGACCTGGACATGATCAACACCAACTACGCCCTGGAAGCTGGCCTGAACCCGGCCAAGGATGCGCTGGTGATCGAAGGCGCCGACTCGCCGTACGTGAACTTCCTGGTTGCCCGCCCGGACAACAAGGACAGCGAGGCCATCCAGAAACTGGCCAAGGCCCTGACCAGCCCCGAGGTGAAGGCATTCATCGCCAAGAAGTATCAAGGTGCTGTGCTGCCGGCGTTCTGATGCGGTTGGAGATTCTTGCGTGACCAAACGCCGACACCCTTGTGTCGGCGTTTTTGTTTCTGGGGCTGCTTTGCAGCCCCAGGATGTATGCCCCGGTGAAAATGCTCGGTGATATGCATATGCAATAAAGGTATTTATTAAAAAGTTTTTAGATCATTAGAGTCTAGTCATTGTGCCCCCGCGCACTCTGCAGACTTGCTCTACCCATGACATTCGACACCGCATTCATCCTCAGCACGCTACCCGCCTTTCTGAAGGCCGTGGGCGTGACCTTGCAGGTAGGCCTGATCGCCATCGCCACCTCGCTGCTGGTCGCCCTGGTCAATGCCACCCTGCTGGTCCTGCGCGCCCCCTACCTGTGGCGCCTGGTCAAAGCCTATGTGGAGCTGGCCCGCAACACGCCGCTGCTGATCCAGCTGTTCTTCGTCTACTTCGCCTTGCCGAGCCTGGGCCTGAAGATTTCCGGTTTTTCTGCAGCGATCATCACCATGACCTTCATGGGCGGTGCCTACCTCACCGAAGTGTTGCGGGCCGGCATCGAGGCGGTGCCTCGTGCCCAGCTTGAGTCCGGGCGCTCCATCGGCCTGTCCGAGGGCCAGCTGCTGCGCCATGTGGTGCTGCCCCAGGCCGGTATCCTCAGCCTGCCAGCGCTGTTCGCCAATTTCATCTTCCTGCTCAAGGAAACCACCGTGGTGTCGGCGGTGGCCGTGCCGGAAATCCTCTACACCACCAAGAACTACATCGCGTTGTACTACAAGACCTACGAAATGCTCGCCGTGCTGACCTTGCTCTGCGTGCTGTTGTTCCTGCCGCTGTCGTTGCTGCTGCGCTACGTGGAAAGGAGGCTGCAACATGGCCAGTTCGGGGTTTGACCTTTTGCTGCAGGCGCTGCCGCAGCTGGCCGGTGGCGCCGCGCAGACCCTGGCCATCTCGGCGCTGGGCATCCTGTTCGCGACGCTGGGTGGCGTGCTTTACGGCGTGCTGGCAACCCTGGGCAACCGGGCCCTGAACATCGCCTTGCAGGTGTACCTGGAGTTGTTCCGCGCCATCCCGGTGCTGGTCTGGTTGTACCTGGTGTTCTTCGGCCTGCCGATTTTCTTTGCGCTAAGCATCCCCAGTTTCTGGTGCGCCGTGCTGGTGCTGGCCCTGTGGGGCGCCAGCGAGGTGGGCGAGGTCGTGCGTGGTGCACTGGCTTCCCTGCCGCGTGGCCAGCGCGAGGCCGGGTTGTCCATCGGCCTGGCCGGCTGGCAGCTGTATGGCTACGTGCTGCTGCCGCAGGCGCTCAAGCGCATGACTCCACCGACCATCAACATCTACACGCGGATCATCAAGACCAGCTCGCTGGCCGTGCTGATTGGCGTGGTCGAGGTGATCAAGGCCGGCCAGCAGATCATCGAACGCACCTATGAATCGGTGCTGATCTACGGCGCCTTATTCCTGTTCTTCTTCATCGTCTGTTATCCGCTGTCCGCCGCCTCGCGCGTGCTGGAACGCCGCTGGGCACACTCATGAGCGCATTGATCGAATTTCAGGGTTTCAACAAGTTTTTTGGCGAGCACCAGGTGCTCAAGGACGTCGACCTCAAGGTGGCGGCCGGCGAAGTGGTGGTCATCCTCGGCCCCAGCGGTTGCGGCAAGAGCACGCTGCTGCGCTGCCTCAACGGTCTGGAACAGGCCCACAGCGGCCACCTGCGCCTGGCCGGGCAAGAGCTGCTGGCCCCGCGCACCGACTGGCGCGACGTCCGCCAGCGGGTGGGCATGGTGTTCCAGAGCTATCACCTGTTCGGCCACATGAGCGTGATCGACAACCTGCTGCTCGGCCCGCTCAAGGTGCAAAAGCGCGAACGTGCCGAAGCCCAGGCCCAGGCCGAGGCGCTGCTGGCACGGGTCGGCCTGCTGGACAAGCGCGACGCCTTCCCCCGGCAGTTGTCCGGGGGCCAGCAACAGCGCATCGCCATTGTGCGTTCACTGTGCATGAACCCCGAGGTGATGCTGTTCGACGAGGTTACCGCAGCCCTCGACCCCGAGATGGTCAAGGAAGTGCTGCAGGTGATCCAGGGCCTGGCCCGCGACGGCATGACCTTGCTCATCGTCACCCATGAAATGGCCTTCGCTCGCGCGGTGGCCGACCGCATCGTGTTCATGGAGGCCGGCAGGATCCTTGAACAGGGCAACCCCGAGAGCTTCTTCACCCAACCGCGGACCGCACGCGCGCAGCAGTTCCTGGAGAAATTCTCCTTCGTAGAAAGCCTGCCGAAAACACTGCACAAGGAACTGTCATGAAAACTGCCAACCTCTCCAAACTGCTGGCGCCGCTGTTCGGCCTGGCGCTGCTGGCCGGCTGCAACAAGGCCGAAGAGCCACCCAAGCCTGCGGCGGCCTCGCCGGCCACCAGCTACCTGGAAACCATCAAGGCCCGCGACAAGCTGATTGTCGGGGTGTTCACCGACAAGCCGCCGTTCGGCTTCGTCGATGAAAAAGGCCGCTACGTGGGCTTTGATACCGACATCGGCCGTCGCCTGGCCAAGGACCTGCTGGGCGATGAGAACAAGGTCGAGTTCGTTGCCGTGGAACCCGCCAGCCGTATTCCATTCCTGCAGAGCGACAAGGTTGACCTGATCCTCGCCAACATGACCGTTACCCCGGAGCGCAAAGAGGCGGTGGACTTCACCAACCCCAACCTGCGTGTTGCTGTGCAGGCCATCGTGGCTGATGGCAGCCCGGTGCAGAAACTCGACGACCTGGCCGACAAGACCATCATCGTCACCACCGGCACCACGGCCGATATCTGGCTGACCAAAAATCACCCTGACTGGAAACTGCTCAAGTTCGAGAAGAACAGTGAATCGCTGCAAGCCCTGGCCACCGGTCGCGGCGATGCCTATGCCCAGGACAACCTGATCCTGTTCAGCTGGGCCAAGCAGAACCCGGGCTACCGTGTGCTGCCTGAGTTGCTGGGTGAAGAAGCACCGATTGCGCCGGCGGTGAAGAAGGGCAATACCGAGCTGCGTGACTGGGTGAATGCCGAGCTGGCGAAGCTTGGTGAAGAGAAGTTTCTGCTGAAGCTGTATGACCAGTATGTGCGCAAGGAGCTGAGCGATGACACCAGGCCGGAAAGCGTAATTGTGGAAGGGGGCAAGTGGCAGGGCTGACCATGTAAACGGGGCCGCTTTGCGGCCCAATCGCGACACAAGGCCGCTCCCACATGGGCCGGTGTATGCAGGACCTTGTGGGAGCGGCCTTGTGTCGCGATTGGGCTGCAAAGCAGCCCCCTCGGTTATCTGGCCGGCACTAATCTCAGCGTGCTCTGCGCCGGAATCACCCCCATCTGTGCCCGCTGGTACTGCCCCTGCACATACCCCTCGGCCTGGTCCGCATAATGCCTGTCAAACGGCACGCCACTCTGCCCGACCGGGTTGGTGGTCAATGCCTGCCCTGCATCGGCAAAGTCGATCAGCCGCCGCGTCGACGGCCCATAGGTCACCGGCCATGGCGCCGGGCCGATCTTTGCCGAGAGGTTGTTCGGCACCTCATGGGTGCCGGGCGCAGCGAACGGCCCGACGTTGAACAGCAGGTTCAGTGGCTTTTTCACCCCCAGCGGGTGGTTGTGGGTCAGGGTATGCGCCTTGCCCCATTGCCAGCTCGCCGGGTCGTTGCTCAAGGTGTCGCGCAGGTGCTTCAAGCTGTGCTGCCAAGCCTGGCGCACGATGGCAGTGCGGTCGGTACGCAGGTTGCCTCCGCGGGTGTTCCACCAGGGTGAGTCGGCATCTGCCGCCAGGCGCGGCAAAGCGGCATCGATGGCGCGGGTACTGATCAGCACCGGGAACCAGGTGTCGCCCAGTTCGTCATGCAGGGCAGCAAATGCCAGTTCGTAGAGGAACTGGTTGAACAGCGTGGCGCTGGTCGAGTCCAGCGGGTAGTCGCCGCGCCAGGCAGCCAGCTGCTCGACCAGTTCCTTCTCCTCGTCACCCTCGGCCACGGCGCGCAGGGTTGCCAGTAGCGGCGCAAGGGTGCGCGGGCCGTGGTCACTGGCGGTATCCAGTTGCAGGGCCTGGCTGTTCTGCATGTCCCATTTCACCTCAGGGTTGGCCAGCTGGCGGTCGAGCTGGCGGCCACGGTCGGGCAGGTTGTAGTAGCCCGGTACCGGCACCACTGCCGGTGGCTGATAGTTGGCCGAGACGATATAGCCGCGCGCCGGGTTCTCCTGCTGCGGGTTGACGTTGAAGGGGGAGAAACCGAGCTTGTCGGCCTGCACGCTGGCGCCGTCGAGGATGAACGCGGGGTCGACGCCGTCGGGGCGGATCGGCAGTTTTGCCGCCGCCCACCAGCCGATATCGCCACGGGCATTGGCCCAGACAAAATTCAGCCCCGGCGCGTGAACCTTGGCCGCGGCTTCGCGCATCTTGCCCAGGGTGTCGGCACGGTTGAGCTGGTAGAAGCCTTCGAGGATCGGGTTTTCGGTTTCCAGAAACGCCCACCACATGGCGATTGGCGTAGGCCCCGCCGTGGCGCCTAGCACGTCGTTGACGATCGGGCCATGGGGCGAGCGGCGCAGGCTGAGGGTGATCGGCGCTTCGCCTTTCACCGCGATCTGCTGTTCGGTCTTTTCCAGCGCCTGCCATTTGCCATCGACCATGACCTGGTTGGCGTCGGCCGGGTTGGTGCGCTCGGCGATCAGGTCGACGTCATCGTTCTGGAACATGGTCAGGCTCCAGCCGAAGTCGCGGTTGTGACCAAGCAGGGCAAAGGGGTTGAGCGCCTGGAAGTAGCCATACAGGTTGAACCCGGGTGCCGAGAGTTCGGCCTCGTACCACACCGCCGGCACTGCGAAACCGATGTGCGGGTCGCCAGCCAGCAGCGGTTTGCCGCTGCGGGTATGGTTGCCGGCCACCGCCCAGGCGTTGCTGCCTTCAAACTGCGGGATGCCCGCCTCACCCAGCGCCTGGTGGCTGAGGCGGGCTAGGGCTTCCAGGCTTTGCCAGTCCGCAGCGGCCAGTGGCGTGCCCAGCGCCCCCTCGGGTTTCCAGCCGAGGTCGAAGATGTTCAGGTAGTCGGGGCCAAGCTGGTCGCGTATGTAGGTCAGTGCGGGCTCGGTGCGAAACGCAGCGGCGAAGCTGTAAGCGAGGTAACCGGCAATGCTCAGGGTATCTTCGGCGGTAAACGGGCGAGGGGTGATACCCAGCAGGTCGAACTCCACGGGCTTGGGATGGCTGGCTTGCCAGCCGTTGACCCCGTCGAGGTAAGCTTGCAGGGCCTGCCAGGCAGGTGACTGGCGGTCCTGACGCTTGGCCATCAGTGCGGCCTGTTCGCGGATGCGCAGGCTGCGGAACAAGGTATCTGTGGGCAGCAGCTTGTCGCCCAGCACCTCGGCCAGTTCACCTCGGGCCAGGCGGCGCAGTATTTCCATCTGGAACAGCCGGTCCTGGGCATGCACGTAGCCCAGGGCGCGGTACAGGTCTGCCTCGTTTTGCGCCTGCAGGTGCGGCACACCGCGGGCGTCGTAGCGCACGCTGACTGGCGCCTGCAAGCCAGCCAGGGCCACTTGGCCCTCGCGCTGCGGCAGCTTGCCCTGCACGTACCAGTAACCGGCGCCGGCGGCCACGGCAACCACCACGGCCAACAGGGTCAGGCTGCGCTTCATGCAAGCTCCTTGTGCGTCAAAGCAGAAAATGTGGTTCGATCATCGGCGGATTCGCGAACAGAGCATAGCCCCGGGAAGGAAATTCCATGTCACTCAGCGAAAAACAGAAGATGCTTACAGGCCAGCTCTACCACGCTGGCTGCCCCGAACTGCAGGCCGAGCAGATCGCCAACAAGCACTGGATGCACCGCTACAACAGCAGCGTCGACTTGCTCAACGACGCACGCCATGGGCTGTTGCTGGAGCATTTCGGCCAGGTGGGCGAAGGCGCGGTGATTCGCCCGCCGTTCTATTGCGACTACGGCTACAACATCAGCGTTGGCCGCAATACCTTCATGAACTTCAACTGCGTGATCCTCGATGTGATGCCGGTTCGCATCGGTGACGACTGTCAGATCGGCCCCAACGTGCAGATCTACACCGCCGACCACCCGCTCGACCCTGACCTGCGGCGCAGCGGGCTGGAGAGCGGGCGGGCGGTGACCATTGGCAACAACGTGTGGATTGGTGGCGCGGCGATCATCCTGCCGGGGGTGAGCATTGGCGATAACGCCGTGGTGGGTGCCGGCAGTGTGGTGACCCGGGATGTGCCGGCGGGGGCCACGGTGGTGGGTAACCCGGCGCGGGTGCGTGGGTGATATGAAAAGCCCTGCGGTGTTGGCCGCAGGGCTTTGGGTCAGGCGGGTTTGAAGCCGGGTTTGCCGTTGGCGGCGCGCCAGGCTTTGATACGATCTAGCACGCCACTGGGGCTGTCTTCCGATCCGGGAGGCGGATAGCAGATGACGTCCAGACCATCAGGGTGTTCTGTGATCTTTTCGAAATGATGAACAACCTTGTCTCGAAGCTGTTCCAGTTCGAGACCATGGAGTCCGGTGCGATTTTCAAAAAGTACTGACACCAGCATGACAAACTCATGCTCCGTGTAATCCTCAAGCTTGTCCTTGAAAATCATCAATTGCTCCCCCTGTGCTCGTTGATATGGACCTTGGGAGTCATGAGGACGAGATTATCCAGGTCATACACGGCCCCGCCACTGGCGATCTCATGTTTATGATGTATTTCTAACTTTATGCGTTTTCCCACCCGGTCCTCTTTTCTCGAATAGGGTGCGGTTCCATTCTCCATGTTCTGAATGTCTACGCGAGTAAGGTGCTTTCTGAACACTTCATCTGCAGCAATCTCCATCCAGATAGCTTCTCGAAGTCTATCGAACCGGCTAAACCGCCGCCCCTTCAGCCTTTCCGCAATTCGTGTAGGAATCGGCGCCCCCGCCGCCGTGGTGGCTGCATCCAGCACCCGGTCTGGTGTGACAACGCCGTTGCCGCTGGCAACCCCCGGCAAATTCCGTGGGTTGCGCAGCATCACATAGATCGGCGCCAGCCCTGAGTCTGCGGGGAAGATGATGACGTAGTCATCGATATGCAGGTCGGGCAGTTCAGGAAAGGTACGAATATCAGGCTGTGGGGGAACGATGATGTTGCCCGGCAAGTGCTTTTGCAGATCTTCGACGATGGGGAAGCCCGTGGTGAAGCTTGCGTCCTTGGGGTTGAAGGTGCTCAGGGTCGATGGCGGCGTTGCCGGATGCCACAGCAGTGTTGCGCCACCCGGCCCTTCGGCGGTGAAACGATAGGCCCCCTGAGTCGTATCCCACTGTGCCTGACGCACCCGTACGTCCCGCAGGATGCCGCTGCCGTCCGTGGCGGCCAGGTACACCTCGGTCTGAGTCCCATCGGGTACTGCATTCATCCGTAGCGGCAACTCAAGGGTCTGACCAACCTTGCGGTTCGCCTCTTGGGTGAGGTCTGCACCGGGTGTCATCAGGGCAAGCGGAACAGTGACCCCCATGCGTTCGCCATCGCCCAGTCGGGCGGCATAGAGCATCAGCGGCAGGTGTCCGGCCGCACGGGCCAGCAGCCGAGCAGCAGCGCTGTTGATAGCCGTGCCCAGCGCACGCCAGATTGGCTCGAAATGCGCCGTGCCGCCGCGTGAAGTAGCCAAAATCAGCGGGTGTAGGGTGCTGGCGACCCAGGCGTTGAAGGTGACGGGGGTGTTGCTT
Organism: Pseudomonas sp. URIL14HWK12:I5; assembly: GCF_900176445.1. Lineage (NCBI taxonomy): Bacteria > Pseudomonadati > Pseudomonadota > Gammaproteobacteria > Pseudomonadales > Pseudomonadaceae > Pseudomonas > Pseudomonas sp. URIL14HWK12:I5. The sequence goes on from NZ_FWXQ01000001.1 coordinate 389,891, forward strand.
GGCGTACGGCCTGACAGAGCGCTGAGCAGACACTGCTCATCGAAGGCTGCTTCGACGGCACGGTTTGCCTGTAGATGCAGTTGTTCCCCTGCTGCCTCTTCAAGTGCTGAAGTGCTTGCATGCTCGGCGGCGTGGGCAGATGCCTGAGCTTTCAAGTCAGCGGCTTGCGCCCTGTGAGCTTCAGTGGCTGTGGGGCCATGAAACTTCCGGTCGAAGTCGAGCAAGCCAATCTCCGATGCCAATCGGCGATACTGCACGCGCTTGTTGGAGACTGTGGCGCGCAGATGTTCGCGCATCTTGAGCAGGTCGGATGTTTCCCGCTCAAGCTCGTGGCTATGCTCCAGCGCTGTTTCTTCGGCAATGTCCTCATGCTGGTGCCGTTCGAAGGCCGTGAGCACGCGCTGTATCGTGCTGGTGGCCATTTGTAGCTCGTGATGGGCGGTGAGTGTGCGGACTATCGCTTGCTCTACCTTGTCCAGCGCTCGGGCAATCGCTTCGTTACTCTTTTCCCTGGTTTTGGCACTGGACAACTGGCTGCGCAGAAGATGCTGGCGCTTGATCAGCAGGCTGTGTTGCTGTTCAAGGTACTTGACCTCGAACGCTGCCCGGTAGGACTCAAGCCAGGCCTGGCGGGGATCAGCCTGGGTGCGTGAAGCGTTCAGGAACTCGTGAAAGGAGCGATGCTCCGGGTCTGTGCCAAAGAAACGGTTGGCTTGCTGGCGCACAGCGTCCAGACGTGGGCCAAGCTGTGCCTGAAGCTGGTTGACCGCTGCAATTGTCAGTTCGAGCGCCTGGACTTCTCCAAGGCCGGCCAGTGAGCCCGCCTCACTGGCAATAGCGTGTTCGAGGTCTTGATCAAGTGTGGCCTCGCGCTGAGCATGTGCCTGCTTGACCTGGCGCTTGTCGTTTTCGATTTGCGGTATCAGTTCGATGACCAGGCTGCCTGGCCGAAAGGTCGATGCCAGTTGATACGGTATGCGGTTATGGCCCCAGAAAACGCCAGGGATGAAGATAGGGCGAGTGCCGTGTACATAGCTGTGGGGAAGCTCGGTGAATCCGTGCTGCGACATACAGTTTCTCCATTGGTCTGTATGTCGTGACGGTAAAAATCTTCCTTTGGGCCGAAGCTGTAGATAAGTATCGGGTGTTCGCTAACTACCAGGGGCAATAGCACCCTACGGCTAACGTATTGCTGGCCTGCACGGGACGATCAGCAAGCAAGGCCTGGATGATGGGTTCGATGAAACTGTTGCTGGCATTGCACACCGCACCTTCGCTGTAAGGGCCGAAGTAGGCCAGGCGGCCTTGCCGGTCCCAGATGGCCACGGCCGGGGAGGCGGGCAAGTGCTCGCTGCCGGGCAGGCTGGCAAGGGGCTTGAGGGCGGCGAGGTTGGCGGGTAGTTGGCCATGGCTGCCGGGCTTTTGCAGCACGTGGAAGCTCACGCCCTGGCCTGCGAACTGGCTGACCAGGTCGCCCAGGTGCTGCTGGTTGCCGACATTGCACGGGCACGCCGGGTCCCAGAAATGCACCACGCGGACCGGGCCCGGGCCGGCCAGTTCGGCAGGGAGTTGCAGTTGGCTGCCGTCGAACAGCGTGGTCTGGTTGTCGAACGGGCGCAGGTAGCGGGCCTGGAAGGTGGTGTAGGCCTGCCAGAGGATGGCGGCGCCAGCTAACAAGGCGACTACCATGCACAGCGGTTTTATGATTTGGCTATTCATGAAGAGTAGGTGGCCGCTCCCACAATTAGATCGGTGCTGGTTGTTCGAGGTGAGCAAGCTTGCCACGACGCCGGCCAGAGCTGAATATCCCAGATCAATACTTGCTTCGCCGTGGATGTACCCGATGCCTGTTGCTTTTCACCCCGATCACCTGCGCCACAGCCTTTTGCCGTTGACCGCTCGCCAGCCGTTGTCGGTCGAGGCGCAGGACTACCAGCGCCTCTATGGCCTGAACGTGTCAGCCCAGAGCTGGCTGGGCGGCTTTCAGGCGGCGGGGTTCGACCTGGTCGGGCAGGTGTGGCTACCTGAGCAGCCGACCGCGACGTTGTTCCTGCTGCACGGCTACTACGATCACATGGGCCTGTATCGGCATGTGATCGACTGGGCGCTCACGCAGGGTTTTGCCGTGATCAGCTGTGACCTGCCCGGCCACGGCCTGTCCAGTGGCGAGCGGGCCAGCATCAGTGATTTTTCGGTGTATCAGCAGGTGCTGGAGGCGTTGTTCGAACAGGCGCGCACGCTGCAGCTGCCGCGCCCCTGGCACCTTTGCGGGCAAAGCACCGGTGGCGCCATCGCCGTTGACCACCTGCTGCATCAGGGGGCACACAGCCCCATCGATGGCCAGGTCATCCTTTTGGCACCGCTGGTGCGACCTTGTTCCTGGCGCTGGTCGAAGTTGAGCTATCGCGTGCTGCGTCACTTCGTGAACGGCATCGAACGGCGCTTTAGCGAAAACACCAATGACCCGGCCTTCCTGCCGTTCCTCGAGGCCGACCCGCTGCAACCGCGTCGCCTGCCAACCGCCTGGGTGGGCGCACTGATCGCCTGGGTCAAACGCATCGAAGCCGCGCCGCACAGTCCGCGGCGGCCGTTGATCGTGCAGGGGGAGGCCGACGGCACGGTGGATTGGCCCTACAACCTCGAAGTGCTCAAGGCCAAGTTTGCCGACCCACAGATATTGATGCTACCCGAGGCCCGTCACCACCTGGCCAACGAGCTGCCAGGCATTCGCCAACGCTACTTCGACTTCATCGACCAGCGCCTGGGCTGATCACTTCAGGTCGTTGCTGCTCTGGCCAACCGCCAGGCCCGCACGCACAGCCGCCAGCGCTGCCTGGTAGTAGGCTTTGCCGTCGGGTGATTCGGCAAAGGTGGCGAACGCTTCCAGCTCGGCATCGGACAGGTCGCGATAGACATACAGCAAGGTGTTGTTGAGGTCTTCGCCGATCTGGTTCATCAGGCGCTGGCGCTGGCCGTCGAGCAGGCCCTGTGCCTGGCCGCCGCCGAACAGGCCAGGGATCATCGAGCTGAGGCTGTCGGCCGCCACGCCAGCAATGGCCAGGCTGACTTCGGCACCGGCCTCACGCGCTGGCAGGGCTTGCGCCAAGTGGCCGATGACCAGCAGGCGGTCGTCGCTGGCCTGGATCTTGGGCAGGCCTTTGGCATTCTTGGCCAGTTCGTCCTTGCGGGTGGCCTTCAGCTCGGCTGCCACCACCTTGCGCCCCAGCGGCGACTGGAAGAAGGCCAAGGCAGGTGCCGGATTGGCCAGGGTGGCCCGCAGCTGCGCCTGGGCGCGACGGTCCACCGCCTGGGCCTGGAAGCGCTGGTTGCTGTTGTTGACCAGCGCCTGGTACACGGCGGGGGGCAAACTGTTGCGGTAGCGCGCCTGGGCGGCGGTGAGAGCATCGTTGAAGTGGGCGCGCTGGTCGGGCCAGCCGGCGGCCTTGTACAGTTGATCCAGGTTGTCTGCCCAGACAGGCATGGTGCAGATCATCAGCAGAATCAGGGAAAACAGACGGCGCATTCAGGACTCCTGTCGGCAGGTGGCTATTGTCCTTGGCCCGGCGCCGGTTTGTCGAGATATCCGCGTATTTCTCGGCCAAGTGGCGCTGTGCGCCGGCATGGCGAATGGATATGATGCGCGCCATGCACAACTCCCCCGAACACCCGATGCTTGCGGCCGTCGTCGACGATCTGGCCACCCATGGCTGGTCCCAGCAGGCGCTGTTTTTGCCTGCCGACCTGGTGCGTGCGCTGGCGGCCGAATGCCGACGCCGTGATGCCGAAGGCGAGCTTAACCCGGCAGCGGTTGGGCGCGGGGTTGCCCAGGAGGTGCGCGAGGCCATCCGCGGCGACCACATCCAGTGGATCGACCCCGGGCAGGCCGAGGCCTGCGACCAGTACCTGGCGGCCATGGACCAGTTGCGCCTGGTCATCAACCAGGGCCTGTTCCTGGGCCTGGAGGATTTCGAGTGCCATTTTGCCTTGTACCCACCGGGGGCGTTCTATCGCCGGCACCTGGACCGCTTCCGCGACGATGACCGGCGCATGGTGTCGGCCGTGCTGTACCTGAATGAAGGCTGGCAACCTGAGGACGGGGGCCAGTTGCGCATGTTCCTGGCCGATGGCGTCGAGCACGACGTTGAGCCTGTGGCGGGTTGCCTGGTGGTGTTCCTGTCGGGCGAGGTGCCCCACGAAGTGCTGCCGGCCGGGCGAGAACGGCTGTCGTTGACGGGCTGGTTCCGGCGCCGTGGCAATGACCCGTTCTGATTTGCCCAAGGTACTGGTCAGCGCTTGCCTGCTGGGGCAACCGGTGCGCTATGACGGCCGGGCCAGTGGCCATCCTGACTTGTTGCAGCAATGGCAGGCAGAAGGGCGCGTAGTGCCGTTGTGCCCGGAGGTGGCAGGTGGATTGCCGACGCCGCGTCCGCCTGCGGAGATTCCGGGTGGACAGGGTGGCGAGGTGCTTGATGGCGAGGCGCAGGTGCTGACGGTGACGGGTGAGGATGTCAGTGCCGCGTTTCTGGCCGGGGCGCAGTTGGCGCTGGTACTGGTGCAGCGGCATGGCATTCGTGTGGCAGTGCTGAAGTCGGGTAGCCCATCGTGTGGTAACCGGTTGACCTATGACGGCACGTTCACTGGTGTGAAGGTGGCGGGGGAAGGGGTGACCACGGCGTTGCTGCGGCGGGCGGGGGTGCGGGTGTTCAGCGAGCTGGAGCTGGAACAGGCGCAGCAGGCGCTGGCTGGGCTTTCAGTTTAAGCCAGTACCGGCCTCTTCGCGGGTAAACCCGCGAAGAGGCCGGTACTGGCTGTAAAAAACCTTACTGCCCGGCCGCAGTCTCCTGCACACCCTTGAACCACTTCTGCTCAAGCTCGGCAGTGCGGCCACTGTCTTTCAGCCGTTGCAGCGCATTATTCACCGCGCTCTCGAACGCCGGGTTGTCCTTCTGGAACGGAATCACCCGCTTCTTTTCGCCAATCGGCAGGCTTACATCGAGTGGGCCGTCGCCCTTTGGCGCATCGGTCGATGGGGTGAGTGCAATGTCATATTTGCCACTCTCGACACCGCTCAGCACTTCGGCGGCCGGGACCTCGACGAACTCGGCGCGCAAGTCCAGTTCCCGGGCCAGGTCCTGGCCAAATTCGATGTCGAACCCCGTCAGGTGATCGTCTTGCTTGAAGGCGTACGGTGAGTTGTCAGCCCGCACTGCAATGCGCAGTTCGCCCCGGTCGGCGACTTCGTCTATCAGCTCCGCCTGGGCCAATGGACTGATCAGTACTGCCAGCAGTACCCCTATGGTCGAACGCATGAATGCCCCTTTTCTTTTAGCAGATGAATAACTTTCGCCACGGCTTTCTTCCTCGCCGTGATCGAACGCAGCCTATGACCTTGAAGCCTTGGCATTGTTTAACCCTGACGGAAATATTTCTGTCAGGCAATGTGAACACCTTGGCGAATATTTCAACTAAGGTGAACTACCGCTGCCGTTGGATCCCAGGCTGCGGTCAATAAGTGAATCACAGGAGAAGTGAATGAACAGCCTATTTTCGCGTGCTGCCGTTGCCGGTCTGCTGATGGGAGCGTCGGTATTCGCCAGTGCCGCAGATGCCCTGAAGAGCCAGGAGCCGCCCAAGGAGGCCAAGGTCTTCATCGTTTCCCCCGCCGATGGCGCCACGGTCGACAAGACCTTCACCGTCAAGTTCGGCATTGAGGGCATGGCACTCAAGCCAGCGGGTGACCAAACCCCGCACACCGGGCACCACCACTTGCTGGTGGATGTGGATAAAGAACCCGTGGCTGACATGCCGCTGCCAACCAGCCTGATGCCGGAAGCCGGCACCGCGCTGCCGGCGGGCCCGCAGGTGCTGCACTTCGGCAAGGCGCAGACCGAGACCAGCATTACCCTTACGCCGGGCAAGCACACCCTGCAATTGATTCTGGGTGACCAGTATCACGTGCCGTTCAAGCCGAGCGTCGAGTCGAAGAAGATCACGGTTGAAGTGAAATAAAAAAAGGGAGGCCACCAGGGCCTCCCTTTTTCATGCAGCAAGCGAACTTAGAACAGGACGCGGGAGCGGATGGTGCCCTTGACCTGTTGCAGTTTCTCTTGCGCCAGGTCGGAGTACTCGGCGTCAACGTCGATTACCACGTAACCGACTTTCTCGTTGGTCTGCAGGAACTGACCGGAGATGTTGATACCGTTCTCGGCGAACACCTTGTTGATCTCGCTGAGCACGCCCGGGATGTTTTCGTGGATGTGCAGCAGACGGTGCTTGCCGGGGTGCGCCGGCAGGGCCACTTCCGGGAAGTTGACCGAGGACACCGAGGTACCGTTGTCGCTGTACTTGACCAGCTTCTCGGCCACTTCCAGGCCGATGTTGGCCTGGGCTTCGGCGGTGGAACCACCGATGTGCGGGGTCAGGATCACGTTGTCCAGGCCGCGCAGCGGGCTTTCGAACTCTTCGTCGTTGGAGCGTGGCTCGACCGGGAACACGTCGATGGCGGCGCCGATCAGGTGCTTGTCCTTGATGGCGGCGGCCAGATGGTCCAGTTCAACCACGGTGCCACGGGCGGCGTTGATCAGGATCGCGCCCTTCTTCATCGAGCGGATTTCCTTCTCGCCGATCATCCACTGGGTGGATGGCAGCTCAGGCACGTGCAGCGAAACGATGTCGGCCAGGCCCAGCAGCTCGTTCAGGCTGGTGACCTGCACGGCGTTGCCCAGTGGCAGCTTGGTCAGCGGGTCGAAGAAGTACACCTGCATACCCAGGTTCTCGGCCAGGACCGACAGCTGGGTGCCGATCGAACCGTAGCCGACGATGCCCAGCTTCTTGCCACGGATTTCGAACGAGTTGGCCGCGCTCTTGATCCAGCCGCCACGGTGGCAGGAGGCGTTTTTCTCAGGGATGCCGCGCAGCAGCAGGATGGCTTCGGCCAGCACCAGCTCGGCCACCGAGCGGGTGTTGGAGTACGGCGCGTTGAACACGGCGATACCGCGCTCGCGGGCCGCTTCCAGGTCTACCTGGTTGGTGCCGATGCAGAAGCAGCCAACAGCGACCAGTTTCTTGGCGCAGTCGAAGATCTCTTCGGTGAGCTGGGTGCGCGAACGGATGCCGATGAAGTGGGCGTCGGCGATCTTTTCCTTCAGCTCGGCTTCCGGCAACGAACCAGTGAGGTATTCGATGTTGGTGTAGCCGGCAGCCTTGAGGGTATCGACTGCGTTCTGGTGCACACCTTCAAGAAGAAGGAACCGGATCTTGCTCTTGTCGAGAGAAGTCTTGCTCATCTGCGTAAACCTGTATCCCGGAGAAAAAATGGCGAGGGGTGATGCCAGGCGCGAGGGCAGCCTTAGCATGAACAGCGGGAGGGCTATGCTAGCATACGCGACACAATCTGAGCTTATCCCGACAGGTGAAGAGTGCTCAGGGTGACTATGAATAAGTCGAGAGTTCCAGCGATGACCCACCCCGCTGTAATTGAAGAACTGATGACCCTTGTCGACCCTGGCAAGGTCCTGACCGACGCGGCTTCCCTCGAAGCCTATGGCAAGGACTGGACCAAGCATTACCCGCCGGCGCCCAGCGCCATCGTCTTCCCCAAGACGGTAGAACAGGTGCAGGCGATTGTGCGCTGGGCCAATGCGCACAAGGTAGCCCTGGTGCCCTCTGGCGGGCGTACCGGGCTTTCGGCCGGCGCCGTGGCGGCCAATGGCGAGGTTGTCGTTTCTTTCGACTACATGAACCAGATTCTCGACTTCAATGCCTTCGACCGCACCGTGGTCTGCCAGCCGGGCGTGATCACGCGTCAGTTGCAGGCCTACGCCGAAGAACAGGGCCTTTATTACCCAGTGGACTTCGCCTCCAGCGGTTCTAGCCAGATTGGCGGCAACATCGGCACCAATGCCGGCGGAATCAAGGTGATTCGCTACGGCATGACCCGCAACTGGGTGGCCGGGTTGAAAGTGGTCACCGGCAAGGGCGAACTGCTGGAACTGAACAAGGACCTTATCAAGAACGCCACCGGCTACGACCTGCGCCAGTTGTTCATTGGTGCCGAAGGCACGCTGGGCTTCGTGGTCGAGGCCACCATGCGCCTCGACCGGGCACCGCGAAATCTTACGGCGATGGTGCTGGGTACACCGGACTTCGACTCGATCATGCCGGTGCTGCATGCCTTCCAGGGAAAGCTGGACCTCACGGCCTTCGAGTTTTTCTCCGACAAGGGCCTGGCAAAGATTCTGGCGCGCGGTGACGTACCGGCGCCGTTCGAGACCGACTGCCCGTTCTATGCGTTGCTGGAGTTCGAGGCCAGCACCGAGGAAGTGGCCAACGAGGCCCTGGCCACCTTTGAGCACTGCGTGGAGCAGGGCTGGGTGCTGGACGGGGTGATGAGCCAGAGTGAAACCCAGCTTGAAAACCTGTGGAAGCTGCGCGAGTACCTGTCGGAAACCATCTCGCACTGGACTCCGTACAAAAACGACATTTCCGTCACTGTGTCGAAAGTGCCGGCGTTCCTGCGCGATATCGACGCCATCGTCGCAGAGCATTACCCCGACTATGAGGTGGTGTGGTACGGCCACATCGGCGATGGCAACCTGCACCTGAACATCCTCAAGCCCGAGCACATGAGCAAGGATGATTTCTTTGCCTCGTGTACCAAGGTCAACAAGTGGGTGTTCGACATCGTTAAACGCTACAACGGTTCGATCTCGGCCGAGCATGGCGTGGGCATGACCAAGCGCGACTATCTGGGCTACAGCCGCTCGCGCGAAGAAATCGCCTGCATGAAGGCGATCAAGGCCGTATTCGACCCTAACGGCATCATGAATCCGGGTAAGATCTTCGCACCTGAATAAAAAGCAGTATCCAGAGGAGTCGGCCATGAGTTACCAGCACCAGTACGTAGACGGCACGCGCATTCACTTCCCGTTGGGCAAGGTGGTGTGCATCGGCCGCAACTATGCCGAGCATGCCAAGGAACTGGACAACCCGATCCCTACCGAGCCGCTGCTGTTCATCAAGCCGGGTAGCTGCGTGGTGCCGGCCGAAGGCGGCTTCAAGATCCCGGCCGAACGTGGTTCAGTGCACTATGAGGCCGAAATTGCCGTGCTGCTGGGCAAGCCGCTGTCGACTCATCCGAGCGAGGAAGAGGTGCTGGACGCCATTTCCGGCTATGCCCCGGCGCTGGACCTGACCCTGCGCGATGTACAGGCCAAGCTGAAAGAGAAGGGCCTGCCGTGGGAGCTGGCCAAGTGCTTCGACGGCGCCTGTGTGCTGCCGCCGTTCGTCTCGGCTGGCAGCTTTGAGGACGTGACCGACATTCCGGTACGCCTGACTGTCAACGGCGAAGTGCGCCAGGATGGCAACAGCGCGATGATGCTGAACCCGATCGTGCCGATGATCCAGTACATGGCGGCGCATTTTTCGTTGCAGGCGGGGGATGTGATTCTCACCGGCACCCCGGCGGGCGTGGGGCCGTTCAATGTGGGTGATGAGCTGGTGCTGGAGCTGCCGGGTGTAAGCCGCTTCGAAAGCCGGGTGCTCTGAGTCCGAACCGCGAAGAGTTAGGCCCTGTTTACCGATTTTTCACACTCGATCCGGATAATGCGCGGATCTTCGCCCATTCCCCCAGGACCCGCGCATGCCATCCTCCTCCGCCCCGGCAACCTCCAAGCGTCGCTTCTACCTGCGCTGGCCCTTCGGCCTGGCCGTGGCAGCGGTGATCGGTTATGGCGTGGCCGTGGCCATGCACTGGGATGACCGCGGTGCGTTGTGGATAAAAGAGAGCTTCGAAAGCACCGCCGAGCGCAGCGAAAGCGTGTGGTTGCCGGACTACCAGGTAGACATCGATGCCAAGCCGCTGCCAGGCATGGACGATGACGAAGCCTCGGACCTGGCCTTCAACCCACATACCCGCACCTTGTTCGCGGTCATGGGCAAGAACCCGATCCTGGTCGAGCTGAGCCTGGAGGGTGATGTACTGCGCAAGATCCCGCTCAATGGCTGGAACAACCCGGAAGGCGTTGCCGTGCTGGAAGACGGCTACCTGGCCATCACAGACGAGCGCCTGCATGACCTGACCGTGGTCAAGGTGGATGCACAGACCACGGCGTTGAACCATGACGACTTCCAGAGCCACGACCTGGGCGCGTCGGTGAAAAGCAACAAGGGCTTCGAGGCCGTGGCCTGGGACCCGATGCGCCAGCGCCTGATCATCGGCGAAGAGCGCCCGCCCAAGCTGTACACCTGGAACACCGATGGCCGCAGCCCGCTCAAGGGTGAGAAGCAGCCTTTGCCGAGCGATGAGCTCGACCTGCGCAACCTCTCTGCGCTGGGTGTCGACCCGCGTACCGGCCACCTGCTGGTGCTCTCGGCCGACTCCAACATGCTGCTGGAGCTGGACGAACAGGGCCAGCAGGTCAGTTTCATGACCTTGCTTGGCGGCTTCAACGGGCTTGAAGACACCATCCCGAGGGCCGAGGGGGTGGCGATGGACGACAAGGGCAACCTGTATATGGTCAGTGAGCCGGCCTTGTTCTATCGCTTCAGAAAAAACTGAGCCCGAAATCGGGCATTTCGGATGCTGGCATTAAGCTTTACTTCAGTTGTTCATGGTTAGATTCGCCACCCCTGTGTCGAGCCTGCCCTTATGCGCCGTTATGTTCGCCTTATCCTTGCTTTCGCCGCCCTCGGCTTACTCCTGTTTGGCTGGGCCGGGCAGGAGTTTCGCCTGTTCGAGCGCGGCTGGTTCAACCTGAAGACCTGGTGGCAGCCCGCCGAGCAGAGCATTGGCCTGGACCGCTACCGGGTGGTGGTGGAGGCCAAGCCGGTCGAAGGGCTGGATGACGACCTCTCGGCGCTGACCTACGACCCCGACCGCAAGACCCTGTTCACCGTCACCAACGCCCGTTCGGAGCTGATCGAGCTGTCGCTGGACGGCCGTATTCTGCGCCGGGTGCCATTGACCGGGTTTGGCGACCCGGAAGCCGTGGAGTACGTGGGGCCCAACAGCTATGTGATCACCGACGAGCGCCAGCAGCGGCTGATTCGCGTGCGGCTGGAAGACGACACGATGTTCCTCGATGCCGGTGACGCCGAGCAGCTCAGCCTGGGCATTGGGCTGAACGGCAACAAGGGTTTCGAGGGGCTGGCCTACGATTCGGCGGGTAAGCGCCTGTTCGTGGCCAAGGAGCGTGACCCGATGCTGATCTACGAGGTGCACGGCTTCCCGCATGACAACCCGGAAAAGCCTTACGCGGTGCATGTGGTGCAAGACCGCAAGCGCGATGCGCGGCTGTTTGTGCGGGATTTGTCGAGTTTGCAGTTCGATGAGCGCAGCGGGCATTTGCTGGCGCTTTCGGACGAATCGCGCCTGGTGCTGGAGCTGGATGTAGAAGGCAGGCCGCTGAGCACCTTGTCGCTGCGCAAGGGCTTCCAGGGGTTGCAGGCGACGGTGCCGCAGGCCGAGGGGATTGCGATGGATGAGGCGGGGACCATTTATCTGGTCAGTGAGCCGAACCTGTTTTATGTGTTCAAGCAGCTAGCGGAGTGAGCAGGAGGGGCTGCTTTGCAGCCCTTTCGCGGCACAAGGCCGCTCCTACAGGGGAGCGCATCAGGTTCAGGCGCTGCAGTCTCTTGTAGGAGCGGCCTTGTGCCGCGAATCGAGGGCAAAGCCCTCGCCGACGATTACTCGGCCTTCAGGGTTTTCACGCCTTCAGCGGTACCCAGCAGCAGCAAATCCGCTGGCCGCGCCGCGAACAGGCCGTTGGTCACCACACCTACGATGGCGTTGATCTGCGCTTCCAGCTCCGCCGGGTTGGTGATCTGCAGGTTGTGCACGTCGAGGATCACGTTGCCGTTGTCGGTCACAACGCCTTCGCGATACACCGGGTCGCCGCCCAGCTTCACCAGCTGGCGCGCCACGTGGCTGCGGGCCATCGGGATCACTTCGACCGGCAGCGGGAAGGCGCCCAGCACCGGCACCAGCTTGCTGCCGTCGGCGATGCAGATGAAGGTCTTGGCCACGGCCGCGACGATTTTCTCCCGGGTCAGGGCCGCGCCACCGCCTTTGATCAAGTTCAGGTGCGCGTCGCTTTCGTCGGCGCCGTCCACGTAGAACTCCAGCTCGCTGACGCTGTTCAGCTCGTAGACCGGGATGCCATGGCCCTTCAGACGCTGGGCGGTGGCTTCGGAGCTGGCGACTGCGCCGTCGAAGGCGGTCTTGTGCTGAGCCAGGGCGTCGATGAAGAAGTTGGCGGTCGAACCGGTGCCGACGCCGACAACGCTCTTTTCATCCAGCTTGGGCAGAATGAAGTCGACAGCGGCCTGGGCGACGGCCTGTTTGAGTTGGTCCTGGGTCATGCGGGCTCCGAAAAGGGGCAGGGCGGTTTTCAAAGTTGCTTAGTATAACGGCTTGGGCGGCTTTGCTGTGGTCGCCCGACGTAGCGCTGGGGTAGACTCCCAGCCCTTGTCCCGCGGCCCAGTGATGCTTTCCCGATGCTCGAACAGTACGTCAAGAAGATCCTCACCTCGCGCGTCTATGACGTTGCCGTCGAAACCCCGTTGCAGAGCGCCGGGCAGCTGAGCAAGCGCCTGGGCAACCAGATTCTGCTCAAGCGTGAAGACCTGCAGCCGGTGTTCTCGTTCAAGATCCGTGGGGCGTACAACAAGCTGGCCCAGCTGAGCCCGGAAGAGCTGGCCCGTGGCGTGGTTACCGCCTCGGCTGGCAACCACGCCCAAGGCCTGGCCCTGGCTGCGCGCGAGATGGGCATCAAGGCCACCATCGTAATGCCCAAGACTACTCCTGAGATCAAGGTCGAAGGCGTGCGTTCGCGCGGTGGCAAGGTGGTGCTGCATGGCGACTCGTTCCCCGAGGCGCTGGCCTATTCGTTGAAGCTGGTGGATGAAAAGGGCTTTGTCTACGTCCACCCCTACGATGACCCGCACACCATCGCTGGGCAGGGCACCGTGGCCATGGAAATCCTGCGCCAGCACCCTGGCCAGTTGGACGCGATCTTCGTTCCTGTGGGGGGCGGCGGCTTGATCGCCGGCATTGCTGCCTACGTGAAGTACCTGCGCCCCGAAATCAAGGTGATCGGCGTGGAGCCGGACGACTCCAACTGCCTGCAGGCGGCGATGGCGGCCGGCGAGCGCGTGGTGTTGCCGCAGGTCGGGTTGTTCGCCGACGGTGTGGCGGTGGCCCAGATTGGCCAGCACACCTTCGAGATCTGCCGTCACCATGTGGATGAGGTGGTGACGGTCAGCACCGACGAAATTTGTGCGGCAATCAAGGATATCTACGACGATACCCGCTCCATCACCGAACCTGCCGGTGCTCTGGGCGTTGCGGGTATCAAGAAGTATGTCGAGCTGTACGGCGTGACCGGGCAGACCCTGGTGGCTATCGATTCCGGCGCCAACGTCAACTTCGACCGCCTGCGCCATGTGGCCGAGCGTGCAGAGCTGGGTGAAAAGCGCGAGGCGATCATCGCCGTGACCATCCCCGAGCGCCCGGGCAGTTTCAAGGCGTTCTGTGAGGCCATCGGCAAGCGCCAGATCACCGAGTTCAACTACCGCAAGCACACCTCTGACGAGGCACACATCTTCGTCGGCGTGCAGACCCATCCGGAAAATGACCCGCGAGCGGCGCTGGTGCAGCACCTGACCGAGCAGGGCTTCCCGGTTACCGACTTGACCGACAACGAACTGGCCAAGCTGCATATCCGCCACATGGTCGGCGGCCATTCGGCCGGTGCCAGCGATGAGATGGTGCTGCGCTTCGAGTTCCCCGAGCGACCGGGAGCGCTGTTCAACTTCCTCAATAAGCTGGGCGGGCGCTGGAACATCTCGATGTTCCATTACCGCAACCATGGCGCGGCTGACGGGCGTGTGGTGGCGGGGTTGCAGGTGCCGGAGGACGAGCGCCACCTGGTGCCGGCGGCCTTGGCCAAGATCGGTTACCCCTACTGGGACGAGACCGAGAACCCGGCGTACAAGCTGTTCCTGGGTTGAGCGGCTAAGCTTGGCTTATTGCTCAAGGATGTGAAGACATGGAACACCTGACCACCCTCAAGACCCTGCACATGATCGCTACCGCCCTGTTGCTTTTGGGGGCTCTGGGCCTGGCGATCTGGACCGTGCGTGCCCGCAGGCGAGGCGATGCCGAGGCCTATGCCAAGCTGCTGCGTCGACCGCTGGTGTTCGTCTGGCTGGTCATGGGCCTTTGCCTGGTGAGCATGCCATTTACCGGCTGGTGGCTGGTGCACCTCGTGGGCTGGCCGCTTGGGCAGATCTGGGTGCTGGCGTCCAGCATCATCTATACCGTTGGCGCGTTTGCCGTGTGGTGGCTGCTGGTGCGGCTGAACCGGCTGCGCAAGGCCGAGGTGGTGGGGTTGCGGTTTACCCTGGCGCTGGCGGTGTTCAGTGGGGTTTGCTTCCTGTCCATTGCCGGGCTGATGGGCGCCAAGCCAGTCTGATTGAATTTGGGGCTGCTTTGCAGCCCATCGCCGGCAATCTCAAGCCCTGAGCGAAACCACCGGCCATCCACGCTTTTCAGCCTCGGCCCGAAGATTCGGGTCCGGGTCCACCGCCACCGCATGCGTCACCCGCTGCAACAGCGGCAAATCATTCATCGAGTCGCTATAGAAATAGCTGTCCTCAAGATCAAAGCCGTTCTCCAGCATCCAGCGCTGCAGCCGCGTCACCTTTCCTTCACGGAAACACGGTATATCGGTACTGCGCCCGGTATAGCGGCCTTCATGCCTTTCGCATTCAGTCGCCAACAGCACCTTCACTCCAAGGCGCCGGGCAATCGGTGCGGTGACGAAGCGGTTGGTAGCGGTAATGATCACCAGCTGGTCGCCCGCCTCACGGTGTTGCTGCAGCAAGGCCAGGGCCTTGGGGAGGATGATCGGCTCGATGCAGTCGCGCATGAAGTCGCGGTGCCATTCGTCCAGCTGGGCTGCGGGCGTTGCCGCCAGGATTTCCATGGAGAAGGCCAGGTAGGCCTGCAGGTCCAGGGTGCCGTTGAGGTAGTCCTGGTAGAAGCCATCGTTGCGCTGCTTGTAGGCAACCGGGTCAAGGATGCCGCGCTGGCACAGGTAGTCACCCCAGGCATGGTCGCTGTCGCCACCGAGGAGGGTATTGTCCAGGTCGAATAAAGCCAGGCGCATCGCGGTCACTCGTATCAGCCTCAGGGTAGGCCCGCAGAATACGGAGTTTTCACGCTGCTGCACATAAGCTTGGCGGGCGCGTTGCTGCGCTCGCAAGCTTTGTGGAACAATGCGGTGACATGCGTTTGCGAGGTTGCTGCCGTGATCGACCCGGATGGTTTTCGCCCCAATGTCGGGATCATTCTCACGAATGATGCCGGGCAGGTGCTATGGGCTCGACGGATCAACCAGGATGCCTGGCAGTTCCCCCAGGGTGGTATAAACCCTGACGAGACGCCGGAAGATGCCCTGTACCGCGAGCTGAACGAAGAAGTTGGCCTTGAACGCGATGATGTGGAAATTCTTGCCTGCACCCGCGGCTGGTTGCGTTATCGTTTACCCCAGCGATTGGTCCGTACCCACAGCCAGCCGCTGTGCATCGGCCAGAAGCAGAAGTGGTTCCTGCTGCGCCTGGTCAGCAACGAACAGCGGGTGCGGATGGACCTGACCGGCAAGCCGGAATTCGACGGCTGGCGCTGGGTGAGCTATTGGTACCCGCTGGGCCAGGTTGTGACATTCAAGCGCGAGGTGTACCGGCGCGCCCTGAAAGAGCTAGCACCGCGTCTGCTGACGCGCGACTGACGACGGAGTTCGACCCCGAGCCATGCTCAATACGCTGCGCAAGATCGTCCAGGAAGTAAACTCCGCCAAAGATCTCAAGTCGGCGTTGGGGATCATTGTCTTGCGCGTCAAGGAAGCCATGGGCAGCCAGGTCTGCTCGGTCTACCTGCTCGACCCGGAAACCAACCGCTTCGTGCTGATGGCTACCGAAGGCCTGAACAAGCGCTCCATCGGCAAGGTCAGCATGGCCCCCAACGAAGGCCTGGTCGGCCTGGTCGGTACCCGGGAAGAGCCGCTGAACCTGGAAAACGCCGCCGACCACCCGCGTTACCGTTACTTCGCCGAAACCGGTGAAGAAAAATTCGCCTCCTTCCTCGGTGCGCCGATCATCCACCACCGCCGCGTGGTCGGGGTGTTGGTCATCCAGCAGAAGGAGCGGCGCCAGTTCGACGAGGGCGAAGAAGCCTTCCTCGTCACCATGAGTGCCCAGCTTGCCGGGGTTATCGCCCACGCCGAGGCCACCGGTTCGATCCGTGGCCTGGGCCGCCAGGGCAAGGGCATCCAGGAAGCCCGCTTCGTCGGTGTGCCAGGCTCGCCTGGTGCCGCCGTGGGCCGCGCGGTGGTGATGCTGCCACCCGCCGACCTGGAAGTGGTGCCGGACAAGACCGTCGATGACATCGATGCCGAACTCAAGCTGTTCCAGAACGCTCTTGAAGGCGTGCGCGACGACATGCGCAAGCTGTCGGCCAAGCTGGCCACCCAGCTGCGCCCGGAAGAGCGCGCGTTGTTCGACGTATACCTGATGATGCTCGAAGACGCGGCTTTGGGCGGTGAGGTAACCGAAGTCATCAAGACCGGCCAGTGGGCCCAGGGTGCCCTGCGCCAGGTGGTGGGTGAGCACGTCAACCGCTTCGAGCTGATGGACGATGACTACCTGCGCGAGCGCGCTTCCGACGTCAAAGACTTGGGCCGGCGCCTGCTGGCCTACCTGCAGGAAGCCCGTTCGCAGTCGCTGGTTTACGCCGACAACACCATCCTGGTCAGTGAAGAGCTGACCCCGGCCATGCTTGGCGAAGTGCCGGAAGGCAAACTGGCTGGCCTGGTCTCGGTGCTGGGCTCGGGCAACTCGCACGTTGCTATCCTGGCTCGCGCCATGGGCATCCCCACGGTGATGGGCCTGGTCGACCTGCCGTATTCCAAGGTCGACGGCATCGAGCTGATCGTCGATGGCTACAAGGGTGAAGTCTTTACCAACCCGAGCGAAGTGCTGCGTAAGCAGTACAGCGATGTGGTCGAGGAAGAACGCCAGCTGGCCCAGGGCCTGGACGCCCTGCGCGAACTGCCCTGCGTCACCCCGGACGGCCACCGCATGCCGCTGTGGGTCAACACCGGCTTGCTGGCCGACGTGGCCCGCGCCCAGCAGCGTGGGGCCGAAGGGGTTGGTTTGTACCGCACCGAAGTGCCGTTCATGATCAACCAGCGCTTCCCCAGCGAGAAGGAGCAGCTGGCCATCTACCGCGAGCAGCTGGCGGCGTTCCACCCGCTGCCGGTGACCATGCGCACCCTGGACATCGGCGGTGACAAGGCGCTCTCGTACTTCCCGATCAAGGAAGAAAACCCCTTCCTCGGGTGGCGTGGCATCCGCGTCACCCTCGACCACCCGGAAATCTTCCTGGTGCAGACCCGCGCCATGCTCAAGGCCAGCGAGGGCCTGAACAACCTGCGCATCCTGCTGCCGATGATTTCCGGCATCCACGAGTTGGAAGAAGCCCTGCACCTGATACACCGCGCCTGGGGTGAGGTGCGTGACGAAGGCACCGACGTGCCAATGCCGCCAGTGGGCGTGATGGTGGAAATTCCAGCGGCGGTGTATCAGACCAAGGAACTGGCGCGGCAGGTGGACTTCCTGTCGGTGGGTTCCAACGACCTGACCCAGTACCTGCTGGCGGTGGACCGCAACAACCCACGGGTTGCCGACCTTTACGACTACCTGCACCCGGCGGTGCTACAAGCGTTGAACACGGTAGTGCGCGACGCCCATGGCGAAGGCAAGCCGGTGAGCATCTGCGGTGAGATGGCCGGTGACCCGGCAGCGGCGATCCTGTTGATGGCCATGGGTTTCGACAGTTTGTCGATGAACGCCACCAACTTGCCGAAAGTGAAGTGGATGCTGCGCCAGGTGAACCTGGGTAAGGCCAAGGAGCTGTTGGCTGAAGCCTTGAGCCATGACAACCCGCAGGTTATCCACAGTTCGCTGCAGTTGGCGCTGAAGAACCTTGGGTTGGCGCGGATGATTGGGCCTGGGGCCAATAAAACCCTTTGATTTGTTTGGGCCGCTTTGCGGCCCTTTCGCGGCGCAACAGCCCCATGGCCCTCAAACCGCGAACTCAACTTCCCCGAGGTGTCCACCAAAGGGCCCGAAGCTGCGCTCAATCAGCTGCCTTCTGCCCTGATCATCCACAATCAGCACCGTACTCGCCCGCGTCCCGTAGTTCTGGCTGGCAATAAACACACTCGACAGTAGTTTCTCGGTCGCCACCCCAACGCCAGTCTCAGGTAGATCACCATCCGCCGCAGGCTCGTTATCTGCCAGCAACGCCAGCAACCGCTGCGGTTCCGGCGTTTCCAGCAACCCTTCCAGCCCACTGCGCGCCTTCACCAACTTCGGCCAAGGTGTGTCCAGCCCGGCGTTGGAAAGCCCGTAAACCCCCGCCTCCAGCAGGCGCGGCGTGGCATCTCGCGCATGCAGGTAACCCAGATGCTGCCCATCACCCACCAGCAGGTTGAACCCCGAATACTGCCCACTGTGGCTGGCCACCTGGTCCAGGTAAGCCTCGACCCCCAACTCATCTTTCAGATATGCCGCCACCAGCTCGCCCCGTGAGCGCGGCCCCACCGCCTGACCCGGGTCACGGATATTGGTCAACGCGGCAAAGCGCCCCTGCGGCCCCACGCCCAGCCAAGTGCCACCGGCCTCCAGGTCGCGGCCGGCATGCACGCCGGGGGCGTCCTCCCAGGCCGCCAGGGCCTGGGTGGGGCGGGCATAGAACTCGTCGCGGTTGGCCGCGACGATCAGCGGCAGGGCATGCCCCGGCCGCCAGGCGAATACGATCAGGCACATCGGTTGGGCCTCTGTGTTTTATGCCACTGTACCCACAGCTGCGGGGCGGATCCATCCTGTCACAGAGTTCACTAGAGCCCTGAGCCCGGCTTCCGTTACCATGCCGGATTGTTTTGCTGGGGAAGCCGAATGGAATTCGTGCTCTATCTGCTGTTGGGCGCCTGTGCCGGTGTGCTGGCCGGGCTGTTTGGCGTGGGCGGCGGCATCATCATCGTGCCGGTGCTGGTGTTCAGCTTCACCTTGCAGGGCTTCGATGCCTCGGTGCTGACCCACCTGGCCGTCGGCACGTCGCTGGCCACCATCGTCTTTACCTCGATCAACGCCGTGCTCGAACACCAGCGCAAAGGGGCCGTGCAATGGCCGATCTTCGCCTGGATGACCCTCGGCATCCTCATTGGCGCCGGCATCGGTGCCAAGACGGCCTCGCTGATCCAGGGCCCGCTGCTGCAGAAGATCATCGGCGTGTTCGCCCTGGTCATCGCCGCGCAGATGGCCCTGGACCTCAAGCCCAGGGCCAGCCGTGGCATCCCCGGCAAACCCGCGTTGATCGGCGCGGGCGGGGTGATTGGCTGGGCCTCGGCCATTTTCGGCATTGGCGGCGGTTCGCTGACCGTGCCGTTCCTGACCTGGCGCAGCCTGCCCATGCAGCAGGCAGTGGCCACGTCCTCGGCCTGTGGCCTGCCGATTGCCGTGGCCAGTGCCCTGAGTTTCATGCTGCTGGGCTGGCACGAAGAGCACCTGCCACCCCATAGCCTGGGCTACGTGTACCTGCCGGCGCTGGTCGGCATTGCCGTGACCAGCATGTTTTTCGCCCGCTTCGGCGCGCGCCTGGCGCACAAGCTGTCGCCCCGTTTGTTGAAACGCCTGTTCGCAGCACTGCTGTTCTGTGTCGGCCTCAGCTTTTTGATTTGAATCGAGAGGAAGTTCCATGCTGCCTTACCCGCAGATAGACCCCGTGGCCGTGGCCCTCGGGCCGCTGAAAATCCACTGGTACGGCCTGATGTACCTGATCGGCATCGGCGGCGCCTGGCTGTTGGCCTCGCGTCGGCTGAACCGCTTCGACCCTACCTGGTCGCGGGAGAAACTGTCCGACCTGGTGTTCTGGCTTTCGATGGGGGTGATCGTCGGTGGGCGGTTGGGCTATGTGCTGTTCTATGACCTGCACCAGTACCTGGCCAACCCGACGCTGATCTTCGAGGTGTGGAAGGGCGGCATGTCGTTCCACGGCGGCTTCATTGGCGTGATGCTGGCGGCCTTGTGGTTCGGCAAGCGCAACAACAAGTCGTTCTTCGAACTGATGGATTTCGTCGCCCCACTGGTGCCGATCGGCCTGGGCGCCGGGCGTATCGGTAACTTCATCAACGCCGAACTGTGGGGCAAGGCGACCGACGTGCCGTGGGCGATGGTTTTCCCGCCGTTCAGCGACCCGGCCCAGTTGCCCCGTCATCCGTCGCAGCTGTACCAGTTTGCCCTGGAAGGTGTGGCATTATTCGTGATTCTCTGGTTGTACTCTCGCAAGCCGCGCCCGACCATGGCCGTTTCCGGCATGTTCGCGCTGTTCTACGGCATTTTCCGCTTTATCGTGGAGTTTGTCCGAGTGCCTGATGCCCAGCTTGGCTACATTGCCTTCGGCTGGTTGACCATGGGTCAGTTGCTTTGCGTGCCGATGATTGTCGGCGGCATCTTCTTGATCTGGCTGGCCTACAACCGCAAACCTACGGCAAAACCAGCCGTATGATTTTCACGGCAGGGGTGATCCCCCTGCCGTTCTTGTTACAGGAAAGTCATGAAACAGTATCTAGATCTGGTCCGTGAAGTCATCGAGAACGGTACGTTGCAAGGCAATCGCACCGGCATCCGTACCATCAGCCTGCCGGGCGCCATGCTGCGCTTCGACCTGCAGAAGGGCTTCCCGGCCATCACCACGCGCAAGCTGGCGTTCAAGTCGGCGATCGGCGAAATGGTCGGCTTTCTGCGTGGCGTGAAGAACGCCGGTGAATTCCGTGAGCTGGGCTGCAAGGTCTGGGACCAGAACGCCAACGAGAACGCCCAGTGGCTGGCGAACCCGTTCCGCCAGGGCCATGACGACCTGGGCGAAATCTACGGCGTGCAATGGCGCCAGTGGCCGGGCTACAAGCGCATCCCGCTGAGCAACCCGGCGGCCATCGAAATGGCCGAAAAGGCAGGCTTCCGTCGCATCGCTCAGGACGAAGAGGGCGGCGTCGCGTTCGTCATCCTGTACAAGGCCATCGACCAGGTGCGCCAGTGCCTGGACACCATCGCCAACGACCCGGGCAGCCGCCGTATTCTGTTCCACGGCTGGAACTGCGCGCAGCTGGACGAAATGGCCCTGCCGCCGTGCCACCTGCTGTACCAGTTCCACCCGAATGTAGAGACCAAGGAAATCTCCCTGACCCTTTACATCCGCTCCAACGACCTGGGCCTGGGCACGCCGTTCAACCTCACCGAAGGCGCGGCGCTGCTGTCGCTGTTCGGCCGCCTGACCGGGTATACCCCGCGTTGGTTCACCTACTTCATTGGCGATGCCCATGTGTATGAAAACCACCTGGACATGCTGAATGAGCAGCTCAAGCGCGAGCCGCTGGAGGCGCCGAAGCTGGTGATCAGTGATCGCGTGCCGGCGTTTGCCGAGACCGGCAAGTATGAGCCGGAGTGGCTGGAGAAGATTGAGCCGAGTGACTTCTGGCTGGAAGGGTATGAGCACCATGCGCCGATGACGGCGCCGATGGCGGTCTGACAGATCTCCATTACCTGAACTGGCCTATTCGCGGGCGTGCCCGCGAATGCTTTCGGCTTAATGCCCGTGACTTCGCCCCACATGCGAATGCTCGGTTTCCGGCACCGATACTGCCCCGTTCGTCTCCAGTTGCTGCAAGATCGCGCATTCCGCCCCTTGCGCATTGCAGCGCCGCCGCAGCTCCACCAGCTGTTCCTGCAACGCCACCAAGCCATCGATCCGTGCCTGCACATGCTCGATATGCTCGTCGATCAGCGCATTGACGCTGCCGCACGAATCATCGGGGCTGTCGCGCAGGCGTAGCAGGCTGCGGATTTCATCCAGGGTCATGTCCAGGGTGCGGCAGTTGCGGATGAAGGTGAGCCGCTCGACGTGGGCCTGGGTGTACAGCCGGTAGTTGCCGTCGCTGCGCGCCGGCTCCGGCAGCAGCTGTTCACGCTCGTAGTAGCGTATGGTTTCCACGGCGCAGTCGGTGGCTTTGGCCAGCTCTCCGATCTTCATCACGAAATCTCCAGCAAATGGCTTGACCCTATAGTGGCTACAGGGTGTTCCATTGGCAACAGGCTCAATTTAAGGATAACCCCATGAACCAGCCTGTCAGCCACGAACACAAACACGATCACCACGCCCACAGCTGCTGTGGCAGCGCTGCTGCCCCAGCCTTGGTCCAGCTGAGCGAAAAGGCCAGCAGCCACGCCCAGTTCAGCCGTTTCCGCATCGAGGCCATGGACTGCCCTACCGAGCAGACCCTGATCCAGGACAAGCTGGGCAAGCTGGCCGGGATCGAGCAGCTGGAATTCAACCTGATCAACCGTGTGCTTGGCGTGCGCCACACCCTGGGTGGCACTGCTGAAATCGAGCAGGCCATCGACAGCTTGGGCATGAAAGCCGAGCCGCTTGGCGCCGAAGACGATGGCACCGCCAGTGCACCACAAGTGGCCAAGACCCGCTGGTGGCCGCTAGCGCTGTCCGGTATTGCCGCGATTGCCGCCGAAATCGTGCACTTTGCCGCGCTGGCCCCGGAGTGGGTGGTGGCGGCGCTGGCGTTGGCAGCGATCCTCGGCTGTGGCCTGGGTACCTACAAGAAGGGCTGGATTGCCCTGAAGAACCGCAACCTCAACATCAACGCGCTGATGAGCATTGCCGTGACTGGCGCGGTGCTGATCGGCCAGTGGCCGGAAGCGGCCATGGTGATGGTGTTGTTCACCGTCGCCGAGCTGATCGAAGCCCGCTCGCTGGACCGTGCGCGCAATGCCATTGGCGGCCTGATGCAGCTCACCCCGGACATGGCCACCGTGCGACAGGCCGATGGCCAGTGGCGGGAAGTGGAGGTGCGGGAAGTGGCCATCGGTGCCCTGGTGCGGGTACGCCCCGGCGAACGCATTGGCCTGGACGGTGAGGTGATCAGCGGCCAATCCAGCGTCGATCAGGCGCCGATTACCGGCGAAAGCCTGCCTGTAGAGAAGGCAGTGGGCGACAAGCTGTTCGCCGGCACGATCAACCAGGCAGGGGCGCTGGAGTTTCGTGTTACCGCTGTTGCCGGGCAATCGACCCTGGCGCGGATCATCAAGGCCGTCGAGGAAGCGCAAGGCGCGCGGGCGCCGACCCAACGCTTCGTCGACCGCTTCTCGCGCATCTACACCCCGGTGGTGTTTGCCATCGCCTTGGCCGTGGCGGTGATTCCGCCGCTGTTCATGGCCGGTGCGTGGTTCGACTGGATCTACCGCGCCCTGGTGCTGCTGGTGGTCGCGTGCCCGTGCGCCCTGGTGATCTCGACCCCGGTGACCATCGTCAGCGGCCTGGCCGCTGCGGCGCGCAAAGGCATCCTGATCAAGGGCGGTGTTTACCTGGAGGGCGGTCGCCACCTGGACTTCCTGGCCCTGGACAAGACCGGCACCATTACCCACGGCAAACCGGTGCAAACCGACGCCAAGGTGCTGGAGCCGCTGTTCGAAGGCCGCGCACAAGCCCTGGCAGCCAGCCTGGGTGAGCGTTCAGACCACCCGGTCTCCCGCGCAATTGCCCAGTTCGGCAAGGAGCAAGACCTGGCCTTGAGCGAGGTGGATGACTTCGCTGCCCTGGCCGGTCGCGGCGTGCGTGGCACCATTGCCGGTGAGATCTACCACTTGGGCAACCACCGCCTGGTCGAGGAACTGGGGCTGTGCTCGCCTGCGCTGGAAGCCCAGCTGGATGCGCTGGAGCGCCAGGGCAAGACAGTGGTTTTACTGCTCGACCGCTCTGGCCCGCTGGCGCTGTTCGCGGTGGCCGATACGGTCAAGGACAGCAGCCGCCAGGCCATCGCGGAACTGCATGAGCTGGGTATCAAGACTGTCATGCTGACCGGCGACAATCCGCATACCGCGCAGGCCATCGCCGCCGTGGTGGGTATCGACCGTGCTGAGGGCAACCTGCTGCCGGGCGACAAGCTGAAAACCATCGAAGCCCTGTACGCCCAAGGCCATCGGGTGGGCATGGTGGGTGACGGTATCAACGACGCCCCGGCCCTGGCCCGTGCCGAAATCGGCTTTGCCATGGCGGCGGCTGGCACCGACACCGCCATCGAGACTGCCGATGTAGCGCTGATGGACGATGACTTGCGCAAAATCCCGGCCTTCGTCAGGCTGTCGCGCCAAAGTGCGGCGATCCTCATGCAGAACATCGTTCTGGCGTTGGGCATCAAGGCAGTATTCCTGGCGATCACCTTTGCCGGCATGGCCACCATGTGGATGGCGGTGTTCGCCGACATGGGCGTGAGCCTGCTGGTGGTGTTCAACGGCTTGCGCCTGCTGCGCAAATAGAGGACGTGCATGCTGAGTTCGGAGCTGAAAGCCTTCTACATGGTGGCCCGCTTGGGCAGCATCACTTTGGCGGCGAAAAAGCTCGGGCTCAGCCAGCCCACGGTGACCACGCAGATCCGCAACCTGGAAAGCCAGTACGCGGTCGAGCTGTTCTACCGTGGCGGGCGGCGCCTGGTGTTGAGTGAAGAGGGCGTGCGCCTGCTGCCGATGGTCAAGGCGCTGCTGCAGCAAGAGGCCGATATCGAGTTCGAGCTGCGCAACAGTGGCCAGGCCCAGGGCAGCCTGCGTATTGCCGCCACGGCGCCTTACTACATTCTCGACTTGGTGAAGATCTATCGCGAGCGCTTGCCGCAGGTGGAAGTGGCGGTGGAAATTGGCAACTCGCAGCAGGTGCTGGAAATGCTTGAAGACTACCGGGTGGACATCGCCGCTTCGTCACAGCTGGTGGAAGATGCCCGGCTGGTGCGGCGGGTGCTGGGGACTGATCCGCTGGTGGTGGCGGTGCATCGCAACCACCCGTTGGCCCAGCGGCAGGCGGTGTCGATCGACGTTGTGGCCGGGCACTGCCTGTTGATGCGCGAGAAGGGCTCGACCACGCGCAAGCTGACCGAGCAGATGCTGCAGGAGGCCGGGGTGAAGGCCGGGGCTTTGCTGGAAATCGGCAGCCGCGAGTCGATCCGCGAAGCGGTGCTGCGCAATATCGGTATCAGCGTGATTGCCCGGCATGAGGTGCCGCATAACCCTGAATTGCGGGTGCTGGCGCTGGAAGATGCGCCGGTGATGCATGAGTATTTGTATTGCCTGAAGGAGCGGCGCCAGGCGCGGTTGCCGGCTGCCTTCCTTGGGGTGGCGCAGGAAGTGGCGGGCTCACACTTCTAGATTTGTTTGGGCAATACAAAATCTGCCAATACCACTATCACTTGCTTTTGCCTTAAAGCCACAGAACCTTCGCACAGCCTGCCTAGCATGGCCCCCATCTCTTCGATGAGGCCCTGCCATGAACCACGCCACCCCCGGCGCACAGATGAAAGTGCGCAACATTCACAAGCGCTTCGGTGCCTTTACGGCGCTCAACGATGTCTCGCTGGACATCGCCGCCGGCGAGCTGGTGTGCCTGCTCGGCCCGTCCGGCTGTGGCAAGACCACGCTGCTGCGCTGCATTGCCGGCCTGGAGCGCCAGGACCGTGGCACGTTGTACATCGGTGAACGCGATATCTCCGAGCTGCCGCCCCAGGCCCGTGACTACGGCATCCTGTTCCAGTCCTACGCGCTGTTCCCCAACCTCACCGTCGAGGCCAACATTGCCTACGGCCTGGCCGGCAGTGGCCGCGAGCAGGCCCGCCAGCGGGTGGCTGAAATGCTTGAACTGGTAGGCCTTTCTGGCAGCGAGAAGAAATACCCCGGCCAGCTCTCCGGTGGCCAGCAGCAACGTGTGGCCCTGGCCCGTGCGCTGGCGCCGTCACCCTCCCTGTTGCTGCTCGATGAGCCCATGTCGGCGCTGGACGCACGGGTGCGCGAGCACCTGTGCACCGAACTGCGCCAGCTGCAACGCCAGCTGGGCATTACCACCTTGATGGTCACTCACAATCAAGACGAGGCCATGCTGATGGCGGACCGTATTGCGGTGATGAACAACGGCCAGGTTGAGCAGTACGCCACCCCACAGGAAATCTACGACCAGCCGGCCACACCGTTCGTCGCCGAGTTCGTTGGCCAGGGCAACTGGCTGCCTTTCCAGCGCAACGGTGACAGCCATGCCCAGGTCGGCGCCATGAGCATGCGTCTGGCGCCGGGCTCGGCCCAGGCCAGCAGCGGCCGGTTGTTCTGCCGCCCGGAGGCAATCACGGTCAACCCGGTGGTGCACGAGGAAAACCTGTTCCCGGCCATGGTCCGCGAGATTACGTTCCTGGGTAACCGCTGCCGCATGAGCTTCGAACTCAAAGCCCTGCCTGGCCATGCCCTGCTGGCTGAACTGGCCCCCGAAGCCATGCCGCGCCTGGGCTCGCAGGACATTTGGGTGGCCCTGCCGCCGCAGAGCCTGCAGGTGTTTGCCTGAGATGGCCGCGCCAATGTCCCTGCCGCTGACCCAGGCCAACCCCATGCCGCGAGCTGGCATCGCCCTGGGTGACCGGTTGTTCGTCGTCGGCGGCAAGAGCCTGCTGCTGATCCTTCTGGTGCTGGCCGTGCTGATGCCACTGCTGGCGATCTTCTGGCGTGGCTTCAGCGCTGACGCGGGCCAGGGTGGCGGCCTGCTGGCAGCCCGCGAACTGTTCGCCAGCGACAATTTCCATTGGTTGCTGGGCAACAGCCTGTCGGTGGCTTTCACCGTGGCGGCCATCGTGGTGCCGCTGGCGTACCTGTTCGCCTATGCGCTGCAACGCACGCGGATCCCGGCCAAGGGCGTATGGCGGGGGATTTCCCTGCTGCCGCTGCTGGCGCCGTCGATGCTGCCGGCCATCGCGCTGGTCTACCTGTTCGGTAACCAGGGGCTGCTGCGCGGGTTGCTCAGCGACAACATCTACGGTTTCTGGGGCATCGTGCTGGGCGAGGCGATCTACACCTTCCCGCATGCGCTGATGATCCTGCTGTCGGCGCTGTCGTTGGCCGATGCCCGGCTGTTCGATGCGGCCTCCAGCATGGGCGCCGGCCCGTGCCGGGCATTTACCAGCATCACCTGGCCAGCCACGCGGCAAGCGGTATTCGCGGCGTTCTGCCTTGTGTTCACCCTGACCATCACCGACTTCGGTGTACCGGTCGTGGTCGGTGGTGACTATCAGGTACTGGCACTGGAGGCCTACAAGGCGGTGGTGGGCCAGCAACAGTTCGGCCGTGGCGCGTTGATCGGCATGGTCCTGCTGCTGCCGGCGCTGTTCAGCTTCACGGTCGATGCCTGGCTGCGTCGGCGCCAGGGCGAAGCCATGAGCGGCCGTGCCCAGGTGTTCGAGCCCAAGCCATCGCGCAGCCGAGATGCCTGCTTCCTGGCCATCGTGTTGCTGGTGTGCGCGGCGTTGCTGCTGGTGATCGGCATGGCGGTGTATTCCTCGCTGGTCACCTTCTGGCCGTACAACCTGTCGTTGTCGCTGCGCCATTACATGTTCGAAGACACCGCCGGTGGCGGCTGGCTGGCTTATCGCAACAGCGTGACCATGGCCTTTGGCACCGCGCTGATCGGCAGCATCGTGATCTTCACCGGTGCCTACCTGATGGAGAAAAGCCAGGGCCAGCGCCTGCTTAACCAGATGCTGCGCCTGCTCAGTTTCATTCCCATGGCCGTGCCAGGCCTGGTACTGGGCCTGGGCTACGTCTTCTTCTTCAACCTAAACGGCAACCCGCTGCATGTGTTGTATGGCGGCATGGGGCTGCTGGTGGTGTGCACCATTGCTCACTACCTGACCACCGCGCAGATGACCGCAACCACGGCACTGCGCCAGCTCGACGGCGAGTTCGAGGCCGCCGCGCTGTCGCTGAAGGCACCGTTGTACAAGCACTTCCTGCGGGTGACTGTGCCGATCTGCCTGCCGGCACTGCTGGACATCATCCGCTACCTGTTCGTCTCGGCCATGACCACCGTGTCGGCGGCGATCTTCCTGTACAGCCCCGATACCATTCTGGCCGCCGTTGCCGTGCTGAACATGGACGACGCCGGCAACGTGGGCGGTGCTGCTGCCATGTCCACCCTGATTCTGCTGACCAGTGCCGGCGCTTCACTGCTGCTGGCCGCAGCCTCACGCGGCCTGCTGCGCCGCTCCCAAGCCTGGCGCCAACGCGCCGCGACCGTCTGACCTGTAAGGAACCTACCCATGTACAAGCACCTTGCACTTGCCGCTGCCGTTTCTGCCGTGTTCAGCCTGCAGGCCTTGGCCGCCGGTACCCAGCTGACGGTCTACACCGCCCTGGAAGCCGAACAGCTGAAGAGCTACAAGCAGGCCTTCGAAAAGGCCAACCCGGACATCGAGATCAAGTGGGTACGCGACTCCACCGGCATCATCACCGCCAAGCTGCTGGCCGAGAAGGACCGCCCGCAAGCTGACGCCGTGTGGGGCCTGGCGGCGTCCAGCCTGGCCATTCTCGACCAGAACGGCATGCTGGAAGCCTACGCGCCGAAAGACCTGGGCAAGATCGCCGCCAACTACCGCGATGCCGCAAACCCACCGGCCTGGGTGGGCATGGACGTGTGGGCCGCGACCATCTGCTTCAACACCATCGAGGCCGAGAAGCAGGGCCTGAGCAAACCGGTGAGCTGGCAAGACCTGACCAAGCCGGAGTACAAGGGCAAGATCGTGATGCCTAACCCGGCCTCGTCTGGCACGGGTTTCCTTGATGTCAGCGCCTGGTTGCAGACCTTCGGTGAGCCGCAGGGCTGGGCCTACATGGATGCGCTGCACCAGAACATCGGGCAGTACGTTCACTCCGGCTCCAAGCCATGCAAGCTGGCGGCGGCGGGCGAGTTCCCGATCGGTATCTCGTTCGAATACCCGGCCGTGCAGCTCAAGCGCCAGGGCGCGCCGCTGGACATCGTGCTGCCGAAGGAAGGCCTGGGTTGGGAGATCGAGGCGACTGCGGTGATCAAGGGCTCGCCCAAGGCGGACGCGGCCAAGCGTCTGGCCGATTTTTCGGCAAGCCCCGCAGCCATGGAGTTGTACAAGGAGAACTTCGCCGTGCTGGCGGCGCCGGGCATTGCCAAGCCGCAGACCGAGTTGCCAGCGGACTATGAACAGCGCCTGATCAAGAACGACTTTGCCTGGGCCTCGCAGAACCGCGACCAGATTCTGGCTGAATGGCGCAAGCGCTATGACGGTAAGTCGGAGAAGGTGGCCCAGCAGTAACCTTTCGCTTTGCAGCTCTGGCCTCTTCGCGGGTAAACCCGCTCCCACACGTACTGCGCAGGAACTGGGCTTTGCGCTATCCCTGTGGGAGCGGGTAACCCGCGAAGAGGCCAGGCCTGTTTACTCAAAACTGAGAAACCAACGCCTCTAGCTGTTCCTGCCGCTCAGCCTGATTCAGCTTCGACCCTGGATTGAGCGTCGACCACTGCGGATGTGCCCGCGCCTTTACCAGCGCCTCTGGCAACTTGCCTTCACGCCAGGCCTTTTCATCCAGCTCACCCAGCCTGATGCTGTCCTGCGCCGCATGCCCGCGGTTGTCCAGCGCAACCATCAACTGCTGCTGACGCAAGGCCAGCAAGCGCAATACCGTGTCGTCCACGGTCAACTCGCGTTTGCCCTTTAGCTTGCTCATCAACCGCGAACCATAGTTGCGTGCCGTCTGCAGCGCACCACCGGCAATTGCACCTGCCAAGGCCGCTGCACCGAGGGTAAGGCCGCCAACCAGCAAATCAACCCCGGCACCGGCGGCCGCCCCGGCTGCCACACCGCTGCCCAGGCGTACGCCCAGCAGCTTCAGGGTTTCGGGGTTGAACAGGTCGTCACCCCACCGGCCATCCAGCAATGGCAGGTCGCTCGCATGGGCGTCTTCGCGGCGGAAGGCATACAGTTTGAGCAGTGCCTCGACGCAGCGCTGCTCCCGCTGACGTATGTCCCGGCGTAGCGCTTCGATGGCCCTGGCTTCGGCCGCCGGCTCAGCCTCGACACTGCGCCGGCAGGCGGCGCAGTCCAGCAGCAGCTCGGCGATCAGGCGCTTGCCGCTGTGCTGGCGCGCCAGGCGCTGTGCCTGCTGGTCGTCGATCAGCCGCTGCAGGGCAGGGCGAGCGTCTTCCAGCAACAGGGCCAGGCTCTCGTACAAACGCCGCTCGCCATCCTCGGGCGGGGCCACGCTGTCGAACCGCACCAACGCGTGAAGCCCAAGCCGCGCAAGGGCTTCACGCCATTGCGGCTCGCGGTGCTGGTGGCTGGCGACGAAGTTGAGCACCGGCAGCAACGGCTTGCCGCAGCTGGCCAGCACTTCCAGCTCGTCGCGGTATTTGGCCAACACCGGCTCACGCGCATCGATCACGTACAGGCCGGCATTGCTGGCCAGCAGCTGGCGCAGCACCTTGGCCTCCTGCTCGAAACGCTGGCGTGCTTCGCTGCCCTGAAGAAAGCGCTCCAGGCGGGCCGGGCCGTCCAGGCGCTCGCCCGGGCGCTCCAGGCGTTCGAGGTAGTCGAGCAAGGCGATGGCATCTTCCAGGCCCGGTGTGTCGTACAGCTCCAGCAAGGGTTCGCCGTCCACCGACAAGCGCGCACCTTCCACATGGCGGGTGGTGCTGGGGCGGTGGGAGACTTCGCCAAAGCCGACGTCACGGGTGAGGGTGCGCAGCAGCGAGGTCTTGCCGACGTTGGTGTGGCCGACCACGGCCAGTTTCAGCGGCTCAGTCATGGCCATGCTCCAGCCAGGTCAATGGCGAGGTGTCGGCATGCGCCAGGCCAAGGCGGTCGAGGGCTTCGTGCCAGTCACCCAGGCGCTGGGCATCGAGGGCCTGACCAGGCGCGGCCTGTAGTAGCCAGATTCGGGTCGCACCGGCATTGCGCGCCAGTTCGGCGAGCAGTGCCAGGCTGCCGCGGTCGGGTGAACGCCGTGGGTCGCAGGCGATGGCCAGGCGTGCGGGCGGGAAGCGGCCAAGTTGTTCAAGCAGGCGGTTGCGCGATTCGCGGCTATCGAGCACACCGGCATCGATCACGTTTTTGGGCAGGGCGGGCGGCCAAGGGCGCTGGTCGTCCAGTTCCAGGCCGACCAGCAGGGCACCGCTGCTGCCGCTTTCCAGCTGGCCGGCGGCAAACTGTGGCAAGGCCTCGGGGGCCGCGTCCTGCACGCCGATGCGCTCGCTGCGGGGCATCAGCGCATCTCGCAGGTGCGCGTAGCCGGGCAGGCTAAGGTCCAGCGTCAGGCGCTCGCGGCCCTGGCGCCAGCGCCACAGGCATAACGCGGCCAGCAGCAAGCGCGGCAGCAGGCCATACACCAGCACTACGCCGAGCAGCCAGCTGGCCCAGGCCTGGCGGGCCAGGTCCAGCGCGGGCAAGGTGTCGCCGCTGGCGCGGATCATGGCCTCGTCGGGTATGGCAAAGCCCAGCAACGAGGGCAGGGCGCCCAGGGCCTGGGTCAGGTGGATGAACGGGTCGGCGGCAAGCAGCGTGGTTTCCCAGACGAAGCCATAGCGCCGGGTCGCCAGCAAGGCCAGCAGCATGCCCAGCGCGGTGAGCATCGCCAGCAGCCACAGGCCGTGTACCAGCAGGCCGAGCAACCAGCGGTTGAGCCGCTGGCGTTGCAGCAGCACTAGCAGCGCAGGTGCCAAGTGCGCGGCTTTGGCATCGCGGGCAAAGCGTTCGCTAAGCCATAGCCACAGGCGGCCCAGCCCCGCGCCGTGCTCGCCACTGATGGCAAGGCCGACGGCCCAGCCCAGCAGCATCAGCAGGTTCAGCCCGAGCAGGCTGCCCAAGGCCCAGAATACGTTGACCGGCCGTTGCCCATCGCCCAGGGCGGCCAGTGCCATGCCGGCGCCGCTGAGCACGGCCAGCAGCAACAAGGCCAGCAGCGCCAGGCGCGCCCCCTGCTTCCAGTGGTGCAAGGCGACAGTCATGCCGTCGCGTTCGGCCAGGCACAGCGCACGGGTTTCGATACGGGCCGCCAGGTCGCCGCCCAGTTGGCGGGCGCGGCGGTTGGCCTCCTGGTCTTCCAGAGGGCCGGCATGTTCTTCACGCAGGCGTACCGCTTCGGTGAGCCAGCGCTTGTCCAGTGAAGTGGGTGCAGTCACAAGGTCTTCCATTGCACAGGTCAGGGCAGAAGCATAACCCACACGCCCGGTGCTATCCTCGCTGGCATGAATACATCACTCCCCCTCAGCCTGATCGCGGCATACGCTGAAAACCGCGTGATCGGCATCGACAACTCCATGCCCTGGCATTTGCCGGGGGATTTCAAATACTTCAAGGCCACCACCCTGGGCAAGCCGATCATCATGGGGCGCAAGACCTGGGACTCGCTGGGGCGGCCACTGCCCGGGCGGTTGAACATCGTCGTCAGCCGCCAGCCGGGGCTTGAGCTGGCAGGCGCCGAGGTGTTCGCTTCCCTTGAGGGGGCGCTGGTGCGGGCCGAGCAGTGGGCGCGTGAGCAAGGCGTTGATGAGCTGATGCTGATTGGCGGGGCGCAGCTGTATGGGCAGGCGCTGGAGCAAGGGCTGGTCAGCCGGATGTACCTGACGCGGGTGGAAATGGCACCGGAAGGGGACGCGTGGTTCCCGGCGTTTGATGAGGGGCAGTGGAAGCTGGCGTCGAGTGAGGCGCAGGCTGAAGAAGGTAAGCCTGCCTATCACTTCGAGGTCTGGGACAGGGTTTGAGATTGCCGGGGCTGCATAGCAGCCCTGGGTGACGCGTCAAGTATGGCTCAATTCGGCATGCTCATCGCCCGCCAGCACAGCTTTGTCAGTCTCTTTCAGCAGTTGGCTGGTGACCACGCCCGCCGTCATCGAACCGTTCACGTTCAACGCCGTGCGCCCCATGTCGATCAGCGGCTCCACCGAAATCAGCAATGCCACCAGCTCCACCGGCAAGCCCATGGCCGGCAGCACGATCAGCGCGGCAAAGGTGGCACCACCGCCTACACCGGCAACCCCTGCCGAGCTCAACGTGACGATGGCCACCAGGGTGGCGATCCACAGCGGGTCGAAGGTATCGATGCCCACTGCCGGTGCAACCATCACCGCCAGCATGGCGGGGTAAAGGCCGGCACAGCCGTTCTGGCCAATGGTGGTGCCGAATGATGCGCTGAAGCTGGCAATCGACTGCGGCACGCCCAGGCGGCGGGTTTGCGCCTCGATGTTCAGCGGAATGCTGGCGGCGCTGGAGCGGCTGGTGAAGGCGAAGGTCAGCACCGGCCACACCTTGCGGAAGAAGCGCAGCGGGCTCACGCCAGTGGCGGCGAGGATGATACCGTGCACCACGAACATCAGCGCCAGGCCCAGGTACGACACCACCACGAAGCTGCCCAGCTTGAGGATGTCTTCCATGTTCGAGCTGGCCACTACCTTGGTCATCAACGCCAGCACGCCATACGGGGTCAGTTTCATCACCACGCGCACCAGGCGCATCACCCAGGCTTGCAGGGTGTCGATGGCCGACAGGGCACGTTCGCCTTTCTCGGCATCGTCCTTGATCAGCTGCAAGGCCGCCAAGCCGATGAACACGGCAAAGATCACCACGCTGATGATCGAAGTCGGCTTGGCCCGCGCCAGGTCACCCACCGGGTTGCTGGGGATGAACGAGAGCAGCAGCTGCGGGATGTTGAGGTCGGCGACCTTGCCGGCATAGTCGCTGTGGATAACCTGCATGCGTGCGCTTTCCTGGGCGCCGGCCACCAGGCCTTCGGCGCTGAGGCCGAACAGGTTGGTCAGCACGATGCCGATCAGCGCGGCAATGGCGGTGGTCAGCAGCAGGGTGCCGATGCTCAGCACGCTGATGCGGCCCAGCGAAGAGGCATTGTGCAGGCGTGCCACGGCGCTGAGAATCGAGGCGAAGATCAGCGGCATGACGATCATCTGCAACAGGCCGACATAGCCGTTGCCGACCAGGTCGAGCCAGGCGATGGTGGCCTTGAGCACCGGGTGGCCCGCGCCGTAGATCGTGTGCAGGGCCAGGCCGAAGAGCACACCCAGCACCAGGCCCAGCAGCACCTTCTTGGCCAGGCTCCAGTCGGTACGGCGGGTTTGTGCCAGGCCCAGCAACAGGGCCAGGAACGCCAGCAGGTTAAGGGACAGCGGCAGGTTCATTGAAGCTCCAGCGAAAAAAAGCAAAGGAAGCATCGCCTCTGTGAGCGATTGCGAACGGAAATGCTAACAGGCTGAAAACAAACGAATTTATATCCAAATGGAATGTGCATAGTCGTTTATGGAATAACGGCGTGTCGTAGATTGCAATGAACACGGCGTTTGCAGCTGCATGAAGGTCGTTATCGAGGGCCGTTGACGGGGAATGTTGCACTAGCGTTTCCGGGTCATTTCAGGAGATTCGTACATGAAGCGCGCCCCTAAAGCCGTGGCCCTCGGCCTGTCCCTGCTGTTCAGTATCGAAACCTTCGCCACCGAGCTCAAGCATTGGCCTGCAGAAGCAGCCAAACAGCTCGACAGCATGATTGCCGCGAATGCCAACAAAGGTAATTACGCGGTGTTCGACATGGACAACACCAGTTACCGCTATGACCTTGAAGAAGCCCTGCTGCCATTCATGGAAAACAAGGGGCTGCTGAGCCGCGACAAGCTCGACCCGTCGTTGAAGCTGATGCCGTTCAAGGACACCGCCGAGCACAAGGAAAGCCTGTTCAGCTACTACTACCGGTTGTGCGAAGTTGACGACATGGTCTGCTATCCGTGGGTGGCCCAGGTGTTCTCGGGCTTTACCCTGAAGGAGCTGAAAGTGCAGGTGGATGAGCTGATGGCCTCCACCAAGCCGATCCCCAGCACCTATTACGACGGGGACCAGGTCAAGGCCATCGAGGTACAGCCGCCCAAGGTCTTCAAAGGCCAGGCCGAGCTGTACAACAAGCTGATGGAGAACGGCATCGAGGTGTACGTGATTTCGGCGGCTTCGGAAGAGCTGGTGCGCATGGTCGCGTCAGACCCCAAGTACGGGTACAACGTGAAGCCGCAGAACGTGATTGGTGTGAGCCTGCTGCTGAAAGACCGCACCAATGGCCAGCTGACCACGGCACGCAAGCAGATCAGCGCCGGGCACTATGACGCCAAGGCCAACGAAGGGCTGGAACTGACCCCGTACCTGTGGACCCCCGCCACCTGGATGGCGGGCAAGCAGGCGGCGATCCTGACCTATATCGATGAGTGGAAGAAGCCGGTGCTGGTGGGGGGCGACACGCCGACCAGTGACGGTTACATGCAGTTTCATGGGGTGGATGTAGGCAAGGGCGGTATTCACCTGTGGATAAACCGCAAGGCCAAGTACATGGACCAGCTTAACGGGATGATTGCCAAGAATGCGGCGGCGCAGGCCAAGGAAGGGCTGTCGGTGACGGCGGACAAGAACTGGGTGATCGTGACGCCGGAGCAGATCCAGTAGGCTCATGGTACGTGTACCGTGATTCGATAACTGCCGCTGGAAACACGTTTGCCGTAGCGGTCGTGAATGGCGAACGTGTGACCGGCCAGGGTCTCTTGATGAATGACCGTGGTGTACTCGCCAGAGAAAATGTTCTTGGCTTGCAAATGGACAGGGGGTGCGTCTGATGGAAGAAAGGCGCTGGGGCAATCGGTAAGCACCAAGCGCCCTTGTTCGGCATCCCAGGCATGGCGACAACCAGGTACATGTACCGAGCCCCTGAAACTGATGGCTCCGGTCATTGCACGCTCCTGACCTTGGGTAGAGGTGGGTACCAGGCATGCGTACCCTATGGTCACGCTGTACAGCAGGCTTTTCCAACTCATGGCTGCCATTGCCCCCTAAGGCTGCTTTTTAGGCAGTATGGGAGCGGAAAAGCAAAAAAAACCGGCGCACGGGGCGCCGGTTGGTGTTTTCAGACGCTTCTTACAGGCCTTCCAACATAGCCTTGTTGCGCACAGCACCCTTGTCGGCACTGGTCGCCAGCAGGGCGTAGGCCTTCAGCGCAGTGGTCACCTTGCGTGGGCGTACTTCGGCAGGCTTCCAGCCCTTCTTGTCCTGCTCTACACGACGCTCAGCCAGCTCTTCATCGCTGACCAGCAGGTTGATCGAACGGTTAGGGATGTCGATCAATACCTTGTCGCCATCGCGCACCAGGCCGATGGCGCCACCAGCAGCAGCCTCAGGCGAGGCGTGGCCGATCGACAGGCCCGAAGTGCCGCCCGAGAAGCGGCCGTCGGTGAGCAGGGCGCAAGCCTTGCCCAGGCCTTTGGACTTCAGGTACGAGGTCGGGTACAGCATTTCCTGCATGCCCGGGCCGCCTTTCGGGCCTTCGTAGCGGATGATCACGATGTCGCCGGCCTTCACTTCGTCAGCGAGGATGCCGCGTACGGCGCTGTCCTGGCTTTCGAAGATTTTCGCGGTGCCTTCGAACACGTGGATCGACTCGTCGACACCGGCGGTTTTCACCACGCAACCGTCGAGTGCGATGTTGCCGTACAG
Organism: Pseudomonas sp. URIL14HWK12:I5; assembly: GCF_900176445.1. Taxonomy (NCBI): domain Bacteria; kingdom Pseudomonadati; phylum Pseudomonadota; class Gammaproteobacteria; order Pseudomonadales; family Pseudomonadaceae; genus Pseudomonas; species Pseudomonas sp. URIL14HWK12:I5. Next base: position 426,376 of record NZ_FWXQ01000001.1, read on the forward strand.
CACGGCCAGGCCGCCTTCTTGCGAATAAGCGTGCTCGAAGCTGCGGATGCAGCCGTTTTCGCGGTCGTCATCCAGGGTTTCCCAACGGGTCGACTGGCTGAACGCGGTCTGGGTCGGGATGCCGGCAGGGCCTGCCTTGAAGAAGGTGTGCACGGCTTCGTCATCGGTCTGGGTGATGTCCCATTTGGCGATGGCTTCTTCCATGCTGCGGCTGTGCACGGTCGGCAGGTCGGTGTGCAGCAGGCCGCCACGGGCCAGCGAACCGAGGATGCTGAAGATGCCGCCGGCGCGGTGCACGTCTTCCATGTGGTACTTCTGGATGTTCGGCGCCACTTTGCACAGCTGTGGCACTTTGCGCGACAGGCGGTCGATGTCGCGCAGGTCGAACGCCACCTCGCCTTCCTGGGCGGCAGCCAGCAGGTGCAGGATGGTGTTGGTCGAGCCACCCATGGCGATGTCGAGCATCATGGCGTTTTCGAAAGCCTTGAAGTTGGCGATGCTGCGCGGCAGCACCGACTCATCGTTCTCGCCGTAGTAGCGCTTGCACAGCTCCACGATGGTGCGGCCGGCGGTGAGGAACAGCTGCTCGCGGTCGGAGTGAGTGGCCAGAGTCGAGCCGTTGCCCGGCAGGGCGAGGCCCAGGGCTTCGGTCAGGCAGTTCATCGAGTTGGCGGTGAACATGCCGGAGCACGAACCGCAGGTCGGGCAGGCGCTACGCTCGTACTCGGCGACTTTTTCGTCCGAAGCCGAGGAATCGGCTGCGATGACCATGGCGTCGACCAGGTCCAGGCCGTGGCTGGCCAGCTTGGTCTTGCCGGCTTCCATCGGGCCGCCGGAAACGAAGATCACCGGGATGTTCAGGCGCAGGGCGGCCATCAGCATGCCGGGGGTGATCTTGTCGCAGTTGGAGATGCACACGATGGCGTCGGCGCAGTGGGCGTTGACCATGTATTCCACGGCGTCGGCAATGATCTCGCGGCTTGGCAGCGAGTACAGCATGCCGTCGTGGCCCATGGCGATGCCGTCATCGACCGCGATGGTGTTGAATTCCTTGGCCACGCCACCGGCGCGCTCGATTTCGCGGGCAACCAGTTGGCCCAGGTCCTTCAGGTGCACGTGGCCCGGGACGAACTGGGTGAACGAGTTGGCGATGGCGATGATCGGTTTCTTGAAGTCTTCGTCCTTCATCCCGGTGGCGCGCCACAGGGCACGGGCGCCGGCCATGTTGCGGCCTTGGGTGGACGTCTTGGAACGATAATCAGGCATGAAACACTCCTGGCGGCTTAATCAGGTCACAAAAAAGGGGAGTGAGCTTCTCTTGTCCTTTGCGCCGCAGGCCGGTTGCCACTGGCACGGATGAGGCCGAAGACCGCGCGGGATCGCCGCGTGCTTGGCCAGAGCTCATAAACCCGCCGGGGATGACTGGCGATGAATAGGCCGATTCTACACCGCTGGCGCGGCGAGGGAATGAAGATGTGCCTGGTCGGTGAATTTGCCCGTACAGCCGGTACCTGTAGGACGCTTCCGAAACATCCCCCAACGGGCTGACTTGCGCACCTCGACTAACTATCATCCGGCCGCCGCATGTGCGGTTTAACGAGATAACCCTCAATGGACCTTCCCAGTTACCGGTTCCACATGAACCTGCTATCTGGCACTGAGCGCGCCGCCGCCAGGGCTGCCGAAGGCTTGAGTCCGCGAGGCTGAAGTCTGCAGGCGCCTGCGTCGGCGCCTGGAGAACTTCATGCAACATCAAATCGATAAAAACACCCTTCAGTCGAACGCCCATGCAGCCCTGGAGGCCCAACGGCGCGAAGCGACAGAGGACTTTCACAAGGGCGCTTCAATCACCAACCATGTCGGTAACTTGCGCGATGCGACCCTTGGTTTGCTCTACCGAAAGCGCGTGCTATGGCTGGTTTTGCTGGTGTTTGGCAACCTGTTTTCTGGGGCGGGTATCGCCGCTTTCGAGGAAACCATCGCCGCCCATATCGCCTTGGTATTCTTCCTGCCATTGCTGGTGGACAGCGGCGGTAATGCTGGTGCTCAGTCTGCAACGCTGATGGTACGAGGCCTGGCGACGGGTGAAGTGGCCATGCGTGACTGGTGGCGCATGTTGGGGCGGGAGTTCGGGGTTGCATTGGCTCTGGGATGCACCATGGCTGTTGCCGTGGCGTCCTTGGGGGTACTGCGCGGCGGGCCGCAAATTGCCCTGATCGTAGCCAGCAGCATGGTGATCATCGTACTGGTTGGAAGCCTGATCGGCATGAGCCTGCCATTTCTGCTGAGCCGCTTGCGGCTGGACCCAGCGACAGCCAGCGGGCCACTGATTACATCGATTGCCGATGCAGCGGGGGTATTGGTGTACTTCGGGATTGCGACGCACGTTCTGGATATTTGAAGCGGGCCGGGGGCGCAAGGCCCCCGACCGACAGCAATCAGCTGTTTGGCAGCAGCCGGCAGGTGATGCTCTTGATGTAACGGGTCTCGGCGATGGCCGGGTGCACCGGGTGGTCCGGGCCTTGGCCGCCGCGCTCGAGCAACTGCATGTTGCGGTCCAGGTGGCGGGCGCTGGTCAGCAGGATGTTGTGCAGGTCGTCCTCGGGCAGGTGCATCGAGCACGAGGCGCTGACCAGGATGCCGTCCTTGCTCAGCATGCGCATGGCCTGCTCGTTCAGGCGGCGGTAGGCCGCTTCACCGTTCTTCAGGTCTTTCTTGCGCTTGATGAAGGCGGGTGGGTCGGCAATGATCACGTCGAAGCGCTCTTCGGCGGCCTTCAGTTCGCGCAAGGCCTCGAACACGTCGCCTTCGATGCAGGTCAGTTTCTCGCTGATGCCGTTGAGTGCCGCGTTGCGCTCCACACCATCCAGGGCAAAGCCAGAAGCATCGACACAGAACACTTCGCTGGCGCCGAAGGCACCCGCTTGCACGCCCCAGCCACCGATGTAGCTGAACAGGTCGAGTACACGCTTGCCTTTTACATAGGGGGCCAGGCGCGCACGGTTCATGCGGTGGTCGTAGAACCAGCCGGTCTTCTGGCCTTCACGCACCGGGGCTTCGAACTTGACGCCGTTCTCTTCCAGCGGCACCCAGTCCGGTACTTCGCCGTAGACGGTTTCGACATAGCGCTGCAAGCCTTCGGCGTCACGCGCGGCGGAGTCGTTCTTGAACAGGATGCCGCTGGGCTTGAGCACCTGAACCAGGGCGGCGATCACGTCGTCCTTGTGGGCTTCCATGGTGGCCGAGGCCAACTGCACCACGAGGATGTCGAAGAAGCGGTCGACCACCAGGCCCGGCAGCAGGTCGGAGTCGCCATAGACCAGGCGGTAGCACGGCTTGTCGAACAGGCGCTCACGCAGCGACAGGGCGACGTTGAGGCGGTGAACCAGCAGCGACTTGTCCAGCGGCAGCTTGATGTCGCGCGACAGCAAGCGGGCGCAGATCAGGTTGTTCGGGCTGAGTGCAACGATGCCCAGAGGCTTGCCGTTGGCTGCCTCGAGAACAGCCTGCTGGCCGGCCTGGAAGCCTTGCAGCGGGGTCGCGCTGACGTCGACTTCGTTGCTGTAGACCCACAGGTGGCCGGCGCGCAGACGGCGGTCGGCATTGGCTTTGAGGCGAAGGCTGGGCAGGGACATGACGTCGCTCCGGGAAAAAAGAGCGGGAGTATAACCTGTTGGCCCGCACTTCTGTTCGAGGCGCGACAAAGCGCTTGCGCACTCAACTGGGTTAGAATCCCCCGTCCTAAACGAGTGTGCACGTATGTCCCAAGAACTCAGCGCCGAACAGATCCAGCAAGCCTTGCAAGGCATCACCATCCCGCCGCAACCGCAGATCATGGTCGATCTGCAGTTCGAGCAGTACATGCCTGACCCGGACCTGGAAACCATCGCCAAGCTGATTTCACAGGACCCGGGCCTCTCCGGGGCCTTGCTCAAACTGGTTAACTCGCCGCACTTCGGCCTGTCCAACAAGATCGGCTCGATCCAGCGCGCGGTGAACCTGCTGGGCAGCCGTTCGATCATCAACCTGATCAACGCCCAGTCGATCAAGGGGGAGATGAGCGATGAGACCATCGTTACCCTCAACCGCTTCTGGGATACCGCTCAGGACGTGGCGAACACCTGCCTGACCCTGGCCAAGCGCACCGGTATCCAGGCAGCGGACGAGGCGTACACACTGGGCCTGTTCCATGACTGCGGCGTGCCGTTGATGCTCAAGCGCTTCCCCAATTACATGGAGGTGCTGGAGGAGGCGTACGCCAAGGCCGGCGAAGAAACGCGCGTGGTCGATACTGAAAACCATACGTTCAACACCAACCATTCGGTGGTCGGCTATTTCACCGCCAAGTCGTGGCGCCTGCCCGAGCACCTCAGTGCAGCCATCGCCAACCACCACAATGCCCTGGCGGTGTTCCGCGACGAGAGTTCGCGCAATACCCAGAGCCAGCTGAAAAACCTGTTGGCGGTGTTGAAGATGGCCGAGCACATTTGCGCGTCCTACCGGGTGCTGGGCAACCAGGCGGTGGACCATGAATGGAATGTGGTGGGCCCGCTGGTGCTCGATTACATTGGCTTGTCGGAATACGATTTCGAAAACCTCAAGCAGAACATTCGCGAGCTGGGCGGGCACTGACACATGCCGGAATTACCCGAAGTAGAAACCACCCGGCGCGGTATTGCGCCGCACCTGGAAGGCCAACGCGTCAGCCGTGTGGTGGTACGCGACCGGCGCCTGCGCTGGCCCGTTCCGGAAGACCTGGACGTACGCCTGTCGGGGCAGCGCATTGTCAGCGTCGAGCGGCGTGCCAAGTACCTGTTGATCAATGCCGAAGTCGGCACGTTGATAAGCCACCTTGGCATGTCGGGTAACCTGCGGCTGGTTGAGCTGGGTTTGCCGGCGGCCAAGCATGAACATGTCGATATCGAGCTGGAGTCGGGGCTGATGCTGCGCTACACCGACCCGCGCCGCTTTGGGGCCATGCTGTGGAGCCTGGACCCGCTGAACCACGAATTGCTGCTGCGCCTGGGGCCAGAGCCGTTGACCGACCTGTTCGACGGCGAACGCCTGTTCCAGCTGTCGCGCGGGCGGTCGATGGCGGTCAAGCCCTTCATCATGGACAACGCAGTGGTGGTGGGGGTGGGCAACATCTATGCCACTGAGGCACTGTTTGCTGCAGGGATTGACCCACGCCGGGAGGCGGGCGGGATTTCCCGGGCGCGCTACCTGAAGCTGGCGATCGAGATCAAGCGTGTGCTGGCGGCGGCAATCGAGCAAGGGGGCACCACCCTGCGCGACTTTATCGGGGGCGATGGGCAGCCGGGGTACTTCCAGCAGGAATTGTTCGTCTATGGTCGCGGCGGGCAGCCGTGCAAGGTGTGTGGCACGGAGTTGCGCGAGGTGAAGCTGGGGCAGCGGGCGAGCGTGTACTGCCCGCGTTGCCAGCGCTAAGGCAAGGGCGAGGCCCTTGCCTGGTGGCGATCAGTCCTTGCCGGTAATGCGGCGGTACTTGGCCATCAGTTGCTCTTCGGTTTCCGGGTGGGCTTCATCCAGCGGGATGCAGTCGACCGGGCAGACCTGCTGGCACTGCGGCTCGTCGTAGTGGCCCACGCACTGGGTGCACAGGTTAGGGTCGATCACATAGATCTCTTCGCCTTGGGAGATAGCCTCGTTCGGGCACTCGGGTTCGCAGACGTCGCAGTTGATGCAATCGTCGGTGATGATCAGGGACATGGGGACTCCGGCCGGGGCTCACCGCCCGGGCATGTTCAACGCAATGGGCACAATTGTGCCGCATTCGCGCCCGCAGTGCACGCGGGCGCGACAATCAGGCGATCAGGGTTACTTCTTGAAGCGTTCGGTCAGCGCGTCGGCCACCACCGGGTGGACGAACTTGCTGATATCTCCACCCAGCGCAGCGATTTCCCGGACCAACGTCGAGGAAATGAACGAATAACGCTCAGAAGGCGTGAGGAACAGGCTCTCGACATCGGGGGCCAGTTGCCGGTTCATGTTCGCCAACTGGAACTCGTATTCGAAGTCGGACACGGCACGCAGGCCACGCAGGAAGACGTTGGCGCCCTGTTCCTTGGCGAAATGCGCCAACAGCGAAGAGAAGCCGATGACTTCGACATTGGGCAGGTGCTTGGTGACCTCACGGGCGAGCTCCACCCGTTGTTCCAGCGGGAACAGGGGGTTTTTCTTCGGGCTGGCCGCCACTGCGATGATCACATGGTCGAACAGCCGCGAAGCGCGTTCGACCAGGTCGCCATGGCCTTTGGTAATGGGGTCGAAAGTACCCGGGTACAACACTCGGTTCATCGCGTCATCCTGGCTGGAGTGCGTTGGGGAGTCGGATGGTAGCGCAGCGACGGCGCCCCGGCCAAGTCATGCGGCCGGCTGATGGCACTATAGACAGGGGGCGTATTCGTTGTCATGCGTTGCGTGCCAGGCGGGCAACAAGTGCTTCGGTGAGCCTGGCGCTGATGGCATACACCGAGAGTTGCGGGTTGGCGCCGATGCTGGTGGGGAACAGCGAACCGTCGTGGACGGACAGGTTTTCCAGCTGGTGGTGACGGCCCAGGCTGTCACACACCGCTTGGCGCGGGTCTTCGCCCAGCGCACATCCCCCCATCACATGGGCGCTGCCCAGGCGTGTGCGCAAGGGTTCCAGGCGCAACGTGTCGATCATGGCCAAGGCCTGTTCCAGGCTGGACGTGGCGTTGGCATCGCTGTGCACGGGGGTGACCTGGGTAGCGCCGGCGGCAAACTGGATCTGCGCCATGCTGCGGTAGGCGCGACGCAATCCGTCGCGCAGGTAGTCGGTGACCGGGTAATCGAGCACCGGTGAGCCATCGCCACGCAGCTCCACGGCACCGCCCTGGCTCTCGGGGTGGAAGCCATCACGCAGCAGCGCCAACATCGCATGGGTGTGCGGCAACTCGGCCATACGCTGGGCGTTTTCTTGGCCGTGCCCACCCAGCAGGGTGCTGGCCAGGGCCGGGTGCAACGGCGGCACTTCCAGTTTGTAGCCGACCGGGCCATCGGTGCCGCCTTGCCACTGGAAGTGGTCGCTGTAGATGGACTGCGGGGCGCCGTAGTAAGGGTCGATGCGGTCCTTGAAGCGCGCTGCGCTGAAGTTCACCAGGTGCAGGAAGGTGCGCTTGCCCAGGCGGTCGTGGGGGTCAGGCGCGTCGGAACGCAGCAGCAGGGCCGGGCTGTTGATGCCGCCGCCGGCAAGCAGGTAATGGCGCGCACGGATGCTGACCTGCCTACCGGTGGGGTGTACGCCTTGGGCATCCAGGGCCAGGCATGTGAGGCCCTGGATGCGCTCGCCGTTGTGGGCGAAGCGCTCCGCCCGGGCCAGGTACAGCAGTTCGCCGCCGTGGTCGAGGGCGGCGGGAATACGGGTTACCAACATCGATTGCTTGGCATTCACCGGGCAGCCCATGCCGCAGTAGCCCAGGTTCCAGCAGCCGCGTACGTTGCGCGGGATAATCGCCCAGCGGTAACCCAACTGTTCGCAGCCTCGGCGCAGTACGTCGTTGTTGGCATTGGGTGGCATGGCCCATGGCGTAATGCCCAGGTCCTGCTCCATGCGCTCGAACCAGGGGCGCAGGTCATCTTCGCCCAGGCCCGTCACGCCGTGGGCCGAGGCCCAGTGCGCCAGCGTCTGCGGCGGGGTACGAAAGCTCGACGTCCAGTTCACCAACGTGGTGCCGCCTACGGCGCGGCCTTGCAGGATGGTGATGGCGCCATCCTTGCTCATGCGCCCCAGGCCCTCCTGATACAGGGTTGCATAGGCTTCGTTTTCCAACAGGTGGAAGTCGCTGCTGGTCTTGAGCGGGCCTTCTTCGATCAACAGCACCTTGAAACCGGCGGCGCTGAGCATTTGTGCGCTGGTGGCGCCGCCGGCACCGCTGCCAATCACGGCAATATCGGCCTCCAGCAAAAGGTCGTGCTCCAGGCGTGACGCGTCATGGGTGATCCAGCCGCGTTCGAGGCCTTGGCGAAACGGGTCGGCTACAGGCATTGGCGATGCTCTTGTTGTTTTCAGATTTTCGGTGGGCCCGGGTAACCGCAGGCGGCCCAGGACTCGGGGCGTTCGTACCAGGCCATTTGCAGCAGTTGCAGCAATGAAGCGTGGCCCATGCGTAGCAGGTTCAGTGAGCTGTCCTGCCAACGTTGCAGGAAGGCTGTGACTTGGGTGGCGCTGGCCTGTTCCCAGGCGCCCCAGACACCGGTCAACGGGCCACGGGTAAGCGGCAGGCTGAGCAGGTCGAACAGTTGCCGGGTGAGCTTGAGCATTTCCGGCGACAAGGCCGCCAGCTTGTGGTCGAGGCTGTGCAGCACCGATTTATCGGTGGCCAGCGTGCCGGCCAGCACCACCGGGATCAGCGCACGCAGCAGTGGCAGGTCGTCGTCGCGCAGTAGTTGGTAACCCTGTGCACCGGTTTGCGCAGTGCAGCCGACCAGGCCGGTTGCACTCAGAAAGATGCTGGCGCCAAGGCTGAAACGCAGCAGATCACGACGGTGCACAGGCTGCCCCTCAGTGGATGAACAGCTTGTAGACCAGGCGCTGCAAGGCTTTGCCATAAGGCGGGTAAATCAGCCGCGCGGCGTTGAAACGTTGCTTGGCCAGCACGGCCTTGGCCTTGCTGAAGGTCAGGAAGCCGTCGTGGCCATGGTAGTGGCCCATGCCCGAGGGGCCGATGCCGCCGAAGGGCAGGTCGTCCTGGGCCACATGCAGCAGGGTGTCGTTCAGGCACACGCCGCCAGAGTGGGTGTGGCGCAGCACGTGTTCCTGCCCGGCCCGGTCATACCCGAAGTAGTAAAGCGCCAGCGGGCGCGGGCGTTGGTTGATGTAGGCCAGCGCCTGGTCGAGGCTGTCGTAGGGCACCAGCGGCAGCAGCGGGCCGAAGATTTCGTCCTGCATCACCTGCATGTCGTCACTCACGGCCAGCAGCAGGTGTGGCGGCAGGCGTCGGCCTTGGCGGGGCTCGCCAGGGTACAGGTCGAGCACTTGCGCACCTTTTTCGCGGGCATCATCCAGCAGGTACTGTAAACGCTGCAGCTGGCGTGGGTTGATGATGGCGGTGTAGTCAGGGTTGTCGGCGATGCGCGGGTACAGGCGCTGAACGGCGCGCTGGTAGGCGTCGCTGAAGGCCGCCAGCCGATCACGCGGCACCAGCACATAGTCGGGGGCGACGCAGGTCTGGCCGGCGTTGAGGGTTTTGCCGAAGGCGATGCGCTCGGCGGCAGTGTCCAGGGGCACGTCGTCCGACACGATGGCGGGCGACTTGCCGCCCAGTTCCAGGGTGACCGGCGTCAGGTTCTGCGCCGCAGCCAGCATCACCTGGCGGCCCACGCTGGTGGCGCCGGTAAACAGCAGGTGGTCGAAGGGCAGGCGGGCGAAGGCCTGGCCCACCTCGACCTCGCCGAGTACCACGCTGACCAGGTCGGCGGGAAACACTCGCTCTAACAGCCGCTTCAGTACCTGGCCACTGGCGGGTGTGGCTTCGCTGAGCTTGAGCATGACCCGGTTACCGGCAGCCAGCGCGCAAGTCAGCGGGCCGATGGCGAGGAACAGCGGGTAGTTCCACGGCACGATGATGCCGACCACCCCCAGCGGTTGGTATCGCACCTGCGCGCTGGCTGGCTGGAAGGCCAGACCAACGCGTCGCCGGCTGGCGCGCATCCAGCGCTGCAGGTGTTTTTCGGCGTGGCGCAGGCCCTGTACCGAGGGCAGCAACTCGGCCAGCAAGGTCTCGTCGGCGCTGCGTCCGGTAAAGTCCTCGCTGATGGCCTCGATCAGTTCATCCTGGCTGGCCAACAGGGCTTCACGCAGGCTTTTCAGCCATTGCTGGCGCTGGGCGGCCGGTGGCAGGGGGGTACCTGCAAAGGCCTGGCGCTGGGCTGCGAACAACGCTGCAAGGTCGAGGTCGGATTGCAGAGGGGGCAAGGCACTGGGCGAGTTCATGGCGGTGTCGAGTCCGGGCAGGGAATCTCTAGAGCCTATACTCTAATCTGCACGATGGTGCGAATTTTTCCACGTGTTCGAACGGTGCATTCCACCTGCAATACGCCGTAAGATGGCCCTTTGAAGAAGGCCCGCAGACTGGGAGCTGAGCATGGCCCCGCGCATGAAGACCCGAGAGCGCATCGTGCAGAACAGCCTGGAGCTGTTCAACCAGCAGGGCGAACGCAGCGTCAGTACCAACCACATTGCCGCGCACATGGAAATCTCGCCCGGCAACCTGTATTACCACTTCCCCAACAAGCAGGCGATCATCGCCCTGTTGTTCAGCCAGTATGAAGAGCTGGTGGACAGCTTCCTGCGCCCGCCACAAGGCCGCGCGGCCACCGTGGAGGACAAGCGCTTCTACCTCAAGGCCTTGCTGGCCGCCATGTGGAACTACCGCTTCCTGCACCGCGACCTGGAGCACCTGCTGGACAGCGATGCCGAACTGGCCGCCCGTTACCGGCGCTTTTCCGAGCGCTGCCTGCGCCAGGGCCAGGCGATCTACCGTGGCTTTGTCGAGGCGGGCATTCTGGCCATGGCGCCGGCACAGATCGAGTCGCTGACCATCAATGCCTGGATCGTGCTGACATCGTGGGTGCGTTTTCTCAGCACCACGCGTGAACATTCCGCGCATTTGGGTGAAGAAGCTTTCAAACGCGGCGTCTATCAGGTGCTGGTGCTGGAGCTCGGCTATGTGACCGACAACGCCCGCGCTGCCGTGGACGCCTTGTGCCAGGAATTCCATGTACCGTTCAACCAGGCCCTGGAGTTGTAGCCCAGGGCCCAAGTGCCATCGATCAGGAGATTGTCATGCCCCTTGCGCAATTGATCACCCCGCAGCAGTTGGCCGAGCGCCTGGACGCGCCCAAGCTGGTGATTCTCGACTGCCGCTTTGCCCTTGAGGATGTGGACTACGGCCAACGCAGCTATGCCCAAGGGCATATCGCTGGGGCGCATTTTGCCGACCTTGACCGCGACCTCAGCGGGCCGGTGAGCAAGGGGCGCACCGGGCGCCACCCATTGCCCGATGCGCAGCGGCTGGTCGCGCGCCTGCGTGAGTGGGGCCTGGACAACGACAGTGAGGTGGTGCTGTACGACGACGGCCCCGGTGCCTTTGCCGCCCGTGCCTGGTGGCTGTTGGTCTGGCTGGGCAAGCGCAGCGGTGTGGCGATTCTCGACGGTGGCCTGAAGGCCTGGCATGCCGCGCACCTGCCGCTGAGCCTGGACCCGCCGCCCAAACGCGAAGGCAACTTCAAGGGCGAGCCGGACGCCAGGCTGCTGATCGATGCCGACCACCTGGGCAAGCGCCTGGGTAGCAGTGACCTGACCTTGATCGATGCGCGTGCCTTGCCGCGTTTTCGCGGTGAAGTGGAGCCGATCGATCCGGTGGCGGGGCATATTCCCGGGGCCCAGTGCGCAGCGTTTACCGACAACCTGGGGGCTGATGGGCGCTTTTTGCCGGCGGAGCAGCTCAAGCAGCGCTTTGCCGAAAAGCTGGCCGGGCGCGCGCCAGAGCAACTCGTGTCTTATTGTGGGTCTGGGGTGACGGCTTGCCACAACCTGTTTGCGCTGGCGCTGGCGGGGTACCCGTTGGGCAAGCTGTATGCCGGGTCCTGGAGCGAGTGGATCAATGATCCGGAGCATGGCGTAGCCACTGGCGAGTAATCGGTAAGCGCCCTATTGGCCGTCCACCAGCCACTGCGGAATCCGCCGCTCCAGGTAGTACCCCGGATTTCGCAGGCTGCCATCGACAAAGCCCACATGACCACCGCGGCTGTGCAGTTCGAAGCAGGTTTGTGGCGCCAGCTCACGGGCCGTTGGCAGGCTATGGCCGGACACGAACGGGTCATCGCTGGAATGGATGATCAGCGTTGGCGTGCGGTTCTGGCCGAGGAAGAAGTGGCTCGATGAGCGGCGATAGTAGTCGTGCGCATCGCGAAAGCCGTTGAGTGGTGCGGTGACTTTGCCGTCGAAGTCCCAGAATGTGCGCAAGTTGGTCAGTTGCCCCAGGCGCTCCAACGCCGCCAGCCGATCGTGCTGACCCTGCTCGTGGAAGTGCCGCTGTTTGAGCTGCACATACGCCAGCATTTCGCGCATGAAGTGCGCCTGATACACCTTGGAAAACCCCTGGCCGATACGGTCTGCACAGTGGTCCAGACGAAAGGGCACCGACACGGCAACCGCTGCTTCCAGTTGGCTGGCAACCCCGCTTTCGCCCAGGTATTTCAACAGTACATTGCCGCCCAGCGAGTAGCCCACTGCATACAGTGGCGTCAAGGGGCGTTGGGCGCGCAGGTGGCTGACAATTTCCGCCAGGTCTTCACTGGCGCCGGAGTGGTAGCTGCGTGGTAACAGGTTGGGTTCGCCCGAGCAACCGCGCCAGTTCGCTGCCACGCTGGCCCAACCGCGCCCTTGCAGCGCTTGCTGCAAGCCTTTCACATAGGGCGAATGTGACGAGCCGGTCAGCCCATGCAGCACAAGCACCAGTGGTGCATGAGGTTCATGGGGGCCATGCCAGTCGAGGTCGATGAAGTCGCCGTCGGCCAGCCACAGCCGCTCGCGGTTGCGCTGCAGTTCAGGCAGCTTGCGCCACAGGGGCCCCCACAGGGTTTGCAGGTGGGGATTGGAAAGGCCGGTGGCCGGGCGAAATGTGGCGCTTTGGCTGGGCATACTGGGCGACTCGTGATGTGCCTGCCTAGAGTGCCATGAAAAAGCGCCACAGTACCTGCGCTATTGGTCGAGATCTGGCAGAGGTTGCTGCTTGGCCGATGGACCGACGCTGACCAATACTCTTTTCGTCAGATCGAGCCTGCGCCGCATGACGGCGCTGATATCGGCCGGTGTCAGCGCGCGGATGCGCTCGACGTAGGTGTCGAGATGGTCCGCGGGTTGGCGTTGATAGGTGACCTCGGCCAGCAAGTCCGCCAGGTTCTTGTTCTGCGCCACGGCCCGTAATAGTTGCCCTGCCAGCTGTATCCGTGCCAGTTGCAGCTCGGCCTGGGTTGGCCCTTGCTCGATGAAGTCACGCAGCAAGGCATCAACCAGTTGAGCTGAGCTTTGCGCATGCTTCGGTGCAATTTCCCAATCGATGGTGAACAGCCCGCCAGCACTCATGGGCGTCACTTTGGCATGAATGCCATAAGTCAAGCCGCGACGTTGGCGCAGTTCCAGCATCAGGCGGGACTCTATACCCGCCCCCAGCACGGTGCTGGCCAGTGCCAGGGCAGGGTATTCAGGATCATTGGCTGGCACATTCATGGGAAGCGCAAGCAGGACGGCGGTGCTGGCACCAGCCTGCTCAATGTTGATCGTTGCGCTGGTCGCCGGTGGTATGACGGGCAGTTCAGCTGCGGACCAGCCTTGGGGCAATGCCTGGCTAACGCGCTGTGAAATGGCTTGGGCAGCCTCGGGCGAAAGGTCTCCAATCAGCACCATTTCGAGGTTGCTGGCACAGTAAGCACGCTGATGGAAACGCCTCAAATCTGCAGAGGAAATGCCTTCGATGCCTTGATCGGTGCTCCCGAGTGGATTGCCATAGGGGTGGCCTTGGAACAGATGTCGATAGGCTTCGCATCGCGCCCTGAGATAGGGGTGTCGTTCGCGAGATGCGTTGTGCTGCATCAGCTGGCGCTTGGTTTTTTCCAACGCCGAAGGCGTGAACGCAGGCTGTGCGACAAGGTCGATGAAGAGCCCCAATGCAGGATCAAGCAGTGTTTTCGTGCTGAGGCTGCGCAGGCTCAGAGTCGCGTGCTCCAGGCGAATATGCTTTTCCATGATCGCGCCCAGGCGTTCCAGCTGATCTGCCTGCTCGATCGCGGTGAAATGCTGGCTGCCCTCATCGAGCATGTACAACGTCAGGGCTGCCAGTCCGTGTTGGGCGGTGTCCTGGGTCGTGCCTGCCTTGAACTGCAATATCATGTCCACGATCGGTAGCCCGTGGGCTTCGACGAACTTCACCTTCGTGCCGCCTTCGGTTGTCCAGGTTTGCACCGGCGTTTGAAGGGTTTCGAACTGTTCCAGGTCAAGCCCTCGGGCTGAGGCCAAGCCGCGAGGAATGCCGTCGGCTGCGTCAGGCTGCTGTGCAGCTGAGTCCAGGTTATTCATCGGCACTTTCCTTGTGATGCATGAGGGTGATTGATGTGCGGGCCTTGGTCAGGAATTCATGGGCGACTTCGCCGACCTGCTCGGCTGTCACGGCTTCGATGGTTTGGCATTCATCCCCCAGTGCAACCGGGTCCAGGCCGCAGGCGGCCTGCATGCCAATGGCATGAGCCTGTTTTGCGATGTCATCCTTTTCGTATACCTGCCGCGCTATCAAGCGCGCTTTGGCGCGTTGGAGGTCTGCTGCGGCCGGCGCCGACTGACAGAACGCTTCGATTTCGAGCGTAAGCCTTTCTGCTGCGGTTTCAGGGGGGACTTGTGGGCTACAAAGTGCATAGAGGGTCAATAGGCTGTCGCCTCGCTGCCAAGGCTCGTAGCTGGCCCTGAGGCCCGACAGTAAGGGATTGTCCAGCACCATGCGGCGCTGCAGGGTGCTGGCATGGCCTTGGGCAAGGATGTCGGGCAGCAACCGCAGGGCATACGCCTGAGCGTCACAGGTGGCGGTACATTGGCTTGGGAGATTGAAACTGGTGATCGCTCCGCTGTACAGGCCTTGCAATCGCAGGGTTTGAAAGCGCCGAACCAGCCCTGCTGGCGCTGTGGGGATTTGCTGCGCGGGCAGGCGATGGGCGGGGATCGCTGCAAAATGCCGTGTGACCAGCGTCTGCAACTGAGGCAGGGTAATGTCGCCGGCCACTGCAAGTGTGGCGTTGTTGGGGTGATACCAGGTCTGATACCAAGTGCGCGCAGCCGCCAGGCTCGTGTGGCTGAGGTCGGTGTCATGGCCGATCACAGGGGTACCATAGCCGCTGTCGCCGTAGGCAAGCATGAGGTGATACTCCAGTGCCAAGGCCCAGGGGTTGTTATCGACTTCCTCTCGTCGCTCGGCCATGACTACCGCCAATTCACGAGCAAAAGGAGCATCGGCTAGGGTCGCGCTGGCCATGACGTCGGCCATTGCCTCCAAGGCGATTTCCAGACGATTGGCGGGCAGTGTCAGAGGAAAAACAGTGGCATCGGAATGAGTGAACGCATTTGGCTCGCCGCCTAGGCGGGCCATGAGGGTGGAATATTGGCCCGCAGCCAGCTTGCTGCTGCCCTCGAACAAAAGATGCTCCAGGGCATGCGACAGGCCGGTGTGGCCTTTGGGCTCGTAACTGGAGCCAACGTGATACCACAGTTGCACGCTGACCAATGGCGCACGCTGGTCTGTACGCAGATAGACGCGCAGGCCGTTGGTTAGCGTGAAAGAACTTACCGCGCCGGTCGGTATGGGCGGGGAAGGGTGTTCGGTCATGGTTGAAGTGCTCCTGCAAGAACGAAGGAGCAGCTTCAGCCATGTGGTCGGCGGGCTGGGGGTAACTAAGTAGCCAACCTTGGGTTAAACGGTTAGTCCCGCTGCCAGAGCGCGTAGTGCACTTGACCGGTTTTCTTCTCGCGGTGCAGGCGCCAGTTGCCTGGCAGTTGCAAGGTTGAAGGCGCGGCTTCGCTTTCGGTGTAGACCCACGCCTGTTCGCGCAGCCACTGGTTCTGCTCCAGCAGGTTGCAGGTGTTGGCCAGCAGGTCTTGGTGGAACGGCGGGTCGAGGAACACCACATCGAACTGCTGCTTGGCCGGGCCTTGCAGGTAGCGCAGGGCATCGGTTTGCAGGATCTGCCCACGCGGGCAGCGCAGGATTTCGAGGTTGTTCTTCAGGTTGGCGATGGCCGCCGGGTTGCTGTCCAGCGCCACTGCGTCTTCCGCTCCGCGCGACAGGGCTTCGAGCACCAGGGCGCCGCTCCCGGTGAAGGCGTCCAGCACGCGGGCGCCTTCGATGTAAGGGGCCAGCCAGTTGAATACGGTTTCCCGCACGCGGTCGGGCGTTGGCCGCAGGCCTTCGCCTTCCGGTACCGCCAGGCGACGGCTGCGCCACTCGCCGGCGATGATGCGCAGGTGGCCCTGGCCCTTGCTTTGGCCCGATTGCGGGCGGGCGGGAGGGGTGGATCTTGGCATTAGTGCTCCGGTACTCCGAGCGGCTGCTCGGAGGGCTTGTCAGTGGGGGCTGGCAGCGGTTTTTGTGGCACTTTCGGGCCAACGGTGACGATCACCAGTTTATCGGCTGACAGGTGTTTGTTCATGGCCGCCTTGACCTGTTCGACGGTGAGGGCCTGGGACTGCTGCATGAAGTCCTCCAGCCAGGTCAGTGGCAGGTTGTAGAAGCCGATTGCACCCAGTTGCCCGACGATGCTGGCGTTGCTGGCATTGGACAGCGGGAAGCTGCCGGCCAGTTCACGCTTGGCATCGTCCAGCTCTTGCTGGGTAGGGCCATGTTTGAGGTAGTCGGCAAGAATGTCCTGCACCAGCTTCAGCGTGCCTTCGCTCAGCTCGGCACGGGTTTGCAGGTTGATCATGAACGGGCCGCGCACCTGCATCGGGCTGAACACCGAGTACACGCCGTAGGTCAGGCCGCGCTTTTCACGTACCTCGCTCATCAGGCGGGTGCCGAACGCACCGCCGCCGAGGATCTGGTTGCCCAGCGACAGGGCTGGCCAGTCCGGGTCCTGGCGGTCGATACCCAGTTCGGCCAGCATCAGGTGGGTTTGCTTGGACGGGAAGTCGATGTGAGTCAGGCCAGCCTTGGCGTCAGTGGGCTGGGCTGGCGCGGCCAGTGCCGGGCCCTTCGGCAGGCCGGCAGATACCTGGGCCGCAATGGCTTCGGCTTCCGCGCGGCTCAGGTCGCCGACCAGCGCGATGACCGCGTTGCCACCGGTATAGGCTTTGGCATGGAAGGCGCGCAGCTGTGCCAGGGTGATGCCGTCGATGCTTTCGGCGGTACCGTCGCTGGGGTGGGCGTAAGGGTGATCGCCGTAAAGCTTGCCGAACAGCGCCTTGCCCGCGATCTTGCCGGGGTTTTGCTTTTCGTATTCGAAGCCGGCCAGCATCTGGTTCTTGATGCGCTTGAGGGCGTCCTCGGGGAAGGTCGGCTTGCCCGCCACCTCGGTAAACAGCTTGAGAGCCGGTTCGCGTTTGTCCTTGGCGCTGAGGCTGCGCAGCGAGGCCACGGCCATGTCGCGGTAGGAGCCGTTGCCAAAGTCCGCGCCCAGGCCTTCGAAGCCTTCGGCGATGGCGGTCACGTCCTTGCCGGCAACGCCCTCGTTGAGCATGGCGTTGGTCAGTGCGGCCACGCCTGGCGTAACGCCGTCCTGGCTGCTGCCGGCGGCGAAGGTGACGCGCAGGTCGAACATGGGCAGTTCGCGGGCTTCTACGAACAGCACACGGGCGCCTTCGGCGGTGTTCCAGTGCTGAATGTTCAACTGGCGCCGGCTGGGTGCCTTGCCATCCAGCTCTGCCAAGGACTGCAAGGTGTTGGCTGGGCGAGCGGCGCTGTTGTCGGCCTTGGCGGCGTTGTCGGCCATGGCCGGGGCGGCCAGCACGGTCGCCAGCGCCAGGGCGCGGATGCCGGTGGCCAGCAGGGTTGGGCGTGGTGCGCGGCAATCACTCATGAGCGGACTCCTCGGGCAGTACATGGGCAACGCTCAGGCGTTCGCGGGTGAAATAGGTGCGCGCGGCGTTCTGGATGTCCTGCGGGGTGACACGCTTGAGCTCGTCCAGCTCGCTGTCGATCAGCTTCCAGGACAGGCCGACGGTTTCCAGCTGGCCGATGGTGGTGGCCTGGCTGCTGATGGAGTCGCGGTCGTAGACCAGGCCGGCGATGACCTGGGCGCGAACGCGTTCGAGCTCTTCGGCACTGGGCGGGGTGGTCTTGAGTTCTTCAAGCAACTGCCAGATGCCTTTTTCGACATCGGCGAGGGTTTTCTGCTTTTGCACGTTCGGCGTAGCCGAAATCAGGAACAGGCTGTCGCCGCGGGTGAAGGCGTTGTAGCTGGAAGAAGCGCCGGCCACCAGCTCCTGACCACGCTCCAGGCGTGCCGGCATGCGGGCGCTGTAGCCGCCATCGAGCAGGGCCGAGATCAGGCGCAGGGCGTGCACGGTCCGCGGGTCCTTGGCGGTGGGCAGGCCGGGCACGTTGAAGCCGTAGATCAGGCTGGGCAGTTGGGTGCGTACATGCAGGGTCAACTGGCGGTGGCCAGGTTCGCCCAGCTCCAGGGGCAGTTTGGCCGGTGGCACGGCGCGCTTGGGAATGCTGCCGAAATACTTCTGCGCCAGGCCCTTGACCTCGTCGGCGGTAACATCGCCGACCACCACCAGCGTCGCGTTGTTGGGCGCGTACCAGGACTCGTACCAGTGACGCAGCTCCTCGACCTTCATACGTTCAAGGTCGGCCATCCAGCCGATGGTCGGGGTGTGGTAGCCGCTGGCTGGGTAGGCCATGGCGCGGAACAGCTCAAACGCCTTTTGATTGGGCTGGTCGTCCGTACGCAGGCGGCGCTCTTCCTTGATGACCTCGATTTCGCGGCTGAACTCGTCGGCGGGCAGGCGCAGACTGGCCAGGCGGTCAGCCTCCAGCTCCAGGGCTACCGGCAGGCGGTCGCGGGCCAGCACCTGGTAGTAAGCGGTGTAGTCGTCGCTGGTGAAGGCGTTTTCGTCGGCGCCCAGGTCACGCAGGATGCGCGAAGCTTCGCCGGGGCCGACCTTGGCGCTGCCCTTGAACATCATGTGTTCCAGCGCGTGGGACAAGCCGGTCTGGCCCGGGGTCTCGTAGCTGGAACCCACCTTGTACCAGATCTGCGAGACCACCACCGGGGCGCGGTGGTCTTCGCGCACGACCACTTTCAGGCCATTGTCGAGGATGAATTCGTGGGTGGGTTGCACATCGGCGGCGAGGGCCGCGAGCGGCAGGCAGAGCGTGCCGAACAACAGGCCAGCGGCGCGGCGGGCTAGAGCATTCATACGGTGTTTAACCTGTTCGGCGGCCCGCTGGGTTTAGCGTCGACGGGCCAGGAGGTGCTAGGATACTGATCCGGTTGCCTGGCGACCATGCCTGTCGCCGTTCTGGCCCACAGGACACTAAGACAAAACGTTGCGCATGAACCAGCGGGCTTCAAGATAGTCTGTTCTGCGTAGAGAGAATTCCCGATGTGCCATTGCTGGCTCATCGCTACCCTGAGATAGCCGTCCTCCATGTTTGGTTCCAACGACGACAAAAAAGCGCCGGCCGAGGCTGGCGAAAAGAAAGGCCTGTTCAGCTGGTTTCGAAAGAAGCCGCAGCAACCTGTCGCCGAACAGCCACAAGCCCCCGAACCCCAGGCTGCAGAACCCGTAGCGCCGCAGCCCGCCGTCGAGCGCCCTGAAGCTGCTCCGGTCGAGCCGGTGGTTGCAGCAGCCCCCGCAGCTGTAGCGGAGGCCCCTCGGGTTGCCGAGCCAGCCTTGGCCTCTGAGCCTGCAACGGCGCCAGTGGCGACTCCGGTATTCGAGCCGGCACCTGCCCCTGTGGTGGCCCAGGCCCCTGAGCCAACCCCGGCCCCTCTGGGAGCGGGCGTGCCCGCGACTGCAGAGCCTGCCGCCCCGCAGGTCGAAACCCCTGCACCCGTAGCAGCACCGGTCATTCAAGCCGTCGAGCCCCCTGTCAGCAACCTGGTCCTGCCCGTTGCCGAAGAGCCTGTTGCTCTGGTTCCCGACCTGGAGCCAAAGGCCCCGCCAGCGATCCCCGAGCGTCTGGTAGCAGCACCTGTCGAGCCAGAACCGGCCCCTGTCGCTGCCCCAGCCGTTGTCGAACAAGCCAAACCCGGCTTCTTCGCCCGCCTGAAGCAGGGCCTGTCGAAGACCAGCGCCAGCATCGGCGAGGGCATGGCCAGCCTGTTCCTGGGCAAGAAAGTCATCGACGACGACCTGCTCGACGAGATCGAGACCCGTTTGCTGACCGCTGACGTCGGCGTGGAAGCAACCTCGGCTATCGTCCAGAACCTGACCCAGAAGGTCGCGCGCAAGCAGCTGGCCGACGCCGATGCCCTGTACAAGTCGCTGCAGGAAGAGCTGGCCGCACTGCTGCGCCCGGTCGAGCAGCCGTTGAAAGTGCAGGCGCAAAACAAGCCTTACGTCATCCTCGTGGTTGGCGTGAACGGCGCCGGCAAGACCACCACCATCGGCAAGCTGGCCAAGAAGCTGCAGCTGGAAGGCAAGAAGGTGATGCTGGCCGCTGGCGATACCTTCCGTGCCGCAGCGGTCGAGCAGTTGCAAGTGTGGGGCGAGCGTAACCAGATTCCGGTAATCGCCCAGCATACTGGCGCCGATTCCGCGTCGGTGATCTTCGACGCCGTTCAAGCCGCCAAGGCGCGTGGCGCCGATGTGCTGATCGCTGATACCGCCGGCCGCCTGCACACCAAAGACAACTTGATGGAAGAGCTGAAGAAGGTCCGCCGGGTTATCGGCAAGCTCGACGCCGATGCGCCGCACGAGGTGCTGCTGGTGCTCGACGCCGGTACTGGCCAGAACGCCATCAGCCAGGCCAAGTACTTCAACCAGAGCGTTGAGCTGACCGGCCTGGCCCTGACCAAGCTGGACGGCACTGCCAAGGGCGGGGTGATCTTCGCCCTGGCCAAGCAGTTCAACATTCCGATCCGCTTCATCGGTGTGGGTGAAGGCATCGACGACCTGCGTACCTTCGAAGCCGAGCCGTTCGTCAAGGCTCTGTTCGCCGAGCGAGACTGACCATGATCCGATTCGAACAGGTTGCCAAGCGCTACCCCAATGGTCATGTGGGTTTGCATGAGCTGAGTTTCCGGGCGCGCCGGGGCGAGTTCCTGTTCGTCACGGGGCACTCGGGCGCCGGCAAGAGCACCTTGCTGCGCCTGTTGCTGGCCATGGAGCGCCCGACCAGCGGCAAGCTCATGCTGGCCGGGCAGGACCTGGGCCAGATCAGCAATGCGCAAATCCCGTTCCTGCGCCGGCAGATCGGCGTGGTGTTTCAGAACCACCAGCTGTTGTTCGACCGCACGGTGTTCAACAACATCGCCTTGCCCCTGCAGATTCTCGGCCTGTCCAAGGCGGAGATCGCCAAGCGCGTGGATTCGGCCCTGGAGCGTGTATCACTGTCCGACAAGGGCGAGCTGTTCCCGGCCGACCTGTCCACCGGGCAGCAGCAGCGGGTAGGCATTGCCCGCGCCATCGTCCACCAGCCGGCCCTGCTGCTGGCCGACGAACCCACCGGTAACCTCGACCCGCGCCTGGCCGCAGAGATCATGGGTGTGTTCGAGGACATCAACCGCCTGGGTACCACGGTATTGATCGCCAGCCACGACCTGGCACTGATTGCGCGCATGCGCCACCGCATGCTGACCTTGCAACGCGGCCGCTTGATCGGCGATGGGGAGGCCGGGCAATGAGCACTACACGTACGCCGAAGGTTTCCGAGCGGGTTGCACCAAAGCCCGCTGACCCGCAACCGGCGAAGAAAAAACGCGGCGAAGACGATGATGGCCCGGATTTCCGCACGCTGTTGCATGCCTGGCTGGAAAGCCACCGTGCCAGCATGGCCGACAGCCTGCGCCGCTTGGGCAAGCAACCGATCGGCAGCTTTTTCACCTGCCTGGTGATGGCGGTGGCGCTGAGCATGCCCATGGGCCTGTCGTTGCTGCTGAAGAACATCGAGCAGCTCGGCGGCTCGTGGCAGCGCGCCGCGCAGATTTCGCTGTTCCTCAAGCTGGATGCCGGCAGCCGTGATGGTGAGGCGCTGCGGGATGAGATCAAGGGCATGCCCGGCGTGGCGGACGCGCAATATGTCAGCCGCGAGCAGGCGCTGGAGGAATTCCAGCAGCAGTCCGGCCTGGGCGAGGCCCTGCGTGAACTGCCCGACAACCCGTTGCCTGGCGTGGTGGTTGTGACCCCGACCGAGGTCGACAAACCGGCCCTGGAAGCGTTGCGTCAGCGTCTGTCGGAGCTGCCACGGGTTGAAGTGGCGCAGCTGGACCTGGTGTGGGTCGAGCGCCTGGCGGCCATTCTCAAGCTGGGTGACCGTTTCGTCTTCGGCTTGGCCGTGATGCTGATTTCTGCCCTGTTGTTAGTAATCGGTAACACAATTCGTCTACACATTGAAAACCGCCGGATCGAGATCGAAGTGATCAAGCTGGTCGGCGGCACCGACGCCTACGTACGCCGGCCTTTCCTGTACATGGGTGCCCTCTATGGCCTGGGTGCGGGCCTGTTGGCGTGGGGCATCCTGGCGTTTGGCCTGAACTGGCTGAACGAGGCGGTTGTAGGGCTTTCCGGGCTGTATGGCAGTGATTTCGCCCTGGGGGGGGTGCCGGCGTCCGATGGTCTGTCCCTCTTGATCGGAGCAGTGTTGTTGGGGTATATCGGTGCATGGATCGCAGTCGCTCGTCACCTGAACGAGCTGGCGCCGCGATAGTTTTTACGTGCCAGCATTGACATTTTCTTCACTGTGGAACTTGTACCGTCGTTCCAGGTCAATGTTGGCAGCGCCCACAAGGCGCGAGTTTTGTAAGTCGGAGGTTCTTGAATGACCACATCGTTGCAACCTGCCTATGCCTTGGTACCCGGTGCAAACCTGGAAGCCTATGTGCACACGGTCAACAGCATCCCGCTGCTGACGGTCGAGCAGGAGCGTGATCTGGGCGAGCGTCTCTATTATGAGCAGGATGTCGAGGCCGCTCGTCAAATGGTGATGGCCCACCTGCGTTTCGTCGTACACATTGCCCGTAGCTATGCGGGTTACGGGCTGGCCCAGGCTGACCTTATCCAGGAAGGCAACGTCGGCCTGATGAAAGCCGTCAAGCGCTTCAACCCGGAAATGGGTGTGCGCCTGGTGTCGTTCGCCGTGCACTGGATCAAGGCAGAAATCCACGAATTCATCCTGCGCAACTGGCGTATCGTCAAGGTGGCGACCACCAAGGCCCAGCGCAAACTGTTCTTCAACCTGCGCAGCCAGAAAAAGCGTCTGGCCTGGCTGAACAACGACGAAGTGCATCGCGTGGCAGAAAGCCTTGGTGTAGAGCCGCGTGAAGTGCGTGAGATGGAAAGCCGCTTGAGTGGCCAGGACATGGCGTTCGACCCGGCAGCGGAAGCTGACGACGACAGCGCCTTCCAGTCGCCTGCACATTATCTGGAAGACCACCGGTACGACCCGGCGGTGCAACTGGAGGATGCTGACTGGAGCGACAATTCGACCAGTAACCTGCATGAAGCCCTGCAAGGGCTGGACGAGCGCAGCCGCGATATTCTCTACCAGCGCTGGTTGGCGGAAGAGAAGGCCACGCTGCATGAGCTGGCAGACAAGTACAGCGTGTCGGCTGAGCGGATTCGCCAGCTGGAGAAGAATGCGATGAACAAGGTCAAGGCGTTGATCGCGGTCTGATCTAGCCTGGCTGTATTGAAAAGCCGCTGGCCGTGAGGGGCAGCGGCTTTTTCATGCCTGTGAGGTTTTGGGGCCGCTGTGCGGCCCTTTCGCGGCAGCCCCAAAAGGCTCAAAGTTTGCGCGAAGTGTCGAGTTGCATCAGGTAGCCAGGCCCACCCAACTGGCTCATCTGCCGGCGAATCCACCCGGCCCGGCTGGCCACATAGGCACTTGGCCGGCTGGCACTCCACTTGATCGGGCTAGGCAGCACGGCCGCCAGTTGCGCCGCCTGCTGGCGGCTAAGCCGGCTGGCATCCACGCCAAAGTGATAGCGCGCCGCCGCCTGAGCGCCGAACACGCCCTTGCCCCATTCGGCGCTGTTCAAATAGACCTCGAGAATTCGCTCCTTCGACCAGAACAGCTCGATCAAGGCCGTGAACCACGCCTCCAGCCCTTTGCGGAACCAACTGCGCCCGGACCACAGAAACAGGTTCTTGGCTACTTGCTGGGTGAGGGTGCTGGCACCGCGAACGCTGCCGCCGCGCTCGTTATAGGCCAGTGCCGCCTGGATGGCCGGGATGTCGAACCCCCAATGGTTGGCGAACTTCTGGTCCTCACCCGCAATGACGGCAACCTTCAGCTCATCGGAGATGTTCTCCCACGGCTCCCAGTCGCGTTTCAGGTCGATCGGCTCGCCACTGACCCACGATTGCACCTTGCGCTCGACCATCAGTGCCGTACCGGGCGGTGGCACCCAGCGGAACACCAGCACCAGCACGGTGCTGCCGGCTGCGAACCAGAGCAGGGCACGGGAAAGGCGGCGAAGAAGGGTTGGCAGCATGGCGATGGCTTGGCCGTACGGGTGGAAGGGGCCATTATACAGACCCGATCCAAGGAGTCGTCCCATGCTTCGCAGCTTCCTGATGCTTGCCGCCTTTTTCGGCTTTACCGGGGTCGCCCTGGGTGCCTTCGCCGCCCACGGTCTGAAAAACCGTCTGACGGCTGACTACCTGACCATTTTCCATACCGGTGTGACCTACCAGCTGGTGCATGCCCTGGCGATCTTCGGCGTTGCCGTGCTCTCGGCGCACCTGCCCGGGCGCTTGGTGGGCTGGGCTGGCGGCCTGTTTGCCCTGGGGATCGTGCTGTTCTCCGGCAGCCTGTACCTGCTGACCCTCAGCGGCCTGGGCAAGCTGGGCATCATCACCCCGATTGGCGGCCTGTGCTTCCTGGCCGGCTGGTTGTGCCTGGGCCTGGCAGCCTGGCGGCTGGGCTGACCGGGTGGTCCACAATCGCGACTAATGGCGCGCACCGCCCTTGGGTTGCAGGGCGGTTCGGCGCTAGAATGCGGGCCCCAAAGAACAATGGTGGCCGTGCGCATGCGCATTCAACTGAACGGTGAACCTTACGAACTGCCTGCTGGTGAAAGCGTTGCAGCCCTGCTGACGCGCCTGGAGCTTGCCGGGCGCCGTGTCGCAGTGGAACTGAACCTGGATATCGTGCCGCGCAGCCAGCACGACAGCACGCTGCTGAACGACGGCGACCAGGTCGAAGTGGTCCACGCCATTGGTGGCGGCTGACAGCAGCCCGGCGGTTCACAAGCTAGCCCTGCAACCTTTTCCCGAGGAACAACGATGAGCAACGTTCGTAGCGACAAGCCCTTCACCCTGGCCGGGCGTACTTTCCAGTCGCGCCTGCTGGTGGGCACCGGCAAGTACCGTGACATGGAAGAAACCCGCCTGGCCACCGAAGCCTCGGGTGCTGAAATCGTCACCGTCGCCGTTCGCCGCACCAACCTTGGCCAGAATGCGGGCGAGCCGAACCTGCTCGACGTACTGTCGCCCGACAAGTACACCATCCTGCCGAACACGGCAGGCTGCTTTGACGCGGTGGAAGCGGTACGCACTTGCCGTCTGGCCCGCGAGCTGCTCGATGGCCGCAAATCGCACGAATCCCGCACGCTGGTAAAGCTGGAAGTGCTGGCCGACCAGAAAACCCTGTTCCCCAACGTGATCGAAACCCTCAAGGCCGCCGAAGTGCTGGTCAAGGAAGGTTTCGACGTGATGGTGTACACCAGCGATGACCCGATCATTGCTCGCCAACTGGCCGAAGCCGGCTGCATCGCGGTGATGCCACTGGCTGGCCTGATTGGTACCGGCCTGGGTATCTGCAACCCCTACAACCTGCAGATCATCCTGGAGGAGTCCAAGGTGCCGGTACTGGTCGATGCGGGGGTAGGCACGGCTTCCGACGCCACCATCGCCATGGAAATGGGTTGCGAGGCCGTGCTGATGAACTCGGCCATTGCCCACGCCCAGCAGCCAGTGCTGATGGCCGAAGCCATGAAGCACGCCATCGTCGCCGGTCGCCTGGCCTACCTGGCCGGCCGCATGCCGAAGAAACTCTATGCCAGCGCCTCTTCGCCGCTGGATGGTCTGATCAAGTAAGAGCCCCTGATGACTGAATCGCACGATACGCCGATCACCCCCGACGGCGACGCCCGCCCACACCGCCGCATCAAGAGCTTCGTGATGCGCGCCGGGCGCATGACCGAAGGCCAGCAACGCGGCCTGGACCAGGGCGGCCCACTGTACATCCTGCCGCTGGCCGACAGCCCGGTGGACTACGACCAGGTGTTTGGCCGCTCGGCGCCGCGCACCCTGGAGATCGGCTTCGGCATGGGCCATTCCCTGCTGGAAATGGCTGCTGCCGCGCCTGAGCAGGACTTTATCGGCGTGGAAGTGCACCGCCCCGGTGTGGGCGCGCTGCTCAACGGCGTGCTGACCCAGGGCCTGAAGAACCTGCGGGTGTATGACTGCGATGCCATCGAAGTGCTGAACCGCTGCGTGGCGGACAACAGCCTCGACCGCTTGATGCTGTTCTTCCCCGACCCGTGGCACAAGGCCCGTCACCACAAGCGCCGCATCGTGCAGCTGGAGTTTGCCGAGCTGGTACGTCGCAAGCTCAAGCCCGGTGGCGTGTTCCACATGGCGACCGACTGGGAGCCGTATGCCGAGTATATGCTGGAAGTGATGAGTGCTGCGCCTGGCTATCGCAACCGTGCGGCCGACGGCACCTACGTGCCACGCCCGGAAGAGCGCCCGATCACCAAGTTCGAACGCCGCGGCGAGCGGCTGGGACATGGGGTGTGGGACTTGAAGTTCGAGAAGGTGGATTGAACGGCTGATACGGCCTTTCGATGTGCTGGTGCTTGCAGAAATGCAGGCGAAAAAAAACCGCCTTGAGAAAGGCGGTTTTTTTGTGAGCAACAGGACTGAGTATCCTTCGCTCTGGGACTTCACTGAAAACCCCCACCTGGTCGAACGATCATAGGTAGCCCGCGAACGCGCGTCAATGCATGGAAACATGCGGCATCACGTGTGTCGGAGCTGTTAACAGCTTTGGGAGGCTGCTCCACGTATCATCGCATGGCTCCCTTGTGGATGGATTCAGTGATGGGCCGGGTAGGAGAAGAATGCCGCTTTCCGGCCCCTTCGACACGGCCTGAGAACCGTGCCGGTAAATGTTTATCGAAGGGCCATTGACCTGGCCACTTCACTGAAAGCCTTCACCTGGTTTTCGAAGGCATCGAAGTGCCGGTTAGATGCTGGAAGATTGGCCCGCCAACATGGAGGCCAAGGCATATGAAGCGTTTGCTTGATGCGCTGAGCCGCGTCTGGAAGCTTGCCCGGATCTTGATAGTGATCAAGACCGTTCGGGATTTCATGCGCGACCACTTCGATGATGCCCGTTAAGGGCTAGTCAGGAGGTAGGGCTGCCCTGGTATCCCGGGGCAGCTTTTAGCAATGCTTACCCGCGGCGATCCGCCACCACACCAATCAACACCAGCACTACCAACAGCACCGGCGCGAGCGCGTAGTTGTTGAACTGGCTCAACCCCTTCACCACCCACGGCGTGGCATAGATCAGCGCCGCACCGCTGCCGATCATCACCATCAGCGCCATGAACGGCACTCGCAATGCGCCCGCCAAGCCACCCAGCCGCTGCTCGGCCCAGGCTTTGACATCGCTACCAAACAGCACCAGCAGGCAGCCTACCAAGGCCAGTGAAATCTCCGACAGGTTACCGCGGCTCCAGCGGGAAACCGTCGCGAGCAGATCAAGTACCAGATCCATGGGTCATCCTTAGGTCAAGAAATACTGCAGCAGGTCATTGAGGAACAATTGGCCCCTCGGCGTGGCCACCAGTCGATCCGGTTCGACCTGCAAAAGGCCCTTTTGTTCGGCGGCGCGGCGTGCCTCGCGCAGTTGCTCCAGTGGCAAACCGGTGCGCAGGGTGAACAGCTCGGCTTCCACTCCGTCGGTCAGGCGCAGGGCGTTCATCAGGAACTCGAATGGCAGCTCGTCGACCGGCAGCAGCTTCTCGCCGGCCTTGAATGGCTTGGCCAGGTTCAGGTAATCCTTGGGCAGGCGGGTCTTCCAGGTACGCAGGATGCGCCCGTCGGCGAAAGTCAGCTTGCCGTGGGCACCAGCGCCGATGCCGATGAAGTCACCGAAGCGCCAGTAGTTCAGGTTGTGCCGGGCAGCGCGGCCCGCCTGGGCGTAGGCCGATACCTCGTACTGGCGGAAGCCATGCTCGGCCATCAGTGCCTGGCCGGCTTCCTGGATGTCCCAGAGGATGTCGTCTTCGGGCAGCTCTGGCGGTTGGTTCCAGAACACCGTGTTTGGCTCCACGGTCAGCTGGTACCACGACAGGTGCGTCGGCCCCAGGTCGATGGCCTGGCGCAGGTCGCCCAGCGCATCCTCCAGCGACTGGTCGGGCAGGCCGTGCATCAGGTCCATGTTGAAGTTGTCGAAGCCGGCCGCACGCGCCATGCCGGCAGCACGGACCGCTTCATCGCCATTGTGGATGCGCCCCAGCGCCTCCAGCTTGGCGGGCTGGAAACTTTGCACACCGATGGACAGGCGGTTGATGCCGGTTTGCCGGTAGGCCTTGAACTTGTCCTGCTCGAAGGTGCCAGGGTTCGCTTCCAGGGTGATTTCGATGTCGGGTGCGAACGGGATGCGTTGTTCCACGCCTCGCAGCAGCCGGCCCAAGGCGTTGGCACTGAACAGGCTGGGCGTACCGCCACCGAAGAAGATCGAACTGATCGGGCGGCTCTGTACGGCAGCCAGCTCCTGATCGAGGTCGTCCAGTAGTGCTGTGACGTAGGCGTCTTCCGGCAGTTCAGGCCCGGCAGCGTGGGAGTTGAAGTCGCAGTAAGGGCACTTGCGTACGCACCACGGAATGTGGATGTACAGCGCCAGCGGCGGCAGGCTGGTGAAACCCGCCGCGCCGGGGGTGGACAGCGTTGCGATCATGCCAGGCCCAGACGTTGGCGCAGCAGGGCCATGGCACGGGCGCGGTGGCTGAGCTGGTTTTTGTCCACAGGGGCCAGGTCGGCGCTGGAGCAGTTGCGTTCCGGCACCCAGAACAGCGGGTCATAGCCAAAGCCGTGCTCGCCGCTGGCCTCGAACAGGATGCTGCCGTGCCATAGGCCTTCGCACAGGATTGGCAGCGGGTCGTCGGCGTGGCGCACCAGCGCCAGTACGCAGACGAACTGCGCACCGCGCTCGGCTTCGGGCACGTCCTTCAAGGCTTCGAGCAGCTTGGCATTGTTGGCCGCGTCACCCTTGCCGTCGGCGTAGCGCGCCGAGTAGATACCCGGCGCACCACCGAGGAAGTCCACCGCCAGGCCGGAATCGTCAGCCAAGGCCGGCAGGCCGGAGATACGTGCGGCGTTACGCGCCTTGAGAATGGCGTTTTCAACGAACGACAGGCCGGTTTCTTCTGGCTCTACCTGGCTGAATTCGCCAATCGAACGCAGTTGCACGGACTGGCCGAGCATGGCCTGCAGTTCCTTGAGTTTGCCGGCGTTGTGGCTGGCCAATACGAGTTGCTGGAAATTCATCATTCGCCTGGGAACACTTCCTGGTTGAAGCTAAGGGAATTGCTGATACCGCCGGTTTCGATATTCAGGTCGAAGGTAACGGTTTCTGGCTGTTCGATCTTGAACTGGGCGATGTAGTACACCGCGCCCTGTTCGGTAATCTGTTTGAACGACAGTGGGCTGCTGCGCCCGGTCAGGTCCTTGACCGTGCCGCTGACCACCGCTGTGGCAGGTTTGTTGGCCTTGAGTACGGCAATGTTGAGCACGCCCTGGTTCTTGCTGCGCACCAGGCCGGTGGCTGCGGCCACCTCGGGCGTGAGCATGCTCGACGTGAACGCGCTGTAGTGCACCGTCACGTCGCCAAACACTTCCTTGCGCTCGGGCCGGGCGGCATCGGCAGCCAGTACCGGCAAGGCCAGGCACAGGCTGATCAGGAACAGGGCTAGGCGATGCATGGGGCGATTCCTCCGGTGGGCGTCAGACCGCGAGCTGGTGCTCTTGCAGGCCCGGGCTGCTGACGCGATAGATGCCGATCTCACCTAGAAGATTAGGCCAAAGCCGGCCACCCCACCCGTTGCGGTGCAAGTGGTCGACGGCAAGGCGGTCGAGCACCTTGGCCCTGCGCTCGTGCACCAGCTCTTCGAAGTCGGCGAAGGTGCAGAAGTGGATGTTCGGCGTGTTGTACCAGGTATACGGCATGAAGTCCGATACCGGCATGCGTCCCTTGGTGGCCAGGTACCAGCGGCAGCGCCAGTGGCCGAAGTTCGGGAAGGTGATGATGCACTGGCGGCCCACGCGCAGCATCTCGTCGAGGATGCGGTCGGGGTACTCCACGGCCTGCAGGGCCTGGGTCATGATCACTACGTCGAAACTGTTGCTGGCGAAGTTGCCCAGGCCTTTGTCCAGGTCCTGCTCGATGACGTTGACGCCCTTGGCCACGCACGCGGCAATGTTGTCGGCGTCGATCTCCAGGCCATAGCCGGTGACTTGCTTGCGGTCACGCAGCGAGGCCAGCAGTTCGCCGCTGCCGCAGCCCAGGTCGAGTACCCGGCTGCCGGCGGGGATCCAGTCGTGGATGATTTCCAGATCGGCTCTCATGCTGTCCTCAGATGGCAATGCGGTTCATGTAGTTCGAGAAACCCTGCATGTAGCGAGGTGTGGGGATCAGGAAGGCATCGTGCCCGTAAGGCGAGTCGATCTCCAGGTAACACACGTTCTTGCGGGCCGCCATGAGGGCGTCGACGATTTCGCGCGAACGGGCCGGCGAGAAGCGCCAGTCGGTTGTGAACGACATGATGCAGTAGTCCGCCTTGACGTGGGCCAGAGTGGCAGCCAGGTCACCGCCCTGGGCGGCGGCCGGGTCGAAATAGTCCAGCGCCTTGGTCATCAGCAGATAGGTATTGGCGTCGAAACGGCCAGAAAACTCTTCGCCCTGGTAGCGCAGGTAGCTTTCGACCTGGAACTCGACACTGTGGAAGTCGTAGTTGAGCTTGTCGCTCTTGAGCTCACGGCCGAATTTTTCACCCATCGAGTCGTCCGACAGGTAGGTGATGTGGCCGACCATGCGCGCCAGCATCAGACCGCGCTTGGGGATCACGCCCTGGTCCTGGAACGAACCACCGTGGAATTCGGGGTCGGTAAGGATGGCCTGGCGTGCCACTTCGTTGAAGGCAATGTTCTGTGCTGACAGCTTGGGCGCCGAGGCGATGTCGACACAATGGCGCACCCGCTCGGGGTAGGTCATGGTCCATTGCAGTGCCTGCATGCCACCCAGGCTGCCGCCGACGATTGCCGCCCATTGCGCAATGCCCAGGCGGTCTGCCAGGCGTGCCTGGCTGTGTACCCAGTCTTCGACAGTCAGCACCGGGAAATCGGCGCCATAAGGCTTGCCGGTGGCCGGGTTGATGCTGCTGGGGCCGGTGCTGCCGTTGCAGCCGCCGAGGTTGTTCAGGCTGACCACGAAGAAGCGGTTGGTGTCGATGGGCTTGCCAGGGCCGATGCAGCTGTCCCACCAACCCGGCTTGCGGTCGGTTTCGGCATGGTAGCCAGCGGCATGGTGGTGGCCGGAAAGGGCATGGCAGATCAGCACGGCGTTGCTCGCGCTGGCGTTCAGGGTGCCATAGGTCTCGTAGACCAGCTCGTAACTGGCCAGGGAACGGCCACAGGCCAGGGCCAGCGGTTCATCGAACCGGGCGGTTTGCGGTACTACCAGACCGACGGAATCTTCGGGAAAGACAGTGGACATCGACCCTGCTCACGCTTGACGGAGGCGTAAGTCTAAAGAGCGCTACCCCCAGCGGCAAGCAAAGGCTTGCCGCTGGGGGCAACCAGGATCAGATCATGCGCCACAGTTCCTGTGGCATGCCGGCGTAGGCGGCCAGCGGGGGCATGACGAACGACTGGATCACCTGGATCGCCAGGAAGGCGAAGATCGGCGAGATATCCATGCCGCCAAGGTTAGGCACGATACGGCGGAACGGTGCCAGCACCGGCTCGCTGATCTGGTAGGCCAGCTCGGCCGCCGGGTTATGGCTGTTGGGGGCGACCCACGAAACGATCACCATCACGATCATCGCCACCCAGAAAATCTTCAGGAACAGCGAGGTGATGCCGATGATCGCCCACATCAACAGGTGCAGGATGTCGCCGAACGTGCCGTAGGTGACCATCAGCACGAAGCCCATCAGCAGGGCCTGGATAACGATTGCCAGCAGCAGCGACGAGGTGTCGAGCCCGCCGACACTGGGGATGACCCGGCGGATCGGCTTGAGCAGCGGCTGGGTCGCGCGCACCGCGAACTGGCAAAGCGGGTTGTAGAAGTTGGCTTTGACCAGCTGCAGCACGAAGCGCAGCAGTACGATCACCAGGTACAGGCTGACCAAGGTTTGCACCACGAAGATCGCGGCACCGGACAGTGCATTCATCTAAAGCTCCTTATTTGCCCAGTTGTTCGGCCAGCTCGGCAGAGCGCGTGGCCGCAGCCTGCAGTGCCTGCTCGACGATGGCTTCGAAGCCGCTGGCCTGGAACGACTTGATCGCCGCTTCCGTGGTGCCGGCGGGCGAGGTGACGCGGCGGCGCAGTTCGGCGGCATCGACATCGCTGGCAACCGCCATGCGCGCCGCGCCCAAGGCCGTCTGCAAGGTCAGCTGCGAGGCGGTTTCGCGTGGCAGGCCGAGTTTTTCGCCTGCCGCTGTCATGGCCTCGATCAGCAGGAAGAAGTACGCCGGGCCACTGCCGGACACGGCGGTCACAGCGTCCAGTTGCTGCTCCTGCTCCAGCCACAGGGCGGTGCCCACGGCCGACAGCAGTTGTTCGGCCTGCTGGCGCTGTTCGCCGGACACCTCAGCGGTGGCGTACAGGCCGCTCACGCCCTGACGCAACAGCGCCGGGGTGTTGGGCATGCAACGCACTACCGGGCGAGCGCCCACCCAGCTTTGCAGGCTGGCGCAGGTGATACCGGCGGCGATGGAAACG
The DNA here is from genome assembly GCF_900176445.1 of Pseudomonas sp. URIL14HWK12:I5. Classification (NCBI taxonomy): domain Bacteria; kingdom Pseudomonadati; phylum Pseudomonadota; class Gammaproteobacteria; order Pseudomonadales; family Pseudomonadaceae; genus Pseudomonas; species Pseudomonas sp. URIL14HWK12:I5. Next base: position 459,090 of record NZ_FWXQ01000001.1, read on the forward strand.
ATCAGCTGGCCATCCTGCAGGTTGGGTTGCAGGGCCTGGCACACGGCTTTCATGACCTGCGGCTTGACTGCCAGCACGATGACGTCGGCACCGTCGATGGCCTGGGCGTTGTGCTCGAAGGTTTCGATGCCGTGCTCAGCCTGGATGCGGCTGCGGGTCTCGGCGCCCGGGTCGCTGGCGCGGATCTGCGAGGCGTCCAGGCCCTGGGCACGCAGACCACCGATCAGGCTGGCGGCCATGTTGCCGGCGCCGATAAAGGCAATGCGAGTCTTGCTCATGTCAGGTCCTTGTGGAAAAGAGTGAGTGAAGCATGGAATCAGGTGTTGCCGTAGTCGCGTGCCCCGAACAGGGCGGTACCGATACGCACCCAGGTCGCACCCTGAGCGATCGCCGCTTCCAGGTCGTGGCTCATGCCCATGGACAGGGTGTCCAGGCCAAGGTCCAGCCCTTTCTGCAACGCCCGCAGGCTGGAGAAGGCAGCCTCTTGGGCGGCGCGATCATCGGTGGGTTCGGGGATTGCCATCAGCCCGCGCAGGCGCAGGTTGGGCAATGCGGCCACGGCCTTGGCCAGGGCCGGCAGGTCGGCGGGGGCGCAGCCGGACTTGCTGTCTTCGCCACTGACGTTTACCTGCAGGCAGATGTTCAGTGGCGCCAACCCGGCAGGCCGCTGCTCGGACAGGCGTTGGGCGATTTTCAGGCGGTCCACGGAATGCACCCAGTCGAAATGCTCGGCAATGGCTTTGGTCTTGTTCGACTGAATGGGGCCGATGAAGTGCCAGATCAAGGGCAAGTCGCTGAGCGCCTGCTGCTTTGTCAGCGCTTCCTGTAGGTAGTTTTCCCCGAAGTCACGCACGCCGGCAGCGTGGACCTCGCGGATAGCGCTGGCGGGCTTGGTTTTGCTCACAGCCAGCAGCTGGACGCTGGCCGGATCACGCCCGGCTGCCTGGGCAGCATTGGCGATACGGGCGGAAATCGCGGAAAGGTTGTCTGCTAGGGTGGACATGGATGGATGCCGGCAGCTGTAGGGTTTGCGGCATTCTACCTACTTGAAGGCCTTTGGGGAGTCTCATGGATGTGACCGACCTGTTGGCCCGAGCCGTGGAGGCGGGGGCTTCGGACCTGCACCTGGCGGCGGGCCAGATACCGATGCTGCGCCTGGACGGTGAATTGCAGCGCATGAACTTGCCACCGCTGGTGGCGGCAGACCTGGCCGAGGGCATGGCGCTCTTGATGACAGAGCAGCAAAGGCGGCAATGGGCCGAGGGCGATGAACTGGACTTGGCGCTGGCATTGCCCTCGCTCGGCCGTTTTCGGCTGAACCTGTTTCGCCAGCTGAATGGCCCTGGAGCAACCTTTCGGTTGATCCCCGGGCGGATCGCCACGCTGGATGAACTGGACCTGGGGGATGTGTATCAAGCTGTTGCGCAATGCCATGATGGTTTGGTCTTGGTGGGTGGGCCGACCGGCAGTGGCAAGTCCAGCACCCTGGCGTCGCTGCTTGACCAGCTGAACCGGGAGCGGGCGCTGCACATCATTACCCTGGAAGACCCGGTCGAAGTTATCCACAGCAGCCAACGCAGCCTGGTCAATCAGCGTGAGATTGGGCGCCACAGCGGCGGCTTTGCCCAAGGGCTGCGCAGTGCCCTGCGACAGGACCCGGATGTGATCATGATTGGCGAATTGCGCGACCTGGAGACCGTTCGTCTGGCCTTGCGCGCGGCAGAGACCGGGCACTTGGTGCTGGCGACGGTGCATACGCGTTCGGCCGTAAACAGCATCGATCGGTTGGTGGAGGTGTTTGCTGCCGAGGAAAAGCCGTTGGTGCGCGCGATGCTGGCCGAGTCGCTGCGCCTGGTGGTGGCGCAGGTGCTGGTCAGGCGCGTAGATGGCGGGCGGGTTGCAGCGCGGGAAGTGCTGGTGGCGACGACGGCGGTGCGTAACCTGGTGCGTGAGGGGCGGATGGCGCAGTTGTGTTCGGTGATGCAGGCGGGTGCTGCAGAAGGGATGCGGACGATGGAGGGGGCCGTGCGGGAGCTGAGAGAGATGGGTCTGATCAAAGATCTATAGTGCCCGCACCGGCCCTTTCGCGGGCAAGCCCGCTCCCACAGGGTCGGCACAGATTTCGAAGGCTGTGATATCTCTGTGGAAGCGGGCTTGCCCGCGAAGAGGCCGGCGCAGGAAAGCGCCGATCAGGTCAGCGCTTGGCCAGGCTCAGCTGCTGCTGTTCTTTCGGCAGCACCCGCTTGGCCACGACATAGTGCTTCTGCCAGTAAGGCTTGCTCAGGGTGTCGATGCTCACCCGCTTGCCACGCCGTGGCGCATGGATGAAACGGTCGTTGCCCAGGTAGATGGCAACATGGTTCACCCGGCGGCTCTTGATGTTGAAGAAGATCAGGTCACCAGGCTTCAGGTCACCCTTGGCCACCTTCACGCCGTGGCCTTGGGCCATGGCATTGGAGGTACGCGGCAGGTCGACGTCGGCAACATCGTTGAAGGCGTATTTGACCAGGCCACTGCAGTCGAAGCCTTTTTTCGGGCTGCTGCCACCCCAAACGTAAGGAGTGCCGAGCACGTTCACCGCACGGCTGAGCACATCGCTGCTCTGCTTCGGCGACATGGCAGCAACAGGCGCACCACGGCTGCTGGCAGCGTTGCTCGCGCGCGCGCGCAGGGTGGCCTGCTTGGTTGGCGCGTGTCTCACCGAGGCATTGGTGGTGTAGCCGGTGAAACCATTGGGAAGACGTTGCTCACGATTGGTGGCGTGGGCGGCCAGGGGCAATAATAGACAGAGGGTCAGCCATGTCTTGAGTAAAGGCGGCATAGATGAAGCTCTTATGAATAGTTATGTGTTGGGCGCGCAACTTTATAACAGCTTTTTGATCAATCTTTGATCCGTTGGTCGATTGCCTGGCTGCCGTACGTCGGCCTGCGACGAAAAAGTCACATTTTTTTTTAGAAAATTTTCAGATAACCCACGAGGGCTATGAATGAACAGTTATCAACAGGGTGTGCACTATCACGACACTCACAGCAAGACCATCGGCTACCTGCTGTGGATTTTCGGCTTCACCGGCTCACATCGCTTCTACTACGGCAAGCCGATTACCGGGACGATCTGGTTCTTCACCTTCGGGCTGCTAGGCATTGGCTGGTTGATCGACCTGTTTTTGATCCCGTCCATGGACCGTGAAGCCGATCTGAGGTTCCAGTCCGGGCGTATCGACTACAACATCGCCTGGATCCTGCTGACCTTCCTCGGGGTGTTTGGCCTGCACCGGCTGTATCAGGGCAAGTGGATCACCGCGATCATCTACTTCTTTACCGGCGGGCTGTTCCTGGTGGGAGTGCTGTATGACTTCTGGACGTTGAACAGCCAGGTCTCCGAGAGGAATGCTTTGCGTTGAAAGGCTTCGCGGGTGAGCCTGCGAAGAGGCCGGAAGCGCCCACAAAAAAGGCCTTGTCGCGTGGAAGCGGCAAGGCCTTTTTCGTTACTGGCGGGTTTGTCGCTGCTGCAGCAACAGGTTGCTGAACCCTGCCCCGGACAATTGCTTTTGCGCCCCGGTCAGCTGCTCGCGGTTGCTGAACGGGCCCACCAGCACGCGGTACCAGGTTTCGTCCTTGACCGTACCCGACTCCACCTTCACCGACTGGCCCAGCAGGATGATCTGCGCGCGCACTTTGTCGGCATCGGCCTGCTTGCGGAACGAGCCGGCCTGCAGGAAGTACTGGGTGGTGGCTGCGGGCTTGATCACCGGTGGTGCCGGCGGCGGGGTTTGGCCGAGCAAGGCCGCTTGGGCCCGTGCGGTGTCGATTTTCGCCGCTTCTGCTGGCGTCACCGGGGTTACCGGCTGGGCCGGCACCGGTGGTGTTTTCTCCGGCACGGCCTCTGGTGGCACGATCACCTCGGACTCCGGCAGCAGGGTGTAGAAGTCGTATTTCGGCTTCACTGGCTGCTGCGGGGAGGGCTGCGCTGCCTTGCTCGCTTCGGCCACTTTCTCAGGCTTTTGCTGCTCGGGCTTGGCGCGCTTGATGTCTTCGCTACCAGGTTCGAGCTTCATCAGGAACACGATGAATGCGCCTACGGTCAGGCCGACGGCCAGCCATACCCAGCCGGGGATCGGCTGCTTGGCCGGCGCCGTCTGGCGGCTGGCACCGCGCTTGGGTGCGGGTTTTTTCTTGGCAGCCAACTTACATGCGCTCCAGGGTTTCCAGGCCGAGCAGTTCCAGACCTTGTTTGAGGGTGCGGCCGGTCAGGGCAGCCAGGCGCAGGCGGCTTTGCTGCTGCTCGGGGGTGTCCGCAGTGAGGATCGGGCAGTTCTCGTAGAAGCTGGAGAACAGGCCGGCCAGGTCGTACAGGTAGCTGCACAGTACGTGCGGCGTGCCCTTGTCAGCGACGTTGTTGAGGATTTCGCCAAACTGCGCCAGGCGTGCGGCCAGGTCCTGCTCGTGGGCAGCCTGCAGCACGATGTTGCCGTCGACTTCGTCAAAGCCCTTGCCCAGCTTGCGGAACACGCCAGCCACGCGGGTGTAGGCGTACAGCAGGTAAGGGGCGGTGTTGCCTTCGAAGTTGAGCATCAGCTCGAAGTTGAAGCTGTAGTCGCTGGTGCGGTGCTTGGACAGGTCGGCGTATTTCACCGCGCCGATGCCTACCACTTCACCGATGTGGCGCAGGTCTTCGTCGGCCAGGCTCGGGTTCTTTTCCTTGACCAGCGCATAGGCGCGTTCCTTGGCCTCGGTAAGCAGGTCGATCAGCTTCACGGTGCCGCCGTCACGGGTCTTGAACGGGCGGCCGTCGGCGCCGTTCATGGTGCCGAAGCCCATGTGTTCCATCTGCATCGGGTGACCGACAAAGCCTGCACGGCGTGCCACTTCGAACACCTGGTTGAAGTGCAGGGCCTGGCGCTGGTCGACGAAGTACAGGGCGCGGTCAGCCTTGAGCACGTTGCTGCGGTAGCGCACGGCGGCCAGGTCGGTGGTGGCGTACAGGTAGCCGCCGTCGGCCTTCTGCACGATGACCGGCAGTGGCTCGCCTTCGCTGTTTTTGAATTCTTCGAGGAACACGCACTGGGCGCCCTGGTCTTCGACCAGCAGGCCTTTGGCCTTGAGGTCGGCCACCACGTTGGCCAGGTCGTCGTTGTAGGCGCTTTCGCCCATCACGTCGGCCATGGTCAGCTTGACGTTGAGCAGCTCGTAGGTCTTCTGACAGTGCGACAGCGAGATGTCCTTGAAGCGCGTCCACAGGGCCAGGCAGTCCGGGTCGCCGGCTTGCAGCTTGACCACCAGGCCGCGGGCGCGGGTGGCGAACTCCTCCGACTCGTCAAAGCGCTTCTTGGCGGCGCGGTAGAAGTTTTCCAGGTCCGACAGCTCGTCGCTGGTGATCGGGTTTTCCTGCAGGTAGGCCATCAGCATGCCGAACTGGGTACCCCAGTCGCCCACATGGTTCTGGCGAATGACGTTGTCACCCAGGAATTCCAGTACGCGAGCCACGCTGTCACCGATGATGGTCGAACGCAGGTGGCCGACGTGCATCTCTTTGGCCAGGTTCGGCGCCGACATGTCGATGACGACTTTCTCGCTCGGGCCGGCCTTGCGCACGCCCAGGTGGGCATCGGCCAGGGCAGCGTCCAGGCGGTTGGCCAGGGCGTCGGTGTTCTGGAAGAAGTTGAGGAAACCAGGGCCGGCAATCTCGACCTTGCTGATGTCGGCGCTGGCCGGCAGGGCATTGATCAGCTTTTCGGCCAGGTCACGCGGCTTCATGCCCGCCTGCTTGGCCAGCATCATGGCGATGTTGCTGGCGAAATCGCCGTGGGTCTTGTCCCGGGCGTTTTCCACCTGGATCGCCGGCGACAGCCCTTCAGGCAGCACACCGTCGGTGACGAGTTGGGTGAGGGCTTGCTGGATCAGCTGGCGAATGGTGTCTTTCATGGGGATCTCTTTTCGACCGCAAGCGCGGTGAGCGCCTGGATGCGCAGGTGGAAAAACTGGGCATTATCCGTGGCTGGGAGCGGGTTGCCAACCTTTGGGGCTGCAAAGCAGCCCGGACGTCAGTACAGGTCGACCGGGTCGACATCCAGTGACCAGCGCACCTGGCGCCCGCTCGGCATCTGCTCCAACACTAGCAACCAGGCGCTGATCAGTCGATGCAAAGGCGCCCGGGTATCGGCCTGTATCAACAGTTGCGCACGGAAGCGCCCGGCGCGGCGCTCCATGGGCGCCGGTACTGGGCCTAGCAGTTCTATACCTGGCAGGCGTTGTTCGGCCACCAGGCGTTCGGCCGCGGCGCAGGCTTCGTCGAGGAAGCCTTCGGCCTGCCCCGGCTTGTGCGCTTCGGCGCGCAGCAGCGCCAAATGAGAATAAGGCGGCAAACCGGCGGCGCGGCGTTCGTCCAGGGCCTGTTCTGCAAAGGCGAAGTAGCCCTGCTCGGTAAGCTGCACCAGCAGCGGGTGGTCGGCCAGGTGGGTCTGGATGATGACCTTGCCGGGCTCTTCGGCACGCCCGGCACGCCCGGCCACCTGCACGATCAACTGCGCCATGCGTTCGCTGGCGCGGAAATCACCCGAGAAAAGCCCACCATCGGCGTCGAGGATGGCCACCAGGGTAACCCGTGGGAAATGGTGACCCTTGGCAAGCATCTGCGTGCCGACAAGGATGCTCGGCTGGCCCCGCTGGATGGTGCTGAACAGGTTGTGCATGGCGTCCTTGCGCGCCGTACTGTCGCGGTCCACCCGCAGGATCGGGTAGTCCGGGAACAGCACCTTCAGGCGTTCTTCGGCCCGCTCGGTGCCGGCACCGACCGGGCGCAGGTCCACGTGGTTGCATTGAGGGCACTGGTGCGGCAGGCGTTCGTCATAGCCGCAGTGGTGGCAGCGCAGCACGCCGGAGCGCTGATGCACGGTCATGCGTGCGTCGCAACGCGGGCATTCGGACAGCCAGCCGCAATCGTGGCACAGCAGAGTCGGGGCGAAGCCGCGGCGGTTGAGGAACACCAGCACTTGCTGGCCGGCTTCCAGGGTCTGGCGGATGGCCTGCTGCAACGGGCCGCTGATACCGCTGTCCAGAGGCAGGCTTTTCACGTCCAGACGCAGCATGCGTGGCGGGCGGGCGCCGCCGGCGCGCTGGTTCATGCGCAGCAGGCGGTAGCGGCCGGTCAGGGCGTTGTGCAGGGTTTCCAGCGACGGCGTGGCCGAGCCGAGCAGGATCGGGATGTTTTCCTGGTGGGCACGCACCAGTGCCAGGTCGCGGGCGTGGTAGCGCAGGCCCTCCTGCTGTTTATAGGAGCCGTCGTGCTCCTCGTCGATGATGATCAGGCCGGGGTTTTTCATTGGCGTGAACAGCGCCGATCGAGTGCCGATGATGATGTCGGCCTCGCCGTCACGCGCCGCCAGCCAGGCGTCCAGGCGTTCGCGGTCGTTCACCGCCGAATGCAGCAGGGCGATGCGGGCGTTGAAGCGTTGTTCGAAGCGCGCCAGGGTTTGCGGGCCGAGGTTGATTTCGGGGATCAGCACCAGCGCTTGCTTGCCGGCTTCCAGGGTTTCGCGGATCAGTTGCAGGTAGACCTCGGTCTTGCCGCTGCCGGTGACGCCGGCCAGCAGGAACGCGCCGAAGCCGCCAAAGCCCTCGCGTACCGCGTCGAAGGCATCGCGTTGTTCGTCGTTGAGCGGCAGTTCCGGTTGTGCCAGCCAGTGTTCGTGGCGCAGTGCCGGCAAGTGGCGACGGACCTCGACCTGTACCAGTTCCTTGGCCAGTAGCAGGTCGAGGCTGTCCTTGTTCAGGTTGAGCTTGGCCAGCAGGGTGTGGGCCACGCCATGCGGGTGCTGGGCCAGGGTCTTGAGGGCGTCGCGCTGGCGCGGCGCACGGGCAATGCGTGGGTCTTCCAGGCGTGCGCCGGGGGCAATGTGCCAGAAGCGCTCCTGGCGCATTTCGGCAGGTTCGCCCTGGCGCAGCAGGGTGGGCAAGGCCCAGCTCAGGGTGTCGCCCAGGCTGTGCTGGTAGTACTGGGCGGTCCACAGGCACAGCTTGAACAGCGACGCCGGGATGGGGGACACCGGGTCGAGCAGGGCGCTGGCCGGTTTCAGCTTGTCGGCAGGCACTTCGCTCTGTGCGCATACCTCCACCAGCACACCGATCATTTCGCGGCGGCCAAAGGGCACGCGGATGCGCATGCCCGGGGTCAAGGCCTGGCGCGCCATGCTCGCCGGCGCCTTGTAGTCGAACAGGCGGCGTAACGGGGAGGGCAGGGCAAGGCGCAGGATGACGTCGGACACGCAAAAATACTCGGAGGGCGTTACAAGAACTGGCGAGCCTAGCAGACGACGGTCGGTGCAAGCGACATCTTGCACTGACGCTGTGCTCTGGTATTATTCGCCGCCTAATTACGTGCGGTATTCAACAATTGGTGTTGGGTGGCGGCACGCAGCTCGAGGAAGTGACCATGAAAGAAGGTATCCACCCGAACTACGAAGTAGTTGCAGTCACCTGCAGCTGCGGCAACAAGTTCGAAACCCGTTCGACCCTGGGCAATGTCCTGTCGATCGACGTTTGCAACCTGTGCCACCCGTTCTACACCGGTAAGCAGAAAGTCCTGGACACCGGCGGCCGCGTACAGAAGTTCGCCGATCGCTTCGGTATGTTCGGTACCAAGAAGTAATCATGCGCATGGCGAACCCCTCGGGTTTCGCAGTGCTGCAAAAAAAGGCGCCCCTTGTGGGCGCTTTTTTTATGGGTGCCATCTGGGCCTTTCCCGCCCTGGCATTCTGCCCGCTACCGCAGCAGCCACAGCAGGTGCTGGTGCGCCAGGTGGTGGATGGCGATACCGTGCGCCTGGCCGATGGCCGCAGCGTACGCCTGATTGGCATCAACGCCCCGGAAATTGGCCGCAACGGGCGCACCAGCGAGCCTTATGCCGAGGCCGCGAAGCGGCGCTTGCAGGCGCTGGTCAAGGCCAGTGATGGGCGTATCGGGCTGGTGCCAGGCGTTGAGGACAAAGACAAATACGGCCGCACGCTGGCGCATATCTACGGCCGTAATGGCGACAATCTGGAAGCACAGTTACTCAGCGAGGGTTTGGGCTACCGCGTGGCAGTGGCTCCGAATGTGCGTCTCAGCGGTTGCCAGCAACTTGCCGAGCAAGCGGCGCGCAAGGCAGGCAGCGGCTTGTGGCGCCGTTCGCCCGTGGTCCCGGCAGGGGAAGTCAGGCAGCCGGGTTTCGCTGTGGTTGGTGGCCGCATCAAGGGTATCGAACGCAACCGTGGTGGTGTCTGGCTGACACTGGACGACGCCGTGGTGCTGCAGGTTCCCGCTCGTCTGCAACGCAACTTCCCCGCCAGCTTCTTCGATAACCTCAAGGGACGCCAGGTCGAGGCGCGTGGCTGGGTGCTGGACCGTTCCCGCAAGGGCGGCTTGAAGCCCGGGCAGCGACGCTGGGTGTTGCCATTGACCGATCCGAGCATGTTGGAGCGTATTTCAGGCTAAAAGATGTAGACATTTCGCTATTAGATTGTACACACTGTGAGCCGTATGCCCCCGTGGGTTATAGCGTAAAGTCGTAGGCTAAAGGCCTTGACACAAGTGACCGACCAGTCTTGTGACTCCCCGGCTCTTTGCGTATCCTCGGCGGTCCGTCAGAACAGTAAATAGCGGAATGCCCACCATGTCAGACCTGAAAACCGCCGCTCTCGAATACCACGCTCAACCTCGTCCGGGGAAACTGAGCGTCGAGCTCTCCAAGCCCACTGCCACCGCCCGTGACCTCGCCCTGGCCTACAGCCCAGGTGTTGCAGAACCCGTGCGTGAAATCGGCCGTGATCCAGAGCTGGCTTACAAGTACACCGGCAAAGGCAACCTGGTTGCGGTGATTTCCGATGGCACCGCCATCCTCGGTCTGGGCGACCTCGGCCCACTGGCTTCCAAGCCGGTCATGGAAGGCAAGGGTGTTCTGTTCAAGCGTTTCGCCGGTATCGACGTGTTCGACATCGAAGTCGAATCGGAAAGCCCGCAAGCGTTCATCGACACCGTTCGCCGTATTTCGATCACCTTCGGTGGCATCAACCTCGAAGACATCAAGGCGCCTGAGTGCTTCGAGATCGAGCGCACCCTGATCGAACAGTGCGACATTCCGGTATTCCACGATGACCAGCACGGTACCGCCATCGTGACCGCTGCCGGCATGATCAACGCCCTGGAAATCGCCGGCAAGAAGCTGGAAGACGCCAAGATCGTCTGCCTGGGTGCTGGTGCAGCCGCCATCTCCTGCATGAAGCTGCTGGTGAGCATGGGTGCCAAGGTCGAGAACATCTACATGATCGACCGCAGCGGCGTGATTCACGCTGGCCGCGACGACCTGAACCAGTACAAGGCGCAGTTCGCCCACGCTACCGACAAACGTACCCTGGCTGATGCCCTTAACGGTGCAGACGTGTTCGTGGGCCTGTCCGGCCCGAACCTGCTGAGCCCGGAAGGCCTGAAGTCAATGGCGGCCAACCCGATCGTGTTCGCCTGCTCGAACCCGGACCCGGAAATCTCGCCAGAGCTGGCGCACGCCACCCGCAGCGACGTGATCATGGCGACCGGTCGTTCCGACTACCCGAACCAGGTCAACAACGTACTGGGCTTCCCGTTCATCTTCCGTGGTGCTCTGGACGTTCGCGCCAAGCGCATCAACGAAGAAATGAAGATCGCTGCCGCTATCGCCCTGAAGGACCTGGCCAAGCTGCCAGTGCCGAAGGAAGTGTGCGAAGCCTACGGCGTCGAAGGCCTGGAGTTCGGCCGTGAGTACATCATTCCGAAGCCGCTGGACGCACGCCTGATCACCGTCGTTTCCGACGCTGTGGCCAAGGCCGCCATCGAATCCGGCGTGGCTACCCTGCCGTATCCGAAGCACTACCCGCTGACCAGCGTGGATGACGTGTTCAACGGCTGATTGCCGCTGTAGCGACACAAAAAGCCCCGGCTCGTATGAGCCGGGGCTTTTTGTTTGGCATTGTGAAGGATGTGTCAGGGCTGCAGGGTGTTTGCCATGGCAAAGTTGTCGCCTATGAGATCGAGCGCCGCCCGCGCGGCGCTCGATGTCAGCAGCCTCACATAACCCCAGTCAAACACCCAGCCTCAGAACAGATCCATCGGCGCCGCTTCATCCGCTGGCAGCGGGCTGCCAGGCGCTGCACCATTGCCCAGCTCATCCACCGACGGCGGCGAGTCTTCGGCCTTGAACAGCTCGAAGTAGGCATTCGGCGTGCTCGGCGAGGCAGCGCGGCCACTGACCGGGTCGACCCGCAGGCTAAGGATGCCTTCCGGTTCTGCCGGTGCGTGATTCGGTTTGTCCTTCAGCGCCGCGCCCATGAAGCTCATCCAGATCGGCAAGGCCGCCGTACCGCCGTACTCGCGACGGCCGAGGGTTTCCGGCTGGTCGAAGCCGACCCACACGGTGGTCACGTAATCGGCGTTGTAGCCGGAGAACCAGGCGTCCTTGGATTCGTTGGTGGTGCCTGTCTTGCCTGCGAGGTCGGTGCGGCCCAGTGCCAGCGCCCGGCGGCCGGTGCCGCGCTTGATCACGTCCTGCAGCATGCTGGTGAGGATGTAGGTGGTGCGCCCGTCGATGATCTGCTCGGCCACCGCAGGTGCTTGTGGTGCAGTCGCAACCTGGCTGAAGGCCGGCGGCGCCTCACCTGGCATGGCGGCGGTGCTGATGGGTTGTTCAGGTGCGGCCAGGCCCGCCTGGTCTTCGGCACCCTGCGGTACGCGGGCCGGGTTGGCGGTGAACAGGGTCTCGCCGCTGCGGCTTTCGATGCGGTCGATCAGGTACGGGGTGATCTTGTAGCCGCCGTTGGCGAATGTGCTCCAGCCGGTGGCGATTTCCATCGGGGTCAGGGTGGCGGTGCCCAGGGCCAGCGACAAGTTGCGTGGCAGGTCCTGCTTGTTGAAACCGAACTTCGCAATGTAGTCGATGGTGCGGTCTACACCCATGGCCTGCAGCAAGCGGATCGACACCAGGTTACGCGACTTGTACAGCGCTTCGCGCATGCGGATCGGGCCAAGGAAGGTGTTGGTATCGTTCTTCGGCCGCCACACTTTATCCACCGACTCGTCGACGAACACGATCGGCGCATCGTTGACCAGGGTGGCTGCCGTGTAGCCGCTGTCCAGTGCGGCACTGTAGATGAACGGCTTGAAGCTCGAACCTGGTTGGCGCTTGGCCTGCATGGCGCGGTTGTAGTTGCTCTGCTCGAACGAGAAGCCGCCAACCAGTGCACGAATGGCGCCGTTGGAAGGGTCGAGGGTGACCAGGGCGCTTTGTGCACCAGGCACCTGGCTGAACTTGAGCTTGCCGTCGTCCAGACGCTGCAGACGCACCAGGTCACCGACCTGGGCCACGTCGGCCGGCGACTGCGGTGTACGGCCCTGGGCGTTGCTGTTGATGAACGGGCGCGCCCACTTCATGGTGTCCCAGGCAACCTCGGCTTGCTGGCCGTCGCGGGTCAGCACCTTGAGGCCGGTTTTTTCGACATGGGTGACAATGGCCGGCTCCAGGCCACCAAGGATGCGCTGCTTGCCCAGTTCCTGCAGCCAGGCTGCCTGGGTACGGCCCGGGAAGCGGGCTTCCGGGCCGCGATAGCCGTGGCGCTCGTCGTAGTCGGAGAGGCCGTTGAGGATGGCCTTGTTGGCCATTTCCTGCATGTCGCTGGGCACTGTTGTGGTGACGCGGAAGCCTTCGGTGTAAGCGTCGCTGCCGTAACGGCCGACCATTTCCGCGCGGGCCATTTCAGCGATGTAGGGGGCATTCACCTCAGGCGTCGGCACGTGGTAGCTGGCATTGAGCGGCTCGGCCAGGGCTGCCTGGTAGCTGGCTTCGTCGATCTTGCCCAGCTTGTACATGCGGCCAAGGATCCAGTCGCGGCGCTCCTTGGCGCGCACCGGGTTGGCCAGCGGGTTGAAGCGTGACGGTGCTTTGGGCAGGCCGGCGATCATGGCCATCTGCGCCAGGCTCACGTCGCGGATCGACTTGCCGTAATACACCTGCGCGGCTGCGTCGATGCCGTAGGCGCGGTTGCCCAGGTAGATCTTGTTCACGTACAGCTCGAGAATCTCGTCCTTGGTCAGCTCGCGCTCGATCTGCAGGGCCAGCAGGATCTCGTTGGTCTTGCGCGAGAAGCTGCGTTCGCTGGTGAGGAAGAAGTTTTTCGCCACCTGCATGGTGATGGTGCTGCCGCCGGTCTGGATATGCCCGGTTTTTACCAGCTGGGTCGCTGCGCGCATCAGGCTGCTGGGGTCGACACCGTAGTGGTTGAGGAAATTGTCGTCCTCGGCTGACAGAAGTGCCTGAATGAACTGTGGCGGAATTTCCGCGAAGCGGATCGGCGAGCGGCGCATCTCGCCAAACTCGGCAATCAGCTTGCCATCGCTGCTGTACACCCTGAGGGGGATCTGCAACTGGATGCTTCTGAGCGACTCGACCGAGGGCAGGCTGGGGCTAAGATACAGAAACGCACCGCTCACACCGAGTACGAGCGCGCAGATGACTGCGACGGAAGACCACCAGAAGAACTTCAGCAGACGTATCAAGGTTTTTCGGTGTCCAGGTTGAGAGTGGATTGCACGCAGGTCCGGCGGACCAGAAAACGCTGGGCATTATAAGCATTTTTTCGCCTCTCCGGGTTACCGGCCAGGCTGCCCGTCGCCTCGATGAGCAGCCCTGGCCCAGTGTTGCCGCGGGGTTGCGACAGATCGCTGCGACACGCAGCAAGGAAGCCGCGATGTTAGGACGCTTCGGCAAGGATGCCGGTTCACTGGTGGGGGTAGAAATTGCCCCGGACGCTGTTCGGGTTGTGCAGCTTCAGCGGCGCAGCCGGCGTTGTCGGGTGCTTGCCTCGGCTCAGGAACCGTTCGAGTCAGCGGCCGGCAAGGATTGGGCAGCGGAGCCCGCTGCGGTGGTGGCAGCCTTGCGTCGTGCCTACCGGCGCAGTGGTCTCAGGCAACGGCGGGTAGCGTTGGCATTACCCGCCAACCAGGTGATCTGCAAGCTGTGTCATCTGCCGATGGAGCAGACTGGTGTAGAGCTGGAGGCGCACTTGCTGGCCGGTGCCGAGCGACTGTTTCCGTTTCCGCTGGAGGACCTGGCCCTGGATTTTCAGGTTTTGGGGGCGTCTCGCGTGCAACCGGGATGCGCCGAGGTGATGGTGGCCGCATGCCGGCAAAGTGCGTTGGCGTCACTGGAGGCCATCGTTGACGAGGCAGGGTTGCAGCTGGAAGCCGTCGAGGTCGATAACATCGCCCTGTGCCGCATGTTGCCTCAGGGGTGCTTCGAAGGCTCGGCATTACTGCGTGTAGAGGCACATGGTGCAGTTCTGTATGACTGGCATCCCGGTCGGCCCAGCCAGCGTCGTGAATTGCAAACGCAGGGGCAGAAGGGGATGGGGCCGCTGTCGGAGGCGCTACATGCGCTGCTTGCCGATGAGCATTTGCCTGCTGGCCTGTGGATAACCAGCAGCTGTTCGCTGGATCCTGACTGGCTGCAAAGCCTGGGCCGTCAACTGAAAACGACGTGCCGGCATTTGCCTGGCAAGGCCGGGCTTGAGCATGTCGACGGGTCGATGCTGCTGGCTTGCGCCCTCGCTTATGGAGGATTGCGGCCATGATGCGACTGAACCTGCTGCCTTGGCGTGAGCGGCAGCGCCAGGCCACGCTTCGGCGTTTTCGCTCCCGGTTGGTCGCTGGCGCCATTCTGGCGCTGTGCGCGGTGATGCTGGTCGATCAGTTGGCCCGCCAGCGCGCGCAGCAGCAGGCGCTGTCCAACACCCGGCAACAGGCCGCGCTTGAGCGCTTGGCCGAGCAATTGCGGCCGTTGGATGATGTGCGTGCACAGCATCAGGCGCTGCTGGAGCGTTTGGCTGCGCTTGAGCGTTTGCGCGCTCAGCAGGGCATTCTGGGTGATGTGTTCACTGACCTCGAAGGGGCGCTGCCGATGGGCGTGCAGCTCCTTGACCTCAGCTTGGAAAACGGCCACTTGCGGTTGGCCGGGCTCGCTACCTCCGGCGCCGTGGTTGCGCAGTTCATGCGCGACCTGGAACATTCGCGTGTTCTGCTCGACCTGGAGCTCAAGCGCATCAGGAGCGTGCCGGGTGGCGATGAGTTTCTGTTGGCCGCGCGCGTTTCGGCGTTCTGGTCGTGAATGTGGCGCCGATCTTTGCCTGGCTGGCGGTCGCCGAGCACTCCAGGCGTATCAGGTGCCTGGCGCCAGCCATGGTCGCTGTGCTGGTGTTCGGTCTGGGTTGCGCGTTGCGCCTGCCGGCAGCGCTCCAGCAACAGGCACAAGAGGCGTCCAGGCAAGCCTCATTAGATGAACAGCAGTCAGCCAGCACGGCGAAGCTGGTCGAACTGGAGCAACTGCGGGCAGCTCTGATTGTTGCCGAGCAGGCGTTGCTGGAGGCTCACTGGCACCTGGCCAGCGGGGAGGACATGAGCGACGTGCTCGGCAGCCTGGCTTCGTCGGGGCATGCGCACGGCCTACTGGTCGAGCGGTTCGATGTGCATGAAAGCGAGCCGCAGGCAGGCTACCGCAAAACACCCCTGGAGGTGCAGGTGATGGGGCCTTACACGGCTCTGCGTCAATGGCTGCACGACTGGCTGGGCCAGGCGCGCCTGCTGCGCAGTGGCGACATCAACCTTTCTATTGTCGAGGGGCAGCCAAGGCTTTTGCGCCTGCAACTGCATGTAGAGGCCTTCGAGGCTGTCGCGCCGGTGCCGGCACCCGAGGCGTTTGCACGCACCTCGGCCAGGGCCGCCACACCAGAACCCGTGGTCGACCCTTTCACACCAGCAGCAAGACGAATGGCAGGCTTTGGGCTGGGCAGTGTGCCGTTGGCACAACTGGAAATGGTCGGCAGCCTGTCGCGCGGGATGTCGCACGAGGCGCTGCTGATGGCGGCTGGCAGGCTCTATAGGGTTCGGGCAGGCGAGCGTTTAGGGCGTAACCACGGTGTGGTGGAGCGGGTCGACCAAGACCATGTCGAGGTCCGCGAACGGCTATTCATGGCGGGGGTGTGGCACGAGCGCACAGCGTTCATCACCCTTGCAAAGCGCCTGGGCAAGGAGGCCCCGGACCGGAATGAAAATGTTGATGAAATGGGTGTTGGCAGCCCTGCTGCCGATCCCGCTGGCGTCGGCGACGCCTTACCAGGGTGAGCCCCTGTCGTTGAACTTCCAGGATGTGGAAGTGCGCTCGGTGCTGCAGGTGCTGGCTGATTATGCGGGCGTCAACCTGGTTGCGGGTGACGACGTACAAGGTAACGTCACGTTGCGTTTACAGGATGTACCTTGGGATCAGGCACTCGACCTGGTGTTGCGAAGCAAGGGCCTGGCCCGGCGGCAGGAGGGTAATGTACTGCTGGTGGCACCTGCGGCAGCGTTTGCCGCGCAGCCGTTCGATGCCCCCTTGGGGCAGGAGCCGAATGCTCAGGTGCAGCGGCTACGCCGTGAGCTGATACCGATCCATCATGCCAAGGCCGCCGAGCTGGTTGATCTATTGCTAACCAGCCTGGCGGATGACGGCACCCTCACTGCCAGAGGCAGCCTGGCTGTCGACGAGCGCACCAATACACTGGTGGCGTACCAGCCCGCCGACCGCCTGGCGGAACTGCGGCAGCTGGTTGCGCAACTGGACGTGCCGGTGCGCCAGGTGGCGATCGAGGCGCGTATCGTCGAAGCCAACGTCGATTACGAGAAAAGCCTGGGGGTGCGCTGGGGCGGGCCGTTGTATAGCGAAAACCTGCGGCCGGGCCAGGAGCTGTTTGTCGACCTTGGTGTGGAGCGTGCGGGCAGTAGCCTCGGCCTGGGTCTGCTGCGTGGCGACCTGTTGCTCGACCTGGAGCTCAGCGCCATGGAAAAAAGCGGCAACGGCGAGATCATTTCGCAGCCCAAAGTGGTAACGGCCGACAAGGAAACGGCCAGGATCCTCAAAGGCACCGAGGTGCCCTACCAGGAAACCAGTCAAAGTGGCGCCACCTCGGTGTCGTTTCGTGAAGCCTCGCTGTCGCTGGAGGTGACACCGCAAATCACCCCGGACAACAAGGTGATCATGACCGTCAGGGTGACCAAGGACGAGCCGGATTACGTCAATGCCTTGAACAACGTACCGCCGATTCGCAAGAACGAGGTCAATGCCAAGGTTCGCGTGGCGGACGGTGAAACCATCGTGATTGGTGGCGTGTACTCCACTTCGCAAAACAATGTGGTCGACAAGGTGCCATTTTTCGGCGATCTGCCGTATGTTGGGCGGCTGTTTCGACGCGATGCATTACAAGAGAAAAAATCCGAGCTGCTGGTCTTCCTGACTCCGCGTATCATGAGTGACCAGGCGATTGCTGTGAGTCGTTGATTCTGTGCGAAATTTGATACTTGTGGGGCCCATGGGCGCTGGTAAAAGCACCATTGGACGCCTTTTGGCCAAAGAGCTGCGCCTGCTGTTCAAGGATTCCGACAAGGAAATCGAACTGCGATGCGGCGCCAATATCCCGTGGATTTTCGACAAGGAAGGCGAGCCGGGTTTTCGTGATCGCGAGCAAGCGATGATCGCCGAACTGTGCGCGCTTGATGGCGTGGTCCTGGCCACCGGCGGCGGCGCGGTGATGCGCGAAGCCAACCGCCAGGCATTGCACCAGGGGGGTCGGGTGATCTACCTGCACGCCTCGGTGGAGCAGCAGGTTGGCCGTACCGCGCGCGACCGTAATCGCCCGCTGCTGCGCACCGCCAACCCCGAGGCGACCTTGCGCTCCCTGCTGGCAGCGCGCGACCCGCTCTACCGCGAGATCGCCGACCTGGTGGTGGAAACCGACGAGCGGCCGCCGCGCATGGTGGTGATCGACATTCTCGAGCGCTTGCAGCAGTTGCCGCCCCGTTAACCCGGGACTATTCTCGGCCACCAGCGCCGAGGCGAGGTTCAACGTTACCGCGCAGGTTGCCCGTACGGCGCCGCGCCCAAGTACATTGTGGGGATACATGCAGACACTTAAGGTCGACCTGGGCGAGCGTAGCTACCCGATCTACATAGGCGAAGGCTTGCTGGACCAGCCCGAGTTGCTGGCGCCGCACATTGCCGGCCGGCAAGTCGCCATCGTTTCCAACGAGACCGTCGCGCCCCTGTATCTCGAACGCCTGACCAAGACCCTCGGCGCCTATTCGGTGCTGCCAGTGGTGCTGCCCGATGGCGAAGCCTACAAGAACTGGGAAACCCTGCAGCTGATTTTCGATGGCCTGCTGACCGCACGCCATGATCGCCGCACCACCGTGGTCGCTCTGGGCGGGGGTGTGATCGGTGATATGGCCGGCTTCGCGGCCGCCTGCTACCAGCGTGGTGTCGATTTCGTCCAGGTGCCGACCACCCTGCTGTCCCAGGTCGACTCCTCGGTGGGTGGCAAGACTGGTATCAACCACCCGCTGGGCAAGAATATGGTCGGTGCCTTCTATCAGCCCAACGCCGTGCTGATCGACACCACCAGCCTGAAGACGCTGCCTGCACGCGAGCTTTCGGCTGGCCTGGCCGAGGTGATCAAGTACGGCCTGATCTGCGACAAGCCGTTCCTTGCCTGGCTAGAAGACAATATGCAGGCCCTGCGCGGCCTGGACCCTGTGGCCCTGACCGAAGCCATTCGTCGCTCCTGCGCGGCAAAGGCTGCGGTAGTCGGGGCCGATGAGCGCGAGTCCGGCGTACGGGCCACGCTGAACCTGGGGCATACCTTCGGGCATGCCATCGAGACCCACATGGGCTACGGCGTGTGGCTGCACGGCGAAGCCGTGGCAGCGGGCACGGTGATGGCCCTGGAAATGTCCATGCGCCTTGGCTGGATCGACCAGGCCGAGCGCGATCGCGGAATCCGCCTGTTGCAGGACGCAGGTTTGCCGGTGGTGCCACCACAGGAAATGACCCCGGCGCATTTCATGGAGCACATGGCGGTCGACAAGAAGGTGCTCGACGGTCGTCTGCGTCTGGTGCTGCTGCGCCAGATGGGCGAGGCCGTGGTGACCGACGACTATCCGAAAGAGATTCTACAGGCCACGCTGTCGGCGGATTACCGCGCGATCGTGGCCCAGCTTTGAGGTTGTGACAGCGCAATGACCAGTTTGCATGCCGATGAGGCCTTTCTCGACCATTACCAGTTGAGCCACGATCCGTTCGCACCCCGCGTGCCCGGCTTCAAGTTCTTCCCGGCCCAGCGCAAGCCCGTGCTTGGCCAATTGCACCATCTGGCACGCTATAGCCAGTTGATGCTGGTAGTCAGCGGCCCGCTGGGCAGCGGCAAGTCGCTGCTGCGCCAGGCCCTGGTGGCCAGTACCAACAAACAGGCGGTGCAGAGCGTTGTGGTGTCTGCCCGCAGTGCCAGCGATGCTTCCGGCATGCTGGCCCAGGTCGCCCAGGATCTGGGTGTGGACCAGGCTGAAGTGCAGGCGATTCTGTCCAAGGTGGTGCAGCTGGCACTCACCGGGCAGGAAGTGTATTTGCTGGTAGACGATGCGGAACAACTCGACGAGTCGGCACTCCAAGCGTTGCTGGAATTGGCGGCCGGTGTACCGGAAGGGCGCCCGCATGTGTTCCTGTTCGGTGAACCGTCACTGATTGCCGGGCTGGATGAGCTCAATATCGAGGAAGAACGCTTCCACATCATCGAGCTCGCCCCCTACAGTGAAGAGGAAACCCGCGAGTACCTGGAGCAGCGTCTGGAAGGCGCGGGCCGGGGCATCGAGGTGTTCAGCCGTGAACAGATCGTCGATATCCATGAAAACTCCGACGGTTGGCCTGGCAACATCAACCAGGTCGCCCGTGACACTTTGATCGAAGCCATGATCGCCAGCCGCTCGACGGCCAAGCGACCATCCATGGGGTTCAAGATGCCTAAAAAACATGTGCTCGCGCTGTCCGCTGTGGTCGTGGTCGCCGTTGGCGCCGCGGTGTTGATGCCCAAGAAAGGCGACAAGGCGCCGGCCGATGCGCCAGCCGCCCAAGCCCAGTTGCCGCTTGGCGAAGGCAAGCAAGGTGCTGCCATCGAGTTCTCTGGCTCGTCCCAGCCGATGCCACTGCCTTTGGTGGGCCAGTCCCAGCCGGTGATGCGCGAACCGCTGGCCCAAGCCGCAGGCATGGGTGAAGGTGAAGAAGGCAGCCCGGCAGGCGATACCGCCCTGCAGCCCGGCAACCCACCGCCCACCGTGACCACCATTGCTCCGCCGCAAGGCGTGCCCGCCGGCCCGGCACCTGCGCCTGCCCAGCCCGTCGCCAGCGTGCCTGCCCAGCCTGTGCAGCCGGTGGCACCTGCGCCGAAACCCGTCGCAACCCAACCGGCCAAACCGGTTGCACCTGCCAAGCCTGCGCCAGCACCGACCCAGGTTGCCGTGGCCAAGCCAGCCGCCAAACCGGCTGAAAAGCCAGCGGCATCCGGTGGTGGCAGCGGTGGCTGGTACGCCGGGCAAAAGCCGGGTAACTATGTGGTGCAGATCCTCGGCACCAGCTCCGAGGCTTCGGCTCAGGCGTACGTCAAGGCCCAGGGTGGCGACTATCGCTACTTCAAGAAAAACCTGCAGGGCAAGCCGTTGTACGTCGTGACTTATGGCAGCTTCGCCAGCCGCGATGCAGCGGTTGCGGCAATCAAGAACTTGCCAGCGAAGGTCCAGGCTGGTAAACCTTGGCCACGTACCGTCGCCAGCGTCCAACAAGAGCTGGCCTCGGCCCGCTGATACCTTCCGGGCGGCATCACCCCGCCGCCCAGTAGCTAAGCGAATTCTAGCTTTCGACTAGCCTGCTGCGTTTTAACGCGGCAGGCTTTTCTGTCCCAGACTGCCGGCCACAAGCCTTACTTGCAGTCATGGCTGAAACGCTTCAGACTCGAGCCAAGCCGCTATCACGGCGCATGGCGCAAAAACATTCAAAATTGCGACATAAATTTTCAATGGTGAGACATGAAAATTTGTGGGCATCGCTGTCGCTGTGCAACAATGGTTTTCCATGGCCACCGCAAAAAAGCTGGCGTTTGATCGGCGTGGATGGTAAGTGGTTGTTAAAAAAGAGATTTGCCTCCGTTGAGAGGTGAACCTGGTGAGAATGTGTCTATGAAAACAGGTCTGTACCATCCCGAAGAATTCAAGGACAACTGTGGTTTTGGCCTGATTGCCCATATGACGGGCGAACCGAGCCACCACCTTCTGCAAACCGCCATGCAGGCGCTGACCTGCATGACCCACCGCGGCGGCATCAACGCCGACGGCAAGACCGGTGACGGTTGCGGTCTGCTCATGCAGAAGCCCGATCAATTCCTGCGTGCCGTGGCCCAGGAGCACTTCGCCGTCGAGCTGCCGAAGCAGTACGCCGTCGGTATGGTGTTCTTCAACCAGGACCCGGTCAAAGCTGAAGCCGCCCGCGCCAACATGGACCGCGAAATCCTCGCAGCCGGCCTGAAACTGGTCGGCTGGCGCAAGGTGCCGATCGACACCAGCGTGCTCGGCCGCCTGGCCCTGGAGCGCCTGCCACAGATCGAGCAGGTGTTCATCGGCGGTGAAGGCCTGAGCGATCAGGAATTCGCGATCAAGCTGTTCAGTGCCCGTCGCCGTTCGTCGGTGGCCAACGCCCACGACGCCGACCACTACATCTGCAGCTTCTCGCACAAGACCATCATCTACAAAGGCCTGATGATGCCGCGCGATCTCGCGGCGTTCTACCCAGACCTGGGTGACGAGCGCCTGCAAACTGCGATCTGCGTGTTCCACCAGCGCTTCTCCACCAACACCCTGCCGAAATGGCCGCTGGCGCAGCCGTTCCGCTTCCTCGCCCACAATGGCGAGATCAACACCATCACCGGCAACCGCAACTGGGCCATGGCCCGTCGCACCAAGTTCGCCAACGACCTGATCCCCGACCTCGAAGAGCTCGGCCCGCTGGTCAACCGCGTGGGTTCCGACTCGTCGAGCATGGACAACATGCTGGAACTGATGGTGACCGGTGGCATCGACCTGTTCCGTGGTGTGCGCATGCTGGTACCGCCAGCCTGGCAGAACGTCGAGACCATGGACGCCGACCTGCGTGCCTTCTACGAATACAACTCCATGCACATGGAGCCGTGGGACGGCCCGGCCGGTATCGTCATGACCGAAGGCCGCCACGCGGTGTGCCTGTTGGACCGGAACGGCCTGCGCCCGGCGCGCTGGGTGACCACCACCAATGGCTACATCACCATCGCCTCGGAAATCGGCGTATGGGGCTACCAGCCTGAGGAAGTGCTGGCCAAAGGCCGTGTCGGCCCGGGTCAGATCCTGGCCGTGGACACCGAAACCGGCCAGATCCTCGACACCGACGCCATCGACAACCGCCTGAAGTCGCGTCACCCCTACAAGCGCTGGCTGCGTCAGCACGCCACCCGTATCCAGGCGACGCTGACCGACGACCAGGGCGTGGCCAGCTATGACGCTGACCAGCTCAAGCAATACATGAAGATGTTCCAGGTCACCTTCGAAGAGCGTGATCAGGTGCTGCGCCCGCTGGGTGAGCAGGGCCAGGAAGCCGTCGGCTCGATGGGTGACGACACGCCGATGGCCGTGCTGTCGCAGCGCGTGCGTTCGCCGTACGACTTCTTCCGCCAGCAGTTCGCCCAAGTGACCAACCCGCCGATCGACCCGCTGCGCGAAGCGATCGTGATGTCGCTGGAAATCTGCCTGGGCGCCGAGCGCAACATTTTCCAGGAGTCCCCGGAGCACGCTTCGCGGGTAATCCTCAGCTCGCCGGTCATTTCGCCCGCCAAGTGGCGTTCGCTGATGAGCCTGGAGCGCGAAGGTTTCGACCGCCAGCTGATCGACCTCAACTATGAAGAGGGTGTCGGCCTGGAGGCGGCCATCCGCAATATCGCTGACCAGGCTGAAGAAGCCGTGCGCGCTGGCAAGACCCAGCTGGTGCTGAGTGACCGCTACATCGCCCCGGGCAAACTGCCGGTGCACGCTTCGCTGGCCGTGGGTGCAGTGCACCACCGCCTGACCGAACAAGGCCTGCGTTGCGACAGCAACATCCTGGTGGAAACCGCCACCGCCCGCGACCCGCACCACTTTGCCGTGCTGCTGGGCTTCGGTGCCTCGGCTGTTTACCCGTACCTGGCTTATGAAGTGCTGGCCGACCTGATCCGCACCGGCGAAGTACTGGGCGACCTGGACGAAGTCTTCAAGTACTACCGCAAGGGCATCTCCAAGGGCCTGCTGAAGATCCTGTCGAAGATGGGCATCTCCACCATCGCCTCGTACCGTGGTGCGCAGCTGTTCGAAGCCATCGGCCTGGCCGAGGAAGTGGTCGGCCTGAGCTTCAAGGGCGTGTCCAGCCGTATCAAGGGTGCGCGCTTCGAAGACCTGGAAAGCGACCAGAAGCTGCTGGCAGCCGAAGCCTGGAGTGCGCGCAAGCCGATCCAGCAAGGCGGCCTGCTGAAGTTCGTTCACGGTGGCGAGTACCACGCTTACAACCCGGACGTGGTCAACACCCTGCAAGCCGCCGTGCAGCAGGGCGACTACGCCAAGTTCAAGGAATACACCACGCTGGTCGACACCCGCCCGGTGTCGATGATTCGCGACCTGCTGAAAGTGAAAGTGGCCGACCAGCCGCTGCCGCTGGAGCAGATCGAACCGCTGGAGGCCATCCTCAAGCGGTTCGACTCCGCCGGTATCTCGCTGGGTGCCCTGTCGCCGGAAGCCCACGAGGCGCTGGCCGAGGCCATGAACCGCCTGGGCGCGCGCTCCAACTCCGGTGAGGGCGGTGAAGACCCGGCGCGCTACGGCACCCTGCGCAGCTCCAAGATCAAGCAGGTGGCCACCGGTCGCTTTGGCGTGACCCCGGAATACCTGGTCAACGCCGAAGTGCTGCAGATCAAGGTAGCCCAGGGCGCCAAGCCCGGTGAGGGCGGCCAGCTGCCAGGCGGCAAGGTCAACGGCCTGATCGCCAAGCTGCGCTATGCGGTACCGGGCGTGACCCTGATTTCGCCACCACCGCACCACGACATCTACTCGATCGAAGACCTGGCCCAGCTGATCTACGACCTCAAGCAGGTCAACCCGCAGGCGCTGGTGTCGGTCAAGCTGGTGGCGGAAGCCGGCGTGGGCACCATCGCCGCTGGTGTGGCCAAGGCCTATGCCGACCTGATCACCATCTCGGGCTACGACGGGGGTACCGGTGCTTCGCCGCTGACCTCTATCAAGTACGCCGGCGCCCCGTGGGAACTGGGCCTGGCCGAAACCCACCAGACCCTGCGTGGCAACGACCTGCGCGGCAAGGTGCGGGTACAGACCGACGGCGGCCTGAAAACCGGCCTGGATGTGATCAAGGCGGCCATCCTTGGCGCCGAAAGCTTCGGCTTCGGTACCGCGCCAATGATCGCCCTGGGCTGCAAGTACCTGCGCATCTGCCACCTGAACAACTGCGCCACCGGCGTAGCCACTCAGAACGACAAGCTGCGCAAGGATCACTACATCGGCACCGTCGACATGGTGATCAACTTCTTCACCTTCGTCGCCACCGAGACCCGTGAGTGGCTGGCCAAACTGGGCGTGCGCAGCCTGGGCGAACTGATCGGCCGTACTGACCTGCTCGACGTATTGCCAGGCGACACCGAGCGCCAGCAGTACCTGGACCTGTCGCCGCTGCTGGGCAGCTCGCACATCCCGGCTGACAAGCCGCAGTTCTGCGAAGTGGACAAGAACCCGCCGTTCGACCAGGGCGAGCTGGCCGAGAAAATGGTGGAAATGGCCATGCCGGCCATCCGTGACCAGGCTGGTGGCGAGTTCAACCTCGACATCTGCAACTGCGACCGTTCCATCGGTGCGCGCGTGTCGGGTGAAATCGCCCGCTTGCACGGCAACCAGGGCATGGCTGCGGCGCCGATCACCTTCCGTTTCAAGGGTACTGCGGGCCAAAGCTTCGGTGTGTGGAACGCCGGTGGCCTGAACCTGCACCTGGAAGGCGACGCCAACGACTACGTCGGCAAGGGCATGACCGGTGGCAAGCTCACCATCGTGCCGCCAGCCGGCAGCCCGTTCGAAACCCAACACAGCGCCATCGTCGGCAACACCTGCCTGTACGGTGCCACTGGCGGCAAGCTGTTTGCTGCGGGTACTGCGGGCGAGCGCTTCGCTGTGCGTAACTCCGGCGCCCACGCTGTTGTCGAGGGCAC
The DNA here is from genome assembly GCF_900176445.1 of Pseudomonas sp. URIL14HWK12:I5. Classification (NCBI taxonomy): domain Bacteria; kingdom Pseudomonadati; phylum Pseudomonadota; class Gammaproteobacteria; order Pseudomonadales; family Pseudomonadaceae; genus Pseudomonas; species Pseudomonas sp. URIL14HWK12:I5. The sequence goes on from NZ_FWXQ01000001.1 coordinate 484,262, forward strand.
TGGCGATCACTGCTGTGAATACATGACCGGCGGCTTTGTCTGCGTGTTGGGCAAGACCGGTTACAACTTCGGTTCTGGCATGACTGGCGGCTTCGCCTACGTGCTCGACATGGACAATAGCTTCGTCGACAAGCTCAACCACGAACTGGTGGAAATCCAGCGTATCAGTGGTGAAGCGATGGAGGCCTACCGCAGCCACCTGGCGCGCGTCCTTGACGAGTATGTGGAAGAAACCGGCAGCGAGTGGGGGCGTGAGCTCTCGGAGAACCTGGACGACTACGTGCGGCGCTTCTGGCTGGTGAAGCCGAAGGCAGCCAACCTGAAGCAACTGCTGTCCAGCACCCGTGCCAACCCGCAGTAAAAACAGCTGCAAGTGGCAAGCCTCAAGCTGCACGTAAAGGCAGTACGAGGTTTGCCCGGCTTAAGTGATCGTCTTGCGGCTTGCAGCTTGTAGCTTGCAGCTGCTGTAAAGAGGTTTTGAAAAATGGCTGAACGTCTGAACAACGACTTCCAGTTCATCGAAGTGGGCCGCAAGGACCCGAAGAAAAAGCTGCTGCGCCAGCGCAAGAAAGAGTTCGTGGAAATCTACGAACCGTTCAAGCCGCAGCAGTCCGTGGAACAGGCGCACCGCTGCCTGGGCTGCGGTAACCCGTATTGCGAATGGAAGTGCCCGGTACACAACTTCATCCCCAACTGGTTGAAGCTGGTTTCCGAAGGCAACATCCTGGCCGCCGCCGAGCTGTCGCACCAGACCAACACCCTGCCGGAAGTGTGCGGCCGCGTGTGCCCGCAAGACCGCCTTTGCGAGGGTGCCTGCACCCTGAACGACGGCTTTGGTGCGGTGACCATCGGTTCGGTGGAGAAGTACATCACCGACACCGCCTTCGCCATGGGCTGGCGCCCGGACATGTCCAAGGTCAAGCCAACCGGCAAGCGCGTTGCCATTATCGGCGCCGGCCCTGCTGGCCTGGGCTGCGCCGACGTACTGGTGCGTGCCGGCGTGACCCCGGTGGTGTTCGACAAGAATCCGGAAATCGGTGGCCTGCTGACCTTCGGCATCCCCGAGTTCAAGCTGGAAAAAACCGTGCTCAGCAACCGCCGCGAAGTCTTCACCGGCATGGGCATCGAATTCCGCCTGAACACCGAGGTGGGCAAGGACGTCACCATGGAACAGCTGCTCGCCGAGTACGACGCCGTATTCATGGGCATGGGTACCTACACCTACATGAAGGGTGGCTTCCCGGGCGAGGACCTGCCAGGCGTGCACGACGCGCTGGACTTCCTGATCGCCAACGTCAACCGTAACCTGGGCTTCGAGAAGTCGCCGGAAGACTTCGTCGACATGCAGGGCAAGAAGGTTGTGGTGCTGGGCGGTGGCGATACTGCGATGGACTGCAACCGCACGTCGATCCGTCAGGGCGCCAAATCGGTGACCTGCGCCTATCGCCGTGACGAAGCCAACATGCCGGGTTCGCGCAAAGAGGTGAAGAACGCCAAGGAAGAGGGCGTGAAGTTCCTCTACAACCGCCAGCCTATCGCCATCGTTGGCGAGGACAAGGTGGAAGGCGTGAAAGTGGTCGAAACCCGCCTTGGCGAGCCGGATGCCCGTGGCCGCCGTAGCCCCGAGCCGATCCCGGGTTCTGAAGAGATCCTGCCGGCCGATGCCGTGGTGATCGCCTTCGGCTTCCGTCCAAGCCCGGCGCCGTGGTTCGAGCAGCATGGTATCCAGCTGGATAGCCAAGGCCGCGTGGTGGCGCCGGAGAAAGGCAAGTTCAAGCACCAGACCAGCAACCCGAAAGTGTTTGCCGGTGGCGACATGGTGCGCGGTTCGGACCTTGTGGTAACGGCCATCTTCGAAGGGCGTACCGCTGCTGAAGGCATCCTGGACTACCTCGAAGTCTGAAATCATTTAGATTTTGTATACAAAATCTATTGATCCAGGACATACCCATAGAGAAAAGGCACGGCAATGAGCCGTGCCTTTTCTTTGTGCGTCTGAGAAAATGCCCGCACTATTTTTCCGGATGCCGACATGACTGCCCTGAAGAACGATCGTTTCCTGCGTGCACTGCTCAAGCAACCCGTAGATGTCACCCCGGTGTGGATGATGCGCCAAGCCGGCCGCTACCTACCGGAGTACCGCGCCAGCCGCGCCAAGGCCGGTGACTTCATGAGCCTGTGCATGAACCCGCAGTTCGCCTGCGAGGTCACCTTGCAGCCGCTGGACCGCTACCCGCTGGACGCGGCGATCCTGTTCTCGGACATCCTCACCATCCCTGACGCCATGGGCCTGGGCCTGTACTTCGAAACCGGCGAAGGCCCGCGTTTCAAGAAGGTCATCAGCACCCCGGCCGACATCGAAGCGCTGCCAATCCCCGACCCACAGAAAGACCTGGGTTATGTGATGGACGCGGTCAGCACCATTCGCCGCGAGCTCAACGGCCGTGTGCCGCTGATCGGCTTCTCGGGCAGCCCGTGGACCCTGGCCACCTACATGGTCGAAGGCGGCTCGTCGAAAGACTTCCGCAAGACCAAGGCCATGGCCTACGACAACCCGCAAGCCCTGCACCTGCTGCTGGACAAGCTCGCCCAGTCGGTGACCAGCTACCTGAATGGCCAGATTCTGGCCGGTGCCCAGGCTGTGCAGATTTTCGACACCTGGGGTGGCAACCTGTCGGCGGCGGCCTACCAGGAATTCTCCCTGGCCTACATGCGCAAGATCGTCAGCGGCCTGATCCGCGAGCACGAAGGGCGCAAGGTGCCGGTGATCCTGTTCACCAAGAACGGTGGCCTGTGGCTGGAAAGCATTGCCGACGCCGGTGCCGACGCATTGGGCCTGGACTGGACCTGCGAGATCGGCGACGCCCGCCGCCGCGTGGGTGACAAGGTGGCCCTGCAAGGCAACATGGACCCGACCGTGCTGTACGCCAAGCCGGAAGCCATCCGCCAGGAAGTGGCGCGCATCCTGGCCAGCTACGGTCACGGCACGGGCCATGTGTTCAACCTGGGCCACGGCATTACTCCGGAAGTCGACCCGGAGCACGCGGGTGTGTTCATCAACGCCGTGCATGAGCTGTCGGCGCAGTATCATCAGTGATCTGAAGGCTGAAAACCCAAGCCCGGCCCTGTGCCGGGCTTTTTGTCGCATTAAGTTTTAATTCAGCGATCGTCGTTAATCTGGTCCCATCGAAACCCAAAAAGGACCCGATCCCCATGAAAGCACGTTATCTCGCCCTGATCCTCGCCCCTCTGTTCAGCACCGCCGCACTGGCTGCGAGCTATACCGGCCCCGGCGCCCAGTCGGTCACTACGGTGGCCGCTGCCAACGACGCTGCCGATGACACTCCGGTGGTGCTGCAAGGCTTCGTGACCAAGAAGATCAACAACGACGACAAGTACGAGTTCAAGGACAACACCGGCACCATCACCGTCGAGATCGATGACGAAGACCTGCCGCCTACGCCGTTCAATGACAAGACCAAGGTCAAGCTGACCGGTGAGGTGGAGAAGCACCTGATGAGCCGGGAAGTGGATGTGGATATTGTCGAGATCATCAACTGATCCGAGGGCCTATTCGCGGGTAAACCCGCGAATGGCCCTCAAGCCGTTTTCGGTGGAAGCTTGCTCAGGTGCAACGCCACCAGCAACGCCACCGCCAGCAAGCTGCCAATGAACAGCCCGATGCCATTCCAGCCCCACTGGTGCCAGAACACCCCGCCCGCAGTACCCGCCACGCTCGACCCGGCGTAATAGCTGAACAGGTACAGCGACGAGGCCTGCCCCTTGGCCTTCAGCGCCCGGCGGCCGATCCAGCTGCTGGCAACCGAGTGCGCGCCAAAGAAGCCGAAGGTGAACACCAGCATGCCTAAGATCACCATCGCCAGCGGGCTGGCCAGGGTCATCAGTAAGCCTCCCGCCATCACCACGATACTGGCCCAGAACACCTTGCGCCGGCCCAGCTTGTCCGCCAGTGCGCCGACCTGCGCCGAGCTGTAGATGCCAGACAGGTACACCACCGACAGCAGGCCGACCAGCGCCTGGTTCATATGGTAGGGCTCAGCCAGCAGGCGGTAGCCGATGTAGTTGAACAGGGTGACGAAAGCCCCCATCAGCAGGAAGGCTTCAAGGAACAACCAAGGCAGGCCGGCATCCTTCAAGTGCATGACAAAGCCGTCCAGCAGGCTGCGCGGGTTCATCGACTGTGGGCGGAAGTTGCGCGATTCGGGCAATACCTTCCAGAACACCAGCGCGGCCACCAGGGCCAGGCCGCCGATGGTCAGCATCGCCGTGTGCCAGCTGACGAAGTCGATCAGTACGCCAGTGATGAGCCGCCCACTCATGCCGCCAATCGCGTTGCCCCCGATGTACAGGCCCATGGCCAGGCCGATGTGCTGCGGGTGGATCTCTTCGCTCAGGTAGGTCATGGCCACTGCCGCCAGGCCACTCAACGACAGGCCGACCAGTGCGCGGGTGACCAGTACCAGCTCCCAGCTCGGCATCACTGCGCTGGCCAAGGTGGAGAGGGCTGCGCAAACCAGGGCAAAGACCATTACCGGCTTGCGCCCGATGCGATCAGAGATAGGGCCGGTGATCAACAGGCCGAACGCCAGCATGGCGGTGGCCACCGACAGCACCAGGCTGCTTTGCGCAGCGTTGATGGCAAATTCCTTGGACAACAGCGGCATCATCGGCTGAACGCAGTACAGCAGGGCGAAGGTGGCGAAGCCGCCGCTGAACAAGGCCAGCACGGTCTTCATGAAGGCGGGGGTGCCTTTTTCGATCCACATTTCGTTCAGGGGCGCAGGTTCTGGCTCGGCGGGAAGGGGGGCTACAGCAGTTTTCACGGGCGGGTACCTCTGGCGCAATGGAAAAAAGCATATAGCTGGCTAATGATTAGATCCAATATATTGTTCGACCTATTTGAGATGTTTTACGACCTGTTTGGAGCCGATCATGGAACTGCGCCATCTGCGTTACTTCATCGCCGTGGCCGAAGAGCTGCACTTTGGCCGTGCCGCGCAGCAGCTGGGCATCTCGCAGCCGCCGCTGAGCCAACAGATCCAGGCCCTGGAGCAGGAGCTGGGGGCTCGGCTGTTCGAGCGTACCAACCGTCGGGTGGAGCTGAGCGAGGCAGGGCGGTTATTCCTTGAGGAGGCGCGTCGGGTGCTGGCGCAGGTGGAGAAGGCGGCCGATGTGGCCCGGCGTGCTCAGCTGGGAGAACTGGGTGAAATGAAGATCGGCTTTACCTCGTCTGCGCCCTTCACCTCGAAGATCCCCAAGGCCATCCATGCCTTTCGCCAGCGTTTCCCGGCGGTGCACCTGAACCTCAAGGAAATGAGCAGCCGCGATGTCGCCGAAGGGGTGTTCGACGAGTCCATCGAAGTCGGGTTGATGCGGCCGATGCCGTTGCCTGAAGGTTTGCAGGTCACCGAGTTGTTTCGTGAGCCGCTGGTGGCAGTCATCAATGCTTCGCATCCGCTTGCCGAGGGCACTGAACAGGGTGTGCACATGGCGGCGCTGGCCCATGAGCCATTCGTGTTCTTCCCACGCAGTTATGGCAGCGGTTTGCATGCGCAGTTGCTGAGCCTGGCGCGTCAGGCAGGTTTCAGCCCGCACTTTGCCCAGGAGGCGGGGGAGGCAATGACCATCATCGGGCTGGTGTCGGCGGGGTTGGGGGTGTCGGTGTTGCCGGCGTCATTCCAGCGCATGCGCATCGAGGGGGTGGTGTACCGCACCTTGCTGGATGAAGGGGCGATGTCGGCGGTTTGGCTGGTGCAGCGCGAGCGCGGCAATTCGGTGATGGCCAAGGCGTTTGCCGAGCTGTTGACGGGGCAGGTGGTCGGCCAGGGCTGATGCCGGTCAAATGGCACTGGCCATTGCCGCAGTGCCGCCACATACTCGGGCATTCGTTGAAACACGGAGGTCAATCATGCGGCGCGTGGTGTTCAATCAGAAAGGTGGCGTGGGCAAGTCGAGCATTGCCTGCAACCTGGCGGCGGTCAGTGCCAATGAAGGCTATCGGACCCTGTTGATCGACCTGGATGCCCAGGCCAACTCGACCCAGTACCTTACCGGCCTCACCGGCGAGGACATCCCCATGGGGATTGCCGACTTCTTCAAGCAAAGCCTGTCCAGCGGGCCGTTCAGCAAGAAGAACAAGGTCGATATCTACGAAACCCCTTTCGACAACCTGCATGTGGTCACCGCCACGGCAGAACTGGCCGATTTGCAACCCAAGCTTGAGGCCAAGCACAAGATCAACAAGCTGCGAAAGCTGTTGGACGAGCTGGACGAGGATTACGACCGGATCTACATCGACACCCCGCCAGCGCTGAATTTTTACGCGGTTTCTGCACTGATTGCCGCCGATCGCGTACTGATCCCCTTCGACTGCGACAGTTTTTCACGCCAGGCCCTGTACGGCCTGCTGGCCGAGATCGAAGACCTCAAGGATGACCACAACGAAGACCTGCTGGTCGAAGGTATCGTGGTCAACCAGTTCCAGTCCCGCGCCAGCCTGCCGCAGCAGATGCTCGACGAACTGCTGGCCGAGGGCCTGCCGGTGTTACCGGTGTACCTGGGCAGCTCGGTGAAGATGCGTGAATCGCACCACGCCAGCCTGCCCCTGATTCACCTGGAGCCGAAGCACAAGCTGACCCAGCAGTTTGTCGAGTTGCATGATTTGCTGGAGGAGAGAGGTTAGACGTCTGTTAGGTATCAAGGCTGCCAGGTGCCTGGCGCAGCATTTTCGGCGCCTGTGAAATCGAGCGCCGCCCGCGCGGCGCTCGATGCCACAGCCGCCATCCTGCTAAAGGCATGCACCAGAAAACACACCTAAACCCCTTGGCTACGCACCCACTCCAGCAACGACTGAAGTGGAAACGCCCCGGCCTGGCGGCTGACTTCGCGGCCGTTCTTGAACAGCAGCAGGCTGGGGATCGAGCGGATGCCGAGTTGCCCGGCGAGGTTGCGGTTGGCTTCGCTGTCGAGCTTGGCCAGTCGGCAACGGCCAGCCAGCTGGCGGGCAGCCTGTTCGAAGGTGGGGGCGAAGGATTTGCACGGGCCGCACCAGTCGGCCCAGATGTCGACCAGCAGCGGCAGGTCGCCTTTGATCTGGCTGGCGTAGCTGGCTTCGGTGAGCTCGAAAGGAGTGCTCAGCAGCACGTCTTGTTTGCAGCGCCCGCATTTCGGGGCGTCACCCAGGCGCCCGGCGGGCAGGCGGTTGAGGCCGTTGCAGTGGGGGCAGGGGATTACCAGTGGGTCGGACATATCAATTCCTTGTATTGTTTTTGCGGGCCCTATCGCCGGCTGAGCAATCATCAATCAAGAAGAGCAGCTGATTTCCAGATGCTTGCCCCATTCCGGCGGTCGCTCAGCGTAGGCTTGCATGCCGGCTTGTTCCTCGAACGGCCTGGTCAGCACCTGATGCAACCGCCGCACTTCACTGTAATCCCCCGCTTCGGCCGCTTCGATGGCTCTTTGGGCCAGATAATTGCGCAGCACATACAGCGGGTTCACCGCATGCATCCGTTCACGGCGCCCTTCGGCATTACCGGGTTCACGCTCACAGCGGGCCAGATAATCTGCGCCCCAGGCATCGAAAGCGGCCAGGTCGATAAAATCATCGCGCACTAGGTTCAGCGCCTCGGCAACCGGCTGTTCACCCAGCTTTCTGAAGAACAGGCTGTAGTCCACACCACCCCGCTGCATGCACTGCAGCAGGCGCTCGACCAGCGCCATGTCGTCATCCTCGGCAGTGGTCAGGCCCAGGCGGCGGCGCATGAGGTCCAGATAATGGGCCTGGTACAGAGGCAAGAAAAGCCCCAGTGCCTCCTTCAGGGGCTCCACCTCGATCACCGTGGTCAGGGCCTGTGCCAGCGCGCTGAGGTTCCAGTGGGCGATGGGCACCTGGTTGGCGTAGCTGTAGCGGCCACGGTCGTCGGAGTGGTTGCAGATGAAGTTGGCGTCGAAGTCATCGAGGAAGGCGTAGGGGCCGAAGTCGAAGGTGATGCCCAGGATCGACATATTGTCGGTGTTCATCACCCCGTGGCAGAAACCATAGGCCTGCCAGCGGGCGATCAGTTCGGCATTGCGCTCGACGATGGTGCGGAACATGGCCAGGTACGGTTGCTCGGCATCCTGGCATTCAGGGTAGTGCTGCTGCAGTACATGATCGATCAGCACGCGCTGCTGCTCGGGCTGTTTGGTGTAGTAGAAGTATTCGAAATGGCCGAAGCGCACATGGCTCTGCGCCAGGCGGGTGAGCATGGCAGCGCTTTCGCGGGTTTCGCGCCAGACCGGGGTACTGGAGCCGACCACGCACAGCGCACGGCTGGTGGCAATGCCGAGGGCGTGCAGGGCTTCGGAGGCCAGAAACTCGCGGATCGACGAGCGCAGCACAGCGCGGCCGTCGCCCATGCGCGAATACGGGGTCTGGCCGGCCCCCTTCAGGTGCAGGTCCCAGTGTTCGCCTTTGTCGTTGAGCACTTCAGCCAACAGCAGGCCACGGCCATCGCCCAGGCGCGGGTTGTAGGAGCCGAACTGGTGGCCGGAATACACCATCGCGCGTGGGTCGGCTTCTTCCCACAGTTTGTGGCCGCTGAACAGCTCGGCGAACACTGGTAGGTCGGCCTGGGCGGGGTCGAGGTCGAGCAGCGCCATGGCCGACTCGCTCGCAACGACCAGGCGCGGGTCTGCGATGGGTTCTGGCAGGACCTGGGTAGAGAACGCATCGCCCAGGCGGGCGAAGCGGTTGTCGAAGGTGAGTTGGTCGAGGGCTTTCACGGGCTGCTCCTGAGATTCAGCACAGAATAAAGCATTCGAGCCCACTCAGGCCGGTGCAGTGCCATCCGGTTTGGGCAGCTCCATCGGAATCAACTGCTGTTTGCCGCCGTTGGGGTCCATCAGGAATACCTCGACCTGGCGCACCGAGATCTTGATGTTGTGCGCCTTGAACTCGCGGCTGATGTAGCGGTTGATCTCGTCCAGCGTCGGGTTGCGGTCGCCCAGGTCGCGTACGTGCATCCGCAGTTCGTGGTCCAGCGAGCTTTCGCCGAAGTTGAGGAAGTACACGATCGGTTCAGGGTCCTTGAGCACCCGTGGGTTCTCATGCGCACCTTTGAGCAGCAGGTCACGTACCAGGTCCAGGTCGGAGCCGTAGTCGATGCCCAGTTTCAGCGTCACCCGGGTAACCGTGTCGGTCAGCGACCAGTTGATCAGCTGGCCGGTGATGAAGGTCTTGTTGGGGACGATGATGTCCTTGCGGTCGAAGTCGGTGATGGTGGTGGCGCGGATGCGGATCTTGCTGACCGTGCCGGACAGGTTGCCGATGGTGATGGTGTCGCCAATGCGCACCGGGCGCTCGAACAGGATCATGATGCCAGAGATGAAGTTGGCGAAGATTTCCTGCATGCCGAAGCCCAGGCCCACCGACAGTGCAGCCACCAGCCATTGCAGCTTGTCCCAGCTCACCCCCAGGGTGGACAGGGTGCTGACGATACCGACGCCGACGATGGTGTACGACAACAGCGTGGTGGTGGCGTAGGCGCTGCCCTGGGCCAGGTTCAGGCGTGACAGCACCAGCACTTCCAGCAGGCCCGGCAAGTTGCCGGCCAGGGCGAAGGTGATACCGACGATCACCAGCGCACCCAGCAGGTCGCCAAGGCTGATCGGTACCATGCTGGCGGCGGCGCCGGTGCCGCTGGTGTATTCGTAGAGGACGAAGTTGTTGAGGTAGGCGAACACTGAAATCAGGTCTGCCCACACCCAGTACAGGCCGGCGATGAAGCCGCCGAGCAGGGCCAGGCGAATCAGGCGCAGCGATTGCTGGTTGACCTGCTCGATGTCCAGCGTCGGCTCTTCGGTAATGACTTCGCCATCCAGCCCTTCCTTGGCCGCCGCCCGCTTGCTCAGCGCCCGCTGGTAGGCCAGGCGCCGTGCCGCGACCGACAGGCCACGCACGAATGCAGCCTCGATCACCAGCCAGAACAGCAGCAGGTACAGGGTGTAGATCAGCCGGTCGGTGAGTTTCAGCGCGGTGTAGTAGTAGCCGAAGCACACGGCGACGAACAGGGCGATGGGCAGGGCGGTGAAGGCCACGCCCACTGCCTTGCGGAACAGTGAAGTGTCGCGGTGTGCCGGGCTGCTGAGCAGCAGGCGGCTGAGCAGCCAGGCCATCAGTGCGTAGCACGTCAGCACCACGCCGATCCCCAGCACGTCGTCGGCCAGCGCCGAGGGCTGGTGCTCGGCCACCGCCACCACACCGACCAGCGCCAGCACCACGGTGCCCAGGCGGCGTACCCAGCCGCGCAGGAATTCGACCTGCGGCTTGTGCCAGCGGAAGTGGATTTCGGCCACGCCACCGGGGGCGAGGATGCGGTAGGCGGTGTAGAACACCAGCCAGGCCTGGGCCAGTTGCCAGAGGGCGGCGCCCAGGTTGGCGTTCTGCCCGCGGGCGTCGATCTGCAGGGCGTAGCTGCACAGCGCCAGGCCAAGGCTGACCGGCATTGCCAGCAGGATATTGATGAGGATTGCCTGGGGCGTGTGCCACTGGCTGTCACGGCGGAAGTGGCCGATGTCCTGGTGCACCTTGCCCAGCCGTTGGTACAGGTACTTGCGCCGCCACAGCAAGGCGCCAATCACCAGCAGCAATGGCAGGAACAGCAGCGGGCGCTGGCTGAGGCCGTCGGCCAGTTCTTTCAGGCCCGAGCCCCACGGCAGGTTGGCTACCTGGTCGGCCAGGCGCTCTGGCACATAGCTCAGCCAGTCCCAGTCCAGCGGCTTGTTGCTGGGGATCCAGAACATCTGCTCGTCGAGGGTGGTGCGCAGGCTCTGCGCGGTGCCCAGCAACTGCTTCTGATTGAGCTGCAGGGTGATCGATTCGTTCAGCAGCGCCGACAGCTCGCGGTTCAACCGCTCCAGCAGGTCGCTACGGTTGATGGCCACTTCCAGCAGGGCCTTGCGCAGTTGAGGCGTCACCTCTTCCTGCGGTTGGGCAGCCAGCAGCTTGTCGACGTAGGTGACCGGGCTGCTCATTTGCTCGCGCTGCTGGTTGACCTCGAACTGGTACAGGCGGGTGTCGGCGATCTGGTCGGCCAGGTCGCGGTCGACCTTCAGGTGCGGCAGGGTCTGCTTCTGCTTGTAGAGGATCTTGGACAGCAACAGGCTGCCCTTGAGCACGTTGATCTGCTCGTCCAGTGCCTGGTCGGCCTGGGTCAGGCTGTCCAGTTGCTGTTTGGTGCGCAGGTTCTGCTGGGTCAGTTCGTTCAGGCGGTCGGTACTTTTCAGCAGGTAGTCGGAAAGCTTGAGGTTAAGCGCGCTTTCGGTGGCCAGCAGGCTGCTGCCGCCGGCCTTCTGGGCTTCGATGGACTGCTGGGTAACCGCCTCCTGAGACTGGGCCAGGCGCTTGTCGTTGATCAGGGTCTGCAGGTCCTGGATTTCCTGCTCCAGGCGCGTAGCGCGTTCGATCAGCAGGTCGTGGCGGGCGTTCCCCAGGTCTTGCAGCAGGCTGTTGCCGGCCAGCTCCTGGCGGCGCAGCAGGGTCAGCGCATTGAGCGAGGCCAGCTCGGCATTGAGCTGGTTGCGCTGGTCGGCGTTGATGGATTTGCCGCCGTCTTTGCCGGTTTTCAGGATGTTGTTGATCTGCTGGGTACGGGCCTGGCTGTTGCTGATTTCGGCCTGGGCGCGTTCCGGGCGGGTTTGAGAATTGATGATCAGGCTGTTGGCTTCGGACAGCGCCTTTTGCAGCTCGCCCTGTTGGGTGTTGCGCTCGCTGAGCATCTGCTCAAGCTGCGGCACGCTCAGCGTGGCATACCGCTGGGCGACGGGCTGGGGCTTGCTTTCCTTGAGCCTGGCGAGCTCTTTCTGGCTGTCGCTGGTTTCTTTCGGGGCCCCGGCCAGCTGCTGCTTCAGCGCGGCAAGCTTCTTCTCGCTGTCTTCCTTGCTGGCCAGCTGGCTCAAGGTCTGTTCGAGCACCTGCTGCAGGGCCTTCTGGTCGGCCTCAGGCAGCTTGCGCTCAGCGATCTTGTCGAGGCTGTTCTGGATGCTGGCGGTGGTCGGGGCCTCTGCGGCAGTAGCCGCAAAGGAAAGGGACAGGCACAGCCCGAGCAGGGCTGTGCGAAGGTACACGCGCAGGGACATAGGCAGACTACTTGTGGATCCGGCAGAAACGAAGTTTAGAGGAACAATCCTGGTCCGGGTCGCGTTCCTTCGGGGAATCTGACGCCCACTTTCTGGATCTTGTTCCCGTCCATGGTCGCCACGGTCCAGATCGTGCCATGCCATTCGACCTGGTCACCTACTACTGGAGCGCCTCCGACCTTCTGTCGGATGAACTGCGCCAACGGCATTCTCGCGTCCAGGCCATCGAGTTTCAGGCCGTACAACGCTGCCACTGCGCCCAGTTCGGCATCGCCTTCGAGCACGAAATCGCCGAAGAAGCGCAGGTCCAGGCCACGCTGTGGCGCCTGGCTGAACAGCTTGCCCAGGGCCGGCAGGTTGTGCTCGTGGCCGATCACGCAGAGCATGTCGCCTACTTCCAGCACTGTACTGCCCGACGGGTGCAGCAGTTGCTCGTTACGGAACAGGGCGGCGATCCGCGTGCCTTCGGGCATTTTCAGCTCGCGCAGGGCGGCGCCGATGCACCATTTTTCGGCACCCAGGCGGTACACGAACAGCTCCCACTCGCTGGTGATGTGCACTTCCAGGGCAGAGCGGGAAATCGGTGCCGGGTCTGGCGGTACGGTCACTTTCAGCAGCTTGGCCATCCACGGCAGGCTGGTGCCTTGCACCAGCAGCGACACCAGCACGATGAAGAACGCCAGGTTGAAGAACAGCTGGGCGTCCGGCAGGCCGGCCATCAGCGGGAACACCGCCAGAATGATCGGTACCGCGCCGCGCAGGCCGACCCAGGAAATGAAGCCTTTCTCGCGGCCATGGAAGGCCTTGAAGGGCAGCAAGGCGGCGACCACCGACAGCGGCCGCGCCACCAAGATCATCCACAGCGCCAGGCCCAGCGCCGGCAGGGCGATAGGCAGCAGGTCGTGCGGGGTGACCAGCAGCCCCAGCACCAGGAACATGCCGATCTGGGCCAGCCAGGCCATGCCGTCGAGCATGTGCAGGATGCCGTGGCGGCTGCGGATCGGCTTGTTGCCCAGCACCAGGCCGCACAGGTACACGGCGAGGAAGCCACTGCCGTGCAGGGCGTTGGTCAGCGAGAACACCACCAGGCCACCGGCCACCACCAGGATGGGGTACAGGCCGCCGGCCAGGTTGATGCGGTTGACCAGTTGCAGCATCAGCCAGCCACCGCCCAGCCCCAACAGGCCGCCGATGCCGAATTCGCGCAGTAGATGGCCCAGCAGGCTCCAGTGCAGGCCAGTCTGGCCGCTGGCGATCATGTCGATCAGGGTGACAGTGAGGAACACCGCCATCGGGTCGTTGCTGCCCGACTCGATTTCCAGCGTAGCGGTAACCCGCTCGTTCAGGCCTTTGCCGCCCAGCAGCGAGAACACCGCCGCAGCGTCGGTAGAGCCGACGATGGCGCCGATCAGCAGGCCCTGGATCAGGCTGAGGTTGAACAGCCAGGCGGCGACCAAGCCGGTGAGGGCGGTGGTGATCATTACCCCGACCGTGGCCAGCGACAGCGCCGGCCACAGTGCCACGCGAAAGCTTGCCACCCGTGTGCGCAGGCCACCGTCGAGCAGGATCACTGCCAGTGCCAGGTTGCCCACCAGGTAGGCGGTGGGGTAGTTGTTGAAGATGATGCCGCCACCATCCACACCGGCGACCATGCCGACGGCGAGGATGATGACCAGGATAGGGATGCCCAGGCGCGACGACAGCGAGCTGACCAGGATACTTGCACCCACCAGCAATGCGCCGATCAGGAACAGGCTATTGATGGTGCTTGCATCCAAAGGCAGGTACTCCGAAACAGCGGGGGAAGGGACGTGGTAGCGGATTTTTCAGCAAAAGCTAGCAGGTCGCGTGCCAATCGATTCTAACCTGAGGCTGATGCGGGCTGTAAAGCGATACCGCACTGTAGTTACGGCTTGCGGATGTAGTGGTGACCCCCACAGTCAGGCAGCCGAGTAACATGAACGATAAACAACGTCTCCCTCTTGCCCAGGTGGCCCAGCGCCTGCTCGGGCAATTTCCAGATCTGCACGGCATGGCGCGCGAGGCGGCGGGCCATGTGCTGCGCCACCAGCTGGGATACTGGCTGGACCCGGACACGCTCTACTGGCATGAATTCAAGTCAACGGCCAACAGCTCCCGCAGCTACACCGGCTGGCGCCACCGTGGGCCGCCGCGGCGGTCGCTGAGCCTGACCGAGCTGGTTATCCAACGCTTCAGCCCTCAGCAGCAGACTGCTGCCGATGAGTTGAGTGTCTACGGCGGTTTCTACCGGGTGGATGCCAGCCATAGCGATTATGACGAGCGTAACGAAGTGCGGCTCGACCCGCAGGCGATGCTAAAGGCGTTCTGGCAAATGGATTTTGCGGGGCGCTACACCGAGGCGTTGAACCGGTTTCGGGCGCAGCGTGGCGAAGATTACTGCGTACTGGCCCGCGCTCGCTTTCTTGCCGCTGTCGGTCAATCCGTGCTGAGCGAACCTGAGCGGCGTGAACTGCTGGCGGCAACACTCCGTGTGACGAAGCTGCCGAGTAGCCTGAAAGCCTTGCGCGAGGATTACCCTGCAAATGCCCGGGGTGGCTGGTGTGCGCTGTCCGGCCATGCCCCTGATGCCAAGCCACTGTTCCTGTACACGCTCAAGACCGGTAGAGCGTGCGCTTTTCTACCCGCTGCGCAGGATGTGCTGCTGGTATTTGGCGGCCGCCAGGCGTTACAGGCCTGGATTGCAGCGCATGCTTTTTCGAATGACACGCAGCGGCAAGCTGTTGTGGGTGACCTGTTCATTCGTGTTCGTGAGATGTTCATGGATGCGCTGGTCCATGAGGCCCACCAACGGCTGACCACCAATGCACAGCTGCGCAAGGCCGAATGGCTGGCTGGGTTGCAGGCTGCAAGCATGTTGATTGCGCCGATGGCGCCAGTGGGTTGGCCGGTGATCCTGACGTCGCTCGGGCTTGGCACTGCGAGCCTGGCCCTGCACCTGGACCGTGCCCTCAATGGCAAGGCGGCCTGGCGCACGGCTGCCTGGTGGGCGGTGGTTGTGGATGTGCTGTTCATTCTGCTCGATGCGGCAATGCTGCGTGCCAGTGAGTTGTTCACCGATGCCCGCCTGCCGCCACGCGTGGAAGGCCAGGCGCAAACCGTCGTTGCCAAGGTGGACTGGGCGCGCTACATGGCACCGGCTGCAGACGAGTTGCTGGCCATGTCGGATCAGGCCTTGGCTCGCCAGGCCGCTTTGCTTGGAGCGGTGCCTTGGGCCGATCTCGACAGCGTGGGTGCCGGCGGTGCTTATCTCGATGCTTTCAGTGAGCCCTACCCGGTTTACCGCGATGAGCATGGCTTTGGCTCGGCCGCCATTGCCGAATACACCAGCTCGCCGGAGCGCTACAACAACTTGTGGCAAGGTTTGCCTTTGGAAGGCTCGCGTGCAGAGAGCATCCAGCGCAGCCACGACCTTGCACATGCGCTTGGGCAATTAGGCGTGAACAATCAAGTGCGGCTGTACCGTGCGGCGTCCGGCCTGCGTGGTTCTGGCATACCGACGACAGGCGAGGGTGCCCTTGCAGTGGGCGACGTGTTGGTGACCAGCGATTTCACGTCGTTCACAGAAAACCCTTATGCCCTGTGGGAGGTGTTCAACGACCCGCAGACCCAGGCGAGCGGCAAGGGGGCTTTTGGCGACAATGCGTTGGTGTATGTGCTGGAGCCGGGTGAGAACGTGCAGGCAATGCCGATCGGGCCGTTCTCAAGGCGTCCGGACGAGGCGGAGTCGCTGATGATGCCGGGGCGTTATTTGCAGGTTGAAAAGCTGACGCCGGTGAAGGGAGGCAATCATCGCTTCATGGAAGTATGCCTGAAGGCACTGGCGCGGGCGCCGGAGGGGGCGAGGGTGCGTGAGATGCGCACGGGGGCCTTGTTCGACCGTCAGGTGATGGCTGAACGGTTGGGTGTGGAGGATGACGGGTTGATGCGTACGTTTTTTGCGGTACCGACGTGACACATCTTTGATGTCAGCCAATCAAGTGATTTGGGGCTGCAAAGCAGCCCCATTAGTACTGCTGTCAGCCTTGCTTCACTTCACGCATCGGCTTGCCCTTCACCGGTGCATCGCCCGCCACGTAGTATTTGGCGGTGCTGCGCGGCAGCGGCTTGCGTCCACGGATCTTGTCCGAGATTTTCTCGGCGATCATGATCGTGGTGGCGTTGAGGTTGCCGGTGATGATCAGCGGCATGATCGACGCATCGACCACGCGCAGGCCCTTCATGCCGTGCACACGGCCTTCGCCGTCGACCACTGCCATGTCATCGGTGCCCATCTTGCACGAGCAGGACGGGTGGAAGGCAGTTTCGGCGTGCTCGCGGATGAACTTGTCCAGTTCTTCGTCGGTTTGCACGTGGGCGCCCGGGCTGATTTCGCGGCCACGGTACGGGTCCAGCGCCGGCTGGGCCATGATTTCACGGGTCAGGCGGATGCCGTCACGGAATTCCTGCCAGTCCTGCTCGGTGGACATGTAATTGAACAGGATGCTCGGGTGTTGGCGCGGGTCCTTCGATTTGACCTGGATGCGGCCGCGGGCAGGGGAGCGCATGGAACCCATGTGCGCCTGGAAACCATGTTCCTTCACGCCATTGGAGCCGTTGTAGTTAATGGCCACTGGCAGGAAGTGGTACTGAATGTTCGGCCATTTGAATTCAGGGCGGGTACGGATGAAACCGCCAGCCTCGAACTGGTTGCTGGCGCCGATGCCGGTGCCGTTGAACATCCACTCGGCACCGATGGCCGGCTGGTTCCACCACAGCAGCGAGGGGTACAGCGACACCGGCTGGGTGCAGGCGTACTGCAGGTATAGCTCCAGGTGGTCCTGCAGGTTTTCGCCAACGCCCGGCAGGTCGTGCACTACCGGGATGTCGAGGCTTTCCAGCAGGGCACGCGGGCCGACGCCGGAACGTTGCAGCAGTTGCGGCGAAGCGATGGCGCCGGAGCTGACGATCACTTCCTTGCGCGCACGGGCTTCAACGCGCTCTTCGCTGTCGCCGACCAGGTAGGTCACGCCAACGGCGCGCTTGCCGTCGAACAGCACGCGGTCACTCAGGGCGTGGGTGACGATGGTCAGGTTCGGGCGCTTCTTGGCCTGGTCCAGGTAGCCACGGGCGGTGCTGGAACGGCGGCCGTTCTTGGTCACGGTACGGTCCATGGGACCGAAGCCTTCCTGCTGGTAGCCGTTGAGGTCTTCGGTGCGCGGGTAACCGGCCTGCACGCCGGCTTCGATCATGGCGTGGAACAGCGGGTTGTTGCCCGCTTTTGGCGTGGTCACGCTGACCGGGCCTTCGCCGCCGTGATAGTCGTTCGGGCCGATGTCGCGGGTTTCGGCTTTACGGAAGTACGGCAGGCAGTCCAGGTAGGTCCAGTCTTCCAGGCCTGGCAGTTCTGCCCAGCCGTCGAAGTCCATGGCGTTACCGCGGATGTAGCACATGCCGTTGATCAGCGACGAGCCGCCCAGGCCCTTGCCGCGGCCACATTCCATGCGGCGGCCGTCCATGTACGGCTCCGGGTCGGTCTCGTAGGCCCAGTTGTAGCGGCGGCCCTGCAGCGGGAAAGCCAGTGCGGCTGGCATCTGGGTGCGGAAGTCGAAGCGGTAGTCGGGGCCACCGGCTTCCAGCAGCAGTACGGTAACGCCGGCGTCTTCGGTCAGGCGGGTCGCCAGGGTGTTACCGGCGGAGCCTGCGCCGACGATGATGTAATCGAATTCTTGGGACATGAAAGTACCCTCGTGTTGGCGGTGATCAGGGAGCGGGAACGCCCGTGCGCAGCGGCACGGGCGTGGCTGGACTGGGCCTTAGAAGACCGAGTTGTAGCCGCCCAACTCGACCTGGACCGACTTGATGCGGGTGTATTGAGCCAGCGAGCTGACGCCGTTCTCACGGCCGACGCCCGACTGCTTGTAGCCACCGACCGGCATTTCGGCCGGCGATTCGCCCCAGGCGTTGATCCAGCAGATACCGGCTTCCAGCTTGTGGATGATGCGGTGGGCGCGGGTGATGTCGTTGGTGCACACACCGGCGGCCAGGCCGTACTCGGTGTCGTTGGCACGACGGATCACTTCTTCTTCGGTTTCGTAGGTGAGGATGCTCATCACCGGGCCGAAGATTTCTTCCTTGACGATGGTCATGTCGTCGGTGCAGTCGGTGAACACGGTCGGGGCCACGAAGGCGCCCTTGGCGAAGTCACCGGCAGTCAGACGTTCGCCGCCGCACAGCACGCGGGCACCTTCTTCTTTACCCTTGGCGATGTAGCCCAGCACGTTTTCCATGTGCGGGAAGCTGACCAGCGGGCCGAAGTTGGTGTTTTCGTCTTCTGGGTTGCCAACACGAATGCGGGCAACGCGCTCGGCGATCTTGGCTTCGAAAGCCGCTTTCATCTCGGCAGGGATGAACACGCGGGTGCCGTTGGTGCACACTTGGCCCGAGCTGTAGAAGTTGGCCATCATGGCGATGTCGGCAGCCTTGTCCAGGTCGGCGTCGGCGCAGATGATCAGGGGCGACTTGCCGCCCAGTTCCATGGTCACTTCCTTCAGCGACGAGCTGGAGGCGCTGGCCATGACCTTCTTGCCGGTGGTGGTGCCGCCGGTGAAGGACACTTTTTCAATGCGTGGGTGCTCGGTCAGCCAGGTGCCGACTTCGCGGCCGCTGCCGGTCAGGACGTTGAACACGCCGTTTGGCAGGCCGGCCTCGGTGTAGATCTCGGCCAGTTTCAGGGTGGTCAGCGAGGTGACTTCCGACGGCTTGAAGATCATCGCGTTGCCAGCGGCCAAGGCCGGGGCGGACTTCCACAGGGCGATCTGGATCGGGTAGTTCCAGGCACCGATACCCACGGTGACGCCCAGCGGCTCGCGACGGGTGTAGACGAAGGACGATTCGCGCAGCGGGATCTGCTCGCCTTCGATGGCCGGTACCAGGCCTGCGTAGTATTCCAGCACGTCGGCGCCGGTGACGATGTCGACGTAGCGGGTTTCGGAGTACGACTTGCCGGTGTCCAGGGTTTCCAGCATGGCCAGCTCGTCGTTGCGCTCGCGCAGGATGTCGACGGCGCGGCGCAGGATGCGCGAACGCTGCATGGCAGTCATCGCTGCCCAGACTTTCTGGCCGCGCTCGGCGCTTTCCACAGCCTTCTCGACGTCAGCCTGGGTGGCACGCTGTACGTGGGCGAGGACTTCGCCGGTGGCCGGGTTGATGGCTTCGAAGGTGGCATCGCTGCCAGCGTCGACGTAAGCGCCATCAATGTAGAGTTTTTGCGTTCCGAAACGGGCCATAGTGTCCTCGCAAGTGCAGTGTGTGGTTTGGCTTGCGCGTCACGCTCCAGCCGGGTTGGCAAGGGCCGTGCGCGGTTGTTCAGCGGCCTGGTCGTTTGTACCCAGGGTGTGCTGTTTAGCCAGTTGTAGATCCATGTATTCGTAAGCAATCCGTATCGCCTGGTCGGTGTCGAATGCATCACCCGACAGGGCGCCACGCAGCCACAGGCCATCGATCAAAGCTGCCAGGCCGCGGGCTGCCTTGCGCGCATGGTAGAGCGGCAAGGCGCGGCGGAACTGGCAGCACAGGTTGGAATACAAGCGGTGGTCGTTGATCCGCTGCAACCTGTGCAAATCGGGCTGGTGCATGCTGGAAGCCCAGAAGGCCAACCAGGTTTTCATTGCCGGGCCGTTCACCTGGCTGGCATCGAAGTTGCCCTCGATGATCACTTTCAGGTGGGCGCGCGGGCTGTCGTCCTTCAGGGCCTGGCGACGTGCTCGAACACCTTCGTTGAGCATGTTCATGATGTAGCCCATCGTCGCTGCAATCAGGCCGTTCTTGTCCCGAAAGTAGTGACTGATGATGCCGTTCGACACACCGGCCAAACGGGCAATCAGCGCAATGCTGGCGTCCCCCAGACCGACCTGATCGACCGCCTGTAACGTGGCTTCGATCAACTGCTGGCGGCGGATGGGTTGCATACCGACCTTGGGCATCTTGCTATCTCCTCAGGCCTGCGAGCAGACGACGGGCGGCTGACTCGGCGAAGGCCAGTCTATTTTGTTTTGATTGAACGTTCAATCAATAAAGAATAAGCTCTGCGACAATTTGTGCCATTGACAGTTTTTCAGGCGGTCGAGAAGGCACGAGTTGACACCCCAGGAAATCGCGTAACCCCCGGAATACAAGGCGTTGACGGGCATGAGCGATGCGAAATGCAGATTCTGCCGTACGGTCACTGGCCCTGCGACAGGCCCTTGGAGCGGGCGGGGTGATCTGTGACGAATGCGCGCACCTCTGCCGAGGTGTGGCTTTTTCAGCAGGCCACCTGTCTGTTTTTTTGCAACGTATCGATTCGGGATCACGGTTTCCAGGGTGCTTTTATAACACCTGATGCAGTGGGGATATTCCACCAATTGCTCGGGAAAGACTGATTAGCCTCCACAGCCGCACTGCCCGGAGCATTCGTGCAATGAGTTCTGCCTCACTTACCAAGCCCCCCGCCGAGAGGGTACGGGTCAACCGCGTGGTGTTCTTCACCTCCGCGCTGATGATCCTTGTTCTGACTGCCTTGCTGATCGCTGTACCCGAAACCGCCGGCCAGGTGCTGGGCGTGGCCCAGAAATGGCTGACGCGCACCTTTGGCTGGTACTACATGCTGGTGATCTGCGGTTACCTGCTGTTTGTCGTCTACCTGGCCTTCTCCGACTACGGCAGCCTCAAGCTGGGGGGCAAGGACGACCAGCCGGACTTCAGCTACGGCGCCTGGGCCGGCATGCTGTTCTCGTCCGGTATCGGTATTTCGCTGCTGTACTTCGGCGCGTCCGAACCGCTGGACCACTACTTCAACCCACCGGAAGGCACCCCAGCCAGCCTCGAAGCTGCGCGCCAGGGCCTGCAACTTACCTTCCTGCACTGGGGCCTGCACGGCTGGGCGATCTATGCCCTGGTTGGCCTGGCCGTGGGTTACTTCGCCTACCGCCACAACCAGCCGCTGGCACTGCGCTCGGCGCTGTACCCGCTGGTGGGTGAGCGTTGGGTCAAGGGTGCTGCCGGCAACGCCGTGGACATCTTCGGCATGTTCGTGACCCTGCTGGGCCTGGTGACCAACCTGGGGATCGGGTCGATGCAGGTGTCCTCCGGCCTGGAATACCTGTTCGGCATGGACCACAGCAAGACCAACCTGCTGGTGGTGATCCTGGTCATGGCCGGTGTGGCCACCGTGGCGGCGGTGTCGGGTGTGGAGAACGGCATTCGCCGCCTGTCCAACCTGAACATCATGCTGTTCAGCGGCCTGCTGATCTTCGTACTGCTGGGTGGTGAAACACTGCACCTGCTCAACGGTTTCGTGCAGAACATCGGTGACTACCTGAACGGCATCGTGCTGAAAACCTTCGACCTGTATGTGTATGAAGGCGAGGCGGGCAAGTCCGAGCGCTGGCTGGGCCTGTGGACCGTGTTCTACTGGGCCTGGTGGATTTCCTGGGGCCCGTTCGTCGGCATGTTCATTGCCCGTATCTCCAAGGGCCGCACCGTGCGCCAACTGGTGATGGGCGTGCTGCTGATCCCGCTGGGCTTTACCCTGGCCTGGCTGTCGATCTTCGGCAACACCGCGCTGGACCTGGTGATCAACCAGGGCGCCGTGGAGCTGGGCAAGACCGCGCTGGAACAACCGTCAATGTCGATCTACCAGCTGCTGGAATACTTCCCGGCGGCCAAGATCGTGATCGGTGTAGCGGTGTTCGTGGGCTTCGTGCTGTTCCTCACCCCGGCCGACTCCGGCGCGGTCATGATGGCCAACTTGTCGTGCAAAGGCGGCAAGGTCGACGAAGACGCCCCGCACTGGATGGTGGTGTTCTGGTCGGTGGTTATCACCCTGGTCACCATCGGCCTGCTGTTTGCCGGTAACTTCGAAGCCATGCAGACCATGGTGGTGCTGGCGGGCCTGCCGTTCTCGGTGGTGCTGGTGCTGTTCATGTTCGGCCTGTACAAGGCCATGAAGCAGGACGTGGCGGTGGAAAGCGAGCGCGCCGAGCTGGCCGCCCGTGGCCGTCGCGGCTTCAGCGAGCGCCTCACCCAGCTGGAACTGCAGCCGACCCAGGCCGTGGTGCAGCGCTTCATGGACAAGCAGGTTAGCCCGGCGCTGAAAGAAGCGGCCGCGCAGCTGCAAACCCTGGGCTTCGAAGTGGAAACCCGTGTTGGCCAGTCGCGCAACATGATGGGCCTGCGGGTGATGATGGACGAGGGTAACCCGTTCGTTTACGAAGTCAGCCTGGACGGCTACATGGCCGCGCCGAGCGAGGCGCCGGTGGAAGGCGAGCCGGAAGTGCGCCAGCGCTTCTACCGTGCCGAGGTGTATTTGCACGACGGCAGCCAGGAGTACGACCTGATGGGCTTTGCGCCGGAGCAGATCGTGCGTGATGTGCTGGACCAGTTCGAAAGCCACCGCCAGCTGTTGGGGCGTGTGTATAGCTGATGGCTGTTGAGGTAAAAGAAAACCCGCTCACCTGAGCGGGTTTTTTATTGGGCCGCGTTGTAGCCCCTGCTTCTCAGCGATTGGTGTAGCGGCCATTCTTGCCATGCCCAGGCATCGCTTGGTTGCTTCGCAGGGCAATCATCTGGCTGAGCTTGATCAGTTCGATGCCTTGGCCTCTGAGCTGTGGCAGTGCCCGCTCCAGCACATCGAGAGTCTGAGGATAAGGGTGCCCGATCAACACAGCCGAACCCTGCTTGCGCGCCAGGGCGATGCCTTGCTGCAACTGCCCGCTGATGGCCTCGGTAGTGCGCACATCGTCGAGGAACACATCACGCGAAACGTGGGCCAGGCCGATGCGCTGGGCTTCGGCAGCCGCTACGGTGGCCGCGCTGGTGCGGCTGTCGACGAAGAACAGGTGACGTTGTTGCAACTCACCCATCAACCAGGTCATGGCATCACGCTGTGCGGTCATCCGGCTGCCCATGTGGTTGTTGATGCCGGCGGCGAATGGCACCTTGGCCAAGGCTGCATCCAACCTGCTGGCCAGGACCGGCAGCGGCAACTCGGGATGCCAGGCATAGGGACCGGTCGCAGGGTCCATCGGCATGTGCAGGATCACCGTCTTGCCAGCTTTGTGTGCCTGACGAGCGAAATCGCTGGCATGCGGGGTGTCGGGCATGATCGCCATGGTCACCGGGCCGGGCAGGGCGAGGGTGCGGCTGTCCCGCTCGGTGCTCTGGCCCAGGTCGTCGATGATGATGCTCATGTAGGCCTTGTTGGCCGGTGCCGCTTGCGCGATCCCGGCCAACAGGCAGAACAACAGACACAGCAGATACCGCATAGGGTGAATCACTTGCCTGAGGTGATGTTCAGCCCTTTGAGCAGGCTCAGCGCCTGGCTCAACTGGAAGTCGTCATCCTGTGGGCGCTCTTTGCGCTTGCTGCTGCCGGTGGGGCGGTCGGCGCCGCCGTTGCCGTTGCCCAGGTGGCCCTGCAGGTCGGCTTCCTTGAAATTGTCGGTGTCGACTTCGGCGGTGAGCTTGGCCGGGCGCACTTCGATATCGGGGACGATGCCCTGGGCCTGGATCGAGCGGCCATTGGGGGTGAAGTACAGCGCGGTGGTGAGCTTCAGGGCGCGGTCGTTGGCCAGCGGCAACACGGTCTGCACCGAGCCTTTGCCAAAGCTGTCGGTACCCATCAGCACAGCGCGTTTCTGGTCCTGCAGGGCGCCGGCGACAATCTCGGAGGCCGAGGCACTGCCGCCGTTGATCAGCACCACCAGTGGCACGCCTTCGCTGGCGTCCGCCGGGTCGGCGGAGAAGCGCAGTTCGGAGTTGGCGATGCGGCCTTTGGTGTAGACGATCAGGCCCTTGGTCAGGAAGTGGTCGGCCACTTCCACCGCCGATTGCAGTACGCCGCCCGGGTTGTTGCGCAGGTCCAGCACAACGCCGCGCAGCTTCTTGCCGTTGTCCTTGCGCAGCTTGGCCAGGGCCTTGCCCACTTCGTCGCCGGTCTTGACCTGGAACTGGGTGATACGGATGTAGCCGTAGTCGTTTTCCAGCAGCTGGCTCTTCACGCTCTTGACCTGAATGACCGCGCGGGCCAGGGTCACGTCAAACGGGTTGCCGCCGTCGCGCACCAGGGTCAGGGTGATTTTTTCGCCAACCTTGCCGCGCATCTTGTCGACCGCTTCGGTCATGGTCTGGCCGCGGGTGGGGGCGCCGTTGATCTTGACGATCAGGTCGCCGGCCTGCACGCCAGCCCGGGAGGCCGGGGTGTCATCAATAGGCGAGACCACCTTGATGAAGCCGTCTTCCTGGCCCACTTCGATGCCCAGCCCGCCGAACTCGCCGCTGGTGCTTTCCTGCAGCTCCTGGAAGTCCTCGGGGCCGAGGTAGGCCGAGTGCGGGTCAAGGTTGCTGAGCATGCCTTTGATGGCGTTTTCCAGCAGGGTCTTGTCGTCCACTGGCTCTACATAGGCCGCCTTGATGCGGTCCATGACCTCGGCGAAGGTGCGCAGCTCTTCCAGCGGCAGTGGCGCCTTGGCCGTGACCTCGGTGGCAGGCACTGCGGCGGCCTTGGCCGGCTCGGCAGCGATGGCCAGGGGCGCACCGACCGCCAGGGCGATGGACAGGGCCAGCTGGGTGAGACGAGGCGAGTGCAGCATGTCGAACGAACTCCTGATCCTGTAAGCGCTCCCTGGGGAGCATCGGCGCAGCACTCAGGCTACGCCGTAGAAATTTGACTAGCCCCGGCACCACTGCGAAGGGTCGGTCGGGCGGCCCTGCTGGCGGATGGCGAAGTACAAGCCTGCCGCGTCCTGGCCGCCGCTGTCGCCAACGGTGGAAATGGCTTCACCGGCCTTGACGATATCACCGGCGCTCTTGAGCAGGCTCTGGTTGTGGCCGTACAGGCTCAGGTAACCGTTGCCATGGTCGAGAATGACCAGAAGCCCCGCACCGCGCAACCAGTCGGCGAACACTACACGCCCGCCGTGCACCGCACGTACCTGGGTGCCTGGGTTGGCGCTGATCATCACCCCGTCCCATTTGGCACGGGCATCGCTGCCGCGGGCATCACCAAAGCGTGCCAGCAGTCGACCATTGACGGGCCATGGAAGTTTGCCCCGTGCGGCAGAAAAAGCGCCGCCGTAGTTGGCGCCATCGCTGGAAACCATCGGCCCGAGGGTGGTACGGGCCTTTTTGGGCGGTTCCACAGGTTCCTTGGCCTGTTCGCGGGCGGCGGCGGCCAGGGCTTCCTGCTGGCGGCGTTTTTCCGCTTCCTGCTGGGCCAGCAAGGCTTTCTTGCGCGCCTCCTCGGCTTCGCGGGCCTGACGGGCCAGGGTTTCCTCGATGGTCTTGAGGACTTTGGACAGGTCGGCCTGGTCCTGCTCGCGGGCCTGCAACTTCTGGTCGCGGTCCTTCATGTCGCCATTGAGCTTGGCCAGCACCTGCTGGCGCTTGCCGCGCTCGGCTTCCAAGGCCTGGCGGCGGCTGTCGAGGTCGGCGCGCTGGGCCAGCAACTGCTCCTGCTGGGTGGCAATTTCCTGCTCGACGTTGCCCAGCTGGCGCAGGGTCTCGTTGAAGGTGCGCAGTTGTTCCAGGCGCGCCTTGCTGATGTAGTCGTAGTAGGTGAGGGTGCGGGCGAACTTCTCAGGGTTCTGCTGGTTGAGCAGCAGCTTGAGGTATTCCTCGCGGCCGTTGTTCTGGTAGGCCGAGCGGGCCTGGATGGCGATCAGCCGTTGTTGTTCAACGCGGGCGCTCTGGAGTTTTTTTTTCTCGGTATCAAGGCGCTCCAGATCGCCCTCGGTCTTTTTTAGCTCTTGCTGCAGCGCCTCCACCTGTTTTTCGAGGTTGCCGATGTCGGTCTCGGTGGCTTTGAGGTCCTTTTGCACACCGGCCTTTTCTTCCTGGAGCTTACCCAGCGTCTTCTTGAGCTCGGCAATGTCCTGGCGGGTGGCGTCCAGTTGCTGCTGGGTCTGCGCACGCTCATCGGCGAATGCCGGGCTGAGCAGGCAAGACAGGGCTAGGAGAATCAGGGCGCGAAGCATGGGGTTTGGCGTACCAAGGATGGAGACTGGCCTAGTATGCCCGCCCGGGCGGGCAAAAAAAACGCCTCGCTGCGGGTGCAGAGGGGCGTTTGTCCGGAATTCATGTGCAAAGGGGCTGCTTTGCAGCCCCAACCCACCGAATCAGGCGTCAACCAGGATCGAGGTGCCGGTCATTTCCACCGGCTTCTCAAGCCCCAGTAGCTTCAGCATGGTCGGTGCCACGTCGGCCAGCACGCCGCCATCACGCACTTTCACGTTGCGCTTGCCCACATAGATGAACGGCACCGGCTCGGTGGTGTGAGCGGTGTGCGCCTGGCCGGTGCATTCGTCTTCCATCTGCTCGACGTTGCCGTGGTCGGCGGTGATCAGCGCTTCGCCGCCCACCTTGTCCAGCGCGTCAACGATGCGGCCGACGCAGCCGTCCAGGGCCTCGACGGCTTTCACAGCCGCCTCGAACACGCCCGTGTGGCCGACCATGTCGCCGTTGGCGTAGTTGACCACGATCACGTCATAGCGTTGCTGCTCGATGGCTTCGACGATGCGGTCGGTCACTTCCGGTGCGCTCATCTCCGGCTGCAGGTCGTAGGTAGCAACCTTCGGCGATGGAATGAGGATGCGTTCTTCGCCTTCGAACGGCTCTTCGCGGCCGCCGGAGAAGAAGAAGGTGACGTGAGCGTATTTCTCGGTTTCGGCGATGCGCAGCTGGGTCTTGCCGTTTTTCGCCAGGTACTCGCCCAGCACGTTGTGCAGGCTGGCCGGGGCGAAGGCCGCAGGGGCCGGGATTTTGGCCGAGTACTGGGTCAGGCCGATGTAGGCCGCCAGTTTTGGCAGGCGGGCACGCGGGAATTCGTTGAAGTCGGCTTCGACGAACACGCGCGACAGCTCGCGGGCACGGTCGGCGCGGAAATTCATGAAGATCACGGCATCGCCGTCTTCGACCTTGACCGCTTCGCCAACGCGCGTGGCCTTGACGAACTCGTCGCTCTCGTCGCGTGCGTAGGCCGCTTCCAGGCCAGCCAGCGCGGTGTCGGCGGTGTATTCGGCAGTGCTGTCGACGATCAGGTTGTAGGCAGCGCTGACGCGGTCCCAGCGGTTGTCGCGGTCCATGGCGAAGTAGCGGCCGATCAGGCTGGCGATGCGGCCCTTGCCCAGCTTGGCGAAGGTGGCGTCGAGCAGTTCGATGGACGACTGCGCGCTGCGCGGCGGGGTGTCGCGGCCATCGAGGAAGGCGTGCAGGTAGATTTTTTCTGCACCGCGCTGCGCGGCCAGTTCGGCCATGGCCACCAGGTGGTCCTGGTGGCTGTGTACGCCGCCATCGGACAGCAGGCCGAGGATGTGCACGGCCTTGCCGGCACTGGCGGCCTTGTCCACGGCGCCGGTGAGCACAGGGTTTTCGAAGAATTCGCCGTCACGGATGGCCTTGGTCACCCGGGTGAAGTCCTGGTACACGACGCGGCCGGCGCCGAGATTCATGTGACCGACTTCGGAGTTGCCCATCTGCCCGTCCGGCAGGCCGACATCCATGCCCGAACCGGAAATGAGGCCGTGCGGCTGGCTGGCGCGCAGGCGGTCATAGACCGGTGTGTTGGCGGCGTAGATGGCGTTGTATTCGGGGCTTTCGCTGTGGCCGAAGCCATCCAGGATGATCAGGACCAGGGGTTTGGGCGTACTCGTCATCAATCAAACTC
Source organism: Pseudomonas sp. URIL14HWK12:I5 (assembly GCF_900176445.1). Lineage (NCBI taxonomy): Bacteria > Pseudomonadati > Pseudomonadota > Gammaproteobacteria > Pseudomonadales > Pseudomonadaceae > Pseudomonas > Pseudomonas sp. URIL14HWK12:I5. Next base: position 512,120 of record NZ_FWXQ01000001.1, read on the forward strand.
ACGGTTGTTCAAAGATGATAAAGACACGCATTTTAGGGCAAATCCGCCACCAGCGGCGAATATTCGTCCTGTTGCCTGACCAGCGCGCCCGATGTAGCAACATGAAGGTACCTTTCCGGCCGGCCTGTCGGGCTTTGGTGGCACTGGGGGGCTGTGTATACTGGCCGGCATTTTCAATCGCCTGGAACACCGCTGATGGTTGCTCACCTGATTCAATTCGCGACAGATCACTACATCCTGGTTGCGATCTTCGTTGTTCTGCTGGTCCTGCTGCTGCTCAATGAAATCCGCCGTGGCGGCCAGAGCCTGAGCAACGGCCAGCTGACCGCCCTGGTCAATGCCGACAAGGGGCTGGTCGTCGACATCCGTACTGCCAAGGAATATGCCGCCGGCCACATCGTCGGTGCGATCAACATTCCGCAGGACAAGCTGGCCACCCGCATGAGCGAGCTGGACAAGCACAAAGAGAAGACCCTGATCGTCGTCGACGCAATGGGCCAGCAGTCCGGCACCCACTGCCGCGAACTGCTCAAGGCTGGCTACACCGCTGCCAAACTGAGCGGTGGCGTTTCCAGCTGGAAAGCCGATAACCTGCCCCTGGTGAAGTGATATGAAGCCCGTCATCGTCTATTCCAGCGACTACTGCCCCTACTGCATGCGCGCCAAGTACTTGCTTGAGAGCAAAGGCGTGGCCTTCGAGGAAATCAAGGTCGACGGCAAACCGCAGGTGCGCGCCGAGATGAGCCAGAAGGCCGGCCGTACGTCGGTGCCGCAGATCTGGATCGGCAGCACCCATGTCGGTGGATGCGATGACCTCTATGCCCTGGAGCGCGCCGGCAAGCTCGACGCGCTGCTGGCGGCCTGATTTGCACTGCATTCAAAAACATTAGGATAAGGATCTGCCATGACTGACCAACAGACCAACGGCGCTGCTGCAGAAGACAACAGCCCACAGTTCTCCCTGCAGCGCATCTACGTGCGCGATCTGTCGTTCGAAGCCCCGAAAAGCCCGCAGATCTTCCGCCAGAGCTGGGAGCCGAGCGTTGCGCTGGACCTGAACACCAAGCAGAAAGCCCTGGAAGGCGACTTCCACGAGGTGGTGCTGACCCTGTCGGTTACCGTCAAGAACGGTGACGAAGTGGCGTTCATCGCTGAAGTACAGCAGGCCGGTATCTTCCTGATCGCCAACCTGGATGCAGCTTCGATGAGCCACACCCTGGGTGCGTTCTGCCCGAACATCCTGTTCCCGTACGCCCGTGAGACCCTGGACAGCCTGGTGACCCGCGGTTCGTTCCCGGCCCTGATGCTGTCGCCGGTCAACTTCGACGCACTGTATGCGCAAGAACTGCAACGCATGCAGGAAGCGGGCGCTGCGCCGACTGTGCAGTAATCACTGCCGGTATCAAGAAAGCGCCTCTCGGGGCGCTTTTTTATTGCCTGTGCGGGCTTCTTCGCGGGGCAAGCCCGCTCCCACAATGGTTTGGCGTACACATTTGAATGTGGAGCGGGCTCGCCCCGCGAAGAGGCCGTTCCTGCCCATGCATCAACTGCCGGCAAACGCATTCTGCCGCCACGCCTCATACACGGTCACCGCCACAGTGTTCGACAGGTTCAAGCTACGGCACCCCGGCCGCATTGGCAGGCGCAGGCGCTGCTCAGCCGGCAAGCTGTCCAGCACCTCGGCTGGCAACCCGCGGCTCTCTGGCCCGAACAGGAAGGCATCACCCGGTTGATAGGCCACTTCATGGAACGGGTGCGAGCCCTTGGTGGTAAAGGCGAACAGCCGTGGATTGCCCAGGCTTTCCAGGCATCCGGCCAGGCTCTCATGGCGCTTGAGCGTGGCATACTCGTGGTAGTCCAGCCCCGCACGGCGCAGGCGCTTGTCGTCCAGTTCGAAGCTGATGGGTTCGATCAGGTGCAGGTGGCAGCCGCTGTTGGCGCACAGGCGAATGATGTTGCCGGTATTTGGCGGAATTTCTGGTTGAAAAAGGATGACGTGAAACATGCACGGCTCCAAGCGTGAAGATGACGGGCATTCTACCCCTGAACCGGACGTGCGTTCGAAGGCCTTCCCACGGATGATGCTGTCGCTGGCGATCGTTGGCGTCATGGTCGGGTTGATGATTGGCCGCCTGACAACGCCCGAAGAGCGGGTGTTGCAGCAGGTGGAGGTGGTGCAGGACGGCCTGGACCTTTGGTTCAATGAAGAACCGCAGCTGCACGGCGAGAACGTGGAAGGGACGGTTGCGTTGCTGTTCCAGGCCCAGGGCAAGGCCCAGCAAGGGCAATTGAGCCTGGCGGGGAAGCCAGTTAGCTGGCGGGTGCAGGAGAGCAAGGAAGGGCTGTTGCTGACAGTGGTGGCCGCGCGTCCCCTGCACGGCGAGTGGGCCGGTACAGAGGACGCTGGGCGTTGGCGTGTGCAGGTGAAGCTGCACGAATAAAAGAGGGGATATCCCGGCCTGCCTGTACCAGGGTCCCCAAAAGGGGTACTGCGTGTTGCGTGTAAAGGGGGGATGTCCCGGCCTGCCTGTACCGAGGTCCCCAAAACGGGCGGTGTTGCGAATAAAAGAGGGGTTCACCCGGCCTGCCTGTACCAGGGCCCCCGAAACTGGGTATGTATTAGGTATTGCAGGGGGCGTGCCAATTTTGCAAAGCCCTTGAATATTGGGCTTTGAGGGGTATTTGGCCGGTTTTTGAGGGGATTTGTGCCTTCGAGAGGTGCATTGGGCACAGGATCGGTGCATCGGTAGGCTGAAATGGCTGGGGCCGCAAAGCGGCCCCAGGGATCTTGCAGGATTACCGAGAGTTAGTGGTCGTCACCTTCCTCGTCATCACCGCCCGCGACATTCATCCCCAGCTCCTTGATCTTGCGGGTCAAGGTATTACGCCCCCAACCCAGTAACAGCGCCGCATCCCGGCGCCGACCGGCGGTATGCTTGAGCGCCGTCTCGATCATGATCCGCTCAAAGCTTGGCACCGCGCTGTCCAGCAGGTTCGACTGCCCGCGTGCCAACGCCTGGTCGGCCCACTGGCGCAAGGCCTGCTCCCAGTTGGTGACCGGTGCGGCATCCTGCGGCAGGTTCAGCAGTTCAGGCGGCAGGTCGCCGATCAGCACCTCGCGGCTGGAGGCCATCACAGTGATCCAGCGGCAAGTGTTCTCCATCTGCCGCACGTTGCCCGGCCACGGCAGGTTGCGGATGAACTCTTCGGTCTCCGGCTTGAGAATTTTCGGCTCCACCGCCAGCTCCTGGGCGGCGCGGGCGAGGAAATGGCGGGCGAGGGCGGGGATGTCCTCACGGCGGTCGGCCAGCCGAGGAATATGGATGCGAATCACGTTCAGGCGGTGGAACAAGTCTTCGCGGAACTTGCCGGCCTGTACCAGCGACTCCAGGTTCTGGTGGGTCGCGGCAATGATGCGCACATCGACCTTGACCGGCACGTGGCCGCCAACGCGATAGAACTCGCCATCGGCCAGCACCCGCAGCAGGCGGGTCTGGGTGTCGGCAGGCATGTCACCGATTTCGTCGAGGAACAGCGTGCCGCCATCCGCCTGCTCGAAGCGGCCCCGGCGCAGGTTGGCGGCACCCGTGAAAGCGCCTTTCTCATGGCCGAACAGTTCGGACTCCATCAAGTCCTTGGGGATGGCGGCCATGTTCAGGGCAATGAACGGCGACGCCGCACGCGGGCTGTGGCGGTGCAGCGCATGGGCGACCAGCTCTTTACCGGTACCCGACTCACCGTTGATCAATACGGTGATGTTGGAGTGGCTGAGGCGGCCGATGGCGCGGAACACCTCCTGCATGGCCGGTGCTTCGCCGATGATTTCGGGTGTGCGCGCCAGGTTCTGTGGCACATCCAGCCCTTGCTGTTCCTGGGCATGCTGGTTGGCACGCTTGACCAGCGAGACAGCCTCGTCCACGTCGAACGGCTTGGGCAGGTATTCGAAGGCACCCCCCTGGTAAGACGCCACGGCGCTGTCCAGGTCGGAATGAGCGGTCATGATGATGACCGGCAGGCGTGGGTGCTGCTCGCGAATCTGTGCCAGCAGGTCGAGGCCGCTGGCACCCGGCATGCGGATGTCGGAAATGATCACGTCCGGTTGCTGGCGTGCAAGGCGGCCCATCACACCATCTGCGCTGTCGAAGCTCTGGGTGGTCATGCCTTCCTGTTGCAGGGCTTTTTCCAGTACCCAGCGGATGGAGCGATCATCGTCGACAATCCATACGGTTTCACTTCGGCTCATGAGGCGGTGGCTCCTTGTTCCAGAGGCAGGTAGATCGAAAAGGCGGTGTGGCCTGCGTGGCTTTCACACTCGATCAGGCCCTGGTGCTGGCTGATGATGTTCTGGGTAATGGCCAGGCCCAGCCCGGTACCGTCGGGGCGGCCACTGACCATGGGATAGAAGAGGGTGTCTTGCAGTTCCGGCGGGATGCCCGGGCCGTTGTCGATGATTTCTACCCGCGCCACCAGACGATGGCGCACATGGCCGATGGTGAACTGGCGCAAGGCGCGGCTGCGCAGGGTGATGCGGCCCAGGCGCAGCTCGTTCTGCGAACTGATTGCCTGCATGGCGTTACGCACGATGTTGAGGACGGCCTGGATCATCTGCTCGCGGTCGATCAGGACGTCCGGCAGGCTTGGGTCGTAATCGCGCACCAAAGTGATGCAACCCTGGCTTTCGGCCTCGACCAGGCTGCAGACCCGCTCCAGCACTTCGTGGATGTTGGTCATGGCCAGTGACGGCAGCTTGTTCGAGCCGAGCATGCGGTCTACCAGGTTACGCAGGCGGTCGGCCTCTTCGATGATCACGTTGGTGTAGTCGCGCAGGCCTTCCTCGGGCAACTCGCGTGACAGCAACTGCGCCGCGCCACGGATCCCGCCGAGGGGGTTCTTGATTTCGTGAGCCAGGCCGCGCACCAGCATCTTGGTGGTTTCCTGCTTGCTCAGCTGGGCCTCTTCCTTGGTGATACGCAGCAGCCGGTCGCGCGGGTGCACCTCCAGCAACAGCAGGGTCTGGCCCTGGTTGAGGATGGGTGTTACCGCGTAGTCGACGGTGATGGTCTGCCCGGTCAGCGAGGTGAGCTGCGCTTCGCGCTTGGTGAACGGGTGCGCCTGTTCGACCGCCTGGCGCAACGAGCTGAGCGCTTCGGTCGACTCGGTGAACAGCTCGCTGATGAACTGCCCATGGCTACGTTGCCCGCTGACAGCCAGCAGCATTTCCGCAGCCGGGTTCATGTACTCCAGGCGCAGCTCGGCATTGAGCAGCAACGTGGCGGTGGTCAGGTTGTCCAGAAGCAGACGGTGCTGTGCATCGCTGATGGTCATAAGGCGTCGTTGACCTCTTTTGGCGCTTGCCTGGCACTGCTTTGGCCAGGGCCAGGTGCGGTGGCCCCGCTGGTGCGAAGCTCTGTACCTGCTAGAAATGCAAGAAACAAACCAAAGCTCCGAAAAGAAGCGGGATTTGCCGATAAAGGCCTGTATCTGCGCAAATTCGGATCAGAAACTCTGGATGAAACGTTTCATGTGAACCAGATTGGGGAGCAAATAGGGGCATGGCGCTTTGCTGTGCACCAAGATAGAGCATAGCGTGGGTGAGGTGATTTCTGTGTGGCGCAGAAACGAAAACGGCCTCCCGAGGGAGGCCGTTCCTGATCATGTCATCGGCGCAAGGCGCCGATCAGATCAGCAGCTGTAGTACAGCTCGTATTCCAGCGGGTGCACGAAGGTACGGACCTTGATCTCTTCTTCCGATTTCAGCTCGATGAAGGCATCGATGAAGTCGTCGGAGAACACGCCGCCCTTGGTCAGGAACGCACGGCCTTTGTCCAGCTCTTCCAGGGCTTCTTTCAGGCTGCCGCACACTTGCGGAATGTCCTTGGCCTCTTCTGGTGGCAGGTCGTACAGGTTCTTGTCGGCAGCATCGCCTGGGTGGATCTTGTTCTGGATGCCGTCCAGGCCAGCCATCAGCAGGGCCGCGAAGGCCAGGTACGGGTTGGCCGATGGGTCCGGGAAGCGTGCTTCGATACGGCGGGCTTTCGGGCTGCCGACGTAAGGAATACGGATCGAGGCGGAACGGTTACGCGCCGAGTAGGCCAGCATTACCGGGGCTTCGAAACCTGGAACCAGACGCTTGTACGAGTTGGTCGACGGGTTGGTGAAGCCGTTCAGGGCCTTACCGTGCTTGATGATACCGCCGATGAAGTACAGGGCGGTGTCGGACAGGCCGGCATAGCCTTCACCCGAGAAGGTGTTCTTGCCGTCTTTCCAGATCGACATGTGTACGTGCATGCCCGAACCGTTGTCGCCGTACAGTGGCTTCGGCATGAAGGTGGCAGTACGGCCGTAGGCGTCGGCAACGTTGTGCACGACGTATTTCAGGGCTTGTACTTCGTCAGCCTTCTTCACCAGGGTGTTGAACTTGACGCCGATTTCGTTCTGGCCGGCAGTCGCCACTTCGTGGTGGTGAACTTCAACGGTCTGACCCATTTCTTCCAGTGCGTTGCACATGGCAGTACGGATTTCGTGGTCGTGGTCGAACGGCGGAACCGGGAAGTAGCCGCCTTTCACGCCTGGACGGTGGCCTTTGTTGCCGCCTTCCACGTCAGCACCGGTCATCCACGAGCCTTGCTCGGAGAAGATCTTGAACATCGAGCCGGAGATGTCCGACTGGAACTTCACTTCGTCGAAGATGAAGAACTCTGGCTCCGGGCCTGCGAATACGGTGTCACCGATGCCGGTGCTCTTCAGGTACTCTTCGGCGCGCTTGGCGATTGCGCGTGGGTCACGATCGTAGCCCTGCATGCTCGACGGGTCGACGATGTCGCAGGTGATGATCAGGGTTGGTTCTTCGGTGAACGGGTCCAGCACGGCGGTTTCGTCAACCGGCATCAGGATCATGTCGGAAGCTTCGATGCCTTTCCAGCCAGCGATGGAGGAACCGTCGAACATCTTGCCGACTTCGAAGAAGTCCTCGTCCAGCGCATCACGCGACGGCATGGTCACGTGGTGCTGAATGCCTTTGGTGTCCGTGAAACGCAGATCAATCCACTTGACGTCATGATCTTTGATGAGTTGAACCGACTTCGACATGTTGTCCTCCGGATGGTCTAGAGCGCGGTGGGCCGCTGCCCTGGAAAAAGGGTGTTGCCGGGCGCGGATAGTCGGCCAAGCTTACCTGCCTCACAAGGGAGCAAATTGCATGCCAGTGCCCGAAAATGGCGAGGGCGGGATAAAAGGGGGCGTTTGCGGGCATTTGGTACGCGGATGATGGCGAAAAATGCACCCTTAAGATGCGGGCTTTGGTGTCGGCGCACCAAAGAAGTGCATTGCTTGATTTGTGTCGCGACTGCGATCGATCTCACGGGCACCGCAAAACCCCCGCCTTGCATTTATCTGAAAGCTTCTGATCAAAAGTTGGTCAAATCCTGAGCAATTTCCGCTATAATTCGCGCCCCTCATTTTCGGCAGGCCCTGTGCGCGCTGTTAACCAATGAAACTTATCGTCAAAGTCTTCCCAGAAATCACCATCAAGAGCCGGCCGGTGCGCAAGCGCTTCATCCGCCAGCTCGGCAAGAACATCCGCAACGTGCTCAAGGACCTCGACCCTGAGCTCGCGGTCGATGGTGTCTGGGACAATCTCGAAGTGGTCACCCGCGTCGAAGACGAGAAAGTCCAGCGCGAGATGATCGAGCGCCTCACCTGCACGCCGGGTATCACCCACTTCCTGCAGGTAGAGGAATACCCGCTGGGTGACTTCGACGACATCGTCGCCAAGTGCAAGCACCACTTCGGCCACTTGCTGGCCGGCAAGCACTTCGCCGTGCGCTGCAAGCGCGGTGGCCACCATGACTTCACCTCGATGGACGTCGACCGCTACGTCGGCAGCCAGCTGCGCCAGCAATGCGGCGCCGCCGGCATCGAGCTGAAGAACCCTGAAGTGCTGGTGCGCATCGAAATCCGCGACCAGCGCCTGTACGTGATCCACAACCAGCACAACGGCATCGGCGGTTACCCGCTGGGCGCCCTGGAGCAGACCCTGGTGCTGATGTCCGGTGGTTTCGACTCCACCGTGGCGGCCTACCAGATGATGCGCCGTGGCCTGATGACCCACTTCTGCTTCTTCAACCTCGGCGGCCGTGCCCACGAGCTGGGCGTGATGGAAGTGGCCCATTTCCTGTGGAAAAAGTACGGAAGCAGCCAGCGTGTGCTGTTCATCAGCGTGCCGTTCGAAGAAGTGGTCGGCGAAATCCTCAACAAGGTCGACAACAGCTACATGGGCGTCACCCTCAAGCGCATGATGCTGCGCGGTGCCGCGCACATGGCCGACCGCCTGCAGATCGACGCGCTGGTCACCGGCGAGGCGATTTCCCAGGTGTCCAGCCAGACGCTGCCGAACCTGTCGATCATCGACTCGGCCACCGACAAGCTGGTGCTGCGCCCGTTGCTGGCCAGCCACAAGCAGGACATCATCGACCAGGCCACCGAAATCGGCACCGCCGATTTCGCCAAGCACATGCCAGAATACTGCGGCGTGATCTCGGTAAACCCGACCACCCACGCCAAGCGCCACCGCATGGAGCATGAAGAAAAACAGTTCGACATGGCCGTGCTGGAGCGCGCCCTGGAGCGCGCCAAATTCATTTCCATCGACCATGTGATCGATGAGCTGGGCAAGGACATCGAAATCGAGGAAGTGGCCGAAGCGTTGCCAGGCCAGATCGTCATCGACATTCGTCACCCCGATGCCCAGGAAGACGAACCCCTGGCGCTGGAAGGTATCGAAGTCCAGGCCATGCCGTTCTACGCGATCAACAGCAAGTTCAAGCACCTGGACCCCACGCGCCAGTACTTGCTGTATTGCGACAAGGGTGTGATGAGCCGTTTGCACGCACACCACCTGCTCAGTGAGGGACATGCCAATGTGCGTGTTTATCGTCCGACATAAGACGCCGGGGCTGTATGGCGGCAGTATCCGCCATCGCCCTCCCGACCGCCGGGCCCGCTGAGCCTTAAACAGTACATATTGGCCGCCTACACTGGGCGGCAACCGAATCCTCTGATCGAGATACACTTGTGATCGAAAATCTGCGTAACATCGCCATCATCGCCCACGTTGACCATGGTAAAACCACCCTGGTCGACAAACTCCTGCGTCAGTCCGGCACTCTGGAGCGTAACGAGCTCAACGACGAGCGCGTCATGGACTCCAACGACCAGGAAAAAGAGCGCGGTATTACCATTCTGGCGAAAAACACCGCCATCAACTGGAACGGCTACCACATCAACATCGTCGACACCCCCGGCCACGCCGACTTCGGTGGCGAGGTTGAGCGTGTAATGTCGATGGTCGACTCCGTGCTGCTGCTGGTCGACGCCCAGGACGGCCCGATGCCGCAAACCCGCTTCGTGACCAAGAAAGCCTTCGAAGCCGGCCTGAAGCCAATCGTCGTGATCAACAAGGTTGACCGCCCGGGCGCACGTCCTGACTGGGTTCTGGACCAGATCTTCGACCTGTTCGACAACCTCGGTGCTACCGACGAACAGCTGGACTTCAAAGTCGTCTACGCCTCGGCCCTGAACGGCATTGCCGGCCTGGACCACACCGAAATGGGCGAAGACATGACCGCCCTGTACCAGTCGATCGTCGACAACGTACCTGCGCCGTCTGTTGACCGTGACGGCCCGTTCCAGATGCAGATCTCCGCACTGGACTACAACAGCTTCCTCGGCGTTATCGGCGTTGGCCGTATTGCCCGTGGTCGCGTCAAGCCGAACACCCCGGTTGTTGCCATCGACACCAACGGCAAGAAGCGTAACGGCCGTATCCTGAAGCTGATGGGCCACCACGGCCTGCACCGTGTAGACGTTGAAGAAGCCCAGGCTGGCGACATCGTCTGCATCAGCGGTTTCGACGAGCTGTTCATCTCCGACACCCTGTGCGCCCCGGATGCGGTAGAAGCGATGAAGCCGCTGACCGTTGACGAGCCGACCGTTTCCATGACCTTCCAGGTCAACGACTCGCCGTTCTGCGGTAAAGAAGGCAAGTTCGTCACCAGCCGTAACATCAAGGACCGTCTGGACAAAGAGCTGCTGTACAACGTTGCTCTGCGCGTTCAGGAAACCGATTCCCCTGACAAGTTCAAGGTATCGGGCCGTGGTGAGCTGCACCTGTCGGTTCTGATCGAAACCATGCGCCGTGAAGGCTTCGAGATGGCCGTAGGCCGTCCTGAAGTAATCATCCGCGAAGTTGACGGCGTGAAGCAGGAGCCGTTCGAGAACGTCACCATCGACATCCCTGAAGAATCCCAGGGCAAGGTGATGGAAGAGATGGGTCTGCGTAAAGGCGACCTGACCAACATGGTTCCGGATGGCAAGGGCCGTGTGCGCCTGGAGTACAACATTCCAGCCCGTGGTCTGATCGGTTTCCGTAACCAGTTCCTGACCCTGACCAACGGTGCAGGCATCCTGACCTCGATCTTCGATCGTTACGACACCATGAAGTCGGGCCAGATGTCCGGCCGCCTGAACGGCGTACTGGTTTCGGTCGAAACCGGCAAGGCGCTGACCTACTCGCTGGAAACCCTGCAGGCGCGCGGCAAGCTGTTCGTCGAGCACGGCCAGGAGATCTACAACGGTCAGATCATCGGCCTGAACAGCCGTGACAACGACCTGGGCGTGAACCCGACCAAAGGCAAGAAGCTCGACAACATGCGTGCTTCGGGCAAAGACGAAGTCATCGCCCTGGTACCGCCAGTTCGCCACACCCTGGAACAGGCCCTGGAATTCATCCAGGACGACGAGCTGTGCGAAGTGACGCCTAAGTCGATCCGTCTGCGCAAGAAGATCCTGGACGAAGGCGAGCGTACCCGCGCTGCCAAGAAAGCCAAGAACTGAGTTAGCTCAGGCTGAATGAAAACGCCCCCGGTCGAAAGGCCGGGGGCGTTTTTTTATGCCTTCAGGAATTGTGCTGCCCGCTTCGCGGGCAAGCCCGCGAAGCGGCACTTGAAGGCTAACGATCAGCGCCCAACCACCTTGGGCTTGTACGCACAATACCCCGGTCGCGGCCCGACCTTGGGGTGGTTGCGGCAGGTATCCGGGCGCTTGTCATAAATGGTGCACAGGCGGCTTTTACGATCCAGATACATGCAGTCATCGTTGCTCATCCGGGTCAGGGTGAAGATCCCCGACTTCTGGTTGAAGCGCTCGATGATGCCTTCCTTCTGCAGGCGTTTGGCCACGTTCTTCGGCGGTTCGTCTTTTTCGAACTCGTCTACCACGCCGATACGGATCAGATCCTTGATCTTCACCTCCACCGGCAGGGTGCAACAGGTCGAGTGGCAGCCACCGCACATGTGGCTGGTGTAGCGCTGCCAAGTCTCCAGGCGGTCGACTTCGGCGGCGGCGATCAGGGTTGTTTTCATCTTTATAGGGTGGATCACGGTCTTGGGGCGCGCGATGATACCGGAATTGTTCAATTTATGAACAACCTTTTGCCGGAATCGCAGAGTGGGCATGAAAACTGCGAACCGTAACTGTCACTCCCGGTCGAAGGGTCTAGTCTCAACAATCTCCCTCCGCTTTCGTCAACTTGCCCGAGGATGCCGCATGTCCCAGGAACCCAAAGCACGTGACGCCGAAGTCGCGGATTTTCGCGCCGCCGTACTGAACAAGCTGACCTATGCGGTTGGCAAGGACCCGGAGCACGCCTTCGACCATGACTGGTTCGAAGCCATTGCCCTGGCTGCGCGCGATCACATGGTCGACCACTGGATGGACCATACCCGCCAGGCTTATCGACGCAGCCAGAAGCGGGTCTACTACCTCTCCCTGGAATTCCTTATCGGGCGCCTGCTGTACGACAGCCTTAGCAATCTGGGGCTGCTGGACATCGCCCGCGATGCACTGGAAGGGCTGGATGTGGACTTGGAGCGCATCCGCCTGCTCGAACCCGATGCCGCGCTGGGTAACGGAGGCCTTGGCCGGCTGGCAGCATGCTTCATGGAAAGTATGTCCACCTTGGGCATTGCCGCCCATGGTTATGGCATCCGCTACGAGCATGGGCTGTTCCGTCAGGCCGTGGTCGATGGCTGGCAGCAGGAGCAGACCGAAAACTGGCTGGATTTCGGCAACCCGTGGGAGTTCGAGCGTGCCGAGGTGATCTACCCGATCAGCTTCGGCGGCAGCGTTGAAACCTTGAGCGATGATAGCGGTGCCCAGCGCCAGGTCTGGTCGCCGGGTGAAACGGTGCGGGCGGTCGCCTATGACACGCCCGTTGTCGGCTGGCGCGGGTCCAGCGTCAACACCTTGCGCTTGTGGCGTGCGCGGGCGCTGGAAGAGCTGCACCTTGAACGCTTCAATGCGGGCGACCACCTGGGGGCCGTGGCCGAAGTGGCGCGGGCCGAGAGCATTTCTCGCGTGCTGTACCCGGCGGACAGCACCGAGGCGGGGCAGGAACTGCGCCTGCGTCAGGAGTACTTCTTCGTGTCGGCTTCGTTGCAGGATTTGCTCCGCCGTCACCTGAACATGCACAAAGACCTGCTCAACCTGCCCGATGCGGCAGCCATCCAGCTCAACGACACCCACCCATCGATTGCGGTGGCGGAGTTGATGCGGCTGTTGGTGGATCAGCATGAAATACCGTGGGAAAAGGCCTGGGAGCTGACTGTCGGCACGCTCGCGTACACCAACCACACGCTGCTGCCCGAAGCCCTGGAAACCTGGCCGGTCGCGCTGATGGAACGCATGCTGCCCCGGCACATGCAGATCATCTACCTCATCAATGCCTACCATATCGACTCGCTGCGCGCCAAAGGCCTGCACGATTTCGACGTGCTGCGCGCCGTGTCGCTGATCGAGGAAGACAACGGCCGCCGCGTGCGCATGGGCAACCTGGCGTTTCTTGGCTCGCACAGCGTCAACGGCGTGTCGGCGCTGCACAGCAAGTTGATGAAGAGCACCGTGTTCTCCGAGTTGCACAAGCTTTACCCGCAGCGTATCAACAACAAGACCAACGGCATTACCTTCCGCCGCTGGCTGTACCAGTCCAATCCTCAGTTGACCGACATGCTGGTCGAGGCGCTCGGGCCAGAGCTCAAGGACGACCCTGAAGGGCGGCTGGCCGGCCTGGTGCCGTTTGCCGACAAGCCTGGTTTTCGCAAGCAGTTCGCCGCCCAGCGCCTGCACAGCAAGCGCGCGCTGGCCAGCATCATCCAGGACCGCATAGGCGTTACGGTAAACCCCGAGGCGTTGTTCGACGTGCAGGTCAAGCGCATCCACGAGTACAAGCGCCAGTTGCTAAACCTGCTGCACACCGTGGCGTTGTACCAGGCCATACGCAACGACCCCGGTACCAACTGGGTGCCGCGGGTGAAGATTTTCGCCGGCAAGGCGGCAGCCAGTTATCACCAGGCCAAGTTGATCATCAAACTGGCCAACGACATCGCTCGGGTGGTGAACAACGACCCGACCGTCCGTGGCCTGCTGAAGGTGGTGTTCCTGCCCAACTACAACGTCAGCCTGGCTGAAAGCATCATCCCGGCGGCAGACCTTTCCGAGCAGATTTCCACGGCCGGTTATGAAGCCTCCGGTACCAGCAACATGAAGTTCGGGCTGAACGGCGCGTTGACCATCGGCACGCTGGATGGCGCCAACGTGGAGATGTGCGAGCAGGTGGGTGCCGACAACATGTTCATCTTTGGCCTGACAGCCCAGCAGGTCGAGGCGCGCAAGAAGGCGGGTGATTTTGGTGCCAGTGCGGCGATTGCTGCGTCCAACCGCCTGAGTGACGTGCTGCAGGCGATTCGCAGCGGTGTGTTCTCGCCGGACGACCCTTCGCGCTACGCCGGCTTGATCGACGGGCTGGTGGCGTATGACCGCTTCCTGGTGTGCGCCGACTTCGATGCCTACTGGGATGCCCAGCGGCGGGTCGAGGAACTGTGGCACACGCCGCAGGAGTGGTGGCGCATGGCGGTGCTGAACACGGCGCGGATGGGGTGGTTCTCGTCGGACCGGACCATTCGGGAGTATGCCACCGAGATCTGGAAGGCTTTGGATTGATGTGAGGCCATTCGCGGGCGCGCCCGCTCCCACAGGTGCATCACAAGCCTCGCAGCTTGCGAGACACCTGTGGGAGCGGGCGTGCCCGCGAATGGGCCCACAACCAGACCACCGGCCTGGCGAAGGCTGAACTACCGACCTATTGTGCCGTCAGAGAGCCGTGGCGAGTCTCATCACTCGCTAGCCTGCAACTCTCCCTGTAAACTGCGGGGGTTTTTCATCCCCCCCAATCCGTTCGGAGCCATACATGTCCCGCGTTACCCTGAGTCGCTATCTGATTGAGCAGACCCGCAGCAACAATACCCCTGCCGATCTGCGCTTCCTGATCGAAGTGGTGGCGCGTGCGTGCAAGGAAATCAGCCATCACGTGTCCAAAGGCGCCCTGGGTGGTGTGCTGGGCAGCATGGGCACTGAAAACGTGCAGGGCGAAGTCCAGAAGAAACTGGACGTGATTTCCAACGATATCCTGCTGGAAGCCAACGAGTGGGGCGGCCACCTGGCCGGCATGGCGTCCGAAGAAATGGACAACGCCTACCAGATCCCGGGTAAATACCCGAAAGGCGCCTACCTGCTGGTCTTCGACCCGCTGGACGGTTCGTCGAACATCGACGTCAACGTGTCGGTCGGCACCATCTTCTCGGTACTGCGTTGCCCTAACGAATACCTGAGCCAGAACGAAACCCTGAACGAAAACGCCTTCCTGCAGCCAGGCACCCAGCAGGTCGCCGCCGGTTACGCCATCTACGGCCCGCAGACCATGCTGATCCTCACCCTGGGCAATGGCGTGAAGGGCTTCACCCTGGACCGCGAGCTGGGCAGCTTCGTTCTGACCCACGAAAACATCCGTGTGCCGGAAAGCACCGCCGAATTCGCCATCAACATGTCCAACCAGCGCCACTGGGAAGCCCCGGTACAACGCTACGTGGGCGAGCTGCTGGCAGGCGAGACCGGCCCGCTGAAGAAGAACTACAACATGCGCTGGATCGCTTCGATGGTGGCCGACGTGCACCGCATCCTGACCCGTGGCGGCCTGTTCATGTACCCACGTGACGCCCGTGAACCAAGCAAGCCGGGCAAGCTGCGCCTGATGTACGAAGCCAACCCGATGTCCTTCATCATCGAGCAGGCCGGCGGCGCCTCCACCAACGGTTACGATCGCATCCTCGACATCAAGCCAGAAAGCCTGCACCAGCGCGTGTCGGTGATCCTCGGCTCGAAGGAAGAGGTCGAGCGCGTTACCGCCTACCACAAGGAGTAAGTCATGCTCGCACCTTGGCAGCCGTTGCTGGAATGGTGGTTCGGTTGGGGCACCAGTCCCCAGGCCGTGGCTGACGAGAAGAGCACGCTGTGGTTCGGCAAGCATCACGATGCCGATGCCCATGCGCTGTTTGGCGACCTGACCGAGCAGGCCTTGGCCGGCGGGCTCGACGAGTGGCAGCAAAGCCCGCAGGGCTGGCTGGGCCTGCTGATTCTGCTGGACCAGCTGCCGCGCATGATCTACCGCGACACGCCGCGCGCTTTCGAGGGCGACCGGCGTGCCCAGGTGGTGGCCATGCAGGGCCTGCAGAAGGGCTGGGACTACCAGTTGCTGCCCATCCAGCGGGTGTTCGTGCTGCTGGTGTTGGAGCATGCCGAGGTGCTGGACTGGCAGAACCTGTGTGTCGAGCGTTATCAGGTATTGCTCGACGAGCAGCCAGAGGCCCATCGCCGGCTGTTCGAAGGCTTCCTCGACTATGCCGAGCAGCATCAGCGCGTGATTGCCCGGTTCGGGCGCTTCCCGCACCGCAATCTGGTGCTGGAGCGGCCGAGTACCAGTGAAGAGATGGACTTTTTGCTGGAGCCCGGGTCCAGGTTCTGAGGCATTGAGCCTGCTGCGCAGGCTGTCGTGACGCAAGGCCGCTCCTACAAGGTGCGGCCTTTTTTATTGGGCGATGACTATTACTTTGTGATTAATCGCACGGTAGTGGCCACCCGACCAATGGTGTAGGGGTAAATGGGGTGGAGTAGGGAACCTGGGAGGGTTTTTTCCGTCGAAGGTCACTGCAGGCCACTCGCCTGTATCCCCTCTCCAGGAGTGTCCTTCATGTCGTTGCGTTCCCTCGCCCTGTTGTCGCTGTGCGTCGTCCTGACTGCCTGCAGCAAGATCAACCAGGAAAACTATTCCAAGATCAAGGCCGGTATGAACAAGGCCGAGGTCGAGCAGTTGCTCGGCACGCCGACCGAGTGCTCTGGCGCGTTGGGCATGAGCAGCTGCACCTGGGGGGACGAGAAGAGCTTCATCAGCGTGCAGTACGCAGCTGACAAGGTGCTGATGTATTCAGGGCAGGGTCTCAAATGAGGCGTGCGTACCTGCTGATGGGGGTGTGCCTGGCGTTGCTGCTGGGCGGTTGTGCAGGCTCCGTGCATGACCCGCTGGCGCCGAAAACCGCCGGCAATGTCGACCTCAAGCGCTATCAGGGCAAATGGTTCGAGCTGGCACGCCTGCCTATGCGCTACCAGACCGGCTGCGAGCAGTCCGAGGCGCACTACAACCTCAAGCCGGATGGCAGCTTTGGCGTGCTCAACCGTTGCCGCACCATGGGTGATGAATGGCTGCGTGCCGAGGGGCACGCCAGCATTCAGGAACCGGGGCATACCGACAAGCTGTGGGTAGAGTTCGACAACTGGTTTACCAAGCTGGTGCCGGGCGTGGCTCGGGGCGAGTACTGGATTCTGTACGTGGATGACCGTTACCGCACGGCAGTGGTCGGCAGCCCGGATCGCAAGCACCTGTGGATTCTGTCGCGTACGCCGACATTGCCGGCGTGGGAGCGTGAGAACCTGTTGTCCAAGGCTCGGCAGCAGGGGTATGACACCAGCCGCTTGATTTGGCGGGCGTCTGATCAACAGATTGTAAAAATGCACTGATTTTTTGGGGCTGCAAAGCAGCCCCAGTACACTCAACCCAAAAGCTGCCGCAATACCTGAGTAAACGCCCGCGCGCTTTCCTCTTCCTGTGCATGCCGCCCTTGGCGCACTACCCACTGCCCATTCACCATCACATCGCGCACTTGGCGATCCCCACCCGCAAACAGCCAGCGGTTAAGAATGGCATCCCCATCCGCCATAGCGATATAAGGGTCCTGCCCGTCGAGTACCAGCCAGTCGGCACGCTTGCCCACGGCCAGCTCTCCAATCCCTTGCCCCAGTGCCTGCGCACCACCTGCCAGTGCTGCGTCATACAGCGTGCGCCCGACCATCGGCTGGTCGGCGCGGTACAGGCGGTTACGCCGCTGGTCACGCAGGCGCTGGCCATATTCCAGCCAGCGCAGTTCTTCCACCACGCTCAGCGACACATGGCTGTCTGAACCAATGCCCATGCGCCCGCCCTGCGCCAGGTAGTCCACCGCCGGGAAAATCCCGTCACCCAGGTTGGCCTCGGTGGTCAGGCACAGCCCGGCCACGGCACCGCTGCGGGCCATGGCGGTGACTTCATCCGGCTCGGCATGGGTGGCATGCACCAGGCACCAGCGGTGATCGACATCGATATGTTCGTACAGCCATTGCAGCGGGCGCAGGCCGCTCCAGGCCAGGCAGTCGTCCACTTCCTTCTGCTGCTCGGCGATATGGATATGCACCGGGCATTGCTTGTCGCTGGCCGTCAGCACGTCGGCGATCTGCCCAGGCGTTACCGCTCGCAGCGAGTGGAAGCACAGGCCCAACTGCTGTGCAGGTTGCGCGGCCAGGATCGGGGACAGTTGTGCCTGCAGTTGCAGGTACCCTTCGGTGGAACTGATGAAGCGCCGCTGCCCGTCGTTCGGTGCCTGGCCGCCGAAGCCGGCGTGGCTGTACAGCACCGGCAGCAAGGTCAGGCCAATGCCGCTGTCGGCCGCAGCCGCGCTGATGCGGCGGGAAAGCTCGGCCGGGTCGGCGTAGGCCTTGCCGGCATGGTCATGATGCACGTAATGAAACTCGGCTACCGAGGTGTAGCCGGCCTTGAGCATCTCGATGTACAGCTGGCGGGCGATGACCTGCAGCTGGTCCGGGGTGATCTGCCCGACCAGGCGGTACATCAGGTCGCGCCATGTCCAGAAACTGTCGTTGGGGTTGCCAGCGACTTCCGCCAGGCCTGCCATGGCGCGCTGGAAGGCATGCGAGTGCAGGTTGGGCATGCCGGGCAGCAACGGGCCGGCCAGGCGTTCAGCACCTTCGGCCGAAGCGCTCGGCTCGATGCTGACTACATGGCCATCGCTGGCGACCTCGATACGGACATGGTTGGCCCAGCCCGTTGGCAGCAGGGCGCGTTCGGCGAAGTAGGCGGACATCGGTAAAATCCTGTTATTGTTAACTTGTATATACATATACAGGCGTTTGCCTGCCGGGTAAACTGCGGCAAGCTACCGCTCATTCCATTGCAAAGGACTCAACGCCGTGCCGACACCTCCTGTCTCCGCGCTGGTTGCCCAGATGGGCGAGGGCCCGGCGCCGCTGTATGCCCGGGTCAAACACATGATCGTCCAGCAGATCGACAACGGCAGCTGGCCGCCCCACCACCGGGTTCCCTCCGAGAGCGAACTGGTCAGCGAGCTGGGTTTCAGCCGCATGACCATCAACCGCGCCCTGCGCGAGCTTACGGCTGAAGGCCTGCTGGTGCGCATGCAAGGCGTGGGTACCTTCGTGGCTGAGCCCAAGGGCCGATCGGCGTTGTTCGAGGTCAACAACATTGCCGACGAAATCGCCGCACGCGGCCATCAGCATAGCTGCCAGGTCATTACCCTTGCCGAAGAAGCCGCCGGCTCCGAACGGGCCCTGGCCCTGGACATGCGTGAAGGCCAGCGGGTGTTCCACTCGCTGATCGTGCATTTTGAAAACGGCGTGCCGGTGCAGATCGAGGACCGCTACGTCAACGCGGCCATTGCCCCTGACTACCTCAAGCAGGACTTCACCCGGCAGACGCCTTACGCCTACCTGTCCCAGGTGGCGCCGCTGACCGAGGGCGAGCACGTGGTCGAGGCCATCCTGGCCGAGCCGGACGAATGCACCCTGTTGCAGATCGAGCGGGGCGAGCCTTGTCTGCTGATTCGCCGCCGCACCTGGTCCGGCCGCCAGCCGGTGACCGCTGCACGGTTGATACACCCCGGTTCCCGTCATCGCCTGGAAGGACGTTTCAGTAAATGAGCCAACTGCAGTTGTTGCGTGCGCAGGATTACCCGCGCATGCCGTGGAAGAACGGTGGCGGTTTCACCGAAGAAATTACCCGCGACAGCGGTGAAGGGCTGGACGGTTTTGGCTGGCGCCTGTCGATTGCCGATATCGAGGAGTCGGGCGGGTTTTCCACGTTCGCCGGCTACCAGCGGATCATCACTGTGCTGCAGGGCGATGGCATGCGACTGCTGGTCAATGGCCAGGCCAGTCGACCGTTGTTGCCGTTGGATGCCTTTGCCTTCAGCGGCGAAAGCCAGGTCAGCTGCAAGCTGCTGGGCGGGCCGATTCGCGATTTCAACCTGATCTATGCACCGCAGCGGTATCGGGCGCGGTTGCAGTGGTTCGATGGCACCAGCCGGTTGTACAGCTCGGCGTCGACGGTGTTGTTGTTTGCGGCCAGTAGCCAGGTTGAGGTGACCATGGCAGGGCGCGAAACGCAGCGGTTGGGGTTGCATGACTGCCTGCGGCTCGAAGGCAATGACGAATTGCTTGGGCTGGAGGTTCAGGGGCGGTTCTGCCTGATCGAACTCATTTCACGTTGAGCTATTCGGGGCCGCAAAGCGGCCCCAGCTTTTTCAGCCGTTCAGCGGATCAGTCCAAATATTTTGGTTGTCCATGCTTGTACATACAAGTAAAGGTGTGTTTGTATATTGACCACGACATACCCGCCCGCGGACGACCGCAGAGGACCTTTCCCGTGACCGACAACAACAAATACCGTGACGTTGAAATCCGTGCCCCACGTGGCAACAAGCTGACCGCCAAAAGCTGGCTGACCGAAGCGCCACTGCGCATGCTGATGAACAACCTCGACCCACAGGTTGCGGAAAACCCGAAAGAACTGGTGGTGTACGGCGGTATCGGCCGCGCTGCCCGTAACTGGGAATGCTACGACAAGATCGTCGAAACCCTCACCCGCCTGGAAGACGACGAAACCCTGCTGGTGCAGTCGGGCAAGCCGGTCGGCGTGTTCAAGACCCACAGCAACGCCCCACGCGTGCTGATCGCCAACTCCAACCTGGTGCCGCACTGGGCCAACTGGGAACACTTCAACGAACTGGACGCCAAAGGCCTGGCCATGTACGGCCAGATGACCGCCGGCAGCTGGATCTACATCGGCAGCCAGGGCATCGTCCAGGGCACGTATGAAACCTTCGTCGAAGCCGGTCGCCAGCACTACGGCGGCAGCCTGAAAGGCAAGTGGGTACTCACCGCAGGCCTGGGCGGCATGGGCGGCGCCCAGCCACTGGCCGCTACCCTGGCCGGCGCCTGCTCGCTGAACATCGAATGCCAGCAGAGCCGCATCGACTTCCGCCTGGAAACCCGCTACGTCGACGAGCAGGCCACCGACCTCGACGACGCCCTGGCGCGCATCGCCAAGTACACTGCCGAAGGCAAGGCCATCTCCATCGCCCTGCACGGCAACGCTGCCGAAATCCTGCCAGAGCTGGTCAAGCGTGGCGTGCGCCCGGACATGGTCACCGACCAGACCAGCGCCCACGACCCACTGAACGGCTACCTGCCAGCCGGCTGGACCTGGGAACAGTACCGCGACCGTGCGCAGACCGAACCGGCTGCCGTGGTCAAGGCCGCCAAGCAGTCGATGGCCGTGCACGTACAAGCCATGCTGGACTTCCAGAAGCAGGGCATCCCGACCTTCGACTACGGCAACAACATCCGCCAGATGGCCAAGGAAGAAGGCGTGGCCAATGCCTTCGACTTCCCGGGCTTCGTGCCGGCCTATATTCGCCCGCTGTTCTGCCGTGGTATCGGCCCGTTCCGCTGGGCGGCGCTGTCTGGCGATGCCGAGGACATCTACAAGACCGACGCCAAGGTCAAGGAACTGATCCCCGATGACGCCCACCTGCACCGCTGGCTGGACATGGCCCGCGAGCGCATCAGCTTCCAGGGCCTGCCGGCACGTATCTGCTGGGTTGGCCTGGGCCTGCGCGCCAAGCTGGGCCTGGCGTTCAACGAAATGGTCCGCAGCGGCGAGCTGTCGGCACCGGTGGTGATCGGCCGTGACCACCTGGACTCGGGTTCGGTCTCCAGCCCTAACCGCGAAACCGAAGCCATGCGTGATGGCTCGGACGCTGTCTCCGACTGGCCGCTGCTCAACGCCCTGCTGAACACCGCAGGCGGCGCCACCTGGGTGTCGCTGCACCACGGCGGTGGCGTGGGCATGGGCTTCTCGCAGCACTCGGGTATGGTGATTGTCTGCGACGGTACCGACGAAGCCGCCGAGCGTATCGCCCGCGTGCTGACCAACGACCCGGGGACTGGCGTGATGCGCCACGCCGATGCCGGTTACGCCATCGCCATCGACTGCGCCAAGGAGCAGGGCCTGGACCTGCCGATGATCACTGGCTGATCGCCGCGCTTTGGATCGCACCCCGCAAGGGGTGATACTGAACAACAAGAAGGAGCGCGCAGGCACCGAAAAACGGGCCTGCGGCTCCACGCGATTTGGAGTAGCAACGTGACCGAATTCACCCTCAAGCCCGGCACCCTGACCTTGGCCCAGCTGCGTGCGATCCACGCCGCGCCCGTGCGCCTGCAACTGGATGCCAGCGCCGCGCCGGCCATCGACGCCAGCGTTGCCTGTGTCGAGCAGATCATTGCCGAAGACCGCACCGCCTACGGCATCAACACCGGTTTCGGCCTGCTGGCCTCGACCCGCATCGCCAGCCACGACCTGGAAAACCTGCAGCGCTCGCTGGTGCTGTCCCACGCCGCCGGTGTCGGCGCGCCGCTGGATGACGACCTGGTGCGCCTGATCATGGTGCTGAAAATCAACAGCCTCAGCCGTGGCTTCTCCGGCATTCGCCGCAAGGTCATCGACGCGCTGATCGCCCTGGTCAACGCCGAAGTCTACCCACACATCCCGCTGAAAGGCTCGGTGGGCGCGTCCGGTGACCTGGCGCCGCTGGCGCACATGTCGCTGGTGCTGCTGGGCGAAGGCAAGGCCCGCTACAAAGGCCAGTGGCTGTCGGCCACCGAAGCCCTGGCAGTTGCCGGCCTCGAACCGCTGACCCTGGCTGCCAAAGAGGGCCTGGCCCTGCTCAACGGTACCCAGGCTTCCACCGCCTACGCCCTGCGTGGTCTGTTCCAGGGTGAAGACCTGTACGCTGCTGCCATCGCCTGCGGTGGCCTGAGCGTCGAAGCGGCATTGGGCTCGCGTTCGCCGTTCGATGCGCGTATCCACGAAGTGCGTGGCCAGCGCGGCCAGATAGACACCGCCGCCTGCTTCCGCGACCTGCTGGGCGATTCCAGTGAAGTGTCGCTGTCGCACAAGAACTGCGACAAGGTCCAGGACCCGTACTCCCTGCGCTGCCAGCCGCAGGTCATGGGCGCCTGCCTCACCCAGCTGCGCCAGGCTGCCGAAGTGCTGGGCATCGAAGCCAACGCCGTGTCCGACAACCCGTTGGTGTTCGCCGCCGAAGGTGATGTGATTTCCGGTGGTAACTTCCACGCCGAGCCGGTGGCCATGGCTGCCGACAACATTGCCCTGGCCATCGCCGAAATCGGCTCGCTCAGCGAGCGCCGCATCTCGCTGATGATGGACAAGCACATGTCCCAGCTGCCGCCATTCCTGGTGGAGAACGGTGGGGTCAACTCCGGCTTCATGATCGCCCAGGTGACCGCTGCCGCCCTGGCCAGCGAAAACAAGGCCCTTTCGCACCCACACAGCGTCGACAGCCTGCCGACTTCGGCCAACCAGGAGGACCACGTGTCGATGGCCCCGGCTGCTGGCAAGCGCCTGTGGGAAATGGCTGAAAACACCCGTGGCGTACTGGCCATCGAATGGCTGGGCGCCTGCCAGGGCCTGGACCTGCGCAAAGGCCTGAAGACTTCCGCCAAGCTGGAGCAGGCGCGCAAGGCGCTGCGCAGCGAAGTGCCGCACTACGACCGTGACCGTTTCTTCGCGCCAGACATCGAAAAGGCCGTGGAACTGTTGGCCAAGGGTAGCCTGACCGGCTTGCTGCCGGCGGGTGTGCTGCCAAGCCTGTAATGCCCCTAGGGCCGCGTTGCGGCCCATCGCGAGCAAGCTCGCTCCTATAAAGGCAACGCGTTCCCTTGTAGGAGCGAGCTTGCTCGCGATTGGGTTGCATGGCGGCCCCCTGATCTCACGACCACAAAAACAATTTAAGGACGTGACATGCAACAAGCTCCAGGTCTCAAGCGCGGGCTAAGTGCCCGCCACATCCGTTTCATGGCCCTCGGTTCCGCCATCGGCACCGGGCTGTTCTACGGCTCTGCCTCGGCCATCCAGATGGCCGGCCCGGCCGTGCTGCTGGCCTACCTGATCGGCGGCGCTGCCGTGTTCATGGTCATGCGCGCCCTCGGCGAAATGGCCGTGCATAACCCGGTGGCCGGCTCCTTCGGCCACTACGCCAGCACCTACCTCGGCCCCATGGCCGGCTTCATCCTCGGCTGGACCTACGCCTTCGAAATGGTCATCGTCGCCATCGCCGACGTCACCGCCTTCGGTATCTACATGGGCTTCTGGTTCCCGGAAGTGGCCCGCTGGATCTGGGTGCTTGGCATCGTCTTCCTGATCGGCGGCCTCAACCTGTGCAACGTCAAGGTGTTCGGCGAAATGGAGTTCTGGCTGTCGCTGCTCAAGGTCGGCGCTATCGTGGCGATGATCCTGGCCGGCCTCGGCATCATGGCCTTCGGCTTCAGCCAGGTGGGTACCGGGCATGCCGTCGGCGTCAGCAACCTGTTCGACCACGGCGGCTTCATGCCTAACGGCGTGGGTGGGTTGATCGCGTCCTTTGCCGTGGTGATGTTCGCCTTCGGCGGCATCGAGATCATTGGCGTCACCGCCGGTGAGGCCAAAGATCCGCAGCGCGTCATCCCCAAGGCGATCAACGCCGTGCCGCTGCGCATCCTGCTGTTCTACGTACTCACCCTGTTCGTGCTGATGTGCCTGTACCCATGGCCGCAGATCGGCAGCCAGGGCAGCCCGTTCGTGCAGATCTTCAGCAACCTGGGCATTGGCTCTGCCGCCGCTGTGCTGAACATCGTGGTGATTTCTGCCGCCATCTCGGCCATCAACAGCGACATCTTCGGCGCCGGCCGCATGATGTACGGCCTGGCCCACCAAGGCCATGCGCCACGCAGCTTCGGCAAACTGTCGAAGCATGGCGTGCCGTGGATGACCGTGGTGGTGATGGGCGCTGCACTGCTGATTGGCGTGCTGCTCAACTACCTGATCCCGGAGAACGTGTTCCTGCTCATCGCTTCCATTGCCACCTTCGCCACTGTATGGGTGTGGCTGATGATCCTGCTCACCCAGGTGGCCATGCGCCGCAGCATGAGCCGTGAGGAAGTGGCCCAACTCAAGTTCCCGGTACCGTTCTGGCCCTACGGCCCGGCCATGGCCATTGCGTTCATGGTGTTCATCTTTGGTGTGCTCGGCTACTTCCCGGACACCCAGGCGGCACTGATCGTCGGCGTGGTCTGGGTGGTGTTCCTGGTGGCGTCCTACCTGCTGTGGTGCAAGCCGCGTGCAGGGCAGGGCAGGCCGGCAGCAGAACCCGTAGAGCTGCACCGTTAGTAAAGGAGATTGTGCATGAGAACCCTCTGGCAGCATTGCCATGTGGCTACCATGGCCGAGGGCCGTTATTCGGCCATCGAGGACGCGGCCATCGTCACCCGTGCCGGGCTGATCGAGTGGATCGGCCCACGCGCCGAGCTGGCGCCGGTCGACGCTGACCGCACGGTGGACCTGGGCGGCGCCTGGGTCACCCCGGGGCTGATCGACTGCCACACCCACGCGGTGTTCGGTGGCAACCGTAGCGGTGAGTTCGAGCAGCGCCTGCAGGGCGTGAGCTATGCCGAAATTGCTGCCCAGGGCGGTGGTATCGCCAGCACCGTGCGGGCCACCCGCGCGGCCAGCGAGGACGAACTGTTCGCCAGTGCTCGTCAGCGGGTTCAGGCGCTGATGCGCGATGGCGTGACCACGATCGAGGTCAAGTCTGGCTACGGCCTGGACCTGGCCAACGAACGCAAGATGCTGCGCGTGGCCCGGCGCCTGGCGGACGAACTGCCGCTGGCGGTGCGGGCCACCTGCCTGGCCGCGCACGCCCTGCCACCGGAGTACGCCGGCCGGCCCGACGACTATATCGCGCATATCTGCGACGAGATGCTGCCAGCCTTGGCTGCCGAGGGCCTGGTGGACGCAGTGGATGCCTTCTGCGAACACCTGGCGTTTTCCCCGGCCCAGGTCGAGCGGCTCTTCATCAAGGCGCGTGAGCTGGGCCTGCCGGTCAAGCTGCACGCCGAACAGTTGTCGTCGCTGCACGGCTCCAGCCTGGCAGCGCGTTACCAGGCGCTGTCGGCGGATCATCTGGAGTTCATGACCGAGGAAGACGCCATCGCCATGGCCGCAGCCGGCACTGTTGCTGTGCTGCTGCCGGGCGCCTTCTACTTCCTGCGTGAAACCCAGTTGCCGCCCATGGATGCACTGCGTCGCCACGGGGTGAAAATTGCCTTGGCCAGCGACCTCAACCCCGGCACGTCACCTGGGTTGTCGCTGCGGCTGATGCTGAACATGGGCTGCACCTGTTTCCGCATGACCCCGGAAGAAGCGTTAGCTGGCGTTACGGTACATGCCGCCACGGCACTGGGCCTGGGCGACAGCCACGGCTCGCTGGAAGTGGGCAAGGTGGCCGACTTCGTCGCCTGGCAAATCGAACGCCCTGCCGACCTGGCCTACTGGCTGGGCGGCGACCTGCCCAAGCGCGTGGTGCGCAAGGGCAACGAAATCTCCAATTGAGCGAGGCACGATGGACAAGGTACTGAGTTTTCACCAAGGCCACCTGCCGCTGCTGATCAGCATGCCGCACGCCGGCCTGGGCTTGAGCAACGCGGTGCGCGACGGCCTGGTCGATGAGGCGCGCAGCTTGCCGGACACCGACTGGCACATCCCCCGGTTGTACGCCTTTGCCCGTGACATGGGGGCCAGCGTGGTCGCGGCGGAGTACTCGCGCTTCGTCATCGACCTCAACCGCCCGGATGACGACAAGCCGTTGTATGCCGGCGCTACCACTGGCCTGTATCCGGCCACGTTGTTCGATGGCGAGCCGCTGTTCAAGGATGGGCTGGCGCCCTCAGGTGAAGAACGCAAAGGTTATCTGGAGCAGATCTGGCGTCCCTACCACGGCACGATCCGCAGCGAACTGGACCGGTTGCGCGAGCAGTTTGGTTACGCCCTGCTGTGGGATGCCCATTCCATTCGCTCGCTGATCCCGCACTTGTTCGACGGCAAGCTGCCGGACTTCAACCTGGGCACTTTCAACGGCGCCAGTTGTGATCCGGCATTGGCTGAGCGGCTGCAAGGCGTGTGCGCCAAGGCGCAAGGTTATAGCCAGGTGCTTAATGGCCGCTTCAAAGGCGGGCACATCACCCGGCATTACGGTGACCCGGCCAACCATATTCATGCTGTGCAACTGGAGCTGGCACAAAGCACGTACATGGACGAAACCGAGCCGTTTGCCTACCGGGAAGACTTGGCGAGGCCTACACAAGACGTACTGAAGCAGCTTCTGCAGGCGCTGCTGGCTTGGGGCGAGGAGCGTTACAAGCGTTGAGTGGAAGGGGCGACGCCATTGGCTTCGCCCCGCTTCATGGGTGTTCAGTCGTTGGCTACCTGCGCAATATGTGCGCACGCGCAAAATCGTTTCAAGCGGTAAAGGGTTGTCGAACAAGGCTGGGCCGCTTGGCCGGCTGGGGGTAGATATATGTGTCCGCAAGGTTGGCCGTATCAGCGAGGACGGTGCTGAAAGTGCAATTCAGGTTTATGATGGCCCACGGCCGAATAATCCTCACACGGAGTGCGCAATGCAGACCCTGTACCCGCAGATCAAACCCTACGCCCGGCACGATCTGGCCGTGGAAGCGCCGCATGTGCTGTATGTCGACGAAAGCGGCTCGCCAGAAGGTCTGCCGGTGGTGTTCATCCACGGTGGCCCGGGCGCCGGTTGCGACGCCCAGAGCCGTTGCTACTTCGACCCCACGCTGTACCGCATCATCACCTTCGACCAGCGCGGCTGTGGCCGCTCCACGCCACACGCCAGCCTGGAGAACAACACCACCTGGCACCTGGTCGAGGATCTGGAGCGCATTCGTGAGCACCTGGGTATCGACAAGTGGGTGCTGTTCGGCGGTTCCTGGGGCTCCACCCTGGCCCTGGCCTATGCCCAGACCCACCCCGAGCGCGTGCATGGCTTGATCCTGCGCGGCATCTTCCTGTGCCGGCCGCAGGAGATCGAGTGGTTCTACCAGGAAGGTGCCAGCCGAATGTTCCCGGACTACTGGCAGGACTACATCGCGCCAATTCCGCCGGATGAGCGCGGCGACCTGGTCAAGGCCTTCCACAAGCGCCTGACCGGCAATGACCAGATTGCCCAGATGCACGCCGCCAAGGCCTGGTCCACCTGGGAAGGCCGCACTGCCACCCTGCGCCCCAACCCGCTGGTGGTCGATCGCTTCTCCGAGCCGCAACGTGCGCTGTCGATCGCCCGCATCGAATGCCACTACTTCATGAACAATGCGTTCCTCGAGCCGGACCAGCTGATCCGCGACCTGCCGAAAATCGCCCACCTACCGGCGGTTATCGTGCACGGCCGCTATGACGTGATCTGCCCGCTGGACAACGCCTGGGCACTGCACCAGGCCTGGCCCAACAGCGAGCTGAAAGTCATCCGCGACGCTGGCCACGCGGCTTCCGAGCCGGGTATTACCGATGCCTTGGTGCGTGCGGCCGACCAGATGGCCCGGCGCCTGCTCGACCTGCCTCTGGAAGAAGCATGAGGGGCCTGCTCCAGCGCGTGCGTGGTGCGCGGGTTGAGGTAGCAGGGGAGGTGGTCGGCGCCATCGACCAGGGTTTGCTGGTGCTGGTGGCCGTCGAGCCTGAAGATTCCCGTGAACAGGCCGATAAGCTGTTGCACAAGCTGTTGAACTACCGTGTGTTCAGCGACGAGCAGGGCAAGATGAACCTGTCGCTCAAGGATGTCGGTGGCGGTTTGTTGCTGGTGTCGCAGTTCACCTTGGCGGCGGACACCCGCAACGGCATGCGCCCGAGCTTCTCGACGGCAGCGCCACCGGCCCTCGGCGCCGAGTTGTTCGACTATCTTTTGCAGCAGGCAAACGCGCAGCATACCGACGTGGCCAGTGGCCGCTTCGGTGCGGATATGCAGGTGCACCTGGTCAATGATGGCCCCGTAACATTTATGTTACAAATGTGAGCTCAAAAAACCCTTTGTTTATAGGAAAACAAGGGGTTTTGTACGATAAATAGTTGTTCCAGCCTGATGCGTTGTCACGCGACCTGCTGGATAATCGCGCGCTGCATGGACCTGCGTTCGCAGGTTCGTTTCACTCTGACTCGAGCATTGTCTGGATCCGTTTGGGGAATCATTACGCCCTCACGGGGTCCGAACAGTGCTCGCCAACCCGGCATTTGTCGCTGGCCGTTGGTTTCATGATCTGTTTTCGGCGAGGGTTGCTCGTGATTGTTAGTCCCCAAAAAGCATCAAGAATCCCCGGAACCGGGCTGCGCAAGGCTTTGATGGCCAGTGTGGCACTGGTAGGCCTGATGAGCGCGGGCCAGCTGTGGGCATTCAATCTTGACGATGTTGCAGCCAAGGCAAAGGATCTGGCCGGCCAGAAGTACGAAGCACCCAAAAGCAACCTGCCGGCCGTATTCCGCGACATGAAGTTTGCGGACTATCAGAAAATTCATTTCCTGCAGGAAAAGGCCGAGTGGGCCAAGGACAAGACCCCGTTCAAGCTGTCGTTCTATCACCAGGGCATGCACTTCGATACCCCGGTGAAAATCAACGAGGTCACCGCCACCAAGGTCGAGGAAATCAAGTACGACCCGAGCCGCTTCGAGTTCGGTGACGTGCCACACGACCCGGAAACCACCAAAAACCTGGGTTACGCCGGTTTCCGCGTGCTGTACCCGATCAACAAGGCCGACAAGCAGGACGAGATCATGACCCTGCTTGGCGCCAGCTATTTCCGCGTGGTCGGCAAGGGCCACGTGTACGGCCTGTCGGCCCGTGGCCTGGCCATCGACACCGCGCTGCCGTCGGGCGAGGAATTCCCGCGCTTCACCGAGTTCTGGGTCGAAAAACCCAAACCGGCCGACAAGCACCTGGTGATCTACGCACTGCTGGATTCGCCGCGCTCCACCGGTGCCTACAAGCTGACCCTGCGCCCGGGCAACGATACCGTGGTCGACGTACAGTCCCAGGTCTTCCTGCGTGATCAGGTCAGCCGCCTGGGTATCGCCCCGCTGACCAGCATGTACCTGTTCGGCCCCAACCAGCCGTCCAAGGTGCTCAACTACCGCCCGGCCCTGCACGACTCTGAAGGCCTGTCGATCCATGCCGGTAACGGCGAGTGGATCTGGCGCCCGCTGAACAACCCGAAACACCTGGCCGTGAGCAACTTCAGCGTCGAGAACCCGCGTGGTTTCGGCCTGATGCAGCGTCAGCGCGCCTTCAGCGACTACGAAGACCTCGACGACAACTACCAGAAGCGCCCAAGCGCCTGGATCGAGCCGAAAGGTGACTGGGGTAAAGGTACCGTCGACCTGGTCGAAATCCCGACTGCCGACGAGACCAACGACAACATCGTTGCCTTCTGGAGCCCGGAAAAGCTGCCGGAGCCGGGCAAGCCGTTCGAGTACGCCTACCGCCTGCACTGGACCATCAACGAGGCGAAGTTCCAGGCGCCTGAGTTGGGCTCGGTCAAGCAGACCCTGCGCTCCACCGGTGACGTGAAGCAGTCCAACCTGATTCGCCAGCCAGACGGCAGCGTGGCCTTCCTGGTCGACTTCGCCGGCCCGGCCCTGGCCGCCCTGCCGGAAGACACCGCCGTCCGCAGCCAGATCAGCGTGGGTGACAACGCCGAGGTGGTCGAGAACAATCTGCGCTATAACCCTGAGACCAAGGGCTGGCGCCTGACCCTGCGTTTGAAGGTCAAGGAAGCCAACAAATCGACCGAAATGCGTGCCGCGCTGGTGCGCGATGTGCCGGTCGAACCCGCCAAGCCTGCGCAGGACGCCAAGCAGGACAAGGCCGCAGCCAAGCATGCCAAGGCCGAGAAAGCCGTCAAGGCTGAGCAAACGGCCAAGGCCGAACAACCTGCCGCCGATGCGGCGCCCACCAACGGGGCCCCGGCCACCACCGAGAAGGTGCTGACCGAGACCTGGAGCTATCAGTTGCCTGCCGATGAGTAACTCAAGCGCAAGGCCAGTATCGCTTGGCGAGTACCTGGCTCACCTACCACTGAGTGACGAGCAACGGGCGGAACTCGCCAGTTGCACGTCGTTCAGTGAGCTGCACCAACGTTTGGCTGCCAAACCGGCCGCCGACGCTGCCGAGGCCGTGCAGGCCTCGGTGGGCCCGCGCCTGACCGTGGGCAGCGCCGCCGAGCTGGAGGACGCCGAAATGCTCGGCGTCGACGGCAGCGGTCGCCTGTGTCTGAAAATCGCCCCGCCGATCAAGCGCACCAAAGTGGTGCCAGAGCCTTGGCGCACCAACGTGCTGATCCGCATGTGGCGGCGCATGACCGGCCGCACCAATGCCCCGCAGCCACCCAAGCGCGAGCTGCCGCCGGCGCGCTGGCGTACGGTCGGCTCGATCCGCCGCTACATCCTGCTGGCCCTGATGATCGGCCAGACCATCGTCGCCGGCTGGTACATGAAGGGCATCCTGCCGTACCAGGGCTGGTCGTTCGTCGACCTCGACGAAATCCTCAACCAGTCGCTGTGGGATACGGTGGTGCAGGTTTGGCCGTATGCCTTGCAAACCTCCATTCTGATCCTCTTTGGCATCCTGTTCTGCTGGGTGTCGGCGGGCTTCTGGACTGCGCTGATGGGCTTCCTCGAGCTGCTCACCGGGCGTGACAAGTACAAGATTTCGGGCAGCAGCGCCGGCAACGAGCCGATTGCCCCCGAGGCGCGTACCGCGCTGGTGATGCCGATCTGCAACGAAGACGTGCCGCGCGTGTTCGCTGGCCTGCGTGCAACGTTCGAGTCGGTGGCTGCCAGCGGCAACCTCGACCGTTTCGACTTCTTCGTGCTCAGCGACACCAACGACACCGATATCGCCGTGGCCGAACAACAGGCCTGGCTGGACGTGTGCCGTGAAACCAAGGGCTTTGGCCGCATCTTCTACCGCCGCCGTCGGCGCCGGGTGAAGCGCAAGAGCGGCAACCTTGACGACTTCTGCCGTCGCTGGGGCGGCGAGTACAAGTACATGGTCGTGCTGGACGCCGACAGCGTCATGAGCGGCGAGTGCCTGAGCAGCCTGGTGCGCCTGATGGAGGCCAACCCGGACGCCGGCATCATCCAGACCGGGCCGAAAGCCTCGGGCATGGATACCCTGTATGCGCGCATGCAGCAGTTCGCCACCCGCGTATACGGCCCGCTGTTCACCGCCGGTCTGCACTTCTGGCAGCTGGGCGAGTCGCACTACTGGGGCCATAACGCGATCATCCGCATGAAGCCGTTCATCGAGCACTGCGCCCTGGCGCCGTTGCCGGGCAAGGGCGCGTTCGCCGGTGCGATCCTTTCTCACGACTTCGTCGAAGCCGCGCTGATGCGCCGTGCCGGCTGGGGCGTGTGGATCGCCTACGACCTGCCGGGCAGCTATGAAGAGCTGCCGCCAAACCTGCTGGACGAGCTCAAGCGTGACCGTCGCTGGTGCCACGGCAACTTGATGAACTTCCGCCTGTTCCTGGTCAAGGGCATGCACCCGGTGCACCGTGCGGTGTTCCTCACCGGGGTGATGTCGTACCTGTCGGCGCCGCTGTGGTTCCTGTTCCTGGTGCTGTCGACCGCGCTGCTGGCGACCAACACGCTGATGGAGCCTCAGTACTTCATCGAGCCGTACCAGCTGTACCCGCTGTGGCCGCAGTGGCACCCGGAGAAGGCCGTGGCGCTGTTCTCCACCACCATCGTGCTGCTGTTCCTGCCCAAGCTGCTCAGTGTCATCCTGATCTGGGCCAAAGGTGCCGTCGAGTTCGGCGGGCGGGTCAAGGTCACCTTGTCGATGCTGATGGAGATGCTGTTCTCCATGCTGTTGGCTCCGGTACGTATGATCTTCCACACCCGCTTCGTGCTGGCGGCGTTCCTCGGCTGGGCCGCGACCTGGAATTCGCCGCAACGTGACGACGACTCCACCCCGTGGGGCGAGGCTGTGCGCCGCCATGGTCCGCAAACCCTGTTGGGTATCGCCTGGGCTGGGCTGGTGGCGTGGCTGAACCCGAGCTTCCTGTGGTGGCTGGCGCCTATCGTTGGCTCGTTGGTGCTGTCGATCCCGGTTTCGGTGATTTCCAGCCGTACGCGCCTGGGCCTGGCGGCCAAGGACGAGAAGCTGTTCCTCATCCCCGAGGAATACGCTACCCCGCAAGAGTTGCTGGCCACCGACCGGTACACCCACGAGAACCGCTGGCATGCCCTGCACGACGGCTTCGTGCGGGCCGTGGTCGACCCTCGGCAGAACGCCCTGGCCTGCGCCATGGCCACTGCCCGTCATGGCCAGGCGGCGCCGATCGAAGCGCTGCGTGCCGAGCGCGTGGCCAAGGCGATGGAAGTCGGGCCGAAAGGGCTGGACCTCAATACCCGCCTGGCCCTGCTCAGCGACCCGGTGGCGCTCACCCGCCTGCACGAGCAGGTGTGGGCCGAGCACAATACGGCGTGGATCGATGTGTGGCGTGCGTCGATCAAGAACGACCCGCACTCGCCGCTGTTGCCGCTGCACCCGGAGAGTGAAGGCCAACCGGCACTCGTCGGCGCCTGATCGATTGCAATCGCGAGCTACGCTCGCTTCTACGATGAACACCCGTAGGAGCGAGCGTAGCTCGCGATGCGCCGCGCAAGCGGCGCTCGATTCTTCGGCCACAATCCGATTTTGGCCAACAAAGTCCCCCCCGGCTCTAGGTCCCCGAGCCGCCATGCGTTAGCATCCCATTCCGATACGACGCCTCGGCCAGTACGGCCGTGCCAACACAATAAGATTCGCTACTTTTCTTGCTAGGGGACTTGGTGATGATCAAGAAATACCTTTCGCGACTGCTGGTCGGTGTTACCGCCCTGGTCGCCGTGACAGCGGCCCAGGCCGGCGCCATCGATGATGCAGTCAAGCGCGGCACCCTGCGGGTGGGCATGGACCCGACCTACATGCCGTTCCAGATGACCAACAAGCGTGGCGAAATCATCGGCTTCGAAGTCGATATCCTCAAAGCCATGGCCAAGTCCATGGGCGTCAAGTTCGAGGCCGTATCCACCGCCTACGACGGCATCATCCCGGCCCTGCTGACCGACAAGTTCGACATGATCGGCAGCGGCATGACCCTGACCCAGGAACGCAACCTGCGTCTGAACTTCAGCGAACCCTTCATCGTGGTTGGTCAGACCCTGCTGATCCGCAAGGAACTGGCTGGCGAGATCAAGTCGTACAAGGACCTGAACAACGAGAAGTACCGCCTTACCTCCAAGCTCGGCACCACCGGCGAGATGGTTTCCAAGAAGCTGATCGGCAAAGCCAAGTACCACGGCTACGACAACGAGCAGGAAGCGGTGATGGACGTCGTCAACGGCAAGGCTGACGCCTTTGTCTATGATGCGCCGTATAACGTGGTGGCCGTAGAAAAAGCCGGCGCTGGCAAGCTGCTGTTCCTCGAAGAACCCTTCACCTACGAGCCGCTGGCCTTCGGCCTGAAGAAAGGCGACTACGACAGCATCAACTTCATCAACAACTTCCTGCACCAGATCAAGCATGACGGGACCTACGATCGTATTCACGACAAGTGGTTCAAGAACAAGGACTGGCTGAAGGAAATGGAATAAGGCCCAGGCCACAAGCCCGGCTTTATGACCCCGACGCGCAGGCAAACCCTGCGCGTTCGCATTTACGGAAGTACCCCACGTGATCAAACACAAGAAAGCCCAGTGGCCCTGGCATGGGCTGACGGCCCTGGTTCTGGTGGGCCTGGCGTTCAGCCTGTACATGGCCACCTCGATGATTTCCTACGAGTGGCGCTGGAACCGCGTACCGCAGTACTTCGCCTACAAGGCCGAGGAAACGCAGCGCGCAGCCAATTACGGTACCGTGCAGGACATCGTCGTCTCTGGCGATAACGCGCGCGTCACGCTGAAGGATGAAAGCGGCGCGGAACAAGTACTCGATGTCGCCAAGGACAGCCTGCAACTGAGCCGTGGCGACGATGTTGCCGAAGGCGACGCGATAGGCGTAACCCGCCATTGGGCAGCGGGCCCGCTGGCCTGGGGCCTGTGGACCACCTTGTGGATTTCGGTGGTGTCCGGGGCACTGGGGCTGGTGATCGGCCTGTTCGCCGGCCTGTGCCGGTTGTCGAACAACCCGACCCTGCGCGACCTGTCGACCGTTTATGTCGAACTGGTGCGCGGCACGCCGCTGTTGGTACAGATCTTCATCTTCTACTTCTTCATCGGCACCGTGCTCAACCTCTCCCGCGAGTTTGCCGGGGTGGCAGCGCTGGCGCTGTTCACTGGCGCCTATGTGGCCGAAATCGTCCGTGCCGGTGTGCAGTCCATTGCCAAGGGCCAGAACGAAGCGGCCCGCTCGCTGGGCCTGAACGCCGGCCAGTCGATGCGTCATGTCATCTTGCCGCAGGCGTTCAAACGCGTGCTGCCGCCGCTGGCCGGCCAGTTCATCAGCCTGGTCAAGGACACCTCGCTGGTGTCGGTAATTGCCATTACCGAACTGACCAAGAGCGGCCGTGAGGCCATCACCACCTCGTTCTCGACGTTCGAGATCTGGTTCTGCGTGGCAGGTCTGTACCTGCTGATCAACCTGCCGCTGTCGCACATTGCCAGCCGGCTCGAGCGGAGGCTTGCGCAAAGTGATTGAAGTCCGTGACCTGCTGAAAGTCTTCGACACCCGTGGCCAGGTGGTACGGGCGGTGGATAACGTCACCACCCAGGTCGCCAAAGGCGAAGTGGTGGTGGTGCTCGGCCCATCGGGCTCGGGCAAGTCGACCTTCCTGCGCTGCCTGAACGGCCTGGAGCATTTCGACGAAGGCCATGTGGCCATCGACGGCCTGCAACTGGCCGACCCCAAGACCGACATCAACGCCTACCGCCGCGAAGTGGGCATGGTGTTCCAGCACTTCAACCTGTTCCCGCACATGACCGTGCTGGAAAACCTGTGCCTGGCGCAGAAGGTGGTGCGCAAGCGCAACAAGGCCGAGCGTGAAGCCAAGGCCCGTGCGCTGCTGGAAAAAGTGGGTATTGCGCAGAAGGCCAACGAATTCCCGTCGCGCCTGTCCGGTGGCCAGCAGCAGCGGGTAGCGATTGCCCGCGCCTTGGCGATGGACCCGAAAGTGATGCTGTTCGACGAGCCCACCTCGGCGCTCGACCCGGAAATGGTCGGCGAAGTGCTGGACGTAATGAAGACCCTGGCCCAGGAAGGCATGACCATGGTCTGCGTCACCCACGAAATGGGCTTCGCCCGCGAAGTGGCGGACCGGGTGCTGTTCTTCGACCATGGCAAGCTGCTGGAAGACTCGGCCCCGGCCGCCTTCTTTGCGGCGCCGAAAGACCCAAGGGCCCAGGCCTTCCTGCGCCAGGTGCTGTAACCGCACCGGCCCTTTCGCGGGACAACCCCGCTCCCACAAGTGCTGCACCGCCCTCAAGGCTGGTGATTGACTTGTGGGGCTTGTCCCGCGAAGAGGGTGACCCGGTCTCAAATGCTGAATCGCCCGACCATCCCCCTCAACTGCTGCCCCAGTTGCTCCAACTCCCCACTCGAAGCCGCCGTCTGCTCACTGGCCGCACTGGTCTGATCTGACGCATCCCGCACGCTGATGACGCTTCGGTTGATCTGCTCGGCCACCACGCTCTGTTCCTCGCTGGCCGTGGCGATCTGCTGGTTCATGCCCTGAATGCTCGACACCGTGTCGGTGATCTGGCTCAGTGCATCCCCGACGCGGCGGCTCAGTTCCACGCTCTGCTCGGTCAGGTTCTTGCTGCTGTCCAGCAAGCGGGTCACTTCGTCAGTGCCGTTGTGTAGGCTGTCGATCAGTTGGCCAATCTCCTCGGTCGCTGTCGAGGTGCGTTGGGCCAGGCCGCGTACCTCGTCGGCCACCACGGCAAAGCCACGCCCGGCTTCACCGGCCCGTGCCGCTTCGATCGCCGCGTTCAGGGCCAGCAGGTTGGTCTGTTCGGACACCGACTTGATCACATCGAGGATGCTGCCAATCCGCTGGCTTTCGCCCGCCAGGTGCTGCATGGCCGTCAGGCAATGGTCCATTTGCCCGGCCAGTTGCTCGATACGGCCGATGGCTTCGGCTACCACCTGGTCGCCCAGTTGCGCCTGCTGGTCGGCGTTGGTCGCGGCGAGCGAGGCCTGCTCGGCGTTCTGTGCCACTTCCTGCACGGTGGCACTCATCTGGTTCATGGCAGTGGCTACCTGGTCGGTTTCCTCACGCTGCTGGTTGATGCGCAGCTTGGTGTCCTCGCTGCTGGTCGCCAGCTGTGTGGCGGCCTGTGACAGCTGGCCGACACCCTGGTCGATGCCCCCGATCAGCTCGCGCAGGCTCAAGGTCATTTCGCGCATGCTGGTTTGCAGCTGGCCCATTTCGTCGCGGCGTTGCACGGTGTCAACCTGGCTCAGGTCACCCTTGGCGATGCGCACGGCCACG
Organism: Pseudomonas sp. URIL14HWK12:I5; assembly: GCF_900176445.1. Lineage (NCBI taxonomy): Bacteria > Pseudomonadati > Pseudomonadota > Gammaproteobacteria > Pseudomonadales > Pseudomonadaceae > Pseudomonas > Pseudomonas sp. URIL14HWK12:I5. Next base: position 549,065 of record NZ_FWXQ01000001.1, read on the forward strand.
GCCAGTGTCTGACGTAGTGGCTGGGTGATCTGCAGGGTAATCAGCCAGGCGGCTATCACCCCAAGCACCATGGCCAGCAATGCCACGCTGGTCAGCAGCGAGCGGGCAGCCAGGGCTTCGCTGTCCCGTTGTTCAACTTTGCGCCCGGCCAGTTCGACACTCGCCACGCCCAGTTCGTCGCCCATTTTTTCCATGCTGCCCTGCAGCTGCTCGGCGCGCACCGCTGCGCGGCGGTACTGATCCAGGCTGGCCCGGTACTTGGCCAACTCGACGCCGGGCTGCTCGGTCAGTGATCGTGGCAAGCTCAGTGGGGCCAACGCCTTTAGCAGTTGCTCAAGGCTCTTGTCGGCGGCGTCCAGTGCCTCGTCGCCGACCTTGGCGAACGCCTCGACGGGCGAGAAGGTGTAGGCCGGTACAAGGCTTTGCTGGTTGGCGCCTTCGACATGGCGACCGAGGCTTTCCATCAGGCCCAGCGCGCTGCCTTGTTGACTCTCAGACATCGTCAGCAAGGCTTGGGTCTGCAAGTCGTCGATGACATCGTCCAGTTTGAGCGCTTGCGCTTGCATGGCCTGGCGCAGTGCCGTGCGGCTGGCGACGGTGCTTTGCAGCTCGGTGAAGTCTTCACGCAGCTGTTGCAGCAATTGCAGTTTTTGTGTGAGCAACTGACGGGATTCGTCAACGTTGCTGCGTTGCTGCAACATGCTCAGCATGCGCTCCAGTTGCTCGATGGCCTGCTGGATACGTGCCTTGCTGGTGTCGTCGCTGAGTACGCGGAAGGTGATGCGCTCGGCACGCAGGTCTTTGACCAGATCGTTGATCTGGCCAATTTCACTGAGCTGTTGCGAGCGGTTGATGGCGCCATCAAGTGCACGCCAGCCGCTGATGGTGGTGGCCAGGGTGAGCAGCAGGACCACGGCGAAGCCGAGGGCCAGCTTGGCGGCGACATTGAGGTTGCCGAGCTTGCGGTTGAGGTAGCCGAGCATGGGAAGTCTCCGTGCGATTGGGGGAGGGCATGCAGGCGTATTGCCGGCATTACACCTCTGCCAATCGGCTGCGGAGCTGTAGGACTTGACCTGATAATCAGGTAGGAAATTTCGCCGCGGTATGTAGGAAGGCTCTTCCGGTCCTCGTTTAGAGCCTGAACCGCCCCACCAACCCCTGCAGGTGGGTGCCCAGCCGCGCCAGCTCCACGCTGGAGCTGGCCGTCTCTTCACTGGCTGCTGAGGTCTGGTCGGAAATGTCCCGCACATTCATCACGCTGCGGTTGATCTCTTCGGCCACGGCCGTCTGTTCTTCAGCAGCCGTGGCAATCTGCTGGTTCATCGCCTGGATCGACGACACGGTACGGGTGATGGTTTCCAGCGAACTGCCGGCGCGGCGGGTCAGCTCGACGCTGCTGTCGGTCAGCTGGCGGCTGTTGTCCATCACAGTGGCCACCCGTTGGGTGCCACTTTGCAGGCCGGCAATCAGTTCTTCGATCTCTTCGGTCGACTGCTGGGTGCGCTGGGCCAGGCTGCGCACTTCGTCGGCCACCACGGCAAAGCCACGCCCGGCCTCGCCGGCACGGGCGGCTTCGATTGCCGCGTTCAGGGCCAACAGGTTGGTTTGCTGGGCCACCGACTTGATCACGTCGAGCACACTGCCGATCTTGTCACTCTCGGCCTTGAGCTGGTTCATCGCTTCGCTGGAATTGACCACTTCGCCCGCCAGGCGCTCGATCTGCGCCACGGCCTCGCCCACCACCCGGTCACCTTCGCGGGCTTGCTGGTCGGCCATCAGGGCGGCTTCCGAGGCCTGCTCGGCGTTGCGCGCCACTTCATGCACAGTGGCGGTCATCTGGTTCATGGCGGTCGCCACTTGATCCGTCTCGACCTTCTGGTTGTTGACCCCGGCGCTGGTTTGCTCGGTGACGGCAGAGAGCTGTTCGGCGGCGCTGGCGATCTGCGTTACGCCGTCGCCAATGCCGCCGATCAACTCGCGCAGGCCTTGGGTCATGCGCTGCATGCTGGCCTGCAACTGGCCCAGTTCGTCGCGGCGCTGTACGGGCAGGCTCTGGGTCAGGTCGCCATTGGCCACACGTTCGGCGGCGCGCAGGGTCTGGCGCAGCGGGATGATGATCTGCCGAGTAATGGCCCAGGCGGCCACCAGGCCGAAGGCGAGGGCCAGCACGGTGGCGAGCGCGAGCAGGGTTTTGGCCTGGGCTGCAGCGGCGTCGCGCACCTCGGTTTGAGACGTGGTCATCGCCTGGCTGGTCTGCAGCAGTACCGTGCCTTGTTCGGCCATGCGTTGCAGGGCTTGCTCGCTGGCGGTCTGGGCATTGCCGAACTGGATGACTGCATCGCGGTAGCCAGCCATGGCTGTGGCGGCATCGTCCAGGCTGGCGGCATGTTCGGCAGGCACCTTGGACGGCAGTGCACGCAGTTCGGCCAGCGCCTGGTCGATGGCCTTCAACGCCGTTTGCTGGAAGTCGGCGTTGCCGCTGTAGGTGTAGCCGCGCACCTGAAAACGTGCCTGCTGCAGCAGGGCGCTCACATCCACCGCATGCTGGTACTGGTTGATATCGCCACCTTGCTGCAGCCCTCGCTGCACGCGGCCGATCAGTTCCGCTGCCTTGTCGGCGCTGTCGCCGAGCAAGTCACGGCTGGCTTCGCGGCGCTGGCCGGCCTGCTTCAGCTCGTTGAATGCCTGCTGGTAGGTGCGCACGGCTTCGCGCTGCTGCTCCAGGCGTTGGCGATCGGCGGGGTGCTCGATCAGCCCGAGCATCAGCTGTACCTGGCGGTCGAGGTTGGCCAAGGCCTTTTCAAGCTCGGCCACTGAGGCATCGTCACGCCGGCGCTCGTAGTGCTGGCGAGCAATGCGCAGTTCCTGGGTGTACTGCTGGATGACCGAGATGTTCCCCAGCTTGTCGCCACGGTCGATGATGCTGTCCATGCCGTGCCAGCCGGTCAGGGTAATAGCCAGGGTCAACAGCAGCACCAGGCCGAAGCCCAGCCCAAGTTTGCGATTGACGCTCACATTGCCCAGCGATTGGGCTAACCATTGATACATGTACGACTCCCTGGCGACTTGGCAGTACAAATAGTTGTTGTATTGCCAAGGCATCGGCCTGGGAGAGGGAAACTTGATGGGCTAAAAAACGGCGTTTGCGTCAGAAAATACGCGAAAGCAGCGCTGTTACCGCAGTCTCGACCCGCAAGATGCGCTCACCCAGCTGCACCGGCGCCAGCCCGGCCTTGCCCAGCAGGTCGACCTCGTAGGGGATCCAGCCGCCTTCGGGGCCGATGGCCAGGGTAACGGCTTGCTCCACGGCACGGGGGCAGGCGGGGTAGGGGCCAGGGTGGCCGACCAGGCCCAGGGTGCCAGCAGCGATGGCGGGCAGGCGGTCTTCGACGAAGGGCTTGAAGCGTTTTTCAATGATGACTTCGGGCAGCACGGTGTCGCGCGCCTGTTCCAGGCCAAGGATCAGGTTTTCGCGAATGCTTTCGGGCTGAAGGAAGGGCGTTTGCCAGAAGCTTTTCTCGACCTTGTAGCTGTTCACCAGGATCAGGCGTGGCACGCCCAGGGTGGCCACGGTCTGGAACAGCCGACGTAGCATTTTCGGCCGCGGCACCGCCAGCACCAGGGTCAGCGGCAGCTTGGCCGGCGGCGGTTGGTCAAACGCAACTTCCAGCTCGGCTTCGTGCTTTTCCAGCCGCAGCACCGTGGCCTTGCCCATCAGGCCGCCGATACGGCCCACGCGCAGGTTGTCGCCCACCGCCACGCGGTGGATATCCTGCATGTGGGTGAAGCGCCGGTCAGCGAGAACGACGCGGTCGGCCGAAACGAAGTCGGCCTCTTCAAGAAGCAACAGGTTCACGGTTGGGTCGCAGGTGGCTGGTCGTTATGGTCGTCGGCAGTTTCGTCATGGGCGCTGCGTTTGCGGATCATGCTGCCGCACAGCACACCCACCTCGAACAGCAGCCACATGGGCACGGCCAGCAGGGTCTGGGAGAAGATATCCGGCGGGGTGAGCACCATGCCGACCACGAAGCAGCCGATGATCACGTAGGGGCGGATCTTCTTCAGGTACTTCACGTCGACCACGCCGATCCACACCAGCAGCACCACCGCTACCGGGATTTCGAAGGCCACGCCAAAGGCGAAGAACAGCGTCATCACGAAGTCGAGGTAGCTGGCGATGTCGGTCATCATCGACACACCTTCCGGCGTGGCGCTGGCGAAGAAGCCGAAGATCAGCGGGAACACCAGGAAATAGGCGAACGCCATGCCGGCATAGAACAGGAAGATGCTCGACACCAGCAACGGAATGGCGATGCGCTTTTCATGGCGGTACAGCCCGGGTGCGATAAAGCCCCAGATCTGCTGCAGGATGAACGGGATCGCCAGGAACAGCGACACGATCATGGTCAGCTTGAACGGCGTGAGGAACGGCGAGGCCACGTCGGTGGCGATCATCGTCGCATTGGCCGGCAAGTGCTCGCGCAGCGGCGCCGAGACCAGTGTGTAGATCTGCTGGGCGAAGGAGAACAGCCCGGCAAAGATCAGGAAAATGACGGCAACGCACCGCAGCAGGCGGGTGCGCAGTTCGGTCAGGTGCGAAACCAGCGGCATCGGCTGGTCGTGTTCCGGGATCTCGCTCATGGGGCTCGCGGCGGTTGAGGCGGTTCAGAAGGCGTGGCCGGGGCGGCAGGCGGCTCGACCGGCCTGGCTTCCAGCCCGGCAGGTGGCTGCACGCTGGCCGTGGTCACCGGCGGCTGTGCAGGTGGCGTCAGCGGGTTGAGGATGCGCTTGGCTTCCTCTTCCATCTGCAGGATGTGCTCGTTGTGCAGCTGGCGGCGGATGTCGTCGGCGCCGATTTCGCGCTCCACTTCCATCTTGATGCTGTTGAAGCTGCGCTTGAGCCGGCCGATCCACAGGCCTGCCGTGCGCGCGGCACCCGGCAGGCGCTCGGGGCCGAGCACCAGCAGAGCGACCAGGCCGACGAGCAGCAGCTCGCTGAAACTGATGCCGAACATGGGTCAGTCTTTCCGCTGTGGCTCTTGGACCGGCTGGGCCTGGCCTTCGATGGTGTGGCCTTGCTGCGGCTGCGCGGTGCTCTGCTGGTGAGGCGCCTGCACCGGTGGCACCGGTTGGGCAGGCGGCGGGGTTTGCTCGGCCGGCTTGTTCTCTTCGTCGTTCATGGCTTTGCGGAAGCCCTTGATCGACTCGCCCAGGTCGCTGCCGAAGTTTTTCAGCTTTTTGGTGCCGAACACCAGGACCACGACGACCAGCAGGACGATCCAGTGTTTCCAGTCAAAAATACCCATGGTGCTCTCCTAGAATGCGTTGTGCTCAAGCCGAAGGCTGTCGCGCGGCCTTTTCATCGTGCCCGGACAGCCCGAAACGGCGCTCCAGCTCATCGAGCACGGCTTGTGGATGCTGTCCCAGCGCGCTGAGCATCACCAGGCTATGAAACCACAGGTCGGCGGTTTCGTAGATGACATCGCTGTAATCCTTGCTCACGGCAGCATCTTTGGCCGCGATGATGGTCTCGACCGATTCTTCGCCGAGCTTTTCGAGGATCTTGTTCAGGCCCTTGTGGTACAGGCTGGCCACGTAGGAGCTGTCAGGCGCTGCTTGCTTGCGTTCTTCAAGCACTTCGGCCAGGCGGTTGAGGGTGTCGCTCATGTCAGTGTCCTGCGCTGTAGATGGCATCCGGGTCCTTCAGGACCGGGTCGACGATTTTCCACTGGCCGTCTTCGTACACACGGTAGAAGCAGCTTTCACGGCCGGTATGGCAGGCGATATGACCCAGTTGCTCGACCATCAGGATGATCACGTCGGCGTCGCAGTCCAGGCGCAGCTCATGCAGCTTTTGCACATGCCCGGATTCCTCACCCTTGCGCCACAGCTTGCCACGCGAACGCGACCAGTAGATGGCGCGTTGCTCGGCGGCGGTAAGTGCCAGCGATTCGCGGTTCATCCAGGCCATCATCAGCACGCGTCCGGTCTTGTGGTCCTGGGCGATTGCCGGTACCAGGCCATCGCTGTTCCACTTGATCTCGTCCAGCCAGTCTTTCATCGTCGACTCCAAAACGGGCCCGCTCCTGTACCGGGCCCTTTGCGCTAGTGTGCCAGCCACGGGCGCGGCTGGCTATTGGCGTACGATCAGGTAAAGGCCTGCGGCCAGCATCAGCCAGGCCGGCCACGCAGCCGGGGCGGCCAGGCTGGCGGTTTCGGCGGCGCCAGCGGCCAGCACCGCACCACCACCGAGCAGGCCGGCGCCCAGCAGGCGCAGTGCCCAGCGGTCGCCCTGGCGGCGCCGTTCCGGCAGTTGCGGGTCGTGCAGGTGCGGCTGTGACAGGCGTTCTAGCAGGTCGCGGGCCATGTCGGCCAGGTGTGGCAGTTGCTCGACCTGGCTGTGGATGTTGCCGAACATCGCCTTGGGGCTGTAGCGGTCGCGCATCCAGCGTTCCAGGTACGGCTTGGCGGTGCTCCACAGGTCCAGGTCGGGGTACAGCTGGCGGCCCAGGCCTTCGATGTTGAGCAGGGTCTTTTGCAGCAGCACCAACTGCGGCTGCACTTCCATGTTGAAGCGCCGCGCGGTCTGGAACAGGCGCATCAGCACCTGACCGAAGGAAATATCCTTTAACGGTTTTTCGAAGATCGGTTCGCACACGGTGCGGATCGCCGCTTCGAATTCGTTGACCTTGGTGTGTGCCGGTACCCAGCCCGAGTCGATATGCAGCTGGGCGACACGGCGGTAGTCACGTTTGAAGAAGGCAATCAGGTTGCGCGCCAGGTAGTCCTGGTCCTCGGCGGTGAGGCTGCCGACAATGCCGCAGTCGATAGCGATGTACTGCGGGCTCCACGGTTTTACGGTGCTGACGAAAATGTTGCCGGGGTGCATGTCGGCATGGAAAAAGCTGTCGCGGAACACCTGGGTGAAGAACACTTCCACGCCACGCTCGGCCAGCAGTTTCATGTCGGTGCGCTGGTCGGCCAGGGTGGCCATGTCGGTCACCGGCACGCCGTAGATGCGCTCCATCACCAGCACCTTGGGGCGGCACAGGTCCCAGTACACCTGGGGCACGTACATCAGCTCGGAGCCTTCGAAGTTGCGCCGCAGCTGGCTGGCGTTGGCCGCTTCGCGCAGCAGGTCGAGCTCGTCGTAAATGGTTTTTTCGTAGTCGCCGACGATTTCCACCGGGTGCAGGCGGCGGGCATCGGCCGAGGCGCGTTCGGCGGCCTTGGCGATCAGGAACAGCCAGGCCAGGTCCTGGGCAATGACCGGCTTCAGGCCCGGGCGCACGACCTTGACCACCACTTCTTCGCCGGTCTTGAGACGTGCAGCATGTACCTGGGCCACCGAGGCCGAGGCCAGAGGCTCCACGTCGAAGCGGCTGAACAGCTGCGCCACCGGGGCGCCCAGCTGTGCCTCGATCAAGGCCACGGCCTGCTTGGGGTCGAACGGCGGTACACGGTCCTGCAACAGCATCAGCTCATCGGCGATGTCGTTGGGCAGCAGGTCGCGACGGGTGGACAGCAACTGGCCGAACTTGATGAAGATCGGCCCCAGGTCCTGCAGTGCCAGGCGCAGGCGCGCCCCACGGCTCAGCTCGGACGGCTTGCGTGGCAGCCAGCGCCACGGCATCAGCAGGCGCAGGCTCATCAGCCACCAGGGCAGCGGCAGGTCGAACAGCAGGTCATCGAGACGGTAGCGGATCACCACACGCTGGATGCGAAAAAGACGGCGGACGGCGAGCAGCTTCATGCGTTATCGCTGGTATCAAGGGATCGGGAGAGGCGCTTGAGGCGCGCCTCGAGGCGTTCTGTGTCGAGCTTCAGGGCATCGAGTTCGCTGAAGGCGGCTTCGGCTTCGCGTTTGCCCACCAGGGTGCGGGACTCTTCAGCCAGGTACTCGGACAGGTTCTGGCTGAAGCGCGCCAGGCCCTGGCGGGTCCAGCGTGCACGCAGGCGGATATGGCCTGCCAGCATGGCCGTGGCGACCGGGCCAAGCCAGCGTTGCAGCTCGTGCTCCCAGTCCAGCTCAAGGTCTTGCAGCACGCCGAACAGGTCCAGCAGTACGGCGCTGTCGCCATGCAGCTCCACCTGCGGGCTGTGCAGCACGGCGGTCTTGTCTTTGGCCAGGGCCAGTTGCGCCAGGCTGCCAGCCGGGGCGCGCAGGCTACAGTCGACTTCGCCCTGCCAGTGCGCGGCCAGCATCAGGCCTTCTCCATCGGGCAGGATGAAGACCTGCAGGGCCGGTTGGCGGCAGTCGATCTCGATGACCTTGCCATCCAGCGAGGCCAGGCGCGGCAGGGCCGTGCTGTCCATGCGCAGGATGCGGTTCAGGCCATGTTCGACGCTGGCGAGCAGCCCGGCCAGCAGCATCAGGGCTTGATCCCCCGGTGTACGGCAACGATGCCGCTGGTCATGTTGTGGTAGGTGACGCGGTCGAAACCGGCCTCGACCATCATGCTCTTCAGGGTTTCCTGGTCCGGGTGCATGCGGATCGATTCGGCCAGGTAACGGTAGCTTTCCGAGTCGTTGGTGATCAGCTTGCCGGCCAGTGGCATGAAGGCGAACGAGTAGGCGTCGTAGGCCTTGGACATCAGCTTGTTGGTCGGCTTGGAGAACTCCAGGATCAACAGGCGGCCGCCGGGTTTGAGCACGCGCAGCATCGAACGGATGGCTTCGTCCTTGTGGGTGACATTGCGCAGGCCGAAGGCGATGGTCACGCAATCGAAGTGGTTGTCCGGGAACGGCAGCTTTTCAGCGTCGGCCTGGACGAACTCGATGTTGCCGGCCACGCCACGGTCGAGCAGGCGGTCACGGCCGACCTTGAGCATCGAATCGTTGATGTCGGCCAACACCACCTGGCCGGTCGGACCTACAAGGCGCGAGAACTTGGCGGCCAGGTCGCCGGTACCACCGGCGATATCCAGCACGCGGTTGCCGCTGCGCACGCCCGACAGCTCGATGGTAAAGCGCTTCCACAGGCGGTGCATGCCGCCGGACAGCACGTCGTTCATCAGGTCGTACTTGGCGGCCACCGAGTGGAACACTTCGGCGACTTTCTTCGCCTTCTGGCTTTCAGGGACGTCCTGGTAGCCGAAATGGGTGGTGGGTTCGGCGTGTTCGCCTTTGCGCTGGTCGTTCATATCGCTTCACCGGAAAAAATTACCGCCATTCTAGGGCGAACGGGCGGATTTGTCTTGGCGGGGTGTGCCAGTGGGCAGGGGCGGGCATAATGCCGATTATGTCTACATCTTCAGGAACACCCGCATGACCCAGATCAGCGTCGAACGCAAACACTCCCTCGGCCGCGATGCCGCCCGCGCCAAGGCCGAAGCCCTGGTCGACAAGCTCAGCCGCGAATACGACCTCAAGGCCACCTGGAACGGTGACCGGGTCGATGTGGCGCGCAGCGGCGCCAACGGTAGCGTGCACATTGGCGAGGACAGCATCCGTGTGGAGCTGAAGCTGGGCATGATGCTGTCGATGATGAGCGGCACCATCAAAGGTGAAATAGAGCGGGCGCTGGACAAGGCACTGGCCTGACGCCCGCTGCGCTCAGTTGTCGGGGAACGGGACAAGGTCCTCGATCTGCTCCAGGCGCAGGTCACCCCGATAGATCTGATAGCGCTCCGAGGGCGCCAGAACCCGTTGTAACCGCTCGTCGCGGCTCATGGCGTCCGGGAACTTCAAATGCCCTTTGGCAAACCGCCGGGCATTGGCAGTGGCGCTGGTGTCATGAAAATGAGCTTCCCAGAGCTTGGCTCTGGGCTGCAGCCGATAAATGTCATACACATCCAGAAAATCGTTGGCCTTGAGCCTCTTGCGGCTTCTGGTCAGCCTGACCTCGACTTCGCCGGCCTCTATCAGGAAACGCAACGCTTTGCTGTCCGGGTGCTGGGTGTCCAGGTAAGCCGTGGTCAACAAGCGCTTTTTTTCTGCTTGTACCTCGGTTATTGCCTGTTCCAGCCTGGCGGCCAGTGAATGCCCTTGATCCGGGCCGGTACGCAAAGTAGCAGCGATGTCCGCCATGTCCTGAATATAGAAGTCGAGTTGGTCCGCCAGACTGTTGGGACCTTCCAGGTGGCGGGCAGCGTAAGCGACCCTGGCGGTTTTCTGGGCCAGCAGGTCGTTACCGGTGCGGCGAAGGCGAGCGTAGTCCGTTACCGTCGCAACTTGCGCCACGGCCTCCCAGTGATCTGCTTGTTGCTGATAGCGCGCAACGGTGTGTTCGGTCAGCGGGTCGATCTGCACGGCTTCGCTGTTTTCATCAGCCTGCTCGACAACCAGGGATCTGCCCCGGTTGGTGCGGATCACCTTGCGTCTGACGGGGCGCACCCTGTGCGTCACAGGCTTTTCGGGCACTGCAGCCTGCGTGTCGGCCGCAGCAGAGATCACGCCCAGGTCATTCTCGGTCAGGTTTATCAGTGCTTGCAGTTCAGCGATGTATTCATTGAGCTTGCCGCTGTCCACTGCCGGCAGGTTGCGCGAAAGCAGATACTCGGCATTGCCCAGTGACAGCTTGTATTCGCTCAGTGCGCTCTCCAGCGGCTCTTTCTGCTCCTCTGGCTTCAGGCCGGCTGCAGCCAGGCTGTCATGGCTCAGCAGCGCTTCATGCAGATGTTTGCTGCGCAGGGTTTTCTGTGAGAGCAGGGTGCTTTCGAAGTTCTCAGCGGTTAGCCGGTCTCTGTTCACGACCAACTGATAAAGGTCGCTGAGGATCTGGGCTCGGACAATCAGCGTCGAATAGCGCCGGTTGTTGATAATGGCATCAAGCTTCTTGCGCTTGCCAGAGAACTGGATCTGCCCATCTGTCAGCGCTTCGCTGAGGTTTTGGTCGAGGCGTTGGCTGACGTTGAAGAGGCGTCTATGGGTTGCCAGTGCTGCCTCGACGTTCTTGCTGTAATCCAGGTACAGCTGGGCCTGCTCGTGGCCAAAAGGCAGCTGTACGAGCCGGCGCGATTGGTCTTTGAGTGCCCCATAGTCATTCATTTCGAGCAGGCGTCGGAACTGCTGCACGTCGGCGGCGAGCAACTGCTCCCACCACTGCCCACGGGCATAGGAGGCAGTTGCGTTTGGGTCGAGCCTGGCGTATTTCGGGTCACTCATGCTGGCGAAAAGCTGCGCTTGATCCCTTATCAGAGTGGCCTGTTTTTCGTAGGTAAGGGCCAGCACATCAAAGATCGCACGCGCCTCGTTGCGCAGTGCCTGTAGTGCCTGTCGTCGTATCTGCAGTTCCTCTGGCAGGTCGCCAAGGTCTACGCCGGGGTTGGCATCCAGGGATTGCTGGAATGCCAGGTGTGCCTCGTCATACGGTTTTACCCGTTCCAGATAGCCATTGAGGAACGTTTCCATGCTGGTGAGTTTTTTGTCATTTGCCGCGCGGCTTTCCAGCATTCTCGTGAAAGCTTGTTTCTTCTCATCAATCAGCACCTTGGTCGCTTTCGGCATCCCGCCCGGCAGGTGCAGGTCGAGCATCCATTCGCCGTTCCAGCGCGTCAGCCAAGGTCCACGGGCGCGTTCGCGGCCGACAATGTAGTAACCGTCAGGTTCTGCGCCCCACGTCTGTGACCATTCACTCTGGCTGACTTCCGGTCCGATGATGCGCATGCCGCTATAGGTCTCTTCGACCTCATAGGCAACATCCTGCAGTTTCACATAGTAGCGGTCGTCAACCTTGTACAGGCCTCGCATTCGGCCGTTGGCCACTGCATTTTGCCCGTTGAGGTTGGCCTTGGCGCGTAAGGTGTTGAGCGCCACACGGGCTTCACGCGGCAGGTTGCCGAGCCGCTGGTCGCGGCCCCATTGGCTGACGTTGAGCGCAGCAGGCCCGGGTTGCTCGGTGACAGGGACCCAGGCTGATTTCTCGGGCGGCTGCGTTACAGTTGGGCTGGAAACTCTGCGCGGTCCGGGCTGAATGGGCAGTTCCATCTCGGGGCTGGCGGTAGCGGGCCCATGGGCTAGCAACATGGCCAGGTTCAGCAGGAGGTCGGCACCGGCGAGCCACTTTTCGTCGTTGCTGCCTTGGGTCAATGTGACCAGGTCGTCCTTGATACTGAGCAAGGCTGTGACCAGCCAGGCCAGCAAACCTGCAGGCCCTCGCAGCAAGGGCGCCGCCGTATTGAACGCCAGCCATGCGAACTGCCTGACCAGGGCCCAGCGTTGCTGGGCGTTGGAGATGCTCTGCCATGAGGCCAGCAACACGAGCATGTCAGCCCTGGCTTCATACATCGAATTGTCCAGGTTGCCCGACCATGGAGTGAAGGCCAAGGTGACAGGCGCCCTCAAGCGCTCGATCGTGTCAGCGGTCATTGCCGATCCTGGCCCCACCAGATGCGCCAGTTCATTGAGACCGGCATGCAGATGCGGATGGGTAAAACCATGATTGGCATAAATAGGGCGGGCGTCGTCATCCAGCCAGGTGAGGATGTCCTGCTGCAGGGCTTGTTCGGTCCGGATGGCGGTCATCAATTGATTGCGGCTGTCGAACTGTCTGATGGCCTGCGTGGCATACATAGGCCGGTAGAGTATCCAGGCCCCGGTGGCGGACACCTCGATGACGAACATGGCATGCACCCGGTTTGCCTTTGGGCCACCCGGCACGCTGCTGAACGACAGAGGCCCCATCTTCAGCGATGTGCCCGAGTGGGCTTCACGGTGGCAAAAATCTGCGACGACCTGCCAGTTGCGTTCGCTCAGCTGCCCCGCGATCTTGGCGTGTAATGCGCTCAGCAGTAAGGCATTGCGCCATTCTTCGGCAAAGCGCTGGCGCCGTTTGTCGATGTCAGTGCTCGTCTGCAACTGGTCGTGGACAAACTGCGGATACTGGCCACCGACATCCACGGCAACGATCAGTGCGTTGACATAGTCAAGGTCCATCCAGCTGCTTGTCGGCTGTTGCCCGGCCAATTGAATAGCCGAGGCCACCTGGTCGCTACCCAATTGCAGGCGTGAGATGGCCAGCTCGGTCAGGCTGATGGTTTTCAGGTACTCAAGCTTTGCGGGCCCCACGGAGGACATCTGTACAACTTGTGAAATTGTGATCAGCACCTGGTCTGGGTTGCACGGTTGCTGGTTCGGGTGGTCATCGCGCATTTGCTCACGCAGGCGACGAACCGTGTATTGCTGCAGGGTTTCGATCCCGTCTAGGGAGGTTTCACCTTGCGCCAGCATTTGCCCTGCCGACAGCTTCAGCAGTGCCGTGTGGTACTGAAAACGGTCAGTCACGGTGGCGCTCTCGAGCCAGTCAGGCAGCGGGATCGCGGGTGTCGATTGCACGAGGTGGAAGCACGCCGGGAATATCGATGAGGGGTCACTCAGCGTGTTGAAGAGCGCTTCCAGATCGGCAACGTGTTCGATGGCGCCAAGCTGCACCCGGTCAATTTTTTGCAGCAGGCCGTTGAGCAATTGCCGAGCCTGATAGCTGAACGGGTCTTCGGTCAATGCCGTGCAGGCCCAGGACATCGTGTCGAACGTATGATGCTCTGAAAGCTCGTCGCGCAGGGCGGTGGTGAACGCAGTGATCCCGTTGAAGCCGCGCACGGTGCCTGAGGGCTTGCACCACAAGACCAGGTCGCGCGCATTTTGATTGCCGGTGATGAGCAGGTCCGGTATTACCTCGTGAACCGTGCTGCCTGGGCTGGCGAGTGAAACCTGCAACCCCTGCACGTTTGCCTCTGTGCCGGCTTGAGCGAGAATGGCGTACAGCAGGGCCTTCTGATCGCTGTCCAGGCCCTGGCGTTCAAGGGTGCCGAGCAGTGCGGCCTTGAGAACCTGCTGCATCCAACGCAGGCGGGTTACATCTGAATCACCGTCGCGGCTGTTCCAGAAACTGACCTGCGCCTGTTGAAAGGTCTCGGAAAGGGTTGCAAGCACATCGTCGTAGTCAGTGTTCAGGTCGGCCATGCGGATATCGATGGCCGGCGCAACATGCTGGGGACGAAAGATGGCGGGTGGGTTCAGGCTGAGTTGGTCCGTGGGCTTGAGCGCCATGGGTTGGCCGCTGAGGAAATGTTCGAGCAATGTATCCACCAGGTTGCCTGGCGGAGTCGGTGGTCCTTCATCCAGATCATGCAGGATGCTGAAACCGGTCAGGGATTGCAGCTGCGGGTGGTTCTTGCGGGTCCATGGGTAGCGTGCTGCGAGTGCGTCGAAACCAGCGCTGGCCACGACTTCGCGCAGGCCGGGGCGGCTGGCGAACTGCGTCGCTACCAGATGCTTGAAGGACACAGATGGCGAGGGCAGTGATTGGGGCATGGCATCAGGCTCCGGTCAAAGGGGAGCCGAATGCTGAAGCGTTAACCTGAAGCCGCTGCGGTAGATAAGTCAGCGCGGCCATCTTAGGGTGAAGATTCTAATTCCAGGCCCTACCTTATGCTCAAGCCCAACCTCCATGGGCGGTTCCTCCTCCACTCATGAGCATGAGGTACAGAGCATGGCCAAAGCGACTGTGAAGAAAAAGGACGATGCCCCGGGCACGCTGGGCGAGATGCGCGGCTACGCGCGCAAGATCTGGCTGGCTGGCATCGGCGCTTATGCGCGGGTGGGCCAGGAAGGCTCCGACTACTTTCAGGAGCTGGTCAAGGCCGGCGAAGGCGTCGAGAAGCGTGGCAAGAAACGCATCGACAAAGAGCTCGATGCTGCCAACAACCAGATCGACGAAGCGGCTGAAGAAGTCAGTCGCGTACGCGGCAAGGTAGAAGTTCAACTCGACAAGATCGAAAAAGCTTTCGACGCACGGGTAGGGCGCGCCTTGAATCGCCTGGGCATTCCGTCTAAACATGACGTTGAGGCGCTGTCGATCAAGCTTGAACAGTTGCACGAGCTGCTTGAGCGCGTCGCGCACAAACCATAAGGAGAGCAGGATGGCTGGCAAGAAGAACACCGAAAAAGAAGGCAGCTCCTGGGTCGGCGGGATCGAGAAATACTCCCGCAAGATCTGGCTGGCGGGGCTGGGTATCTATTCGAAGATCGACCAGGACGGCCCGAAGCTGTTCGACTCGCTGGTGAAGGATGGCGAGAAGGCCGAGAAGCAGGCGAAGAAAACCGCTGAAGACGTGGCCGAAACCGCCAAGTCCTCCACCACTTCGCGCGTGTCTGGCGTGAAGGACCGTGCATTGGGCAAATGGAGCGAACTCGAAGAGGCTTTTGACAAGCGCCTGAACAGCGCCATCTCGCGCCTGGGTGTGCCGAGCCGCAACGAGATCAAGGCCCTGCACCAGCAGGTGGACAGCTTGACCAAGCAGATCGAGAAGCTGACCGGTGCTTCGGTTACGCCGATTTCGTCGCGCACCGCTGCCGCCAAGCCGGCTGCGAGCAAGGCGGCGGCCAAGCCACTGGGCAAAGCGGCAGCTAAACCTGCGGCGAAAACGGCGGCGGCCAAACCGGCAGCTAAAACCGCAGCGGCAAAACCGGCTGCCAAGCCTGCGGCCAAGGTGGCGGCGGCCAAGCCAGCCGCCAAACCGGCAGCGGCCAAGCCTGCTGCGGCGAAGAAGCCTGCGGTGAAAAAAGCCCCGGCCAAACCGGCAGCCGCCAAGCCAGCAGCCCCAACGGCCAGCGCCGCCCCGGCCGCTACCGCAGCACCGGCACCTGTTGCAGCCCCGGCCAGCAGCACGCCGTCGGCACCAACGGGCACCGGTACCCTGATCTGATACCGCGTCGCCTGCTTCGCGGGCTTGCCCGCTCCCACAGGTTTATCGCAGAACCCTTGGTTTGTGCGATCCCTGTGAGAGCGGGCGAGCCCGCGAAGGGCTGCAAAGCAGCCCCAGTCAAACTGGAGTACTTACTTGGCTGGCATCATTGTTACCCCTCCAGATACCGCACCGCCAACTGCTCCGCTGCCGCTCGCGCCTGTGCCTGTAAATGCGGCGCAACCAGCATCATCACCTGATACACCACAATCCCCACATCCCCTTCGCGCCCCAGCACCCGCTGGTAATCCAGCGAGAACATCAGCGTCAGGGTGATCTGCTCCACCAACTGCCCCAACGCCTGGGTCTCACTCTCCACCAGCCCCTGGCCCTTGAGGCTGGCCAGCAACGCCGCCAGCGTACACTTGAGCGCGTTGATCAGGCTGCGCATGCCACGCGCCAGCTTGGGCAGGCGCCCGGTCAGGTTGGACAGGTCCTGAAACAGGAAGCGGTACTGGGCCATGTGCTCGACGATCAGGTGCAGGAACAGCCAGTAATCCTCGGCATCCAGGCGCACCTCCAGCGGCGGGTCGAGCAGGGGCATCAGCGCTTCTTCGAAGCGCTCGAACAGGCCCAGCACCAACGGCTCCTTGCCGTGGAAGTGGTAGTACAGGTTGCCGGGGCTAATGCCCAGCTCGTTGGCAATCTCCAACGTGGAAACGTTCGGTTCGCCCTGCTGGTTGAACAGTTGCAGGGCGCATTCGAGGATACGGTCGCGGGTCTTCATCCAGTCGTCAGGCTCATCGGGTCAGGACATAGGTGCCTGGCGCCGGGCCGAGCGGTGGATACGTGCTGTTGCCCAGTTCGGTACGGGGCGCCTTGAGCGGGCCGGAACGTGGCGTGATCCATTCCAGCCACAACGGCCACCAGCTGCCGTCGCTGCGTTTGGCTTCATAGAACCAGGCGCGCGGGTCGCCCGTAAGCTTGGGGTTTTCCAGGTAGTAAGCCTTGGGGTTGCCCGGCGGGTTGATGATGCTCTGGATGTGCCCGCTATTGGCCAGCACGAAGCGCCGGTCGCCACCGAGCAGCAAGGCCGAGCGATACACGGCATCCCACGGGGTGATGTGATCGTTGCTACCGGCTACGGTGAAACTGTCCAGATCGACCTGCTTGAGGTCGATGGGCGTGCCGCACACTTCAAGGCCTGCGGGGTGGGTCAGCGGGTTGTGCTTGAAGAAGTCCAGCAAGTCGCCGTGCAGGGCTGCCGGCAGGCGTGTGTTGTCGGCGTTCCAGTAAAGGATGTCGAACGCTGGCGGCGTCTTGCCCAGCAGGTAGTTGTTGACCCAGTAATTCCAGATCAGGTCGTTGGGGCGCATCCAGGCGAAAATTCTGGCCACCTCGCCGCCGTCCAGCACCCCCCGTTGATACGAGCGACGCTTGGCGGCCTCGACGGTCTGCTCGTCGGCGAACAGGCTGGCCGGGCTGTCGAACTTGCTGTCCAGCAGGCTGACAAGGTACGTGGCGCTACGCACCCTGCGCAGTTGGCGCTTGGCCTGCAGATGCCCCTGCAGCGCGGCCATGGTCAGCCCGCCGGCGCAGGCGCCCATCAGGTTGGGGTCGCGGTTGCCACTGATGCTGCGGCAGGCGTTGAGCGCTTCTTCCAAGGCCTGCACATACGAGGACAGCCCCCACTCGCGGTGACGAGGGTCGGGGTTGCGCCAACTGACCATGAACACCTGCAGGCCGTTCTTGAGCATGTACTGGACGAAGCTGTTGTGTGCCTGCAAGTCGAAGATATAGAACTTGTTGATCTGCGGCGGCACCACCAGCAAGGGCCTGGCGTGCTGTTTTTCACTCATCGGCTTGTACTGGATCAGTTCCAGCAGCTCGTTGCGAAACACCACTGCGCCGGGCGTAGCAGCGACGTTGCCACCGACCTCGAAAGCGCGTTCGTCCACCTGGCGCGGCAGGCCGTCGTTATGGCGCAGGTCGTCGAGCAGGTGGGCCACGCCACGCACCAGGCTTTGCCCGCCGGTATTGAGCAGTTCCTTTACTGCCAGCGGGTTGAGCAGCGAGTTGCTAGGCGCCAGGGCGTCATTGATCAAGCCAAACAGAAAGTGCGCGCGGGCCCGGTCATCGTCGTCCAGGTGGCTTTCGTCGATCCATTGGCGGGTCTGCTTCTGCCAGGCCAGGTAGGCCTGCAGGCCACGGCGGTAAAACGGGTTCTGGCTCCAGGTCGGGTCGCTGAAGCGGGCGTCGCGGGGGTTGGGCTGGTAGGGCGAGTCGCCCAGCATCACGCGGCCCAGCTGGCCGCCGAGTGCCAGCAGGTGCCGCGCCGTATGCAGCGGGTTGGTCAAGCCGTGGCGGCCCACCCTGCGCAGGGTCGACACCAGGTCACGCCCGCGCAGGCCGAGTATGGCGTTCTGTACGTTCATGCTGGTGGCGGGGAGCGTTTTCGTTCCTTTGGCCGGTTTGTCTGTCATGGCAACACTCCCTCGTCTTACCCGTTTTCCGGGCAGCGACAATCAACCGCCGGAGGCGGGGCGCGGGTGCATGACCGCGCGCTGACGTTCTTCCTGGAGAAACTTCATGATGATCGGTGCGACGGCCTCGGCCCGGGTAATCAGGAACAGGTGACCATCGTCGATTATGTGTAGCTGGGCGTTGGGAATCCGCCAGGCCAGCAGGCGCATGTTGATCAGCGGAATAAGCGGGTCGTCATCACCGGCCAGCACCAAGGTCGGCTGGTGGATCTTGTGCAGCCAGTGGATGCTCGTCCAGCCCAGGCCTGCGAACAGTTGCCAGTAATAACCCATCTTGCCGCCAGAGCGGACCTTGGACGCATGGTGCATGGCCAGGTCCGGGTCGCGCCGGAAAGCGCCGCCATAGATCATCGGCGCGATGCGGATGACATGGGAGGGCTGCACGTAGCGCCTGGGGCTGGCCATCATCCACAACACTTTGGGCTTGCCCGGCACCATGACTGAGCCGGCGGCAGTGGCGGCCAGCACCAGCTTCTTGCAGCGCTCCGGGTAGTCATGGGCGAACTGCTGGGCCAAGGCGCCGCCCCAGGACACGCCGATGGCGCTGACCTGGCCGTAGTCCAGGTAATCGAGCATGCGCGCGGTCAGCTTGGCCAGCCCCGGAAAGCGATAGGGATGACGCGGTGTGGACGAACCGCCCACCCCGGGCACATCGAAGGCGATGACCTCAAGGTCCGGGTCCAGTGCTTCGATGAACGGGAACACCAGCTCCAGGTTGGCGCCGATGCCGTTGAAAATCAGCAACGGTGTCAGGTGCGGCTTGCCCGGGCGGACGGCAGTGCGAATGGATTGATCGTCCAGTTCGACGGTCCTGAAGATGTAGGGTTCCGGCATGCGTTCGACTCTTCGGTGAAAAAAGCACCGTGGCGCGCCCGTGGCGGCCACGGCAAGGCCACTCAACGCTCGTGAACGTAGGTACCCGGTGAGGCTTCGCCAGCGGCATAGGCGCGGTTGCCCAGGCGGGTCGGCGCCTTTTTGAGCTCCCCGGCACGTTCGCTCAGCCAGCTTTGCCAGTGCAGCCACCAGGAGTCGGCATGCTTGGTGGCGTTTTCCTGCCAGGCCACCGGGTCACCCGGGCGATCGGCACCGGTCATGAAGCGTGCCTTGGGGTTGCCTGGCGGGTTGAGGATGCTCTGGATATGGCCACTGTTGGACAGCACGAACTCGATCTTGCCACCGAACAGGTGCGCTGAGCGGTAGCACGACTGCCACGGGGTGATGTGGTCGGCGGTGCCGGCAACGCTGAAGATGTCGCACTGCACTTTCTTCAGGTCGATCGGGGTGCCGCACACTTCAAGGGCGTCCGGGCGGGTCAGCGGGTTGCTCTTGAACATTTCGATCAGGTCGCCGTGGAAGGCGGCCGGCAGGCGCGTGGTGTCGTTGTTCCAGAACAGGATGTCGAACACGGGCGGCTCGTTGCCGAGCAGGTAGTTATTGACCCAGTAGTTCCAGATCAGGTCGTTGGGGCGCATCCAGGCGAACACCTTGGCCATGTCGCTGCCTTCCAGTACGCCGGCCTGATAGGAGTGGCGCTTGGCAGACTCCAGGGTCTGCTCGTCGACGAACAGTGCAACCTGGGTATCCATGGTGGTGTCCAGCACGCTGACCAGCAGGGTCAGGGCGTTGACCTTGTTCTCACCGAGGGCGGCATAGTGGCCTACCAGCGCGGTGCAGGTGATGCCGCCGGAGCAGGCACCGAGCATGTTCAGGTCCTTGCTGCCGGTAATGGCCAGCACGGCATCGACCGCTTCCTTGAGCGCATCGATGTAAGTGGACAGGCCCCACTCGCGCTGGGCCTTGGTCGGGTTGCGCCAGCTGATGATGAAGGTTTGCTGCTGCGAGCGCAGGCAGTAGCGCGCCAGGCTCTTCTCCGGGCTCAGGTCGAACACGTAGAACTTGTTGATCTGCGGTGGTACCACCAGCAGCGGGCGGGCATGCACCTGTTCGGTGATGGGGCTGTACTGGATCAGCTCCAGTACATCGTTGCGGTACACCACGGCACCTTCACTGGTGCCCAGGTTCTTGCCCACTTCGAAGGCGTCCATGTTCACCTGGCTGGGCATGCCGCCGTTGTTGACCATGTCCTTGGCCAGGTTGGACAGGCCGTCGAGCAGGCTCTTGCCTCCGGTTTCGAAGAAGCGTTTGACCGCTGCCGGGTTGGACAGGGTGTTGGTCGGTGCCATGGCTTCGGTCATCAGGTTGATGACGAACTGGCCGCGGCTGATGTCTTGCGGTGACAGGTCGCTGCTGCCAATCCAGTCCTGCAGCTCCTTGCGCCAGGCCAGGTAGGTTTGCAGGTAGCGGCGGTACAGCGGGTTGTTGCTCCAGGCCGGGTCATTGAAGCGACGGTCGTCGCTTTCCGGGGCCAGGCTGGATTTACCCAGCAGCACGTTCTTCAGCTCCAGGCCAAAGTGGGCCACATGCTTGGCGCTGTGCAGCGGTTGGCGCACGGCCTGGCGCAGCACGGTACGTGCCGAGCTCAACAGGTCCTTGCGGCGAATGCCGATGACCGGGTTCAGCCCCAAGGTATTGTCCGAGGCCTGCCGCTGCAGCTCATCGTTGTTCTTGTTACTCATCTACGACGCTCCGTTGTCCTGAGACGAGTACCGGTTGCTGTGACATGAGCACAGCCCTGAGCCCGGTACTGCTACTCGGGTGACCAGTGATAAGGAACAGCGGTGCTGCGGGGGTTCTGACTGCCTGCAAAATGATGCAGGGAACTTGCCATACCCATTGGTTACCCGACTTTCATGTAATGCGCAAGACAGCCCTTCACTGGGCTGTCTGCAAGTCATTCAAACAGATGAATTTAGAAAATGCGCTCTAAACCCTGCAGCCCTTGCGCTAGAGCATGAGTTTCACCACCGATTCGGCCGGGTCGCGGGATTTCCCTGCCTTGTGCAGTTCGTCGAGGTACTCGGCCCACAACTGTTCCTGGCGCAGGCACAGCTGTTCGAGGTACTCCCAGGTGAACAGGCCGCTGTCATGGCCGTCGTCGAAGGTCAGTTTCAGTGCATATTGGCCGGCAGGTTCCAGGCCGACGAGGCCGACGTTGATCTTGCCAAATTGCAGGATGGGGTTGCCGTGGCCCTGGACCTCGGCAGAGGGGGAATGCACACGCAGAAATTCGGCAGGCAGGTTGTAGACCTCGCCGGGGGCGTAGGTGAGGGTGAGGGTTTTCGAGGCTTTGTGCAGGTTGATGGCGGTAGGTAGACGGGCCATGGGGGAATCTCTTGTGAGCTGATGAAGTACAGCTTCTGGAGATTTGGAGGAATGTGCAAGGGGCCGCAAAGCGGCCCCGTGCGGACTTACAGGATGTAACGCGACAGGTCTTCGTTCTGCGCCAGTTCACCCAGGTGGCTGTTCACATACGCAGCGTCGATCTGGATCGGCGTTTCGTCGTGGGCGCTCGCCAGATCGCCAGCACTGAACGACACCTCTTCGAGCAGGCGTTCAAGCAGGGTGTGCAGGCGGCGGGCACCGATGTTCTCGGTCTTCTCGTTCACCTGGTAGGCAATCTCGGCCAGGCGCTTGATGCCGTCAGCCTGGAACGCGATGTTCAGGCCTTCGGTTTTCAACAGGGCCTGGTACTGCTCGGTCAGCGAGGCATGCGGCTCTTGCAGGATGCGTTCGAAGTCTTCCGGGGTCAGTGCCTTCAGTTCCACGCGAATCGGCAGACGGCCTTGCAGCTCGGGCACCAGGTCGCTTGGCTTGCTCAGGTGGAATGCACCCGAGGCAATGAACAGAATGTGGTCGGTCTTGACCATGCCGAGCTTGGTGTTGACGGTGCAGCCTTCGATCAGCGGCAGCAGGTCGCGCTGCACGCCTTCACGGGACACGTCAGCGCCGCCCACGTTGCCGCGTTTGGCAACCTTGTCGATTTCGTCGATGAACACGATGCCATGCTGCTCGACCGCTTCCAGGGCCTTGGCCTTGAGCTCTTCCTCGTTGACCAGGCGGCTCGCTTCTTCATCGCGCACCATCTTCAGCGCTTCTTTCACCTTCAGCTTGCGCGCCTTGCGCTTGCCTTTGCCCATGTTGGCAAACAGGCTTTGCAGCTGGTTGGTCATTTCTTCCATGCCGGGTGGCGCGGCAATTTCGACGCCCACGGCATCGGCCACTTCGATTTCGATTTCCTTGTCGTCCAGCTGGCCTTCACGCAGGCGCTTGCGGAACAGCTGGCGGGTGTTGGAGTCGGTGCTGGTCTGTGCGGCTTCCTCGGCGAAGCTGCTCACCCGTGCCTGCGGCAGCAGGGCATCGAGGATGCGGTCTTCGGCGGCATCTTCGGCGCGGTGGCGCACGCGGATGATCTCCTGCTCGCGCAGCATCTTCAGCGCGGCATCGGCCAGGTCACGGATGATCGACTCGACGTCACGGCCCACGTAGCCCACTTCGGTGAACTTGGTCGCTTCCACCTTGAGGAAGGGCGCGTTGGCCAGCTTGGCCAGGCGACGGGCGATTTCGGTTTTGCCGACGCCGGTGGGGCCGATCATCAGGATGTTCTTCGGGGTCACTTCGGCACGCAGCTCGGCAGGCAGCTGCATCCGGCGCCAGCGGTTGCGCAGGGCAATGGCCACGGCGCGTTTGGCGTCGTCCTGGCCGATGATGTGGCGGTTGAGTTCGTGGACGATCTCGCGGGGGGTCATGGACATGGTCAATACGGTCCTTGGGCAGATGAATCAGCGTGGAAAAGCCCCGTCACCGGGAAGGGGCGCCAGAACAGCTGAGTCAGTCGGCCAGGTCCTGCTCCTCGATGGTCAGGTTGTGGTTGGTGAACACGCAGATGTCACCGGCGATGTTCAGGGCGGTTTCGGCGATTTCACGGGCCGAGAGGTCGGTCTTGTTCAGCAGGGCGCGGGCTGCGGCCTGGGCGTAGGCGCCACCGGAACCCATGGCGATCAGGCCGTCTTCGGGTTCGACCACGTCGCCGTTGCCGGTGATGATCAGGGAAGCGTCCTTGTTGGCCACGGCCAGCATGGCTTCCAGGCGGCTCAGGGAACGGTCGGTACGCCATTCCTTGGCCAGCTCGACGGCGGCACGTACCAGGTGGCCCTGGTGTTTTTCCAGCTGGCCTTCAAAGCGTTCGAACAGGGTGAAGGCGTCGGCGGTGGCACCGGCGAAGCCCGCAATGACCTGGCCGTGGTACAGGCGGCGCACCTTCTTGGCGTTGCCTTTCATCACGGTGTTGCCGAGGGATACCTGGCCGTCGCCACCCATGACGACTTTGCCGTTACGGCGGACAGAAACGATGGTGGTCAAGGGGAGAGTCTCCACGCAGCGGGGCGAAAGTGCCTGATGCAGACTCATATGGGGGTGGGGGGAAGGATTTCAACCGTGGGGGATGAATGGTCGCGCTTGGCAGGATGAACAGCGTTGGGGCATTCGCGGGCACGTCCGCTCCCACAGGATCACCATATGCCTTGGGATAGTGGTGATCCTGTGGGAGCGGGCGTGCTTGCGAAAAGTGTTACTCAGGCCTCGTGGCAAACGTGCCCATCGACCAAGGTATAACGCACTGCACCCGGCAGGCAGTGGCCGATGAACGGGCAGTTCTCGCCGCGCGAGAACCATTGCTCGCCGGCAACGGTGGAGGCTTGCGGGTCGAACAGCACCAGGTCGGCCGCGCCACCCACCTTCAGCTCACCAGCCGGCAGGCGCAGGGCAGCAGCCGGGCCGCTGCTCAGCCGGGCCAGCAGGGTCGGCAGGTCGAGCAGGCCGTCCTGCACCAGCGTCATGGCCAGTGGCAGCAGCAATTCAACGCTGCTGATGCCCGGCTCGGTGGCGCCGAACGGGGCCAGCTTGGCGTCGCGTTCGTGCGGCTGGTGGTGGCTGGAAATCGCCTGGATCACGCCCGACTTCACCGCCTCCCGCAGGCCGTCGCGGTCAGCACCGGTGCGCAGTGGCGGCTGCACGTGGTACAGGCTGGAGAACTCGCGCAGCGACTCATCGGTGAGGATCAGTTGGTACAGCGCCACATCGGCGGTTACCGGCAGGCCGAGGGCCTGGGCCTGGGCGATCAACCGTGCGCCACGGGCGCTGGTGATCTGGGTGAAGTGCGCACGCACGCCGGTCTGTTCCACCAGCAGCAGGTTGCGCGCCAGGGCCACGGTTTCGGCGGTTTCCGGGATGCCCGGCAGGCCGAGGAAGCTGGCCATGGCCCCTTCATGGGCCAGGCCGCCTTGGGCCAGGTCGCGGTCCTGGGAGTGGAACACCACGGTCAGGTCGAAGGTGGCGGCGTATTCCAGGGCGCGGGCCAGGGTACGGTTGTTGGGGATTTCCTTCAGGCCGTTGCCAAAGGCCACGCAGCCGGTGTCGCGCAGGGCTACCAGCTCGGCCAGTTGTTCGCCTTCCAGGCCCTTGGTCAGGGCGCCGATCGGGTAGACCTTGCTGTTGGCGGCTTCGCGGGCACGGTCGAGGATCAGCTCGGCCACGGCCGAGGTGTCCAGTACCGGCTTGGTTTGCGGCGGGCAGCACAGGCTGGTGACACCACCCGCCACGGCCGCGCGGGTTTCACTGGCGATGTTGCCTTTACGGCTGTAGCCCGGCTCGCGCAGGGACACGCCAAGGTCGACCAGGCCAGGCGCGGCAACCAGGCCATCGGCCTGGATCGTGCGGCTGGCGCTGAAGCCGGCCGGGGCGGTGCCGATGGCGGCAATGCGACCGCCGTCCAGGTGCAGGTCGGTAACCTGGTCCAGGCCTGTCTTGGGGTCGATGACCCGGGCGCCGAGAATACTGAGGGTCACTGGGCGTTCTCCTGGTCGAATTGACGTTGCGCGTTCTGCCCGCTCATGGCCATGGACAGCACGGCCATGCGCACGGCGATGCCGTAGGTGACCTGGTTGAGGATCACCGAGTGCTTGCCGTCGGCCACGGCCGACTCGATTTCCACGCCCCGGTTGATCGGGCCTGGGTGCATGACGATGGCGTCAGGCTTGGCCCCGGCCAGGCGTGCGGTGGTCAGGCCGAACAGGCGGTAGAACTCGCCCTCGCTGGGCAGCAGGCCGCCAGCCATGCGCTCGCGTTGCAGGCGCAGCATGATCACCACATCGACGTCTTTCAGGCCTTCGGCGAGGTCGGTGTACACCTTCACGCCGTACTGCTCGATGCCGATCGGGATCAGGGTTTTCGGGCCGATCACACGGATGTCCGGGCAACCCAGCGCCTTGAGCGCCAGCATGTCGGAGCGGGCCACGCGCGAGTGCAGGATGTCGCCGACGATGGCCACCGACAGGTTCTCGAAGCTGCCCTTGTGGCGGCGGATGGTGAGCATGTCGAGCATGCCCTGGGTCGGGTGCGCATGGCGGCCGTCACCGCCGTTGATCACGGCAACATCCGGGCACACGTGCTCAGCGATGAAGTGTGCGGCGCCTGAGTCGGAGTGGCGCACGACGAACATGTCGGCGGCCATGGCTTCGAGGTTGCGCAGGGTGTCGAACAGGGTCTCGCCCTTGCTGGTCGAGGAGGTCGACACGTTCAGGCTGATCACGTCGGCCGACAGGCGCTGGGCCGCCAGCTCGAAAGTGGTGCGGGTACGGGTGGAGTTCTCGAAGAACACGTTGCACACGGTCTTGCCGCGCAGCAACGGGACTTTTTTCACGGCCCGGGCACCGACTTCCAGGAAGGAGTCGGCGGTGTCGAGGATTTCGGTGAGCAGTTCGCGGGGCAAACCGTCCAGCGAGAGGAAGTGGCGCAGCTGGCCCTGATCATTGAGCTGCAGCGGGCGCTTGGCGTCGAATGGCGTCATCGCGGGGGACTCTTAAAGGGCGGAAGCGGAGGCGAGGTCCTGGCGCTCGAGGACGAGCGGTGCGGGTCCGGTCAATTTTACCCGTTCATGGGCCGCCAGCGACAGGGTGGCGCCCAGCACATTCGGGCGGATCGGCAGTTCGCCGGCATCCAGGTCCAGCAGGCAGACCAGGGTGACGCTGGCCGGGCGGCCATAATCGAACAGTTCGTTGAGTGCAGCGCGTACGGTGCGACCGCTCATCAGCACGTCATCTACCAGCACCAGGTGCTGGCCTTCCACTTCGAATGGCAGCTCGGACGGGCGCACTTGCGGGTGCAGGCCGTTCTGGCTGAAGTCGTCGCGGTAGAACGAAACGTCCAGGGTGCCCATGGGGCTGGTATCACCCATGGCTTCCTGCAGGGCCTGGGCAACCCAGACACCGCCGGTGCGGATGCCGATGTAACGTGGCTCGCTGATGTTGCGGCGGGCCAGGTGGGCGCGAAGGTCGACAGCCATCTGCCGGATCAGCTCGGCGGGATTGGGTAGGCTCATTGCGGGCTCCTCGGAAGGGTGCGCCGGGCGGGCCCGGCGGCAAAGATGATCAGGTATTGGCCTCCAGCCAGCCTTGTAGCAACAGGGCGGCGGCGATGGCATCGACCGGGTTGTCGCGGTAGCTGCCGCGCTGGCCTCCACGGGCCATGCGCTCGCCTTTGGCCTCGAAGGTGGTCAGGCGCTCGTCGTGGGTGTGCACGGGCAGGTTGAAGCGGCCATTCAGGCGGCGGGCGAACTTTTCGGCGCGGGCGCTCATTTCGCTGGGCGTGCCGTCCATGTTCAGCGGCAGGCCGACGACGATGGCGTCGGGTTTCCACTCATTGATGAGCTTTTCCACCTGAGCCCAGTCCGGTACGCCATTTTGTGCCTTAAGGGTGCACAGTTCGCGGGCCTGGCCGGTGACCACCTGGCCAACGGCCACGCCGATCTGTTTGCTGCCGTAGTCGAAGCCCAGTAGCAGGCGTAGTTCGGCCATCAGGCGTGGCCCGCCTGGCTGGTCAGCAGGTTCAGGTTGATCCCCAGGCTGGCGGCGGCCGCGTCCAGGCGCAGGTCGCTGGCCAGGCCAAAGATGATTTCCGGGTCGAACGGGCAGTTGAGCCAGGCGTTGTCGGCCAGTTCGGCTTCCAGCTGTCCGGCTTCCCAGCCGGCATAACCCAGGGTGATCAGGCTTTGTTTCGGGCCTACCCCGGCAGCGATGGCCAGCAAGATGTCCTGCGACGTGGTCAGCGCCAGCCCTTCCAGTGCCACGGTGGCCTGGAAGCTGCACTCGCTGCTGTGCAACACGAAGCCGCGGTCGGTCTGCACCGGGCCACCCTGGTAGATCGGCACCTGCAAGGTGCTGGCCGGTGGTGTTTCATCCGGGCGCAGCTGCTCGAGGATGTCGGCCAGGCTCAGCTCCTGCGGCCGGTTGACCACCAGGCCCATGGCGCCATGCTCGTTGTGCTCGACGATGTAGGTGAGGGTCTGGGCGAAGTTCGGATCGGCCATGTGTGGCATGGCGATCAGGAACTGATGCTTGAGGTAGCTCGGGGCGAGGGTTTTCATGAGGGATAGTGTGGCGCCAGGTGGCGGGGCTGACAAGGTGCGGATTTGTGTCGTTTGGTTGGCGACTGTCTTGAGGGTTTTGGTGCCTGTGAAATCGAGCGCCGCCGCATATAGCAAGCCCTATACCGAGGCCCGAGATCAGTTACTGGACAAACGGTCCCCTCGCGCAAAACGCCAGGTACGAATGATCTCCAGCCGGTCAAATTCGGCCAGATCCCCGGTAAACGGTGCAAAAGGCGCCGCCAGTCGCACAATACGTTGTGCCGCCTGGTCCAGCACCGGCTGCCCGGACGATTCCAGCACCAGCACCTCATACAACGAACCATCGCGGTTGATCGACACCATCATCCGCAAATTGCCGTAAATCTGTTGCCGGCGCGCTTCGTCGGGGTAGTTCAGGTTGCCCACCCGCTCGACCTTCTTGCGCCACTCTTCCTTGTACCAGGCACCCTTGTCGCGCATGGTCGATGCAGCATTCAGGCGGTGAATCTTCGGCCGCTTGGCGTACATCTGCTGTTCGTTGGACAGCTCCGCCTCCAGGCTGGCGATCTGGCTGGACAGCTGCGAGCTGTCGAAGTCTGGCGCTGGCGCCGCCGGCTTGGGCTGTGGCTTGCTTTCCTTGGGTTTGGGCTCGAGCTTCTGCGGCTTGGGCGCCGTGGTCACCACCGCCGACTTTTGTGGGGTAGGGGGCGGCACCACCTCGGGCTTGGCGGCAGGCGGTGGGGTGATCTTGTTGATCTTGCTGTCCTGGAACGGCGCCAATTCAGTGGTTGTAGGCACCGCTTTCTTGTCCAGGGTGCCGCTGCCCTGCTGGTTGTCCTGGGCCTGGAAATCGGCCTTCTCGGGCGGTTTCTCGCTCTTGAAGGTGGCCAGGGTGATGTCCATGGTGTGGCGGATTTCGGCAGGCTTGACCACGCTGAAGCCGACGCCAAGGATCAGCGCCAGGTGCACCAGGGCAGCCAGGAACAGGGTAAAGCCGAGCCGGTCCACCGGGCGAACACGGGGAGGCAGCAGGGTGGCGGGGATGTCAGCGGGCAGCGTCATCAGGTATCCAGCAACCGCAGGGCGGGGCAGCAGCTCAATCGAATAGGACCGGCATCATACCCCACTCTACGCGTTTGCTTCGCGTTGGCTGTCAGCGCGCCTTCAGCTTGCGATCAATGGCATCCATCAGCTTGCCACCGATGTCGGTGTTGTAGGCAGCGTCGATTTCGCGGATGCAGGTAGGGCTGGTGACGTTGATTTCGGTGAGGTAGTCGCCGATCACGTCCAGGCCCACGAACAGCAGGCCCTTTTCGCGCAGGGTCGGGCCGACCTGGGCGGCAATCCAGCGGTCGCGGTCGGTCAATGGGCGGGCCTCGCCACGGCCGCCGGCGGCCAGGTTGCCACGGGTTTCGCCACTGGCCGGGATGCGCGCCAGGCAGTAGTCCACCGGCTCGCCATCGATCATCAGAATGCGCTTGTCGCCGTCCTTGATGGCCGGCAGGTAGGCCTGGGCCATGATCTGCTGGGTGCCCAGCGCGGTCAGGGTTTCCAGGATCACCGACAGGTTGGGGTCGCCAGCCCGGTGACGGAAGATCGACGTACCGCCCATGCCATCCAGCGGCTTGAGGATCACGTCAACATGCTTGGCTGCAAACTCACGAATGATGTCCGGGCGGCGGCTGACCAGGGTCGGCGTGGTGCACTGCGGGAACAGCGTGGCGAACATCTTCTCGTTGCAGTCGCGCAGGCTTTGCGGGCGGTTGACCACCAGCACGCCATCATTCTCGGCCTGTTCCAGCAGGTAGGTGCTGTAGACGAATTCCATGTCGAACGGCGGGTCCTTGCGCATCAGGATCACGTCCAGCTCGGCCAGGGGGCTGTCCTGCTCTTCGCCCAGTTCGAACCAGTGCGCCGGGTCGGCAAACACCTTCAGCGGGCGCATGCGGGCGCGGGCCTTGCTTTCGCCCTGGTACAGGTCTTGCTGTTCCATGTAGAACAGGCTCCAGCCGCGTGCCTGGGCGGCCAGCAGCATGGCCAGCGAGCTGTCCTTCTTGTAGGAGATGGACGCGATGGGGTCCATGACAATGCCGAGGCGTACGCTCATGGGGTGGTTCCTCTTGGCGGCAGGTGCCGCGATGGCTCGAAAGAAAAGTGGCTCAGGGTGGCGCCGCAAACGCCGCCGGTCAAGGGGCGGCGCAGATGGAATGGCCATCCGGAGTGTGCTAAAAATGCAGCTAATTTCCATTGGTAGGCGTCTATGGAACAACCCCTGAAGGTGATGGTGATCGACGATTCCCGCACGATCCGGCGCACCGCACAGATGTTGCTCGGTGAAGCGGGCTGCGAGGTAATCACCGCCAGCGATGGCTTCGATGCCCTGGCCAAAATCGTCGACCACCAGCCCGGCATCATCTTCGTCGATGTGCTGATGCCGCGCCTGGACGGCTACCAGACCTGCGCCGTGATCAAGCACAACAGTGCTTTCAAGGACACGCCGGTCATCCTGCTGTCGTCGCGCGACGGCCTGTTCGACAAAGCCCGCGGCCGGGTGGTCGGTTCTGATCGGTTTCTGACCAAGCCGTTCAGCAAAGAAGAACTGCTCGATGCGATCCGCGCCCACGTGCCCGGTTTTGCCGCAACCCAACAACCCGCACCCTGACCGTGCCCCGCCATGGCACGGTCTTACTTTCCTGATGGGGAAACAGCATGGCCCGAGTTCTGATTGTCGACGACTCGCCGACAGAGATGTACCGCTTGACCGAGTGGCTGGAAAAGCACGGCTACCAGGTGCTCAAGGCCAGCAACGGTGCCGATGGCGTGGCCCTGGCCCGGCAGGACAAGCCCGACGCGGTGCTGATGGACATCGTCATGCCCGGCATGAACGGCTTTCAGGCCACCCGCCAGCTCAGCAAGGACCCGGAAACCGCCGCCATCCCCGTGATCGTGGTCACCACCAAGGACCAGGAAACCGACCGCATCTGGGCCACGCGCCAGGGCGCCCGTGACTTCTTGACCAAACCGGTGGAAGAAGACGCGCTGATCGCCAAGCTCAAAGAAGTGCTGGGGGCTTGACCACCCGCCCGCAAGGCGCGTCGCTGACCGCCTTCGAGTTGTTGCTGGACATCGACCGGCGCTGCCGCCTGCTGGTCGCCGACCAGCCCCCGCAGGACAACCGCCTGCAACAGTGGAGCGGTATCGGCTTTCGCCTTGCCGGGCAGTGGTTCGTCGCGCCCATGGGTGAGGTGGCCGAGGTACTGCGCGAACCGCGCAGCAGCCGCGTCCCGGGTGTGCAACCGTGGGTATGCGGGGTTGCCAATCTGCGTGGGCGGCTGTTGCCGGTGATGGACCTGAGCAGTTTCTTCGGCCTGGGCCACGCCGCTCCGGGCAAGCAGCGGCGGGTGCTGGTGCTGGACCACGACGACCTGTTCGTCGGTTTGCTGGTGGACGAGGTACTTGGCCTGCAACACTTCGCCCTCGACAGCCTGCAGCTGTCGCCGCCGCAGCCATTGATCCGCGCCGCTGCACGCTTCGTGCAGGGGCATTTCCCGCGTGAACGCAACTGGGCAATCTTCAGCCCCTTCGCCCTGGCCCAGGCGCCGGGCTTTCTTGATGTGGCGTTATAGGACCTGCGAACGTGAACAAGCCTGCCACCCCCGTCACAGCCACCACAGTGACCCCACGTACCCGCAGCATCGCGCAGATCACCGTGCTGTTTCTGATCCTGATCCTGTCGATCATCCTGCTGTTCGCCAACTTTGCCTACCTGAACACCCAGTCCAACTACGACAAGCAGTACATCGGCCATGCCGGCGAGCTGCGGGTGCTGTCTCAGCGCATTGCCAAGAACGCCACCGAAGCCGCCGCCGGCAAGGCCCTGGCCTTCAAGCTGCTGTCGGATGCACGCAACGACTTCGAGCGGCGCTGGGGCTACCTGCGCCAGGGTGACAAGTCCACCGGGTTGCCAGCTGCGCCGCCTACGGTGCGAGACGAGATGGAGGCGGTACGCCGCGACTGGGAAAACCTGCGCAAGAACACCGACACCATCCTGGCCAGTGAGCAGACCGTGCTGTCGCTGCACCAGGTGGCGGCGACGCTGGCCGAAACCGTGCCGCAGTTGCAGGTGGAATACGAAAAAGTGGTCGAGATCCTGCTGCAAAGCGGCGCTCCGGCCAACCAGGTGGCGGTGGCGCAGCGCCAGCTTTTGCTGGCCGAGCGCATCCTCGGTTCGGTCAACACCGTGCTCGCGGGTGACGATACCGCCGCTCAGGCAGCTGATGCCTTTGGCCGCGATGCCGGGCGCTTTGGCCAGGTGCTGGAGGGGATGCTCAGGGGTAACGCGGCCATCCAGGTAACCCGTGTCGAGGACGCCGATGCCCGTGCGCGGCTGGCCGAAATCGCCGAACTGTTCCAGTTCGTCGCGGGCTCGGTCGATGAAATTCTCGAAACCTCGCCCGAACTGTTCCGCGTGCGTGAGGCCGCGGGCAACATTTTCAGCCTGTCGCAAACCCTGCTGGACGAGGCATCACACCTGGCCAA
This sequence comes from Pseudomonas sp. URIL14HWK12:I5, assembly GCF_900176445.1. Lineage (NCBI taxonomy): Bacteria > Pseudomonadati > Pseudomonadota > Gammaproteobacteria > Pseudomonadales > Pseudomonadaceae > Pseudomonas > Pseudomonas sp. URIL14HWK12:I5. The sequence continues at coordinate 581,074 of NZ_FWXQ01000001.1, forward strand.
CGGTTTCGAGAACCTGGCCGGTGGGCGCACCCTCGATACCGTTGGCGGCTATGCCTTGGGCCTGCTGGCGCTGGCTTCGATCATCCTCATCGGCCTGGTCATGGTGCGCACCACCAACCGCCAGTTGCGTGAAACGGCAGAAAAGAACGAACGCAACCAGCAGGCAATCATGCGTCTGCTGGATGAAATCGAAGAGCTGGCCGACGGCGACCTGACCGTGACCGTATCGGTGACCGAAGACTTCACTGGCGCCATTGCCGACTCGATCAACTATTCCGTGGACCAGCTGCGCGACCTGGTCGCTACCATCAACCACAGCGCCGTGCAGGTTGCCGCTGCCGTACAGGACACCCAGAACACCGCCCGCCAGCTGGCCAAGGCTTCCGAACACCAGGCCGAGCAGATCAGCGAGGCCTCCGAGGCGGTCGGCGACATGGTCGAGTCGATCGACCGGGTTTCGGCACATGCCTACGAATCGGCCAAGGTGGCCGAGCGCTCGGTGGCCATTGCCAACAAGGGTAACGAGGTGGTGCATAACACCATCAACGGCATGGACAACATTCGCGAGCAGATCCAGGACACCGCCAAGCGGATCAAACGCCTGGGCGAGTCTTCTCAGGAAATCGGCGACATCGTCAGCCTGATCGACGACATTGCCGACCAGACCAACATCCTTGCCCTCAACGCGGCCATCCAGGCCTCGCTGGCCGGCGAGGCTGGCCGTGGTTTTGCCGTGGTTGCCGACGAAGTGCAGCGCCTGGCAGAGCGCTCGTCGTCGGCCACCCGGCAGATCGAGGCGCTGGTACGTACCATTCAGGCCGACACCAACGAGGCAGTCATCTCCATGGAGCAGACCACCGCCGAAGTGGTGCGTGGCGCTCGCCTGGCGCAGGATGCCGGGGTGGCGCTGGCCGAGATCGAAGGGGTATCGCAGAACCTGGCCGATCTTATCCACAGCATCTCTGACGCTGCCCAGTTGCAGACCTCGTCGGCCGGGCAGATTTCCCACACCATGGCGGTGATCCAGCAGATTACCGCACAAACCTCCGCCGGCTCCGGTGCCACCGCCGACAGTATCCGCCACTTGGCCCGCATGGCCAGTGAGATGCGCCGTTCGGTGTCCGGTTTCACCCTGCCGCCACCTGCGCAAAGCCCCACCGATGCGCCGCGCTGAGGAGTGCCCATGGCTTCTGCTGCTGTAAGTCCCGAACGCCACGACACCGTAGCGCTGGCCTGGACCAAGGCTGCCATCCTCGACTGCTTGGGCCAGGCGCGCCAGGCGCTGGAGCGTTTTGCCGGCGAACCGGGCGACCTGTCGATGCTGGCCTTCGTGGTCGACAACCTGCATCAGGTACATGGTTGCCTGCGCATGCTTGAACTGCGCGGAGCGACGCGCCTGGCCGAAGAGCTGGAACTGTTCGCCAAGGCGCTGGCCGACGGCCAGGTCAGCCCACGGGGCGATTGCCTGGGGGCGTTGTTTCGTGGCCTGGAGCAATTGCCTTCGTACCTTGAGCGCTTGCGCGGTGCCCGCCACGACCTGCCCTTGGTGATGCTGCCGCTGCTCAATCAGTTACGTGCCTGCCGAGGTATCGAGCCCTTGGCCCAGGCCAGCCTGATCAGCGGTGCAGCACAGCGTTTTGCCGGCGCCGACGACTTGGCCAACCTTGACCTGTCGTTGGGCAATTGGCGTGAACAATTGCAAGCCGGGCCGGGCCGCGATGCCCTGCGCTCGGTGGTGACTGCCCTGTGCGACGACCTGATGCGCATCAAGGAGCGCCTGGACCAGTTCGTGCGCAGCGACCGCCAGCACAGCGAGCAGCTAGATGCCCTGCTGGCGCCGCTGCGGCATGTAGCCGACACCCTGGCTGTGCTGGGCTTCCAGCAACCACGGCGGGTCATCATCGACCAGGTGCTGGCGCTGCAGGCCCTGGCCCAGGGCGAGCGCGTGGTGGATGACGCGGTACTGATGGATGTGGCGGGCGCCTTGCTGTACGTGGAGGCTTCGCTGAACGGCATGGTCGGCCCGCTGGAAGAAAACGGGCAGGGCGGGCTGCCAGGCTCGGACCTGGCCGAGATACGCCAACTGGTGCTGAACGAATCGCTGAACGTACTGCAGCAGGCCAAGGACCTGATCGGCGACTACCTGGAGTCCGACTGGCCGCGCCAACGCCTGCAACCGTTGCCGGGGCTGTTGCAGCAGATTCGCGGCGCGCTGGCCATGTTGATGCTGCCCGCAGTAGCCGAGCTGTTCGCCGGCTGCGCCAGCTATGTGCAGCGCTGGTTGCAGCACCTGGATGTAGAGCCGCCCGCCGATGAGCTGGCCCACTTGGGTGAGGCCATGAGTGCCGCCGAATGCTACCTGCAATGGCGGGTGGCCGACCCGCTGGCGGATGCCCAGCCGTTCATCGACATGGCCCGTGCCAGCCTGGCAGCGCTGGGCGTGTATTGTGCGCAGGCCGACACCCGTGCAGGCCTGGATGCCAATGGCGACGGTATCGATGACGAGCTGCGCGAGGTGTTTCTCGATGAAGCCGGCGAGTTGCTGCCGGAGATCGAGCGGCACTGGCTGCGCTGGCGTGCCGACAACCAGCAGCGCGAGGCGCTGGGGGAAGTACGCCGTGCGCTGCATACGCTCAAGGGCAGCGGCCGCATGGTGCATGCCGAAGCGGTGGCCGAGCTGGCCTGGGGCGCCGAGCACCTGCTGAACCGGGTGCTGGAGGGCCGTAGCGTGCTGAGCCCGGAAGGCGTGGTGGCCCTGCAGCAAGTGTTCGTCCACCTACCTGATTTGCTGGCCGACTTTGCGGCTGGGCAATTGCCGCAACTGACCGAAATCGAACAGTTGGCTGGGCACCTGCATGCCCTGGCAGAAAACGACGAACCGGGTGCTGCCGATATCGATGGCCTCGACCCGCAGCTGCTGGATATTTTCCGCACGGAGGCGCAAGGCCACCTGGCCAGCCTCGATGCTTTTCTGCAAGGCGCAGACGGCCACGATACGCCGGTCAGCGATGGCCTTCAGCGCGCCCTGCATACGCTCAAGGGCAGTGCTGCCATGGCCGGGGTGATGCCGGTCGCCGAGCTGGCCACCGCCTTCGACCGCCTGGCCCGGGAATACAAGGGCCACCAACTCCCCCTGCAAATGGCCGAGATCGAATGGCTGGAAGCCGCACGCTCGCTGTTCCACCTGGGTCTGGCGCAACTCGACAGCACACCGTTGGCCGCCATCGCTGGTGCTGCGGAGCTGATCGAACAGGTTGGCCAGGCCGTAGACGCACGCCTGGCCAGCTTGCATGACGACCCGCAGCATGTCCGGCGCGGCAAGCGCGACCCGCAGTTGGTCGCCAGTTTCCTGGCCCAAGCCATGGATATCCTGCTCGATGCCGAGTCGTTGCTATCGCGCTGGCAGCAACAGCCTGGGCAGCGTGATGCGCTGGACACCCTGCTCGACCAGCTGACCACCCTGGGGCACGCCGCGCACCTGGCCGACTTGTGGCAGATGGATGATGTGTGCGAGGCCTTGCTGGACCTGTATGGCGCCGTGGAAGAGGGCAGCCTGCCTGCCAATGCGCGTTTCTTCGCCCACGCCCGGCGCGCCCATGAAGCCCTGCTGGACATGCTCGATGAAGTGGCGGCCGGGCAGGACATCGCGCCGCGGTCAGAAACGCTTGACGGTCTGCGCAACCTGCTGGACCAAGCCTTGGCGCCAGAGGCCACTGGTCTGGTGGGCATCGACACGGTCACGCCGTTGCACCCGGACATGGACGTGGCCGATACCCTGGGCCTGGGGCTGCCCCATCAGCCGCAGCTGCCTGACGTGACCGAGCCTCTGCTTGAGGAACCGGAAAGCCCAGGCGAAGAGCTGCTGGAGGTGTTCCTCGAAGAAAGCTCGGACATCGTCGAAAGCGCCGCCGCAGCCTTGGCGCGCTGGCAGGCCGACCCGCGCAGCAGCGTCGAGGTAGACAACCTGATGCGCGACCTGCACACCCTCAAGGGTGTGGCGCGCATGGTCGAAATTGCCCCCATTGGTGACCTGGCTCACGAACTGGAGTTTCTGTACGAACTGCTGGCTGCCGGCCGCTTGCCGCCGAGCGCGCCTTTGTTCGCGCTGTTGCAGAACTGCCACGACCGCCTGGCGCACATGCTCGATGCCGTGCGTCTGGGGCAGCCACTGCATGCCGCCACGGCGCTGATCGACTATATCCGCAACTTCAGCAGCGCGGCCCTGACCGACAGTGCTGCCGGCCAGGGGCCGGTCGAAGCCGCCGCCAGCGAGGTGCCGACAGCAGCGCCAGAGCGGGCGCCAGGCGACATGGTCAAGGTCGATGCCGAGTTGCTCGACGACCTGGGTAACCTGGCGGGTGAGCACTCGATCATCCGTGGGCGCATCGAGCAGCAAGTCAACGATGCACAGTTCACCCTCAACGAGATGGAAACCACCCTGGAGCGCATGCGCGACCAGCTGCTGCGCCTGGACATCGAGACCCAAGGGCGAATCTCCAGCCGCCAGCAGTTCGAAGGCGATGCCTATGATGATTTCGACCCACTGGAAATGGACCGTCATTCACAGTTGCAGCAGTTGTCGCGGGCCTTGTTCGAGTCCGCCTCGGACTTGCTCGACCTGAAGGAAACCCTGACTCAGCGTGCCCAGGAGGCCTACAGCCTGCTGCAGCAGCAGGCGCGGGTGAACAGCCAGTTGCAGGAAGGCTTGACCGCAACCTTGATGGTGCCGTTCGAGCGCCTTGTGCCGCGCTTGCAGCGCGTGGTGCGGCAGGTGGCCAGCGAGCTGGGCAAGCAGGTAGAACTGGTGGTCGGCAACGCCGAAGGTGAACTGGACCGCAGTGTGCTTGAGCGCATGGTGGCACCGCTTGAGCACATGCTGCGCAACGCCGTCGACCATGGCCTGGAAAGCCGCGAAGCACGCCTGGCCGCCGGCAAACCGGAGCAGGGCACCATCCACCTGAATTTGCTGCACGAAGGCGCCGATATCGTGATCGAAATGACCGACGACGGTGCTGGCGTTCCGCTTGAAGCGGTGCGGCGCAAGGCCATCAAGCGCGGCTTGCTGGACCCGCAGGCGCAGTTGAGCGATCACGAGATCCTGCAGTTCATCCTGCGCCCGGGTTTTTCCACCGCCGAGAAAATCACCCAGATCTCCGGGCGCGGCCTGGGCATGGACGTGGTGCACGAGGAGGTCAAGCAACTAGGGGGCTCGATGAGCATCGAGTCGGCTCAGGGCAAGGGCGCGCGTTTCCTCATCCGCTTGCCGTTCACCGTGTCGATCAACCGGGCACTGATGGTGCATCTGGGTGAGGAGCAGTACGCCATCCCGCTCAATACCATCGAGGGCATCGTCCGTGTGCCGCCGGCAGAGCTGGCGGTGTGCTATCAGCTGAACCCGCCCCGCTATGTTTATGCCGGCCATGAATACGAGCTGCGTTACCTGGGCGAGTTGCTGCAAGGCCTGCCGCGCCCGGCCTTGCTGGGGCAGAGTGTGCCGTTGCCCGTGCTGCTGGTGCATGCCAAGGAGCAATCTTTCGCCATTCAAGCCGATAGCCTGTCGCCCAGCCGCGAAATCGTGGTGAAGAGCCTGGGGCCGCAGTTTGCTGCCGTTGCCGGGCTGTCGGGGGCGACGCTGCTGGGCGATGGCCGGGTCGTGCTGATTCTCGACCTGCTTGGCCAGCTGCGCGGCCAGCAGCGGCGCCTGGCTCGTTTGCCCGGTGGCGGCACCCCACGCCAGTTGCTCGGCCCGGTGCCGCGCCGCGCATTGTTGGTGATGGTGGTGGACGACTCGGTGACTGTGCGCAAGGTTACCAGTCGCTTGCTGGAACGCCACGGCATGAGCGTGCTGACGGCCAAGGACGGGGTCGATGCCATGGCCTTGTTGGAAGAGCACCGTCCGGACGTGTTGCTGCTGGATATCGAGATGCCGCGCATGGACGGGTTCGAGGTGGCCACTCGCATTCGCCGTGACGCGCGGCTGAAAGACCTGCCGATCATCATGATTACCTCGCGTACCGGGCAGAAGCACCGCGACCGCGCCATGGCCATCGGCGTCAACGAATACCTGGGCAAGCCGTATCAGGAGTCGTTGTTGCTGCAGAGCATTGCACACTGGAGCCAGCCTCATGCTTGAACTGATTGCCGGCCAGCGCAGCAGCCTGACCGGGCTGTTGCTGCCCTTGGGCGACCGCACCCTGGTATTGCCCAACGTGGCGGTGGCCGAGTTGAGCGGCCAGCGCAATTTGGTGTGCCAACGCGGTGAGCCGGCCTGGCACCTGGGCTGGATCGACTGGCGAAAGCAGCGCCTGCCGCTGATCGGGTTCGAAGCGGCGTGTGGTGGCGAGACGCCGTGCGGCGAGCGGGCGCGGGTTGTGGTGCTCAATGCTTTGGGCGACACCGGCCTGCGCTATTTGGCGCTGTTGCTGCAGGACATTCCGCGTTCGTGCAAGCTCGACAGCCAGCTGAATTATGTGGATGTGGCGCTGGGGCGCCTGGAGCTGGCGGCGGTGCAGGTGGGCGAGCAGGTGGCGCGGGTGCCTGACCTGGCCGGGCTGGAAAGGCTGGTGCGTGACGCGGAACTGCAACCTGAGTTTGGGTAAGATTCAGGGCCGTCACTGACGGAATGAGGAACCCAGCCCACCTCAGGAGGTCTGTGTTTGCATGTATTACGGTGAACGCTTCAACGCCTGGACCCACCTGGTCGGTGCTGTCCTGGCCTGTATCGGTGCCATCTGGCTGATCGTGGTCGCGGGCCTGCAAGGCGACCCGTGGAAGATTGTCAGTTTCTCCATCTACGGCAGCACGCTGCTGTTGCTGTACAGCATTTCCACCCTGTACCACAGCACCCGCGGGCGGGCGAAGGTGATCATGCGCAAGCTCGATCACCTTTCGATCTACCTGCTGATCGCCGGCAGCTACACCCCCTTCTGCCTGGTCAGCCTGCGCGGCCCCTGGGGCTGGAGCCTGTTTGGCGTGGTCTGGGGGCTGGCGGTGATCGGCATGCTGCAAGAGATCAAACCGCGCTCCGAGGCGCGGGTTCTGTCGATCATCATCTATGCGGTGATGGGCTGGATCGTGCTGGTGGCGGTCAATCCATTGCTCCACTCGCTGGGCACTGCCGGTTTTGCCTGGCTGGCTGCCGGCGGGGTGTTCTACACCGTCGGCATCATCTTCTTCGCCCTCGACAGCCGCTTGCGTCACGGGCACGGCATCTGGCACCTGTTCGTGATTGCCGGCAGCCTCATGCACTTCGTGGCGGTGTCGTTCTACGTACGCTAGTTAAAAATCGCCCCAAAGCTGTTGTGCCACCGACAGCGCCACCACTGGCGCGGTCTCGGTGCGTAGCACCCGTGGGCCGAGGCGTGCGGCATGAAAGCCGGATGCTTTGGCGTGCTCGACTTCGCCTTCGCTCAGGCCGCCTTCGGGGCCGATCAGGAAGGCCAGGTTGGCAGGCTTGTCGTGGCTGGTGAGCGGCTCGGCCACCGGGTGCAGTACCAGTTTCAGGTCAGCCTTGGTGCTGTTCAGCCACTCGGCCAGCGTGATCGGCGGGTGAATGACGGGCAAGGTCGAGCGACCGCATTGTTCACAAGCGCTGATTGCCACTTGGCGCCAGTGGGCCAGGCGTTTGTCGGCGCGTTCGTCCTTCAGCCGCACTTCGCAGCGCTCGCTGACGATCGGGGTGATTTCGTTGGCGCCCAGTTCGGTGGCTTTCTGGATCGCCCAGTCCATGCGCTCGCCACGGGACAGGCCCTGGCCGAGGTGTACATGCAGTGGCGAATCGGTCTGGCCAGGCAGTGCCTGGTCGAGGTTGACGCGTACGGTTTTCTTGCCCACTTCGAGCAACTGGCCGAGGTATTCCTGGCCGCTGCCGTCGAACAGCTGCACGGCGTCGCCGGGGACCATGCGCAGTACGCGGCCGATATAGTGGGCCTGGGCTTCGGGCAGGTCGTGCTCGCCAAGGCTCAGGGGGGCGTCGATGAAGAAGCGGGACAGTCTCATGGATTTGCTCGGTAGAAGAGAGACGCAGATCCCCTGTGGGAGCGGGCATGCCCGCGAAGCAGGCAGCGTGCTCGCTCCCACAGGAAAAGTGATGTGGCGAACTGCCGGGCCTAGCCCGGGTCACGGAAGTCGGGGTGGAAGTTGGCAGGCACGGCAACGCTGACGCTTTCCCGGGTAGCGATGTCGATGCCTTCACTGGCCACTTCCGCCAGGAAGTCGATCTGCTCGGGTGTGATCACGTAAGGCGGCAGGAAGTAGACCACGCTGCCCAGCGGGCGCAGCAGGGCGCCGCGGGTCAGGGCATGCTCGAACACCTTCAGGCCGCGCCGCTCCTGCCACGGGTAGGCGACCTTGCCAGCCTTGTCCTTGACCATCTCGATGGCCAGGGCCATGCCGGTCTGGCGAATTTCGGCAACGTGAGCATGATCGGCCAGGTGTGCAGTCGCCGTTGCCATGCGCGTAGCCAAGGCCTTGTTGGCCTCGATCACGTTGTCCTGCTCAAAGATGTCCAGGGTCGCCAGCGCTGCAGCGCATGCCAGCGGGTTGCCGGTGTAGCTGTGCGAGTGCAGGAATGCGCGCAGGGTCGGGTAGTCGTCGTAGAACGCCTGGTACACCTTGTCGGTGGTCAGGCAGGCGGCCAACGGCAGATAACCACCGGTCAGGGCCTTGGACAGGCACAGGAAGTCCGGGCGGATGCCCGCCTGTTCACAGGCGAACATCGTGCCGGTGCGGCCAAAGCCCACGGCGATCTCGTCGTGGATCAGGTGCACGTCGTAGCGGTCGCAGGCCTCACGCAGCAGCTTGAGGTACACCGGGTGGTACATGCGCATGCCGCCAGCGCCCTGGATCAGTGGCTCGACGATCACGGCGCTGATGGAGGCGTGATGCTCAGCCAGGGTCTGTTCCATGGCCTGGAACATGTTGCGCGAGTGCTCTTCCCAGCCCATGCCCTCGGGGCGCAGGTAGCAGTCGGGGCTGGGCACCTTGAGGGTGTCCAGCAGCAACGCTTTGTAGGTTTCGGTGAACAACGGCACATCGCCTACCGACATGGCGGCGATGGTTTCGCCGTGGTAGCTGTTGGTCAAGGTAACGAAGCGCTTCTTGCCTGGCTTGCCGACGTTCTGCCAGTAGTGGAAGCTCATCTTCAGCGCCACTTCGATGCACGACGAGCCATTGTCGGCATAGAACACCCGGTCGAGCCCGGCCGGGGTCATGGCCACCAGGCGCTCGGACAACTCGATCACAGGCTGGTGGCTGAACCCGGCCAGAATCACATGTTCCAGCTGGTCGACCTGGTCCTTGATGCGCTGGTTGATGCGCGGGTTGGCATGGCCGAACACGTTGACCCACCAACTGCTCACCGCGTCCAGGTAGCGCTTGCCTTCGAAGTCCTCCAGCCACACGCCTTCGCCGCGCTTTATCGGGATCAGCGGCAGCTGCTCGTGGTCTTTCATCTGGGTGCAGGGGTGCCACAGGACCTTGAGGTCGCGTTGCATCCACTGATCATTGAGGCCCATGGGCACTTCTCCTGGCTTTGCGGCGTGGTTCGACCGCGTAAGCCTAAGCAATGCCGCAGGGCAGGACAACCGCTGGCGTTCAATGGCGGTGGGTGCCGGTCCATTCAAGCTTGCGGATGTGTACGGTCCCTGCCTGCGAGGTGGAGATGGTCAGCCGCCGGAAAGGCCCATCGATCACCTGGTGATAGGGAGACGTCGCAATAGGCCCGGGGCGCAGGTCACGGACGCCGTAGCCTTCCAGGGTGAGCCAGTAGAAGTGGCGCGGCGCCGGAGCAATCAGGTCGTAGTCATTATTGTCGGCATCGAACAGCATGTTCAGGTCGTCACAGAGGAAATCGCTGACCACATAGTACTCCAGCCGCAGGCATGCGACTTCCTGAGCGAAGGTGATCTCCACATCGCTGTGCTCACCAATGACCAGTTCGGTGCCGTCTTCGCCCTTGAACGCTTCATGAAAGCCGGTCCATGAGGTGCTGTTGGAGCGGATACTCAGGCCAGAGGCTGTTCGAAGCGTTTGCTTGTGCCACAAAAACTGCCGTTCGACGTGTTGAAAGTGCTCCTCGAAGATCATGTTCGTGCCCTCCTGGCGGGGCTCTGGCCACCTTCGTCAGTTTCACTTGCCGCTGTGTGACCGGGCTACTGGCAAAAATGTCAGTTGCCAAAAGCACTTGATGTCACTGCGCTGGCAGGGTTGGCGGAGGTGACGTATTCTTAACGCATCTCTCTCGGGGCATTCCTGCCTCTTCCCGTATCTGTAACCTCTGACTCGGAGTTCGCCGACATGGCTGCTGCTTGGGTGCGCCTGTGCGCGTTGGTATTGATTGGTGTGTCCAGCGGCGCCGCGCTGGCAAAGGACAAGACGCCCACGGCAATCGTGGTGGGCGGCGGCCTGGCAGGCCTGACGGCAGCCTACGAGCTGCAGACCAAAGGCTGGCAGGTGACCCTGCTGGAAGCCAAATCGGGCATGGGGGGGCGTTCGGGCCTGGCCACCAGTGAATGGATCGGCAACGCCAAGGCGCAGCCGGTGCTTAACCAGTACCTGGACCGTTTCAAACTTGAAACACTGCCGGCGCCGGAGTTCGTGCGTACCCCCGGTTACCTGATCGACGGCGAGTATTTCAGCGCCACCGACCTGGCCACCAAGCAGCCTGCTACCGCCGAAGCACTCAAGCGCTACGAGAAAACCCTCGACGACCTGGCCCGCTCCATCGACGACCCGCTGAACCCGCAGGCAACCAGCACATTGTTTGCCCTCGACCAGATCAACGTCTCCACCTGGCTCGACAAGTTGCAGCTGCCGGCCACGGCCCGTCAGTTGGTCAACCAGCAGATCCGTACCCGCTACGACGAGCCGTCACGCCTGTCGCTGCTGTACTTCGCCCAGCAGAACCGCGTGTACCGTGGCGTCAGCGACCGCGACCTGCGTGCCGCACGCCTGCCGGGTGGCAGCCCGGTGCTGGCCCAGGCTTTCGTCAAACAGCTGAAAACCATCAAGACCAGCTCGCCGGTCACCGCCATCGTCCAGGACAAGGACGGGGTAACGGTAAAAGTCGGCAGCGTCGGCTACCAGGCCGATTACCTGGTCATGGCCGTGCCGTTGCGCGCCCTGGCCAAGATCCAGATGACCCCGGGCCTGGACAACCAGCACCTGGCAGCGTTGAAGGGCACCAACTATGGCTGGCGCGACCAGCTGATGCTCAAGTTCAAGAAGCCCGTGTGGGAAAGCCGCGCACGCATGTCGGGCGAAATCTTCAGTAACGCCGGCCTCGGCATGCTGTGGATCGAGCCTGCGCTCAAGGGCGGCGCCAACGTGGTGATCAACCTGTCCGGCGACAACGCCCGCCTGCTGCAGGCATTTGGCGACAAGCAGATGGTCGACCAGGTGCTGATCCGCCTGCATGCGTTCTACCCACAGGCCCGTGGTGCGTTTACCGGTTACGAGCTCAAGCGCTACAGCACCGACGCCGGCACCGGCGGCGCCTACCTGGCTTATGGCCCGGGGCAGATCAGCAAGTACTGGCGCTTGTGGGAGCGCCCGGTGCAACGCATCACCTTTGCCGGTGAGCATACCGATGCCCTGTACCCTGGCACCCTGGAAGGCGCCCTGCGCAGCGGCCAGCGTGCGGCCAGCCAGGTGCAGGACCTGTTGGCCGGCAAGTCGTTCGACCCGGCCAAAGCGGCGCCGGTTGCGGCGGCAGCGGCAGCCGGTGCGGTGGCCGCCAAGCAAAGCAAGGGCGGTTTCTTCTCCAATCTGTTCGGTGGTTCGTCCGACAAGGCTGACAAGGCGCCAGTGAAAGAGGAGCCGAAAAAGGTCGAAGAGGCCAAGCAGGACAAGCCGGGCTTCTTCAAGCGCCTGTTTGGCGGGGCGGACAAGCCGCAAGCGAAGGCCGAGCCGATCGCCAAGGCTGAGGAAGTGGTGCCGGCATCCGCGCCAGCTCCACAAGCCGCGCCGGCCCCGGTTGCGCCTGCACCTGTGGTCAAGGAGGCGGCTGCCAAGCCAGCAGCGACCAAGGCGGCCCCGGCCAAGCATGCGCCGGCGCACAAACCCGCGCACAAGCCTGCCGAGACCAAGAAGGCGACAGCCAAGTCCGAACCGACCAGGAAACCTGTGGCCAATACCCAGGCCAAGGCGGGTTGATTTATTGCCAGCGCCGCCCCTTTCGCGGGTAAACCCGCGAAGAGGCCGGCACTGGCAACCTTGCACACCCAGGCTATCGTTAATGTTTCCTTAATGGGAAGGTTACAGAATAACTATCGGATTTCTCGATAATCCGAAGCAATTTTTTTCGCTTTTCTTCGATACATTTCGCGTTAGTCTGTGCACAGCTTTCACGGGGAAACACGCCAACATGCAACTGCGCAATTCATCTTCTCGCTACGGCGTGGTCAGCATCATCCTGCACTGGGGTGTGGCGCTGGCAGTCTTCGGCCTGTTTGGCCTGGGCTTGTGGATGGTCGGCCTCGACTATTACAGCCCTTGGCGCAAAGCCGGCCCGGACCTGCACAAGAGCATCGGCCTGGTGCTGTTGGCGGTGATGTTGCTGCGCGTAGTCTGGCGTTTCGTCAGCCCGCCACCTCCGGCACCGGCCAACCATGGCGCCTTCACCCGCCTGGCGGCCAAGCTGGGGCACCTGGCCCTGTACCTTGGGCTGTTTGCGGTGATGGCGGCCGGTTACCTGATTTCCACCGCCGACGGCGTCGGCATTCCGGTGTTCGGCCTGTTCGAAGTGCCGGCATTGATCAGCGACTTGCCCGATCAGGCAGACGTGGCGGGTGTCATTCACCTGTGGCTGGCCTGGGGCCTGGTCATTTTTGCCGTGCTGCATGCCTTGGCAGCGCTCAAGCACCATTTCATCGACCGTGACGCGACCCTGACCCGCATGCTGGGCCGCAAAGCTTGACCCTCAACCTCAATTGCATAGGAAGGAACAGGATGTTGAAAAAGACTTTTGCCGCTCTGGCGCTCGGTACCGCACTGCTCTCCGCTGGCCAGGCCATGGCTGCCGAGTACAAGATCGACAAGGAAGGCCAGCACGCGTTCGTTGACTGGAAAATCAGCCACCTGGGCTACAGCTTCATCCACGGTACCTTCAAGGACTTCGACGGTAACTTCACGTGGGACAGCGCCAAGCCTGAAGCCAGCAAGATCAACGTCGACCTGAAAACCGCCAGCCTGTGGTCAAACCACGCCGAGCGTGACAAGCACATCGCCAGTGCCGATTTCCTCGACGTGAAGAAGTACCCGGAAGCCAAGTTCGTCTCTACCGCCGTCAAGACCACAGGTGAAAAGACTGCTGACGTGACCGGCGACCTGACCCTGCACGGCGTGACCAAGCCGGTCACCTTCAAGGCTACCTTCAACGGTGAAGGCAAGGACCCATGGGGCGGTGAGCGCGCTGGTTTCAACGCCACCACCACCCTTAACCTGAACGACTTCGGCATCAAAGGCCCGGGTGCTACTTCGCAGACCCTGGACCTGGATATCAGTGTTGAAGGTGTGAAGCAGAAGTAAGTGATGCTTCGGCAATAAAAAACGCCGCCCATTGGGCGGCGTTTTCGTTTCTTAGCCTTTTCGGGTCAACAAGGCTGGGCGCTCACCGCGCGGGCGGCTTGGCAGGTCATCCAGCTGCTCAGGCGTTGGGTAACGGTCGAGCTTGGACTCCTTGCGGATGATCACCGGCTGTTTTTCCGGCTGGCGCGAGTTGCGCACGGCCGGCTCTTGCCGGGCGGCATCGTCACGGGCAGGGCGGCCACGGCCTGCGCCGCCGCCATCGCGACGGGCACCGCTACCGTTGTTGGCGCGAGGCGGGCGTTTTTCGCCGCCGCCGCTGCGCTGCTGGCCACCACTGCGGGCCTGACCCTGGCCGCCGGCATTGCTGCGCTGGCCATTGCCCTGGCCCTGACCTTGGCCGGCACCACCACCTGGGCGGCGGTTGCGGCCCTGGTTCTTGCCCTGGTAGGGGCTGACGTAGTCGGCGCGGTTACCGAAGTTGTCGATATCGTCGTCCAGGAACTCTTCCGGGTCACGGTCGGCTGGTGCTTTCGGTACGCTGCTGTTGCTGGCCTGTTGCTGTTGCTGCTGGCGCGGCTTCTTGTCACGCGGCTTGCGCGGTTGTTGTTGCTTGTCGCCGCTCTTTTCCTTGTCGGCTGGCTTGTCCGCAGCCTGCTGCTTGGTCTTGCCTTTATCCTTGCCTTTGTCCTTGCGGCCGCCGTTGGCGTCCTTGCTGCCTTCGCCGCGTGGCTGATTACGGCCGCCACGGCCATTGTTCTGCGGGCGCTCGCGCACTTCGGGTTTTTCGGCTTCTACCTGGCTGGCGTCGAAGCCCATCAGGTCGCCGTCAGGGATCTTCTGCCTGGTAACCCGCTCGATGCTCTTGAGCAGCTTCTCTTCATCCGGCGCGACCATGGAAATCGCCTCGCCCGAACGACCGGCACGGCCGGTACGGCCAATGCGGTGAACATAATCTTCCTCGACATTGGGCAGCTCGAAGTTGACCACATGAGGCAGTTGGTCGATGTCCAGGCCGCGGGCGGCGATGTCGGTGGCAACCAGCACGCGCACGCTGTTGGCCTTGAAGTCGGCCAGCGCCTTGGTGCGGGCGTTCTGGCTCTTGTTGCCGTGGATCGCAGCGGCGCTCAGGCCGTGTTTTTCCAGGTACTCGGCCAGGCGGTTGGCGCCGTGCTTGGTACGGGTGAACACCAGCACCTGTTCCCAGGCACCCAGGGTAATCAGGTGTGCCAGCAGCGCGCGCTTGTGGCTGGCAGGCAGGCGGTAGACGCGTTGCTCGATACGTTCGACCGTGGTGTTCGGCGGGGTGACCTCGATACGCTCCGGGTTATGCAGGAGCTTGTCGGCGAGGTCGGTGATGTCCTTGGAGAAGGTGGCCGAGAACAGCAGGTTCTGGCGCTTGGCCGGCAGGCGGGCCAGTACTTTCTTGACGTCGTGGATGAAGCCCATGTCGAGCATGCGGTCGGCTTCGTCGAGTACCAGGATTTCCACGTGGGCCAGGTCGACCTTGCCTTGGCCGGCCAGGTCGAGCAGGCGGCCCGGGCAGGCAACCAGCACGTCAACGCCTTTGGCGATGGCCTGGATCTGCGGGTTCATGCCAACGCCGCCGAAGATGCAGGCGCTGACCAGGGGCAGGTCGCGGGCATACACCTTGAAGCTGTCGTGCACCTGGGCTGCCAGTTCGCGGGTCGGGGTCAGGACCAGAACGCGCGGCTGACGCGGGCCGTGACGTTGCGACTTGTCGGGGTGGCCGGCCGGGAACAGGCGCTCGAGAATCGGCAGGGCGAAACCGCCGGTTTTACCAGTACCTGTCTGTGCGGCAACCATCAGGTCACGGCCTTGCAACACGGCGGGAATGGCCCGCTGTTGCACGGGGGTCGGCTGGGTATAGCCCGCAGCCTCGATAGCGCGGACAAGAGCCTCGGAGAGACCGAGGGAAGCAAAGGACATGGGCGATCCTGTTCTCGTGTGGGCTGGGCCCGTTGGGATGTTCTGCCTGGCGCGACGGGCATCGGTGGGATGCGATCGCGTCCGGTCCAGCTGGGCTTTCACTGCACATCCGGGAAACGGAGGGTGGACGCGAAGGGGCGTCGGTGCCGATCGGGATGCCTGTTGCGAGGCCGAGCGTCCGGGCGTGAGCCGGGCGGGAAGGCCCGAGTATAACAGAGCTATCGCGCTGTGCTGCTTTCCTGCTGCTCAACGGCGTTGAGAATGTTTCCGATGTCGCCTGTGTAGCGCTGGTTGATGGCGGCAAAGGCCGGTTCCTGTTTGAAACGCTGCAGTGCTTCGGCAAAGGCCAGGGCCAATGCCTCACGCCCGGGTTTACGTACCAGCCCCAGATACTGGGCCTGGCGGCTGATCACCAGCGGCAGCGCCTCTACTTGCTGTTCCAGGCCCAGTTGCCGGAGCAGGTAATGACCAACCTTGCGATCGGTGATTGCCAGGTCGATACGGCCCAGCAGCAGCTTGCCGAAGTTGGCTTCCTGGGTGGGTGCGGCTTCCCGACGGAAATGCGTGGCCTCGTTGAACGCGGCGCCGTAGGCATAGCCGGGCGAGGTGCCGATGGTGAGGCCTGCGAGGTCGTCTGTGGCGGTCACAGGGTGGCGGCGTGCGCGCGCCTGGAACAACACGAATTCGACTTGCGACAAGAGCTCGGGGGCATAGACCAGGTAGGGGCGCCGGGCTTCGGTCTGGAAGATGTCCAGAATCCCGTCGGCCAGGCCTTGCTCGATCATTGCCAGGCAGCGCTTCCATGGAAGGAACTGCCATTCCACCTCGACGCCGAGGCGTTTGAACACTTCGGTGGTGACTTCGTAGTCGATGCCGTGGGGTTGGCCATTCTGCTGGTAGATGTAGGGTGCCCAGTCATCGGACACCAGGCGCAGACGCTCGCCCAAGGCCGACGGGCTCAGGCAGGCGAGCAGCAGGGTGCAGAACAGGCGGGCGACGAGTGGCATGGCCGGAGATTACGCGCTCGGCCTGTTCTAGGCCAGAGGGTGTGATGTTCTCCTCTGCCGGCCCACTCAAATGTGGGAGGACCTCAGCAAATGTGTCTCGATTTCCTTGCGCCGCTCACCCAGCGACAGCCGCAGCCCCGGGTGGCGCAAGCACTGGCGCAGTTGCTCGGGCTGCAGCTGGCCGTAGCGGGCGTTGAGGTTTTCCAGGGCCTTGTCCCACCAGGCCGGCGCGCAGGCGCGGTCGAACTCATTGGGGTAGGGGTAGCAGCCATAGAGCAACTCGCGGGCGAACTGGCGCTCGTGCCTGGGTAGGGTCATGCTCAACGCCTTGTAGCCCAGGCGGTGCAGCGCGGGAGGCCGGGGTAGCTGGTCGTTGACCAGCTTGACGTCAGCCAGCGCCGCCTGGCCCAGCGGGTCGTGGCCGTGCTTGCGCAGCCAGGCCTGGATCTTGGCGCGGAATTGCGCCTTGCGGCTCCAGTAGTGGTGGATGACATCGGTGCATTCAGCCAGCTCCAGTTGGCGATAGGCCGCCACCGCCAGGCAGAACTCTTCGAGGGTATAGGCCTCGCGGGCGAGGGGGTAGAACTCGTCCATCATGGCGATGGAGCTGTCCAGTGTGCTGGCGTCCTCGGCCGTGAGGCCGATCACGCCGGAGTTGATCAGTGGCATCTGGCAGTCGGCCAGGCCCCGGCCTTGCAAAATGGTCAGCAGGTTCTTGTACAGCAGGCACTTCTGGTTCGCGCCGTAGCGCGGGCCGATGGCATTGCACAGCAGCTTGCCCGGGGCCACGCGGGCGAACAGTTGCAGTGGCGACGTGCGGAAAAAGGTGTCGGTGTCGATCAGCACCGCCAGCGGGTGTTGCTCCAGCACCTGGCGCAACAGCACGTGCTTGCTGCGAAAGTGATAACCGTGGGGGGCGTTCCATGCCTGGCGCGTGGCTTCGTCCAGCAGGTGGATGCTGACAGGCAGTTTGGCATAGGGCTGCGGGTTGTCGGTGTACACCTGGATGTCCATGGCTTCACGTGCCGTACCCAGGTGGGCAAGGGCGCTGACAATGCTGAAGCAGGCTTCCTGGTGATAGGTTGCCGGGCCAAAAGCCAGGTAGACAAGCTGTGGACGCGGTGGCTGGGAATGCTGCATGGCAGGCAAGACCTGTGTAACCCGAAAATGAATAAGGCTTTAGTCTATGACCAAAGCCTTAATCATTTCTTAAGCAGACTTTGCCAAAAGATTTCAGCGCGGCAGCTTGAGGTTGTTCCAGATCGCCAGGCTCGGTTCGGCCTGGTTCAAGGTGTAGAAGTGCAGGCCCGGTGCGCCACCTTGCAGCAGCTGTTCGCACATGCGGGTGATCACTTCTTCGCCGAAGGCCTGGATGCTGGCGGTGTCGTCGGCATAGGCTTCCAGCTGCTTGCGGATCCAGCGCGGGATCTCGGCGCCACAGGCGTCGGAGAAACGGGCCAGCTTGCTGTAGTTGGTGATTGGCATGATGCCAGGCACCACCGGGATGTCCACGCCCAGCTTCTGTGCGCGCTCGACGAAGTAGAAGTAGCTGTCGGCGTTGAAGAAGTACTGGGTGATGGCGCTGTCGGCACCGGCCTTGACCTTGTGCACGAAGTTGGCCAGGTCGGCCTCGAAGTTGCGCGCCTGCGGGTGCATCTCAGGGTAGGCGGCCACTTCCAGGTGGAAGTGATCAGCTGTTTCCTGGCGGATGAACTCGACCAGGTCGCTGGCGTAGCGCAGTTCGCCACTGGCCATGCCCATGCCCGACGGCAGGTCGCCACGCAGGGCGACGATGCGCTTGATGCCGGCGGCCTTGTATTCGGCCAGCAGGGCGCGCAGGTCGTCCTTGGAGTCGCCCACGCACGACAGGTGCGGCGCGGCAGGTACCTTCACTTCGCTTTCCAGCTGCAGCACGGTGTTCAGCGTGCGGTCGCGGGTGGAGCCGCCGGCGCCGTAGGTGCAGGAGAAGAAGTCCGGGTTGTAGCTTGCCAGCTGGCGGGCGACGCCCATCAGCTTTTCGTGACCGGCGTCGGTCTTGGTGGGGAAGAACTCGAAACTGTAGCGGCGTTCTTGTGACATCACTCGTTCCTCAAGCAGCCTGCTTCACGCGGCAGGCTGCAAGTAAAAGCCAGGGCGGTGTGGGCCGGCCTGGCTTGGGCATCGTTGCGAAGCGTTGCCTACGAACGCTTAGTAGCGGTAGGCGTGCGGCTTGAACGGGCCTTCGACGGTCACACCGATGTAGTCGGCTTGTTGCTGAGTCAGCTTGGTGACCACACCGCCGAAGCCGCGAACCATTTCCAGGGCCACTTCTTCGTCGAGTTTCTTCGGCAGCACTTCTACGGTCAGGCGCTCGGCCTTCTTCTCGGCCGACAGGTCGGCGAACTTCTGCTTGAACAGGAAGATCTGGGCCAGTACCTGGTTGGCGAACGAACCGTCCATGATGCGGCTTGGGTGGCCAGTGGCGTTACCCAGGTTGACCAGGCGGCCTTCGGCCAGCAGGATCAGGTAGTCGTCGTTCTGTGGGTCGAAGCTGCCAGCGCCGGTACGGTGGATCTTGTGTACCTGCGGCTTGACCTCTTCCCAGGCCCAGTTCTTGCGCATGAACGCGGTGTCGATTTCGTTATCGAAGTGGCCGATGTTGCAGACCACGGCACGCTTCTTCAGGGCCTTGAGCATGTTGGCGTCGCAGACGTTGACGTTACCAGTGGTGGTGACGATCAGGTCGATCTTGCCCAGCAGGGCCTTGTCGATGCTGGCTTCGGTGCCGTTGTTGATGCCATCGATGAACGGCGAGACCAGCTCGAAGCCGTCCATGCAGGCCTGCATGGCGCAGATCGGGTCAACTTCGGTGACCTTCACGATCATGCCTTCCTGGCGCAGGGACTGGGCCGAGCCCTTGCCCACGTCACCGTAGCCGATCACCAGGGCTTGCTTGCCCGACAGCAGGTGGTCGGTGCCGCGCTTGATGGCGTCGTTCAGGCTGTGACGGCAGCCGTACTTGTTGTCGTTCTTGCTCTTGGTGACCGAGTCGTTGACGTTGATGGCCGGCACCTTCAGCTCGCCCTTGGCCAGCATGTCCAGCAGGCGGTGTACGCCGGTGGTGGTCTCTTCGGTCACGCCGTGTACGCGGTCCAGTACCTGTGGGTACTTCTTGTGCAGCAGCTCGGTCAGGTCGCCACCGTCGTCGAGGACCATGTTGGCGTCCCATGGCTGGCCATCTTTCAGGATGGTCTGCTCCAGGCACCACTCGTACTCTTCTTCGGTTTCACCTTTCCAGGCGAATACCGGAATGCCAGCGGCGGCGATGGACGCGGCGGCCTGGTCTTGAGTGGAGAAGATGTTGCAGGACGACCAGCGCACTTCGGCACCCAGGGCTACCAGGGTTTCGATCAGCACGGCGGTCTGGATGGTCATGTGGATGCAGCCCAGGATTTTCGCACCCTTGAGCGGCTGCTCGGCCAGGTACTTGCGACGCAGGCCCATCAGCGCAGGCATTTCCGATTCGGCAATGATGGTTTCGCGACGGCCCCAGGCGGCCAGGGAGATGTCGGCGACTTTGTAATCGGTAAAACCAGCAGGCATGTTTGCAGCGCTCATGAGAGCCTCCATTCGTAGTGTGCGAATGGGCGCCGTTGTGCGTTAAGCGCCCGCAAGAGCGAGCAACGCCCCATCCGAGCCTGACAGGCCTAGCCTGCTGCAGCGCCCCTCGGACAGGTGGCGGGCATGGCACCGCTGTGGGCAACCATGTGAAGCGGCGCAGATTATAGCCGCCCCCGCCCGCTTGCCCAAGGTTTTCTGTCGATTAATCGCGACGATAGTCGATGTTCAATGGAGCGATGGCGGCCGCTCTGCCATCATTGCTCTACGTTAGCCAAGCAGGTCAGGAGTACAGATGAACTTTCACACCCGCAAGTGGGTTAAACCCGAAGACCTCAACCCCAATGGCACCCTGTTCGGTGGCAGCCTGTTGCGCTGGATCGACGAAGAGGCGGCGATCTACGCCATCGTCCAGCTGGGCAACCAGCGCGTGGTAACCAAGTACATTTCGGAAATCAACTTCGTCAGCGCTTCGCGCCAAGGCGACATCATCGAGCTGGGCATCACCGCCACCGAGTTTGGTCGTACCTCGATCACGCTCAAGTGCGAAGTGCGCAACAAGATCAGCCGCAAGGCCATCCTCACGGTCGACAAGATGGTCTTCGTCAACCTGGGTGAAGACGGCCTGCCGGCGCCGCATGGGCGTACCGAGATCAAGTACATCCAGGACCAGTTCCCGGATTCTGCGGTGGAATGACGATTCCGGGGGCCGCAAAGCGGCCCCAGAATCTCAAGGCTGGGCGCTGACCTTGCGCACCACCCGCCCGATGCTCAACCCCTGCACCAGAATCGACGACAGCACCACGATGTAGGTGATCGACAGCAGCAGGTCACGCTCCTCGCCCAGCGGCAACGACAGCGCCAGGGCCACCGACACCCCACCCCGCAAGCCACCCCAGGTCAGCACCCGCACCGTGCCTTTCGGCACCGGGCGCCAGCGCCGCAGCAGCACAATGGCCGGGGCCACGGTCAGCAACCGCGACAGCAGCACCGCCAGCGCCAGCACGCCGCCGGCCGCCAGGTGCATCCAGTTGAACGGCAGCAGCAACAGCTCCAGGCCGATCAACGCGAACAACAAGGCGTTGAGCATGTCATCGATCAACTCCCAGAAACCGTCCATGTAGCGACGAGTCATGTCATTCATCGCCAGGTTACGCCCCAGGTTACCGATGATCAGGCCGGCCACCACCATGGCGATCGGCGCGGAGACATGCAGCTCGTAGCACATGGCCGAGCCACCAATGACCAGTGCCAGGGTCAGCATGACCTCGACCTGGTACTGCTCGACACTTTTGATCATGCGGTAGGTGGCGTAGCCGATCAGGCCGCCGAACACCACGCCACCGATGGCCTCCCGGGCGAACAGGATGGCGGTGTCGGTCATGCTCGGTGTTTCACCCAGCTGGATGATGCCCAGCAGCACGGTGAACACCACTACCGCCGTGCCATCGTTGAACAGCGACTCGCCAACGATAGTGGTTTTCAGCGGTTTGGAGGCGTTGGCGGTACGCAGCGCGCCCAGCACGGCAATCGGGTCGGTGGGGGAAATCAGCGCACCGAACAGCAGGCAGTAAATCAACGGCACCTGCCAGCCGAACAGGGCGAATACCCAGTGCGACAAGTAGCCGATAACCACGGTGGCGATCAGCACGCCCAATGTCGCCAGCAGGCCAATGGGCCAACGGTAGCTGCGCAGGTCGCTGAGGTTGACGTGCAGTGCGCCGGCAAACAGCAGGAAGGCCAGCATCCAGTGCATCAGCAGGTCGTTGAAATCGATCTGGTTCATCAAGCCTTCGACGCGTTCTTCCAGGCCCGGGAAGCCGATCAGGCTCAGGCCCTGCAGCATCAGGGAGAACAGCAATGCCGTGACCATCACGCCGATGGCGGGGGGCAGGCCGATGAAGCGGTAATTGACGTAGGTAAGAAGGGTGGTGAGGCAGATAAACGCGGCAACTAATTCAAGCATCCCGAATCCTGTAACAGTGGCTTCCAAGTCGTTACCCGAATGGCTCGGGCAGTTCTTTGATGACCTGGCGCGGGGTTCGGGACACAGGGTTTGACCGGATTCCCTTAAATCGTTCCCATGTCGGGGGCGCGGCGGCCCCCCGGAATGCCCTATATTCGAGCCCTTACAACCCTGCAAGGATAAGAAGGCGTGTTGGCAACATCCCTGGTGCTGGTCGCCGCCCTGCTGCATGCGACCTGGAATACCCTGATCAAATTCAGCGGCGAACGCCTGCTGGTAATCGCCAGCATGGACACGGTTGCACTCGCTTTCGCGGTGCTGGCCGTGGCGTTCGTCGATGTGCCGCCCGCTGAAATCTGGCCTTGGTTGATCGCTTCGGCACTCGCCGAGCAGTTGTACCGCTATTTGCTGATCCAGGCCTATCGCGTGGGCGACCTGGGGCTGGTCTATCCTCTGATGCGCGGCCTGTCACCATTGGTGGTGCTGGGGCTGACCCTGGCCTTCGCCGGGGAGTCGCTGAGCCAGCAGCAGATCATCGGCATCCTGTTGATCCCGTGTGGCATGGCCTGCCTGTTGTGGCAGGGCGGTGGTGGCGACCGGCTGCCTTGGTCGATGCTGCCGGTGGTTGCCCTGATTGGCCTGTGCATCGGCTGCTACACCTGGTTCGATGGCCAGGCGGTGCGCTTGTGGGGCAAGCCTTGGGACTACCTGGTGTGGTTGACCCTGCTCAGCGCCTGGCAATTTCCGCTGCTGGCCAGCGTGGCTCGGCGCGCGCCGTTCATGCTGTTCTGGCGAACACAATGGCGCCTGGGGCTGGCGGTGGGCTTTTGTGTATTGTTCAGCTACGCCCTGGTGCTCTGGGCCATGCATCTGGGGTCGGTGGCCGAGGCAGCTGCGTTGCGCGAGTTGAGCGTGATCCTGGTGGTGGTGCTGGGCATGCGCTACCTCAAAGAACCTTTTGGCGGGCCAAGACTCCTAGCTTGCGGGCTGGTCCTGGCAGGCATGCTGGTGATGAAGCTCTAACCCATTTTCGAACAAGGAGTCCTGAGCATGACCGTTGCCCTGTGGTGCATTTTGATCGCGCTGCTGTTGAATCCGCTGTGTGCCTTGATCGCCAAGGTGGCCAGCGGCCGCTTCGGCCTCAAGGACAACCATGATCCGCGCGCCTTCCTTGATACTTTGTCGGGTTTACCGCGGCGTGCGCATGCTGCGCAGCAGAACGGCTACGAGGCGTTTCCGGCGTTTGCCGCAGCGGTGCTGGTAGCGGACATCGTCGGCAATGCCGAGCAGGTGACGCAGGATGTGCTGGGGGTGATGTACATCACCAGCCGGCTGCTGTACATCATCTGCTATCTGGCGGATTGGGCTGCCTTGAGGTCGCTGGTGTGGTTTGCCGGGCTGGCGCTGATCGTGTCGTTCTTTGTGGTTTCCATCTGAAACAGAGTGGCCTTCTTCGCGGGCAAGCCCGCGAAGAATCCAGCGCCGATCAAGGCACTTTGGGTACTTCTGGCAGTGGCTGGCCCTTGGGCCACAGCATCCAGATCTGCCCCTGCTGCTTCATGTTCCCGGCCAGCTCGCCGGCTTGCGGCCCGGTACCCCAGAACAGGTCCGCACGCACCTCGCCAGCAATCGCCCCGCCCGTGTCCTGCGCCCCAACCGGGCGCACCACCGGCGAGCCATCCGGGCGAGTCGTGGACAGCCACAACAGGCTACCCAGCGGTATCACCTTGCGGTCGATGGCCACGCTGTAGCCGGCAGTCAGCGGCACATTCAGCGACCCGCGCGGGCCCTCGTTGCTGTCCGGGCGGGTGCTGAAGAACACGTAGCTGGGGTTGCTGGCCAGCAGTTCCGGCACGCGCTGCGGGTTGGCCTGGGCCCAGGCATGAATCGCGCCCATGCTCACCTCTTCTTTTTTCAGCTGGCCCTGTTCCACCAGCCAGCGGCCGATTGGCCGGTAGGGGTGGCCGTTCTGGTCGGCGTAGCCCAGGCGCAGTTGCCGACCGTCCTCCAGCTGGACGCGGCCGGAGCCCTGGATCTGCAGGAACTGCAGGTCCATCGGGTCGGTCAGCCAGGCCAGCACCGGCGCCTTGACGCCGTCACGGTTGATCACCTCGGCAGTGTCGTAAGGCTTGAGCACCCGGCCATCGAGGCGACCGCGCAGGCGTTTGCCCTTCAGCTCGGGGTACACGCTGGCCAGGTCGACCACGATCATGTCCTCAGGAATGCCATAAACCGCCACATGGTTGGTCGACGACTGCTTCAGGCTGCCGGGGTAGACCGGCTCGTAGTAACCGGTGATCAGGCCGTTGGCGTTGTTCTCGGCAGAGCGCAGGCCGTACACCTCCAGGTTCTGCTCCAGAAAGGTGCGCACTTGCGCGGCGCTTGCCGTGGCGCTTCCGGCCGCTTCACAGGTGGCAGCCCACACGGGGTCGCGCTTGAGCTTCTCGCAGCCGCTACGCCAGGCGTAAAAGCCGGCCAACAGGTCTTCATCGCTGACCGCCGGCAGGTCTTTCCAGGTGGCCGGGGCATAGGTGGCGATGGCGTGGGGCTCGGGCTTGGCGTTCTCGCCGCCATTGCAGCCGGCCAGCAACGCCAGTACAGGGAGTGTCCAGGCCAGATGGCGCAGGGCAGATTTCATGAGTGCATTCCTGTCATGGGCGAACATGAAGATTCACCCCTGTAATTTATGTGGCTATTGGTCTTTGGCCCTTGGGCAGCGATACTGGCCGCCCATTTGCGTAGGCCGAAGTGAGCGTGATGTTGAAGCGATTGACCGTTGTTCTGCTGGCAGCACTGGCCCTGGGCGGTTGTGACCGGGTTGACCCGAACTCGCCGCTGGGCAAGCGCAAGGTGATCTTCAAGGACATGCTCAAGACCAGCGAAGACCTGGGTGGCATGCTGCGTGGCCGGTTGCCGTTCGACGGGGTGAAGTTTGCCGAAGGTGCGCTGAAGCTGGACGGCCTTGCCCATCAACCCTGGCAGCACTTTCCTCAGGTACGCGATGGCGGCGACAGCGCCGCCCGTGCCGAGGTATGGGAGCGCCAAGCGCGTTTTCATGACCTGGCCCGGCAACTGGAGGGCGTTACCGGCGAACTGGTCGGTGTAACCCGCAGCCAGCCGCTGGATGCCGCGCAGTTGAAGGCGCCGATGGACAAGGTCGAAACGGCGTGCAAGGCCTGTCATACCGAATTCCGCAATCACTGATGGCATGGGCCGCTTCTACATCGACCGCGTTTGCTGCTGGTCTCAGCGGTCCAGGTCGTCGACTGCTTCCTGCAATTCTTTACGCGACTCGGCCAGCTTGTCCTTGCGCTTGTTGATCTTCTCGGCGTCGCCTTTCTTCTCGGCCTTCTTCAAGTCTTTTTCCCGCTGCGCCACTTCATGGCGGGCGTCGAGCACCTTCTGCTCACGTTCCTTGCGCAGGCTGGCGTCGGTGCAGTTGTCCACCCCGCGCAGGGCTTCTTCCAACCCTGCAACCTGGTCGCTGTTGCCATGGTCACGGGCGATCTTCAGCTGGTTTTCGATGGCACTGCGCTTGGCGGCGCAGCCGGTCAGGCCGGCATCCGGCTGGGCAGCCTGTGCGGTGCCTGCGGCCAGGCCAAGTGTCGCGAGCAGCAAAAGGGTCGAAATACGTTTCATGAAAAGCCTCCTGGACGGGGCGGGGCAGCAAAAGTTGGTGGAAATCCTGCCTTGGTTTTGCCCATTTAGGAACCCTTGTCGGCTTTTTCCGGAGCAATCTCAGGGTTTCCCTACAAGTAAATTGGTAAAAAATCATTGCTCGATGGGTTCGCTGCCATTCTGGAACCCGTTGATCCCTGCCAGGGCCAGCTCTGCGGCAAGGGCTTGAACCTCATTGGCAGCAAAAAACGCCGCCAGTTGCTGCCCACGCTTTTCGCCAATCCCGGCCAAGGCTTGCCATTCACGGCTGCTGCGTTTTTCCAGCCCTGGCCAGTCGCCTGCCAGTTGCAGGCTCGACGGTAGGGGTGTGCCCAGCCCGCGCAACCATTGGGCAAAAGGCCGTGAGCGGGCCGCATCGAAGCTGCTCGCCAACTGCACAGATGTCGCATCACTGATGCCTGCCACCTGGCCCAGGCGCTCGGCATCCAGATGCAACCAGTCGGCCATCGATGTCACTAGCCCGGCGTCCACCAGCCGGCGCCAGGTGCCAGGCCCGGTGCGTGGCAAGGCCAGCCCGTGTTTACCGCTGAGCCACGTCAGGCGGGCAATGAACTGCTCCTCGCAGCCCTCGCTGGCCTGCCAGCAAGTGTGGGCGTGGTACCGGTCGGGCGCCGGCGCGCTGACCGCCTGGCGTTCGACTGCGCGATGCACCACCTGCTCCAGGCGTGGGATGGTCAGGCCGGCCAGGCTGATGGCCACTTGGTCTCCGGGGCGGATGTCGAGGCTGTGCCAGCGCGCCAGTGAGCCCAGGCTCACTTGGGTAATGCGCCGGTCGTCCAGGGTGACCGGCAGCAATTGCAAAACTGGCGTGACCTTGCCGGTGCGACCGACCCGGAAGCGTACGTCACGCACTTCGGCCAAGGCCTGTGCATAGGGGTACTTCCAGGCCGCGATCCAGTAAGGCGCCTTGGCTTGCCAGCGCTCTGCCGGCGGCCGACTGCCCTGGCGCAGCACCACACCATCGGTGGCGAAAGGCAGGGCAGAGCGGTACCAGTGGTCGCGCCAATGGGCGGCCTCGTCCGTGGTGCCTATGGCGATGCTGTAGCGCAGGCTTTCCGGAAAGCCCAGTTGCGCCAGTTGCTTGAGGCGCTCAGCCTGCTGGCTGGGGCCGTGCGGCCAGTCCCAGACGAACAGGCCGATGCCGGCGCCTTGTTCAGTTGTCAGCTGTTTGCGTGCGAGCAGCCCGGCCACGGTGCCGCGGGCGTTGGCGCTGCCTGCCCGGGCTTGCACATGCTGGTCCAGGCGCAGATACAACTCACCCTGCAATTGCAGGTCGATTGCCTGAGGCAACTGCCGGGTGAGGGTGCCTAGCTGGGGAATGTGCCGGCTCCAGTCGTGCCCTTGCACGCCGTCTCCGCGACTGACCAACTGCACCAGCTGGCCTTGCCGATAGGTGAGCGAGACGGCAACACCGTCGATCTTGGGCTGCACCCATACACCGGTCTTGCCGACCAGCCAACGTGCGACGGCCTGGCGATCAGCCAGCTTGTCGATGCCGGTATGCGGTACCGCGTGAGGGATCGGGCCTCGCGCGCTGGCCAAGGGGGATGGAGCGGTGGCCAGGCCAAAGCATTGCTGCAAATGCTCCAGGCGTAGGCGGCTCTGGTCGTAAAGCGCGTCGGCCACCAGCGCAACACCTTGTCGGTGGTAGTGATCGTCCCAGCGGGCAAGTGTGGCCCGCAGTTGCGCTACTTCGGCGTCGACGTGTTGTGCAGACCAGTCGGGGCACTGCTCGGCCCGGGCCATTGGGGCCTGCTGCAACAGCAGCAGGGTAAGCAACAAAGGGTGAAGCATGGCCAGCATCCTTGCGTGGCGTGTAGGAGCCCCCAGCCTAGGCAGGTTTGCTGGTGCTTGCCGCAGCGAGATTGTCAGCCGATATGTCACAAAAAAGCCCCTGCCGATCACTCGGCAGGGGCTTTCGCCAGGCGCTGTAGGAAGCTTACAGGCCGGCAGCGTCACGCAGCGACTGGGCGCGGTCGGTGCGCTCCCAGGTGAAGGTGGTGAAGGTGTCGTCGCCGACAGTCTTCTGCTGCGGGGTGCGACCGAAGTGGCCGTAGGCAGCGGTTTCCTGGTACATCGGGTGCAGCAGGTCGAGCATGGTGGTGATCGCGTACGGACGCAGGTCGAAGCACTCGCGCACCAGCTGGATGATCTTGTCGTCGGAAACCTTGCCGGTGCCGAAGGTGTTGATCGAGATGGAGGTCGGCTGGGCCACGCCAATGGCGTACGACACCTGGATCTCGCAACGCTCTGCCAGGCCGGCGGCAACGATGTTCTTGGCCACGTAGCGGCCGGCGTAGGCGGCGGAACGGTCGACCTTGGACGGGTCCTTGCCGGAGAACGCGCCACCACCGTGGCGGGCCATGCCGCCGTAGGAGTCGACGATGATCTTGCGGCCGGTCAGGCCACAGTCACCCACCGGGCCGCCGATGATGAAGTTGCCGGTCGGGTTGATGTGGTACTGAGTGCCCTTGTGCAGCAGCTCGGCAGGCAGGGTGTGCTTGACGATCAGCTCCATCACGGCTTCTTGCAGGTCTTTCTGCGACACCTCAGGGTTGTGCTGGGTCGACAGCACCACGGCGTCGATACCGACCACCTTGCCGTTTTCGTAGCGGCAGGTGACCTGCGACTTGGCATCCGGGCGCAGCCACGGCAGCAGGCCGGATTTGCGCGCTTCGGCCTGGCGCTCGACCAGGCGGTGCGAGAAGCAGATCGGTGCCGGCATCAGCACTTCGGTTTCGTTGCTGGCATAGCCGAACATCAGGCCCTGGTCGCCAGCGCCCTGGTCTTCAGGCTTGGAGCGGTCCACGCCCTGGGCGATGTCCACCGACTGCTTGCCGATGATGTTCATCACGGCGCAGGTGGCACCGTCGAAGCCGACGTCGGAGCTGTTGTAGCCGATGTCGATGATGACTTTACGCACCAGGTCTTCCAGGTCGACCCAGGCCGAAGTGGTGACTTCGCCGGCGATGATGGCGACACCGGTCTTGACCAGGGTTTCGCAGGCCACGCGGGCGTATTTGTCCTGGGCGATGATGGCATCGAGGACAGCGTCCGAAATCTGGTCGGCGATCTTGTCCGGATGCCCTTCGGACACGGACTCGGAGGTGAAAAGGGAGTATTCGCTCATCTCGAAGGTTCCTGAAATTTACCGATGGTGTATGTCGCCAGCCGTCCGCTGGAAATGGCGGACCTGGATCTGGAAACCGTTACGCAAGCCTACGTACAGGCTGTCCCCGTGGGCGAGCCCGGCAGCGTTGGCCCAGCGGGCCAGGTCGTCCTGCTCGAAGCCAAGCCACAGGTCGCCGCAGGCTTCACGCGCCCACCCCTGGTCATGGCTGCACAGTTCGGTGACCAGCAGGCTGCCGCCTGCCTTTACCCGTTTGGCCAGCTGGCGCAAGGCCAGGGCCGGGTCGCTGAAATGGTGCAGCACCATGTTCAGCACAACGCAGTCGGCGGCCACATCCGTTGCATCCAGTGCATCTGCCAACTGCAGGTTGACGTTGTGAAGCCCTTCGCGTTGGCACACCTGGCGCGCCAGCTCAAGCATGGTCGGGCTGTTGTCCAGGGCGGTGACGTGGGCAAAGCGCCGGGCCAGGTCTGGCAGGAAGCCGCCGTCGCCGGGGCCAACCTCCAAGGCGCTGGCGGCCGGGTCGAAATTGAGTTTGTCGAGCAGTGTCAGCAGGCTTTCGCGGTATTGCGGCAGGCCGGCGATCAGGTCTTGCTGGGCGCGGAATTTCTCTTCCACACGCAGGAAGAAGTCCTGGCTGGTGGCCGCGCGGCGTTGTTGCACCTGGGCGATCCGCGCTTGCACGTCAGGCGGCAGGGCCATGTCATCCACTTCTTCAAGCAATGCCGCGTGCAGCCGGCCACCCAGGCGCAGGCCATCGGGCAGGGCGCGGCGGTAAAAGATGGCGTTGCCTTCGCGACGGGTTGCCACCAGCTCGGCCTGGGCCAGCACCTTCAGGTGGTGGCTCATGCCCGACTGGCCGATGTCGAAGATCTGCGCCAGTTCCAGCACACCGAAAGAGTCGTTGGCCAGGGCGCGCAATACGTTCAGGCGCAGCGCGTCGCCACTGGCCTTGCACAGGGCGGCCAATGCTTCGCGTTGCTCGGGGATCGATTGCGCACGGAGGTTCATGGGGCGGCAGTCTAGACAGGCATCAATGCCCTAGCAAGGCCAATATCAAAAAGTTTTGATATTGAGTGATGGGCGGGGCGGTTATCCCGGTTTTGCCCCGAATTGAAGGCCAATCACAGGAAAATCCCCCGACTGCGACCATACGTCATTGCCCCAAGCCCCCCCAGTGGGCGAAAATGGCCGCCTTTTTTCGTGACACCACCTATTCAAGCCCCCCAGGAGATCAGCGATGCCCAGCCGTCGTGAACGTGCCAACGCCATTCGTGCCCTCAGCATGGATGCCGTGCAAAAGGCCAACAGCGGCCACCCAGGTGCCCCTATGGGCATGGCGGATATCGCCGAAGTGCTTTGGCGCGACTATCTGAAGCACAACCCGAGCAACCCGAGCTTCGCTGACCGTGACCGCTTCGTGCTGTCCAACGGCCACGGCTCGATGCTGATCTACTCGCTGCTGCACCTGACCGGCTACGACGTCACCATCGATGACATCAAAGGCTTCCGTCAGCTGCACAGCCGCACCCCGGGCCACCCGGAATACGGCTACACCCCAGGCGTCGAGACCACCACCGGCCCACTGGGCCAGGGTATCGCCAACGCCGTGGGCTTCGCCCTGGCCGAAAAAGTACTGGCTGCCCAGTTCAACCGTGAAGGCCACACCATCGTCGACCACAACACCTACGTGTTCCTGGGCGATGGCTGCATGATGGAAGGTATCTCCCACGAAGTCGCCTCGCTGGCCGGCACTCTGGGCCTGAACAAGCTGATCGCCTTCTACGACGACAACGGCATCTCCATCGACGGTGAAGTGCACGGCTGGTTCACCGACAACACCCCGGCGCGCTTCGAAGCATACAACTGGCAGGTGATTCGCAACGTCGACGGCCACGATGCCGAAGAAATCAAGATGGCCATCGAGACGGCGCGCAAGAGCGACCGCCCGACCCTGATCTGCTGCAAGACCATCATCGGCTTCGGTTCGCCGAACAAGCAGGGCAAGGAAGACTGCCACGGTGCCCCGCTGGGCAACGACGAAATCGCCCTGGCCCGCAAGGAACTGAACTGGAACCACGGTCCGTTCGAAATCCCGGCCGACATCTATGCCGAGTGGGACGCCAAGGCCGCTGGTGCCAAGGCTGAAGCTGACTGGAACCAGCGTTTCGACGCCTACGCCAAGGCCTTCCCGGAACTGGCTGCCGAATTCAAGCGCCGTGACAGCGGCGAGTTGCCGGCCGACTTCAGCGAGAAGGCCCAGGCCTACATCAACGAAGTGGCCGCCAAGGGCGAAACCATTGCGAGCCGCAAGGCCAGCCAGAACGCCCTGAACGCCTTTGGCCCACTGCTGCCCGAGTTCCTGGGTGGCTCGGCTGACCTGGCAGGCTCCAACCTGACCCTGTGGAAGGGCTGCAAGGGCGTCGAAGCCAATGACGCCAGCGGCAACTACGTGTTCTACGGCGTGCGCGAGTTCGGCATGACCGCCATCATGAACGGCGTTGCCCTGCACGGTGGCCTGGTGCCTTACGGCGCGACTTTCCTGATGTTCATGGAATACGCCCGCAACGCCGTGCGCATGTCGGCACTGATGAAGCAGCGTGTGATCCACGTCTATACCCACGACTCCATCGGCCTGGGTGAAGACGGCCCGACTCACCAGCCAATCGAGCAACTGACCAGCCTGCGCAGCACGCCGAACCTGGACACCTGGCGCCCGGCCGACGCGGTGGAATCCGCCGTGTCCTGGAAAAGTGCCCTGGAGCGCAAGGACGGCCCTTCGGCACTGATCTTCTCGCGCCAGAACCTGCAGCACCAGGCACGTGACGCCCAGCAGATCGCCGACATCAGCCGTGGTGGCTACGTGCTCAAGGATTGTGCTGGCGAGCCTGAGCTGATCCTGATCGCCACCGGTTCCGAAGTGGGCCTGGCCGTTCAGGCGTTCGACAAGCTGACCGAGCAAGGCCGCAAGGTGCGCGTGGTTTCCATGCCGTGCACCAGCGTGTTCGATGCCCAGGACGCTGCCTACAAGCAGTCGGTGCTGCCGCTGGAAGTGGGTGCGCGTATCGCCATCGAAGCGGCCCACGCCGACTTCTGGTACAAGTACGTCGGCCTGGAAGGCCGTATCATCGGCATGACCACCTACGGTGAGTCGGCGCCGGCTTCGGCACTGTTCGAAGAGTTCGGCTTCACCCTGGAGAACATCCTCGGTACTGCCGAAGAGCTGCTGGAAGACTGATACAAGGAAGGCGAGGGCCTTTGGCCCTCGTTCGCGGCACAAGGCCGCTCCTACAGGGTATTGCGTACGCCGTCCCCTGTAGGAGCGGCCTTGTGCCGCGAATGGGCTGCGCAGCGGCCCCGTTCAACTGCCGGAGTTCAAGAGCTACCTATGCCCCACCTGCGTCCCTACAAAGTTGCACTCAACGGTTATGGCCGTATCGGCCGCTGTGTCCTGCGCGCGCTGTTCGAGCGGGGGGCGAAGGCCGGTTTCGAGATCGTCGCGCTGAACGACCTGGCCGATCAGGCCAGCCTGGAGTACCTGACTCGCTTCGACTCCACCCACGGGCGTTTCCCCGGTGAGGTGAAGGTCGATGGCGATTGTCTGCATATCAATGGCGACTGCGTGAAGGTAATGCGCAGTGCTACCCCTGAAGGCATCGACTGGGCAGCGCTCGGCATCGATCTGGTGCTGGAATGCTCCGGCGCCTACAACACCCGCGCCGATGGCCAGCGTTTCCTCGACGCCGGTGCGCCCCGGGTACTGTTCTCGCAGCCCATGGCCAGCGAAGCCGACGTAGACGCCACGGTGGTCTACGGCATCAACCAGGCCTGCCTGACCGGCAGCGAGCGCCTGGTGTCCAACGCCTCGTGTACCACCAACTGCGGTGTGCCGCTGTTGCGTGTGCTGGACCAGGCGTTCGGCATCGAATACGTGCAGATCACCACCATTCACTCGGCGATGAACGACCAGCCGGTGATCGACGCCTACCACCACGAAGACCTGCGCCGCACGCGTTCGGCCTTCCAGTCGGTGATCCCGGTGTCCACTGGTCTGGCGCGTGGCATCGAGCGCCTGCTGCCGGAACTTGCCGGGCGAATCCAGGCCAAAGCGGTACGCGTGCCCACCGTCAACGTCTCGTGCCTGGACATCACCCTGCAGACCGCCCGCGACACCAGCGCGGCCGAGGTCAACCGGGTATTGCGCGAGGCGGCACTGGAAGGCCCGCTCAAAGGCTTGCTGGCCTACACCGAACTGCCGCACGCCAGCTGTGATTTCAACCATGACCCGCATTCGGCGATCGTCGATGCCAGCCAGACCCGTGTTTCCGGCCCCCGCCTGGTGAACTTGCTGGCCTGGTTCGACAACGAATGGGGTTTTGCCAACCGAATGCTCGACGTTGCCGAACACTTTCTGCACGTCGTTCACCCAACCCGCAACAAACAGCCCTGAAGGACTGCATTCATGACCGTGTTGAAGATGACCGACCTCGACCTGCAAGGTAAACGCGTACTGATCCGCGAAGACCTCAACGTGCCTGTCAAGGACGGTGTGGTAGCCAGCGATGCGCGTATCCTGGCAGCGCTGCCGACCATCAAGCTGGCCCTGGAAAAGGGCGCGGCGGTAATGGTCTGCTCGCACCTGGGCCGCCCGACCGAAGGCGAGTTCTCTGCCGAGAACAGCCTCAAGCCGGTTGCCGACTACCTGAGCAAGGCCCTGGGCCGCGACGTGCCGCTGGTTGCCGACTACCTGGACGGTGTCGCGGTACAGGCCGGTGACCTGGTGCTGTTCGAGAACGTGCGCTTCAACAAGGGCGAGAAAAAGAACGCTGACGAACTGGCGCAGAAGTACGCTGCCCTGTGCGACGTGTTCGTCATGGACGCGTTCGGCACCGCTCACCGCGCCGAAGGTTCGACCCATGGTGTGGCCAAGTTCGCCAAGGTCGCTGCTGCCGGCCCGCTGCTGGCTGCCGAGCTGGATGCGCTGGGCAAAGCCCTGAAGGCGCCTGCCAAGCCGATGGCGGCCATCGTTGCCGGTTCCAAGGTGTCCACCAAGCTGGACGTGCTGAACAGCCTGAGCGCCGTGTGCGACCAGCTGATCGTCGGTGGCGGCATCGCCAACACCTTCCTGGCCGCTGCTGGCCACCCGGTGGGTAAGTCGCTGTACGAGCCTGATCTGGTCGATACCGCCAAGGCCATCGCCGCCAAGGTCAGCGTGCCACTGCCAGTAGACGTGGTGGTTGCCAAGGAATTCGCCGAAACGGCCGAAGCTACCGTCAAGGCCATCGCCGACGTGGCAGCCGATGACATGATCCTGGACATCGGCCCGCAAACCGCGGCCAACTTCGCCGAGCTGCTGAAGTCGTCGAAGACCATCCTGTGGAACGGCCCGGTCGGCGTGTTCGAGTTCGACCAGTTCGGCAACGGCACCCAGGTACTGGCCAAGGCCATCGCCGACAGCGCTGCATTCTCCATCGCCGGTGGCGGTGACACCCTGGCAGCCATCGACAAATATGGCGTCAGCAAGGATATCTCCTACATTTCTACCGGTGGTGGTGCCTTCCTCGAGTTCGTCGAGGGCAAGGTCCTGCCCGCCGTGGCAATCCTGGAAGAGCGGGCCAAGGCCTGATGACGTCGGCGCTTGGCAAAGGGAGTGGCCTGATGGTCAAGCAATTGCCTGTGATGATGCTGGCCGGCCTGCTGAGCGCCTGCTCTGGCAGCCCGGCTTCCGATGCCGATCCGGCGCATTCGCCCAAGGGCGGCTGCTATCAGTCCGAATGGCAGGCCGAAACCGTGCCGGTCATCAGCAAGCGCGTGGGCCCGGAAGGCCTGGAAAAGTACGACGAAGACCACCAGCGCAAGGCGCCGGGTTGCCCTTGAGCCCGGCGTTTCGTCGGCTCAGGCAACCAAGCGACCGCTGTGTGGTCATCTAGAGGATATGTAATGAAAGCGCTTTTGGCCGCTACGGCCCTGGCGACACTGGCAGGATGCTCACTGCTGCAGCCGGCGCAACCCGCCCCGGCAGACAACTGGACCCGTTGGGTCTGCGACACCCAGGCCGAAGTGCTGTGGCGCTTCGCCGATGCACAACGCGACCAGGTCGACGTGCGCCTGGGTGGCGGCGACCAGGTCTACCGGCTCAAGTCCGAGCCGGGTGCCTCGGGTGCGCTGTACAGCGATGGCATGCTGGCCTTCCACACCAAGGGCGAAGAAGGCCTGGTGTACTGGGTGGCAACCAACGATCTGATTGGGCGGGGCTGCAAGGCACCGTGACTGGCCGGGCCGCGACGGTGGCCCACACTACTTGAACAGCAACCGCCCCTGCGGCAGGCTTGCACGAAACAAACGACGCTTGTCGGGAGAGAGATACACAATGGCACTCATTAGCATGCGCCAGATGCTGGACCACGCCGCCGAGTTCGGTTACGGCGTACCAGCTTTCAACGTCAACAACCTCGAGCAGATGCGCGCCATCATGGAAGCGGCCGACAAGACCGACTCCCCGGTGATCGTCCAGGCTTCGGCCGGTGCCCGCAAATACGCTGGCGCCCCGTTCCTGCGCCACCTGATCCTGGCGGCCATCGAAGAATTCCCGCACATCCCGGTGTGCATGCACCAGGACCACGGCACCAGCCCTGACGTCTGCCAGCGCTCGATCCAGCTGGGCTTCAGCTCGGTCATGATGGACGGCTCGCTGGGTGAAGACGGCAAGACCCCGACCGACTACGAGTACAACGTCCGCGTTACCCAGCAGACCGTTGCCATGGCACACGCCTGCGGTGTTTCGGTAGAAGGCGAGCTGGGCTGCCTGGGTTCGCTGGAAACCGGCATGGCCGGTGAAGAAGACGGCATCGGCGCCGAAGGCGTGCTGGACCACAGCCAGATGCTGACCGACCCGGAAGAGGCTGCCGACTTCGTCAAGAAGACCCAGGTCGACGCCCTGGCGATCGCCATCGGTACCAGCCACGGTGCCTACAAGTTCACCAAGCCGCCTACCGGCGACGTGCTGGCCATCGACCGCATCAAGGAAATCCACAAGCGCATCCCCAACACCCACCTGGTGATGCACGGTTCCTCCTCGGTACCGCAAGAGTGGCTGGCGATCATCAACCAGTACGGCGGCGACATCAAGGAAACCTACGGTGTACCGGTTGAAGAGATCGTCGAAGGTATCAAGTACGGCGTACGTAAGGTCAACATCGACACCGACCTGCGTCTGGCCTCTACCGGTGCCATGCGCCGCCTGATGGCGACCAACCCGAGCGAGTTCGACCCACGCAAGTTCTTCGGTGAAACCGTCAAGGCCATGCGCGACGTGTGCATCGCTCGTTACGAAGCCTTCGGCACTGCCGGCAATGCCTCGAAGATCAAGCCGATCTCCCTGGAAGGCATGTACCAGCGCTACCTGAAAGGTGAGCTGGCCGCCAAGGTCAACTGATCGACCGGCAGCATGAAAAACCCGCAGCGATGCGGGTTTTTTTATGGGCGACAGAACCTGCACATAATCCCGGCAGACCGACCGTTAGTCGGCTACCGTACAGTTGAGCCGCTGATAGCGTTCTGATTGCATTGCGCGTTACAGCCTCGGGTCTAGAGTATTGATGGATCCAACCGTATTTTGAAGTCGGTCACATAACAGAGAAGCAGCATGGATGGCGCTCAAGCTCAACCACAGCCACTGGATGGCTGCTCGGTTCTTCTGGTGGTAGACGACTACCCCGAGAACCTCATCAGCATGCGGGCCTTGTTGGCCCGGCAGGATTGGCAAGTGTTGACGGCAAGCTCAGGGATGGAAGCCTTGAGCGCGTTGCTCGAGCACGATGTCGACCTGGTGCTGCTGGATGTGCAAATGCCGGAAATGGACGGTTTCGAAGTCGCCCGGCTAATGCGTGGCAGCCAACGCACCCGGCTGACCCCGATTATCTTCCTCACCGCCAACGAACAGTCCGAAGCCGCCGTGCTCAAAGGCTACGCCAGCGGCGCCGTGGACTACATGTTCAAGCCGTTCGACCCGCAAATCCTCAAGCCCAAGGTTCAGGCCTTGCTCGAACAGCAGCGCAACCGGCGCATGCTGCAACGTCTGAGCCGAGAGCTGGAGGCCGCCAGGGCATTCAATGCATCGATCCTGGAGAATGCTGCCGAGGGCATCCTGGTGGTAGATGCACAAGGTGTCATCAGTTTTGCCAACCCGGCCATTTCGCGCTTGCTGGCGGCACCGGTTCAGCAATTGCAGGGCGCTCACCTGCTTGACCTGGTGCAACTGGCCAATGCCAGGCTGTGGGAGGAGTCCGACTTCTATCAGGCCTACCTGGGGCGGCGCATTTTCCGCGTACACGATGCCCTGTTGCGCACTTTGGGGGGCGAGCTGGTGCCGGTGGCGCTGTCCTGTGCACCGCTGCCGGCCGACCAGCAGGCCATGGTGGTGACGGTGCTGGACATGTCGGTGGTGCGCAACCTGCACCAGCAATTGGAGTACCAGGCGGTTACCGACCCGCTCACCGGGTTGCTCAACCGGCGGGGTTTCTACCAGGCCGCCGAAGGTGCTCTGCTGCGTAACGAGCGCTCGGACAAGGCGCAGGCGCTGATGTACATGGACCTGGATGGCTTCAAGCGCATCAACGACTCGCTGGGCCATGAAACCGGTGACCGCGTGCTGCGCTGGGTAGGCGAGCAACTCAAGGACTGCCTGGGTAGCGAGGCGTTGCTGGCGCGGATGGGCGGTGATGAATTCACTGCACTGTTCGACAGCCTGCCTTACCCCGAGCAGGCGGGCCGTTATGCCGAGAAACTGCTTGAGCGTATTTCGATCAGCCATCAGATCGAAGGGCTTGATGTGAGCCTTGGGGTCAGTATCGGCATCGCCACCTACCCGGACTGCGGCGCCAATGTGGAGGGCCTGTTGCGTGCGGCAGATGCGGCGATGTATGCCGCGAAGCAGGCCGGGCGCCAGCAGTACCGCTTCTATGACCAGGAACTCAACGGCCGCGCACGTTCGCGCCTGATGCTTGAAGACGGCGTGCGCGCCGCCATCGAGCAGCAGGACTTCACCTTGGTCTATCAGCCTCAGGTGTCGTTCATCGATGGCCGTCTGCGTGGATTCGAAGCATTGTTGCGCTGGCAGCACCCCAGCGTCGGCGACGTACCGCCGGGGCTGTTCATTCCGTTGCTGGAGGAAGCACGGCTGATCAACCGCCTGGCCAGCTGGATTTATCGGCAGGGGGCCGCTCAGCGCCAGGCCTGGTACGAACGCTTCCCCGCAGACCTGGTACTTGGCATCAGTTTGAGCCGTGCGCAGTTCGTCATGCCCAGCCTGGTTGAGGAGTTGCAGCGGGTCATCCAGCTTTACCAACTGGACCCGGCGCAGCTGGAGGTGGAAGTGGCGGAGACCTCGTTGATGTACAACATCGATGCGGCCGTAAAGCAGATACACCGCCTGCGCGAGTTGGGAGTTCGGGTGGCGCTGGATGACTTTGGGGCGGGTGACTGCTCATTGCGCATGCTGCGCGACTTGCCAATCGACACCCTCAAGCTTGACCGCCACCTGGTGGCACGCCTGCCCGACTCGACGGTGGATGCGGCTTTGGTCCGCAGTGTGATTGGCCTGTGTGCCGACTACCGTATCACGGTGATTGCCGAAGGGGTGGAGACCCCGCCTCAGGCGGCCTGGCTCAAGGCCAATGGCTGTGAGTATGTGCAGGGCTTCCTGGTGGCTCACCCGATGATCGCAGCGGACGCCAGCGGCTTTCCGGCAATTTTCTCGTGGCCAGGGCCATGATTGGCTAGAATCGGCATTCGTTACGCCGAATGCAGCGCCATGACCGTATTACGTTACTTGCAAGCCTACCCCCCGCACCTGCAAGCGCAGGTGCGGCAGATGATCGACAGCGGCCGCCTGGGCGAGTACCTGCAGCGACGCTACCCCGACCGCCATGACGTGCAAAGCGACAAGGCGCTGTATGGCTATGCCCAGGACCTGCGCCAGCAGTACCTGCGCACCGCGCCGGGCCTGGACAAGGTATTGTTCGACAACCGCCTTGACCTGACCCATCGGGCCTTGGGCCTGAATACGGCGGTGTCGCGGGTGCAGGGCGGCAAGCTCAAGGCGAAAAAGGAAATCCGCATTGCCTCGTTGTTCAAGGAGGCCGCGCCACAGTTCTTGCGCATGATCGTGGTGCACGAACTGGCGCACCTGCGCGAGCGCGATCACAGCAAGGCGTTCTACCAGCTCTGCCAGCACATGGAGCCGGACTACCACCAACTGGAATTCGACCTGCGCGTCTACCTGACTTATCGGGAGCTGCCGGGCAACGTTTAAGGACCACGCAGCATGGAAGTGAGCAAGACCAAGAGCAGCTTCTACCGCCGTTTGTACGTGGCCTGGCTGATCGACAGCCGGACCGCGACCAGCGTACCCGCTTTGATGGAGGCCACCGGGATGCCACGGCGCACGGCCCAGGACACCATCGCCGCCCTGGCCGACCTGGACATCGTCTGTGAGTTCGAGCAGCAGGAAGGCGCGCGCAATCATGCCGGGCATTACCGCATTCATGACTGGGGCGCGATCGACAAGCAGTGGATCATCCAGCACCTGCGGCAGATCCGCGAAGTCTTGGGCTACCCGTGAAGTTCCGGGGCCGCAGCATGGCCCCGGCAACCTCAACCTTTGCGCATCCCGATATGCGGAATATCGTCCTCAAGGTATTCCTCTCCCACCACCACAAACCCGTGCCGGGCATAGAACCCTTGCAAATGCGCTTGCGCCGACAGGTAAACCGGCACGCCTGGCCAGCAATGCTCAGCCGCCTCCAGCCCCTTGAGCAGCAACGGATGCCCCAGCTTCAGCCCGCGCGCTGACGGCGAAGTCACCACTCGTCCGATCACCACATCCCCGCCCTGGGACTGCGGATCGAGCAGGCGCAGGTAGGCGACCAGCTTGTCATCCTGCCAGGCCATCAGGTGCAGCGTATCGCCCGTCAGGTCCTGGCCGTCCACTTCCTGGTAGGCGCAGCGCTGCTCTACCACGAACACTTCCGTGCGCAATTGCAGAATGGCGTAGAGCTGGTCCTTGCCGAGGTCGGTGTGGTGCTTGCAGAGCCAGTCGATGGACATAGGCGCGAACTCCTTGAGTGAGCGGTCGATCATCGCATGGCCTGTGCCCTTCGGCCAAAATAGAGGCTAAATGACACTATTGGCCGCTGCCCTCGGCGATGGCTTTGTGTAATCTCATCGGCAGTGTGTGCCCCCCATCGCGAAAGGACGTGAGCATGCGGCCACTGCTTTGTGTTCTGGGATTACTGGCAATGATGCTGGCAACACCCGTCGCACCCCAGGACAAACTGCGCCTGGTGGCCGACAGCTGGCCGCCGTTCACCGATACCAGCATGCCGGGCGGGGGCTTGGCCACCAGCATTGTGACCTCGGCGCTGGCCCGCGCGGGCTATGCCACAACGTTTGAAGAAGCGCCTTGGGCCCGGGCGTTGCTGGGGGTGAGTGAAGGGCGTTACGACGTGCTGATCAATGCCTGGCAGAACGACGCGCGTGCCCGTATCGGGCAGTTCTCCAGCGCTTACCTGACTAACCGTATTCGCCTGCTGCAACGCACGGGCGAGCCATTGCGCTATCAGCACCCGTCGGACTTGTACCCCTACAGCATTGCTGTGGTGCGTGATTACGCCTACTCACCTGAGTTTGACGGCGATACCCGGTTGAACAAGGTGCCGGTGCGCAACTTTTCGTCGGCCGTGCGCATGCTGGCGGCCGGGCGGGTGAACCTGGCGGTGGAGGATGAGTATGTGGCACGTTACAACTTGCAGCGTGAGCCGCAGGAAGTGCGCGATGGGGTGATGCTGGTGGAGCCGCCGTTGGGGGAGAACACCCTGCATATTCTGGTTAGCCTGAAGCACCCGGGGCATGCGCGGATTGTCGAGGGGTTCGAGCAGGCGATTGCGGCAATGAAGGCGGATGGCAGTTACGCGCGGTTGCTGCGCCAGCATGGTTTCTGAGGGTTGTGCCTGCTCTCAGGCAGGCGCACCCTCCTTGATCAAATGCGCCGCCAAGGTCCGCAATGGCCCCAGCTGCCGGCAAATCAGCGCCAACTGTGTCTGCACCAGCCGCTGATGCTCATCCAGCTCTTCCGGCATCTGCTCAAGGGCATTGGCCAGCGCCTCTTCTTCATCACTGTGAATCGCCACCGGTAACCGCGCCGCCAGCCCATTGGCTATTTCGTCCAGGCTGTTGGCCAGGCTTTGCCCGGCGCCTTCGATCAGTTGCTCCTGGACCTCCGCCGGCAACGCTGTGTCGCGGTGTGCACCCAGCCCGGAGAGGTAGCTGAGCAGGGTGTGCGACAGCACCAGGAAACGGAAGCCCACATCCGCTTCCTTACGGAAATGCCCAGGCTCCATCAGCATGTTGGCCAAGGTGGTGGACAGCGCCGCGTCGGCGTTGTGGGCATTGCGCCGGGCCAGGCGGTAGGCCAGGTCGTCGCGCTTGCCGTGGGCATACTGCTGCATGATCTGGCGCAGGTATACGCTGGCGCAGGCCAGGGTATTGGCCAGTGCCTTGTTCAGCCGCCGCCCTTGCCAGTCCGGCAGGAACAGGAACACCGCCAGGATGGCGATCAGGCTGCCCACCAGGGTATCGAACAGGCGCGGCAGGAACAGCCCATAGCCATCGCCGATCTGGTTGAAGCAGAACAGTACCATCAGGGTGATCGCCGCCGTGGCCAGGGTGTAGCGGGTGGTGCGGTTGACGAAGAACACCACCCCGGCGACCACGGCGAACAGCGACTGGATGACCGGGTTGGGGAACAGGTCGAACAACGCCCAGCCCACTGTCAGGCCGACGGCGGTGCCGAAGATTCGCTGTACCAGCTTGCGCCGGGTTGCGCCGTAGTTGGGCTGGCACACGAACAACGTGGTCAGGATGATCCAGTAGCCTTGGGTGGGGTGGATCAGGTGCACCATGCCGTAGCCGATCGACAGCGCCAGCGGCAGGCGCAGGGCATGACGGAACAACAGCGAGGTCGGCGTCAGCTGGGTGCGCAGGCGTGTCCACACGTCTTTAAGCGAGCGTGGGGAGCGGTCGAGCAGGCTGCTGTCGCTGGCGTCGGCCAGGCTGTCCGGGTTGCTGGCGGCGCTTAGCAGGCGGTCCAGTGTTGCCAGGTTGGCGGCCAGTGCCCGCAGCGAACGCAACAGGCCACGCCAGGCCGGGTTGCTCTGGATGCGCAGGTGTTCTAGCGAAGCGTTGAGGTCTTCGAGGGCTTCGGGATAACCGCTGGCCAGCACGAATGGCTGGCGCAGGCGGATGGAGCGCGCCAGCTCCTGGCAGGACGAACCCTGCTTGCGCAGCAGGCGCTGGCAGCGAAACATCACATCACTGTGGAAGAACGCGTCGGTCAGGGCGTTATAGGGGTAGTGCGAGGCACTGACCCGCTCGTGGATGTCCTGGGCCAGGAAATACAGCTTGAGGTAGCGGCTGACTTTGGAGTTCGGCTGGCTGTTGCCGACCCGGTGCAGGATGATTTCCTTGGCTGCGTTGAGCGCCGCCACCACCTTGCCGTTTTGCTGCGCCAGCTCAAGGCGGCGGGCCTCGACATCGAGGGTGCGTACCGGCTCGAACAGGCTGGCCTTGAGCTTGAGGTAGCTGCCCAGCTCGTAGAACAGCTTGGCCAGGCTTTGCTGCACCGGCTGGTTGGAGAACAGTGCCTGCCATAGCACCGACAGCAGCCCGTACCAGGCCGCCCCCGTCACCAGCAGCAAAGGCTCGTGCCAGAAGTCCGTCACCTGGCCCCCGCGCTGGTCAACGCCGATCATGGTGTAAACCGCTGTGATCAAGGTCGCTGAAGCGATGGCACCGTAGCGTTCGCCCAGTGCACCGAGCATGGTCAGGCCGAATGCGGCCAAGGCCAAGGCAACAACGAAAACCCAGGGGTAGGGGAACAGTAGCTCCACCGCCAGCGCGGCGATGGCAAAACACACGAGGGTAACGGCAAGGGCGCTGAGACGGCCCTGCCAGCTGTCGTCGGTTTCGGCCAGGGCACTGGCGATGATGCCGAGGAACAGGGGGATCAGCAGGGCCATCTCGTTCTGGTACCAGCACAGGGCCAGGCTGCCGGTGAGGGCGATGGTGACCCGGATGCTGTAGCTGAACTTGTCTTGGCCCCACAGGCGACGCAGTGACTGACGGAACGAGCTCGATGACATGATGGCCTGCTAGGCAGTAAGCGAAGAATGCATTGCAGCACGGGCCAGCAAGAAGCGTTCCGTGCTGCTGAATGGATTCTACTCTACACGAACTGCGCTGCGGCGTTGGCCGACGCCCAGGCCCACTGGAAGTTGAAACCGCCCAGGTGGCCGGTGACGTCGAGCACTTCGCCGATGAAGTACAGGCCC
The DNA here is from genome assembly GCF_900176445.1 of Pseudomonas sp. URIL14HWK12:I5. Taxonomy (NCBI): domain Bacteria; kingdom Pseudomonadati; phylum Pseudomonadota; class Gammaproteobacteria; order Pseudomonadales; family Pseudomonadaceae; genus Pseudomonas; species Pseudomonas sp. URIL14HWK12:I5. The sequence goes on from NZ_FWXQ01000001.1 coordinate 624,313, forward strand.
GGGCTTTTGAGCGATTCCATGGTCTTGGACGACACTTCGCGCGTATCCACGCCGCCCAGGGTGACTTCGGCGGTGCGGTAGCCTTCGGTGCCGGCCGGTACCACTTGCCAGTTCGCCAGCTTTTCGGCGATCTGTGCCAGCTCTGCCGGGGTGTACTGCTTCATCGGCCTGGACTCGAACCACTGCTCGGCCAGCAGGTTGGCCAGCTTGCGGGTGAACACCTCGCCCAGCACGGTCTTCAGTTCGGCGTTGGCGCGCTCGGTTTGCATCTGTTGCAGCCAGGTGAGCGCATCGCGGTCGGGCAGCAGGTTGATCTCCACCGTGTCACCGGCTTCCCAGAACGAAGAAATCTGCAAGATCGCCGGGCCGCTCAGGCCACGGTGGGTAAACAGCAGGTTTTCGCGGAAGCTGGTGCCATTGCAACTGGCGGTGCAGTCCAGCGAGGTGCCGGACAACTCGGTGCACAGTGCCTTGAGTTGGGGCTCGGTGATGGTGAACGGCACCAGCCCGGCGCGGGTCGGCAGCAGGGTGTGGCCAAACTGGCGCGCCACCTGGTAGCCGAAACCGGTGGCACCCAGGGTCGGGATCGACAGGCCGCCGGTGGCAATCACCAGTGACTGGCAGGCGAACTGGCCACCGCTGGTCTGCAGCAGGTAGCCGGTTTCGGTCTTTTCGATCTGTTCGATGCTGGTATGCATGCGGATTTCGGCGCCAGCCTCGTCGCACTCGGCCAGCAGCATGTCGAGGATGTCGCTGGCCTTGTTGTCGCAGAACAGCTGGCCGAGCTTTTTCTCGTGGTACGCCACGCCGTGCTTGCACACCAGTTCGATGAAGTCCCATTGGGTGTAGCGGGCCAGGGCCGACTTGCAGAAATGCGCGTTCTGCGACAGGAAGTTGGCCGGCTCGGTGTACATGTTGGTGAAGTTGCAGCGCCCGCCGCCAGACATGAGGATCTTCTTGCCGGGCTTGTTGGCGTGGTCGAGCAGCAGCACCCGGCGGCCACGGCGGGCGCTGAGCTGAGCGCACATCAGGCCGGCGGCGCCGGCGCCGAGGATGATGACGTCGGTGGAATGCACGGTGTTACCTCTTGGGAATTGCCGGGGCTGCTTGGCAGCCCTTTCGCGGCACAAGGCCGCTCCTACAGGAGATACGCGATCGCTTGCAGGAGCGGCCTTGTGCCGCGAAAGGGCCGCAAGGCGGCCCCAAAAAAATCATCAGATGATGCGGACTTTCAGTGAACGCCCTTTGATCTTGCCGCTGTTCAGCCGCTGCATGGCCTGCTTGGCCAGCGCCCGCTCCACGGCAACGAACGCCTGGAAGTCGAAGATGGCAATCTTTCCCACCTGCTTGCCCGGGATGCCGGCATCACCGGTCAGTGCCCCGAGAATATCGCCCGGGCGCAGCTTGTCCTTGCGCCCGGCTGCAATGCACAGGGTGCTCATCACCGGCAGCAGCGGCTCGCCGCCCTTGTTCTTCAGGCTGTCCAGCTGGTCCCAGCGCAGCGGGCTCTTCTGTAGCGCCTCGATGGCCTGGGCGCGGTGGCCTTCGGCTGGTGCCACCAGGCTGACTGCAACACCTTTCTCACCCGCACGGCCAGTACGGCCCACACGGTGTACGTGGATTTCGGCATCACGCGCCAGTTCCACGTTGATGACCATGTCCAGGCCATCGATATCCAGGCCGCGCGCAGCCACGTCGGTAGCCACCAGCACCGAGCTGCTGCGGTTGGCGAACATGGTCAGCACCTGGTCGCGGTCGCGCTGCTCCAGGTCGCCATGCAGCGCCTGGGCAACGATGCCCTTGGCGGTGAGGTGGGCAACCACGTCCTCGCATTGCTGCTTGGTGAAGCAGAACGCCACGCAGGACTGCGGGCGGTAGTGGCCGAGCACGCGGGTGACGGCCTCCAGGCGCTGCTGCGGGTCGATCTCGATGAAGCGCTGTTCGATCTGGTTGTCGGTGTGCAGGCTTTCGACCTTCACTTGCTGCGGGTTGCGCATGAAGTCGGCGGCCAGTTGCTTGATACCGGCCGGGTAGGTGGCCGAGAACAGCAGGGTCTGGCGGCGCGACGGGGTCTTGCCGATGATGCCGGCGATGGCGTCGAAGAAGCCCATGTCGAGCATGCGGTCGGCTTCGTCCAATACCAGCGTGTTCAGACCATCGAGTACCAGGGTGCCCTTGTCCAGGTGTTGCTGGATACGCCCCGGGGTGCCGACGATGATGTGCGCACCGTGCTCCAGCGAGGCGATTTGCGGGCCCAGCGAAACGCCGCCGCACAGGGTGAGGATCTTGATGTTGTCCTCGGCGCGGGCCAGACGGCGCAGCTCCTTGGCCACCTGGTCGGCGAGTTCGCGGGTAGGGCACAGCACCAGCGCCTGGCAGCCGAAGTAGCGCGGGTTGATCGGGTTCAGCAGGCCGATGCCGAAGGCGGCGGTCTTGCCGCTGCCGGTCTTGGCCTGGGCGATCAGGTCCTGGCCCTTGAGGATGACCGGCAGGCTCTGGGCCTGGATCGGCGTCATCGAGGCATAGCCGAGGGCGTCCAGATTCGCCAGCATGGCGGCGGACAACGGCAGAGTGGCAAAGGCGGTGGATTCGGTGGTCACGAGGCTGGCCTGCGGTGCGAAGCGAAAAATGCCGCACAGTCTACCAGCCTCATGGCCATTCGCCCTACGACTCCATGTGTTCTTCCGGACGACGGGCACGCCTTCCGTCCGTGGGCGCCAGTTGCAGGAAGATCGCTGCCGCCAGCATGGCCATCACGCCGATGGTGACGAAGGTCAGCTGGAAGGCGCCCAAGGTGGACTCCACGCCTTCGGCGCTGCCCGCTGCGGTAAAGCCGCCCAGCAAGGCACCGGCACAGGCCACGCCCAGGCTCAGGGCCAGTTGCGCGACCACCGATAGTAGGCTGTTGCCGCTGCTGGCGCTGGCGTCGTCCAGGTCGATCAGGGTCACGGTGTTCATCGCGGTGAACTGCATCGAGTTGACCGCCCCCAGCAAGCCCAACTGAATCAGTAGCACCGCGTAGGGCGTCTGCTCGTCGACCAGCCCTAGGCTGGCCAGCAGCAGGCCCAGCAGCAGGGTGTTGCCGGTGAGGATGATGCGGTAACCGAAGCGCTCGATCAGCGGGCGGGCAACGGACTTGGCCAGCATGGCCGCTGCCGCCAGCGGGATCATGCTCATGCCGGCCTGGGCCGGTGAGTAGCCCAGCGCGACCTGCAGCAGCAACGGCACCAGGAACGGCAGGGCGCCACTGCCCAAGCGGGCGAACAGGTTGCCGAGGATGCCGATGGCGAAGGTGCGCACGCGGAACAGGCTGGGCGAGAACAAAGGCTCCGGGTCGCGCCCGGCCCGCAGCCAGTAGGCGGCCAGGCACGCCATGCCGGCGAACAGCAGCAACATCACCCGCAAGTGCGGCAGGTGCAGCTCGCCCAGGCCTTCCATGGCGATGGTGATCAGTACCATCGCGGCGCCGAACAGCAGGAAACCGGGGCCGTCGAACGTGGTGCGCTCGGCGCCGCGCAGGTCTGGTATGAACTTCCATACCGCAAAGCAACCGATCAGGCCGACGGGCAGATTGAGCAGGAAGATCCAGTGCCAGCTGAGGATCTCCACCAGCCAGCCGCCGACCGTCGGGCCTAGCAATGGGCCGAGCAGGCCGGGGATGGTGATGAAACTCATGATTCGCACCAACTCGCTGCGTGGATAGGCGCGCAGCACCACCAGGCGCCCGACCGGCAGCATCAGCGCACCGCCCAGGCCCTGCACGACCCGGGCGAAGATCAAAAAGCCCAGGCTGTTGGCAGCGGCACACAGCAGCGAGCCGAAGCTGAACAGCAGGATGGCACTGAAGAAGATGCGCTTGGTGCCGAAACGGTCGGCGATCCAGCCCGAGGCGGGGATCAGCAGGGCTACGGTGAGCATGTAGGCGATGATCACGCCCTGCATGCGCAGCGGGTCTTCGGCCAGCGAGCGGGCCATGGCCGGCAGTGCGGTGTTGAGGATGGTGCCGTCCAGGGACTGCATGAAGAAGGCGATGGCCACCACCCAAGGGATCCAGCGGGCGGTGACGGGGTCTAGCGGTGCTCGATCGGGCATGACTTCCTCGTTTGTCAGTGCCGGCCTCTTCGCGGCTAAAGCCGCTCCCACAAGGGTTATGCGATCCCTGTAGGAGCGGCTTTAGCCGCGAAAGGGCCAGCAAATCCAGTCACAATGTCAGTGTGAGACCTTTGACCAGTGCCCCCGGCAAATGACTCGACCCGGTACTGCGCTGTCCATAGGTGCTGGTCGACAGGATCATCTCGCGCTCGCGGGTCAGGTCCTCCAGCTGGCTGCCAAGCAAACTGTACAGGCTGTCATCGAAGCGCATGGTGCTCACGGGCCCCTGAATCTGCCCGTTTTCCACCCAGAAGGTAGCGAATCGGGTCAACCCCGTCATGCGCGCCGCCGGCAGATCAGAGTAGTTCAGATACCACAGGTTACTGATGTACAGCCCGGTGCCCAGCCGCTCAAGCACATGCTCGCTGGCCAGAGTACCCGGCGCCAGGCTCAGCGCACACGGCGCTTCGTAACTGTCGGCACCATTGGCCAGCAACGCGAACTCGGCTGCACTGCGTGCACTGATCAACCTCTGCTGCGCCTCTCCTTGCTGAATCAACGGCACATCCAGGCGCGGTGCCCCCTCATCGGAAAACGCCGGGCTCAGCGACCCGCTAACCTGCTCGGAGAAACTCACCAGCGGGCTCAGCCGGGCATCACCGTTGTACAAACGCTGCAAGGCGCTGTTGCCAGTGGCCAGCGCCTGCGCGGAAAAACCGCCCCAGCACAGCATGCCGGCGATTTCGTCCATGGCCGCCGGGGCCAGGTAGGCGCGGTAGCTGCCGGGGTTGAGGGTGACTGCCGGGCGGCCGAGGAAGCCCAACTGTTCTCGCGCCTGGCGCAGACGTGCGATGAAGTCATCCGTGCTCCACACCTGGCCGGCATAGTTGGCCTTCACCGCCTGGCCGTTTTTGTGGAACAGGCTCCAGTCGAAGTTGAAGCTGTTGGCCTGGTGCCAGCCAAAGGCACCGAACGAACTGGCAAAGCCCCGGCAGATCGGGCCGGCAGCGTAGATACCGACCAGGTCCAGCTCGCCTGCTTCGCGGTCGAGCAGGGCCAGTACTTCGTCCAGTTCGGGCAGGGGCTGCGCCTGCAGGCTGTGGCTTTGCCAGGCACTTTCGTCTAGCCGCAGATAAGGGTCAACGGGCAACAGTGGCAACGTCTGGCGCAGTTGCTCCAGCGCATCGCCAAGGCGCTGGCGGTCCAGTTGCGCGTCGCCACTCAAGGTCACCTGCTGTTCCGCCTGGCGACCATCACCGACCAACCGCAGTTGCGCGCTGGCCTGGCTGACAGTGCCGGCCTGGCGCACCTTGGCGTGGTTGAAACGCACGAATTGCGACTGTTCGGCGCTGTAGCCGAGGGTGAACTGCTCGCCTGCTTGCAGGGCGGCGCGCACATCCCCGACCAGGGTTTCGAAAGCATGTTTCATCAGGCGTCTCCTCCGAATACATCAATCTGGCGGAATACGCAGGCGGGCGATGCATGGCCGACCCGCACCACCTGGTTGGGTTCGCCCTTGCCGCAGTTGGGCGTGCCGAGTACCTGGAAGGTGCTGCGGTCGCCAACCGCCGCCAGGTTGCGCCAGAACTGTGCGGAGATGCCGCGGTAGTTGGGGTTCTTGACGATGCCCTTGAGCTCACCGTTTTCGATCAGCTGGCCCCATTCGCAGCCGAACTGGAACTTGTTGCGTGCATCGTCGATGGACCAGGAGCGGTTGGTGCGCATCAGGATGCCGTGCTCGATACCCTTTACCAGTTGCTCCAGGCTTTGGTCGCCCGGCTCGATGTTCAGGTTGGCCATGCGGTCGATCGGTGCACGGTTCCACCCGCAGGCGCGGCTGTTGGCCACGCCGTCCAGGCCAGAGCGGAATTGCGACAATGCGCCGCCCAGCGGGCGCAACAGCAGGCCGGCGCGGATCAGGAACTGCTTGCTGGCCGGGGTGCCGTCGTCATCGAAGCTGTAGCTGGCCAGCTCTTCGCCGATGGTCGGGTCGAACGTCACGTTCAGCAGGCTGGAGCCGTATTGCAGGTGGCCGAAATCGCTGGCTTTGACGAAGCTGGTGCCAGCGTAATTACGCTCGTCACCGAGGATGCGGTCCATTTCCAGCGGGTGGCCGATGGACTCGTGAATCTGCAGCATCATCTGGTCTGGCATCAGCAGCAGATCGCGTGGGCCGCTGGGGGTGTTGGGTGCCAGCAGCAACTGCAGTGCCTCGTCGGCAACTTGCCGGGCGGCGCCCACCAGCCCGCAACGCTCGATGATTTCGAACCCGCCCTGCTGGCCGAAGTTGTCGCGGCCCAGGCTGCGGCTCTGGCTGTCCTGGCCATCGCTGGCGGTGACACCCAGGCCTGGGAACAGGAAGCGCTGGGCGTGGCGCAGTTCGGCACCGGCCGAGTTCAGGTAGGTTTGCTCGACCAGGGTCAGGCCCAGGCTCGCCTGCCAGTCCACCAGGCGGCTGTCCTTGGGCACGCTGGCCGATTCGGCGGCGAGCAAGCCAAGGCAGTCGGCGAGGGACAGCACGGGCTGGTCGAAGTTGGGTGAAATATGATCGTGACGGGCGCTGGTCACGGGTTGGTCGCGCAGGTCCAGCAAGCTGTGCCGGGCGATCTGCCGGGCCAGGACCTCGGCCTGCTCCAACGCGTGTTGCAGGCCCGCCTGGGACAGGTCGGCGGTGGCCGCGTAAGCTTCCACGCCGTTGACCCGCACAGTGAGCATGGCGCCTTCGTCCTGGCTGAAGAACGGAGGTTCGGCAACGTTGCGGCGAACCGATAGCGCCTGGTGCGACTGTTTCACATGGCGCAGGGAAAACAACTCGGCCGTACTGCGCAGCGCGGCAAAACGCTGGCGCAGCAGGGCGCTGGAATCAAACATGCACAAGCCTCCGTGTACACGGTGGCTCCCCCTAGAACCACCCCTCTAGCAATGCCAGCTCATTATGGCAGCCCGGTACTTTTCAGGTCAGGAAATAACGCGCGGCGGGAAATGGTCGGGCGTTGCCACCCCTTCTTTCTGGATGGCGGCTTTCAACATTCCGTTCAAATGCAGCGCGACATGGTGAGAGGTGTCCGTCAGCAGGTAGACGTGATGCTCGGCGAGGTCGGGCAAGCCCATGCCCTCCACGTAAGTGAGCGATGGGTCGGCGTTATCCAGCCCTTCGACGATGCCAACGGCCAGGCCACTCCTCATGCAGGCCAGCACGGCATGCCAGTTGGCGCTTTCCAGCAGGATGCGGTACGCGATGCCTTGAGCTTTCAGTGCCTGCAAGGCCGCCTCTCTGTACGGGCAGCCTTTCAACTGCAGAGCCAGTGGCAAGGGGCGGCTGGCATCATGATTGAACCCCGGGGCGGCGGCCCAGCGAGGCTGAGTCGATCGTATCCATTCACCTTGCTGCCAGTCTTCACTGCTGACCGCCACTGCCAGGTCCAGCCGCTGTCGGGCAAACAGGTCGATGAGCTCGGCGCTGGACCGTGCCACGGCCTCCAGTTCCAGTTTCGGGTTACTGGCAACAAACACCGGCAAGAAGTCGCTCATGAGGTTGGCGGCATAGCCGTCGGGCACACCCAGGCGCACTTTTCCGGTGATCTGCTGCGGTGACAGCGTAGCCAGCAACCTGTCATGCGCCATCAGAAAACGTGTTGCCTCGCCCAGCAAGTGCCGGCCTGCCGGGGTCAGCTCCACCGATTGGTTGCTGCGGGCAAACAGTTGTTGCCCGACCTTTTCTTCCAGCTTCTGGATTTGTGTGGTTACCGCCGAAGGGCTGCGGTGGACGTAGTCGGCTGCATCCTTGAAGCGGCCCAGCCGCGCTACTGCCTGGAAGGTTCTCAGTACGTTGATGTCGAGGCCTTTGCCCATTGCGCCACCTGATTTAGCCGGATCGAACCAGCGCTTCGATTTATTCAACTGTACAGGCTTTATACCCCCTCTTACTGTGAGGTCAAAGCACGCCTACCTCCCGAAAATGCAATGGAATGATACGGATGAGCCTGAACGACTTCGTTGTAGATGCACTTGTGCATACCCCTTCGTACCAGAACGCTCGGCTATGGACGGTCGAGAACCACGAGAAGTACTCGACCCTGTCTCAGCCTGAGCTTGGGCCGCAAAGCGATCATCGTTTTAACCACGAGATATTTCTGCTGATGCGGGCCTTGAATGAACAGGGTGTGGGGCAGGAGGGGCTGTGTGCCGACGCACAAGGGCAGGGGGCGCTCAAAAGCGTCATTAGCAATGTTGCCGACCGCCTGGCAGCACTTGGCAATGGGCGCAGGGTGCACTATGTCGAGTTGGGCCCTGAGCCGATCAAGAGCGCTTGCCTGCTGAAGCGAATGGCCGAGACTTCCAGCTCCATTCGCTACACCGCCATCGATATCAACCAGACTTCGGAGCCCGCGATGAGTGATGCGGTGCGGCCGATAGTGCAAGGCGACGGGAGCTTCAACTACATCGCCGCCGACTACCGCACGGTCACCCATGACGATTTACGTCACGATCAGGAGCTTACCCTGATCACCCTGCTGGGCTTTCAGGAGGGTAACGAGTTGCCGGTGAGCACGGGAAGGCTGATCCGTAGTCTTGCAGGTGAAACGACCTACATTCTTTCGGAAATGCAGGTGTACGAGGAAGGGTTGGAACAGCCCATCCTTGGGTTCTACGCCAACCCCAACATGCTGCAGTTCTCCCGAATGGTTGCGCTTCAACAAGGCTTCACACCGTCGGGGCCGCATGAAGCCATGCTCGTGCCGTTGCGAATTCTGGGTGAGTCGATCCATGTGGCTGTGACCCTGCAGCCTGTTCAGCGCCTACATCAACATGGGTATCTGCTGACCAATATCTGCCTCAAGTACACGCCCGAACAGTTCCGTCGCATCAGGGCACAGCACTGCAACTGCAGCGTGATGGACGAATTCGCCAGTGGCGACGGCTCGGTGCGCTATCAAATCGCGAAGTACCTCCAGTAGCGGCTTACAGGGACAGACTCATCATGAACCACTCAGACACCTTACCTTTGTTCGAGCGCGGCGTTGGCCGTGTGAAGCTGGCGCTCAAGTCAACGCTGAAGCGCGCGCCGCGACCTTCGTCGATATGCCTCGGCGAGGAGGTTGCCTGGCGGGACGATCTGCTCTGGCCCCAAGGCGCCACCATCGCCGATACCCGAACACTGGGAGAGCTGGGCTATACCCGCAGCCCGCACGCCAAAATTTCGGTCGATACCATCACTGGGGTAGCGGTTGTCCATCGGCTGTTCACACCTGAAGGTGTTGCGGCCTTGCAAGGCATCTGCACACGCCTGGAGGAAGCCGCTGGCGACAGTGAATGGATCATTTCCCGGCGCACGCGAGGGGTTACCGCGCTGTCGTCGTTCATCAACGACATGATGTGCAGTCGCGCATTCCTGTTGGCCGTGTCGCGCATTGCGGGCGTGCCGCTGGTGCCTTACCCCATGCTCAACGCCCGCTCGCAGATCAACTATTTCTATCCCAAGCCCGCGGAGCAACAGCAGCAACTGGGCATGTGGCACACGGACGGCACCAATTATGTGCTCAACATCGTGCTGTCGGGGCCTTCCGATTACAGCGGCGGCGAGTTCCTGTTCCACAACGGTACAGTCGATACCTTTGATGCCCTGGATTACCGCACCTTCGAAACTGCACGCCTGGACGCGCCTGGTGATGCCTTGTTCATCTACGGCAGCCGATTGTTTCACGGTGTTCGCCCGGTACTCAGCGGGCGACGCATGTCACTGGTGTTGTCGTTCCATTGTCCCTGGTTCAGTGACGACTCCAACCGTTTCTGGCACCTGGCTTCTGACGACGGCATTCCCGCGACCCTGCCGAATTGGCTGGGGTTACGCTGGGCACTGCACCGGCCGGCTGCCCGGCACTATGCGCGTATCGGCATTGAGCCGATTACGTTCGAGGAATTGCATCCCATAGGGGCGTGAGTATGCCAAGCAGTGTGCTCTACCTGATCCTGCTGCAAGCCATTTTTGTCCTGTCCTGGAGTTCGGGCTTCATTGGCGCCCGGCTGGGTACAGAGGACGCGGGTGCGATCAGCCTGCTCTTCTGGCGCTTTCTGCTGGTCAGCATCTGCCTGTTGCCCATTGTCGCGCATCGACTGGGGGCATTGTCGTGGGCACAAATACGCTACAACGCCGTGATCGGCTTTTTGGCCCAGTTCGCCTACCTGGTGAGTGTTTACATCGCTATTCGAGGTGGGCTACCGGCCGGGATCGCTGCCATTATTTGCGCCCTGCAGCCACTGATAACGGCATCGATGAGCCGCAAGGACCAGCATGAGCGCAGCGGCCGGCAGGAGTGGCTGGGGCTTGGGGTCGGGTTCGCGGGCGTAAGTGTGGTCGTGCTGGGAGAGTACAGCCTGTCCACGACCCGGCTTGAGCTTTGGCTATACGCTCTGCCGCTGATCGCCGCCGTCACGTTGTCCATTGCCACCCTTTATCAGCGGCGGCAATCGGTACTGGCGACCGACTACAGCAAGGACGGCTTGTTGATGCCGCTGTTTTTGCAGTCAACCACGACGTTGGTACTGCTGGCAGCCACAGGCTTGCCGCTGGGCCTGATCGAGGTGCCTGCCAGCACGCAAGTCTGGGCGGCTGTTGCATGGCTGACCTTGTTCTCGACGTTCATCGCCTACTTGAGCCTGTGGATACTGCTCACAAAACTGTCGGCGACTCGCGTTTCGGCACTGGTCTATCTGGAGCCGCCAGTGACGTTGCTATGGGCAGCACTGATGTTCGGGGACGCGATCCACTGGACAACCTATGCAGGCGTCGCAGTGGTCGCTGCGGGAATCGCCATTGCGCGTAGCCCGCGCAGGGTGACTTCGCCTGCACATGCAGTGGAGAGATAGGCACCGTGCATGAAGGCGCGCAATGCGCTCCTAGAACCAGGCGTCTTGCATCGCGAGGCAGGTGGCGTCGCGTGCCTCGAGCAATGCCAGCTCATGATGGCAGCCCGGTACTTCCCAGGTCAGGAAATAACGCGCCGCTTGCAGCTTGCCGAGGTAAAAGTCGCGGTCGCTGGCGTTGCCCTTGAGCAGGCCAAGCTCGGCGTGAATGGCCTGTTCCAGCCAACGCCAGCCAATCACGCAGTGGCCGAACGCCTTGAGGTACAGGGCCGAGTTGGCCAAGGCACCAGCAACTTTGCCCTGAGCCAGGTCGCTGAGCAGGGCAAGGGTCACGCTTTGCAGTCGGTTGACCAATTGCTCCAGCGGCTGGCGTAGCGGGTCGAGGTTCGGGTGATGGCTGGCGCGCTCGGCCGTATCGGCGATCAGGCGGATCAGTTGCTTGAGGCCGGCGCCATTGTTCTGCGCCAGCTTGCGGCCGAGCAGGTCGAGCGACTGGATGCCTTCGGTGCCTTCGTGGATCGGGTTCAGGCGGTTGTCGCGGTAGTACTGTTCTACCGGGTATTCGCGGGTATAGCCGTGGCCGCCGAGAATCTGGATGGCCAGTTCGTTGGCCTTGAGGCAGAAGGCCGAGGGCCAGGATTTGACGATAGGGGTCAGCAGGTCGAGTAGCTCCTGAGCCTGCTTGCGAGTGCTTTCTTCGTTGGCGGTCTGGGTGTCGTCGAACAGGCGAGCGGCGTACAGGCCCAGGTCGAAGGCGCCTTCGACGTAGGCCTTCTGCGCCAGCAGCATGCGTTTCACATCACTGTGTTCGATGATCGGCACCGCCGGGCTGTGCGGGTCTTTGTTATCCGGCAGCCGACCCTGCGGCCGCTGGCGGGCGTACTCCAGCGAGTACAGGTAACCGGCGTAACCGAGCATCACCGCGCCCATGCCGACGCCGATGCGTGCCTCGTTCATCATCTGGAACATGCAGGCCAGGCCTTGGTGCGGTTGGCCGATCAGGTAGCCGACGCACTCGCCGTTGTCACCGAAGTTCAGCGCGGTAGAGGTGGTGCCGCGCCAGCCCATCTTGTGGAACAACCCGGCCAGCAGCACATCATTGCGTGGGCCACGGCTGCCGTTCTGGTTCACCAGGTATTTCGGCACGATGAACAGCGAGATGCCTTTCACCCCAGGCGGGGCGTCCGGCAGTTTGGCCAGCACCATGTGCACGATGTTGTCGGACAGTTCGTGATCGCCGCCGGAGATGAAGATCTTGTTGCCCTTGAGCCGGTAGCTGCCGTCGCCGGCAGGTTCGGCGCGGGTGCGGATGTCGGCCAGCGATGAGCCGGCGTGGGGCTCGGTCAGCGCCATGGTGCCGAAATAGCGGCCCTCGATCATCGGCTGCAGGAACAGGCGCTTTTGCTCGTCGTTGCCAAAACTCTCGATCAGGTTGGCTGCGCCCATGGTCAGGAACGGGTAGGCCGTAGTGCCGGCGTTGGCGGCCTGGAAGTGGGCGAAGCAGGCCTGCGAGACCAGGCTGGGCAACTGCATGCCGCCGGCTTCGAAATCGCGGTTGGCGTTGAGGAAGCCGGCTTCGAGGAAGGCATCGACCGCGGGTTTCACCTCCGGGATCAGTTCGGCCCGGCCGTCCACATAGCGCGGCTCGTTTTCATCAGCCTTGCGGTTGTGCGGGGCGAAGAACTTTTCGGCGATGGTGCGTGCAGTGGTCAGCGCGGCGTCGAAGGTTTCGCGGTTGTGCTCGGCGAAGCGCGGGCGCTGAGTGAGGGCTTCGGCGTCGAGGACTTCATAGAGTTCGAAGGCGAGGTTGCGGCGGCTGAGCAGGGTCTCGGGCATGGTGGCGGTCCTGAGGCGGGATGCTGCGAGTGTAGGGGCGAGGTCGGGGTGGGGACAGGTTAATAGGTTTGGGTGATATGGGTTTAGAAAGGGTTTGGGGCATTTAGGCACTTGTCTTTTGTTTTTTGGCGCCTGCGCGATCGAGCGCCGCCCGCGCGGCGCATCGCGAGCTGCGCTCGCTCCTACGTTGGTTTCGGGCCAGTCATGCCTGTGCCAGAGGCGCGCGACCGCTTGGTTTGTACGACGCGATATCGTGTCATGCACCAAAGCGTTCGCGCGCAAATCCCGCAGGAATAATTGGCCCGAAACAAACGTAGGAGCGAGCGCAGCTCGCGATGCGCCGCGCGGGCGGCGCTCGGTATCATAGGTGCTGAACATCTCAAGCCATGCGCCCATAAAAAAGGAGAGCCGAAGCTCTCCTTTCATATCAACAACCCTCAGCCAATGGTCATCAAGCTGGCATTACCGCCCGCAGCAGCAGTGTTGACACTCACTGCCCGCTCGATCACCAAGCGCTCCAGCGCAATCTGGTGATCCCCGCTGGACAGCCCGTGCACACCCACGATCGCCCCGGCGCGTTTGGCCACCTGCTGGCAAACGCCGCGCAGTTGGTCCGAGTCGCCATGGTGGATCACGGCGTCGAACGCCACCTCATCCTTGTTCCAGTCCGAAACCAGCTTCACCTTGGCCTGCAGCTCGCGTGGCAGGCGCTGGCGCAGCGCCTTGCCAGGTTCGCCGTCAGCCCATACCGCCGAGCTGCCCACCGCCAGCACGGCCGCGAACTGGGCCAGCAGGTCGGCCTCGTTGTCGGCCAGGCACAGCACGTGCTCGCGCGGCAGGATGGTATAGCTGTTGCGCTCGCCGGTCGGGCCTGGCAGCAGGCGGGCGATGCCGCTCTGCGACTGGCTGGCGAACTGGCTGCACAGCGCGGCCAGGTCAGCCAGCTGGTTGTTTTCTGCCCAGGCCTTCAGGCCGTGCAGCGGCTTGATCAGCTGATCGTGCAGGGTGCGGTCCGGCTTGCCTTCGCCATCCTGATGCTGGAAGTGGCGGCCAATCGCGTCGGCCGGGCGGGTCGACAGCAGGCGGTACAAGTACAGCGGGCCACCGGCTTTCGGGCCGGTACCAGACAGGCCTTCACCACCGAATGGCTGCACACCTACTACCGCACCGACGATGTTGCGGTTGACGTACATGTTGCCGGCGTTGGCGGTTTCCACAACTTTGGCGATGGTCTCGTCGATACGGGTGTGTACGCCGAGGGTCAGGCCGTAACCGGAGTTGTTGATCTGCTCGATCAGCTGGTCCAGGTTGCGACGGTTGTAGCGCACCACGTGCAGCACCGGGCCGAAGATTTCGCGCTTCAGCTCGTCGAAGCTTTCCAGCTCGATCAGGGTTGGCATCACGAAGGTGCCGCGCTTGATCTCGGCTGCATCGGCGATTGCCACTTGATAGACCGAGCGGCCTTTCTCGCGCATGCCCTGGATGTGCTTCTCGATGCCGGCCTTGGCTTCGGCGTCGATCACCGGGCCAATGTCCACGGCCAGGCGGTCCGGGCAGCCCAGGCGGCTTTCGGCCATGGCGCCCTTGAGCATTTCGATCACGCGGTCGGCGGAGTCTTCCTGCAGGCACAGCACGCGCAGGGCCGAGCAACGCTGGCCGGCACTGTCGAAGGCCGAGGACACCACGTCGATCACCACCTGCTCGGTCAGTGCCGAGGAGTCGACGATCATGGCGTTCTGGCCACCGGTTTCGGCGATCAGCGGGATCGGTCGGCCCTGGTTGTCCAGGCGGCCAGCGACGTTACGTTGCAGTAGGCGGGCCACTTCGGTGGAGCCCGTGAACATCACACCTTTGACGCGCTCATCACCCACCAGGCCGGCACCAACGGTTTCGCCGCGGCCTGGCAGCAGTTGCAGCACGCCTTCAGGGATGCCGGCTTCCAGCAGCAGGCGCACGGCCTGGGCGGCGATCAGCGGGGTTTGCTCGGCTGGCTTGGCCAGTACCGGGTTACCGGCGGCCAGGGCAGCGGCTACCTGGCCGGTGAAGATTGCCAGCGGGAAGTTCCACGGGCTGATGCACACCACCGGGCCCAGCGGGCGGTGGGCGTCGTTGCTGAAGTCGTTGCGGGCCTGTACCGCGTAGTAACGCAGGAAGTCCACGGCTTCACGCACTTCGGCGATGGCGTTGGCGAAGGTTTTACCCGCTTCGCGGATGAGCAGGCCCATCAGCGGCTGGATTTCGGCCTCCATCAGGTCGGCGGTGCGCTCAAGAATGGCGGCGCGCTCGGCGGGCGGGGTAGCCTGCCAGATCGGTGCAGCATTCAGCGCGCACTGGATGGCGTTGTCGACATCGGCGACGGTAGCTTCCTGTACATGGCCTACCACGTCGCGGTGGTCTGCCGGGTTCAGTACCGGCGCGGCGGCACCTTGGCTGGCCGCGCAGGCCAACAGCGGGGAGGCTTTCCAGTCATTGTGAGCGGTGGCCAGCATGGCGCAGGACAGCGATGCCAGGCGGTGTTCGTTGGCCATGTCGATACCGGCCGAGTTGGCGCGCTCGCTGCCATACAGTTCACGCGGCAGCGGGATGCGCGGGTGCGGCAGGCCGATGCTGCCTTCCTGGGTGCCCATGCGCTCGATGCTGGCGACCGGGTCGGCAACCAGTTCCTGAATGGAAATCGAGTGGTCGGCGATGCGGTTGACGAACGAGGTGTTGGCGCCGTTTTCCAGCAGGCGGCGTACCAGGTAGGCCAGCAGTGTTTCGTGGGTGCCGACCGGTGCATACACGCGGCACGGGCGGTTCAGCTTGCCGTCGGCAACCTTGCCGACCACTTGCTCGTACAGTGGCTCGCCCATGCCGTGCAGGCACTGGAACTCGTACTGGCCCGGGTAATAGTTCTGCCCGGCAATGTGGTAAATGGCCGACAGGGTGTGGGCGTTGTGGGTGGCGAACTGCGGGTAGATGGCTTCTGGCACGGCCAGCAGCTTGCGGGCGCAGGCCACGTAGGACACGTCGGTGTACACCTTGCGGGTGTAGACCGGGTAGCCTTCCAGGCCTTCGACCTGGGCGCGCTTGATCTCGCTGTCCCAGTAGGCGCCTTTTACCAGGCGGATCATCAGGCGGTGGCGGCTGCGCTTGGCCAGGTCGATGACGTAGTCGATCACGTACGGGCAGCGTTTCTGGTAGGCCTGGATAACAAAGCCGATACCGTTCCAGCCGGCCAGCGACGGTTCGAAGCACAGGCGCTCGAGCAGGTCGAGCGACAGTTCCAGGCGGTCGGCCTCCTCGGCGTCGATGTTCAGGCCGATGTCGTACTGCTTGGCCAGCTGGGTCAGCGACAGCAGGCGCGGGTACAGCTCTTCCATCACGCGCTCGTACTGGGCGCGGCTGTAGCGCGGGTGCAGCGCCGACAGCTTGATGGAGATGCCCGGGCCTTCATAGATGCCGCGGCCATGGGAGGCCTTGCCGATCGAGTGGATGGCCTGCTCGTAGGACGCCAGGTACTTCTGTGCGTCGTGCTCGGTCAGTGCCGCTTCGCCGAGCATGTCGTAGGAATAGCGGAAACCTTTGGCTTCGAAGCGGCTGGCGTTGGCCAGGGCTTCGGCAATGGTTTCACCGGTCACGAACTGCTCGCCCATCAGGCGCATGGCCATGTCGACGCCCTTGCGGATCATCGGCTCGCCGCTTTTACCAATAATTCGGGTGAGCGAGGAGGTCAGGCCGGATTCGTTGTGGGTGCTGACCAGCTTGCCGGTCAGCAGCAGGCCCCAGGTGGCGGCGTTGACGAACAGCGATGGGCTGTTGCCCAGGTGCGGCTGCCAGTTGCCGGTGCTGATCTTGTCGCGGATCAGCGCGTCGCGGGTGCCCTTGTCGGGGATGCGCAGCAAGGCTTCGGCCAGGCACATCAGCGCCACGCCTTCCTGGGACGACAGCGAGAATTCCTGCAGCAGGCCCTGGACGATGCCGGCACGGCCACCAGCGCTCTTCTGGTTGCGCAGTTTTTCGGCGATGCCGGCGGCCAGCTTGTTGGTTGCCTCTGCCAGCGGGGCGCTCAGGCGCGCCTGCTCCAGCAGCATTGGCACCACTTCCTGCTCGGGGCGGCGGTAGGCGGCAGTGATTGCCGAACGCAGCACGGACTGCGGCAGGATGCTCTCGGCGAATTCCAGGAAGCACTGGTGGCTGTGGTCAGCCTGGACTTCGCCGGCGTCGTCGGCCAGGTTGCTGACATGACCGTTGAGTTCGGTCAGGGTGGCACCACCCTCGAGCTTCTCCAGGTAATTGAAGATCGCTTGCTTGATCAACCAGTGCGGCGTGCGGTCAATGGACTGCGCAGCTGCTTTGAGTCGCTCACGGGTCGGGTCGTCGAGTTTGACCCCAAGGGTGGTAGTCGCCATTTCTTATCCTCGTTATTGCCACGGTTGTGGCCTAAGCTGGCGTCAAGAGTATCTGTAGGACAATTCGGGTGCAACCAGGTGCAACCCGAATTTTTTGTGTAAAAGGTGCAACTCGTCTGACAGTCATTTCCACACGATGGAAAGGGTCGTTTTCGGTGCTTTTTATTCTGAAAAAACGGCTTGATGCGCCAAAAAGGAGCAAGAAAGCAGCTTTATCGGAAAATGCACCGGCAGGTGCAACTTGCAAATGAAAAAGGGTTGCACCCGCTTTGCGTTGTTGCATAGCATTCGCCGCCTGGGTGCAACCGCCATGGCTGCGGTTGCGCATGAGATAAAAACAAACGCCAGGGCACACGTATGGGCAACCCACTAACGATCACCTTCGTGATCTACATCGCGGCAATGGTGCTGATCGGCTTCGCTGCCTATCGCTCCACCAACAACCTTTCCGACTATATCCTCGGCGGTCGTAGCCTGGGCAGCGTGGTGACCGCGCTTTCCGCTGGCGCTTCCGACATGAGCGGCTGGCTGCTCATGGGCCTGCCGGGCGCCATCTACTTCTCCGGTCTTTCCGAGGCCTGGATCGCCATCGGTCTCACCGTCGGTGCCTATCTGAACTGGCTGTTCGTCGCCGGCCGCCTGCGCGTGCAGACCGAGCACAACGGTGATGCACTGACCCTGCCGGATTACTTCTCCAGTCGCTTCGAAGACAACAGCGGCCTGTTGCGGATCATCTCGGCCATCGTCATCCTGGTGTTCTTCACCATCTATTGCGCCTCTGGCATCGTTGCCGGTGCCCGCCTGTTCGAAAGCACCTTCGGCATGTCGTATGAAACTGCCCTGTGGGCGGGGGCTGCGGCCACGATTGCCTACACCTTCGTGGGTGGCTTCCTGGCAGTGAGCTGGACCGACACCGTGCAAGCGTCGCTGATGATCTTCGCGCTCATCCTCACCCCGGTGATCGTGCTGATCTCGACCGGTGGCTTCGACACCACCTTCGCCGCCATCGACGCGGTGAACCCGGCCAACTTCGACATGCTCAAGGGCGCGACCTTCGTCGGTATCATCTCGTTGATGGGCTGGGGTCTGGGCTATTTCGGCCAGCCGCACATCCTGGCGCGCTTCATGGCTGCCGACTCGGTGAAGTCGATTGCCAACGCTCGCCGTATCTCCATGACCTGGATGATCCTGTGCCTGGCCGGTACCTGTGCCGTGGGCTTCTTCGGTATCGCCTACTTCTCGGCGCACCCTGACCTGGCGGGTCCGGTCACTGAAAACCGCGAGCGTGTGTTCATCGAGCTGGCCAAGATCCTATTCAACCCATGGATTGCCGGTGTGCTGCTGTCGGCCATTCTGGCGGCTGTAATGAGCACCCTGAGCTGCCAGCTGCTGGTGTGCTCCAGTGCCCTGACCGAAGACTTCTACAAAGCCTTCCTGCGTAAGAACGCCTCGCAGGGTGAGCTGGTGTGGGTTGGCCGCCTGATGGTGCTGGCCGTTGCGCTGATCGCCATCGCCATGGCCGCAAACCCGGAAAACCGCGTGCTGGGCCTGGTGGCCTACGCCTGGGCTGGCTTCGGTGCGGCCTTCGGCCCGGTAGTGCTTATTTCGGTACTGTGGAAAGGCATGACCCGTAACGGCGCGCTGGCCGGTATCGTGGTGGGCGCGCTGACCGTGATCCTGTGGAAGAACTTCGACACCCTCGGGCTGTACGAAATCATCCCGGGCTTCCTGTTCGCCAGCATCGCCATTGTGCTGGTGAGCAAGCTGGGCAGCCCGTCGCAGTCGATGGTCAAGCGCTTCGAAACCGCTGATGCGGCTTATCACGCTGACAAGTAATACCCGTTGAATCGGCGGCGCCTGCTTCGCGGGCGCCACCGATCAGCAGCAAGGCCTGACTCCGCCTGCAAGGCAAGGTAAACTTGCCACCCCCGCAGGAGTTGCCATGAACTATCGTCACGCCTTCCACGCCGGCAACCACGCCGACGTCCTCAAACACATCGTGCTGACCCGCCTCATCGCCCTGATGTCGCGCAAGGAGCAGCCGTTCGCCTACATCGATACCCACGCAGGGCTTGGTCTGTACGACCTGCAAGGCGACCAGGCAACCCGTACCGGCGAGTATCTGGAAGGCGTTGCCCGCTTGTGGAATCGTGACGACCTGCCAGCGATGGCTGCCGATTACCTGCGCGTCATCAAGCGCCTGAACGCCGACGGCGAGCTGCGTTACTACCCCGGTTCGCCCGAGCTGGCCCGTCGCCTGATGCGCCAGCAGGACCGTGCCCTGCTCAACGAGAAGCACCCCGAAGACGGGCCGCTGCTCAAGGAGAACATGAAAAAAGACCCGCGCGTGGTCGTGCATCTGGGTGAAGGCTGGCATGTGCCGCGGGCCTTGCTGCCGGTGCAGGAAAAGCGCGCGATCATGCTGATCGACCCGCCGTTCGAGCAGGCCGATGAGCTCAAGCGCTGCACCAATGCCATGAAAGAGGCGATTGGCCGCATGCGCCAGACTGTTGCGGCCATCTGGTACCCGATCAAGGACCAGCGCTCGCTGACTCGCTACTACCAGGACCTGACCAGCACCGGTGCGCCGAAACTGCTGCGGGTCGAGCTGTATGTGCATCATCAGGACAGCCCGCAGGGGCTCAATGGCTCTGGCCTGGCCATTGCCAATCCACCGTGGGGGCTGGAAGAAGAGCTCAAGGAGCTGCTGCCTTGGCTGGCCAAGGAGTTGGCGCAGACCGATGGCAGCTACCGTATGGACTGGTTGATCGCCGAGTAAGCAGCTGTCTCCTATCCCTTGTGGGAGCAGGCTTGTCCCGCGAAGCAGGCGACGCGGTGTATGGCACCGGCTTTGCCGGTGTTCGCGGGGCAAGCCAGCTCCCACAACGACCGCGCAGTTCCTGATCTTTGCGTTATAATCCCGCCCTTTAGCCGCCACCCGCCCAAGAGGCCGCTGGCGCATTTTTACCGAATGAAGAGGCTAATCCCTTGGCATTGACGATCCTTGGCCTGTCCGGCGCCCTTAGCCATGACCCTTCCGCGGCCCTGTACATTGACGGCAAGCTGATTGCCGCCGCCGAAGAAGAGCGCTTCGTGCGTGACAAGCATGCGAAGAACCGCATGCCCTACGAGTCGGCGAAGTTCTGCCTGGAACAGGCAGGCATCAAGCCGTCCGACGTCGACGTGGTAGCCATCCCGTTCGCCCCGATCAGCCTGTTCGGCAAGGCGCGCTGGCACTATGCCAAGCGCTACTGGTACGCCCCGGATCGTGCCCTCGACGCCATCCTGATGGGCAACCGTCGCTACAAGCGCTACCGCAAGAAGATCGTCTGGTGCCTGGAGCAGCTGGGCTTCGACCCGAAAAAGGTCAAGATCGAGCCGGTCGAGCACCACCTGGCTCATGCCTCCAGTGCCTACCACTGCTCGGGCTTCAAGGAAAAAACCGCCATCCTCGGCATCGACGGTAAAGGCGAATACGCCACCACCTTCTTTGGCTACGGCGAAAACGGCAAGATCCACAAGATCAAGGAGTTCTTCGACCCGGACTCCCTGGGTGGCCTGTACGGCGCGATTACCGAGTTCCTCGGCTTCGAAATGCTCGACGGCGAGTTCAAGGTCATGGGCATGGCGCCGTATGGCGATGCCAGCAAGTACGACTTCTCGCGCCTGGCCAGCTTCGAAAACGGCGAACTGGTGATCAACACCGAGTATGCCAACGTTATCGGCCTGCGCCGCTATAAAGAGAAGGGCAAGGGCTTCTACTTCTCGCCGAAGCTGATCGAATGGCTGGGCCCCAAGCGCGAAGGCGACATCGCCGACGAGCCGTACATTCATTACGCGGCCAGCATGCAGGCGCTGTTCGAGAAACTGGCGCTGCAGATGATCGACCACTACCTGGGCGACACCCTGCGTGAAACCGGCAAGCTGGCCTTCGCCGGCGGCTGCGCGCTGAACGTGAAACTGAACCAGAAGATCATCGCCCGTCCGGACGTGAAAGAGCTGTTCGTCCAGCCGGCTTCCGGCGACGCCGGTACTGCCGTCGGCGCCGCAGCCTATGTTTCCCATGCCCGTGGCGTACCGGTCGAGAAGATGGAACACGTCTACCTCGGCCCGTCGTACTCCAACGAAGACGTGATCGCGGCCTGCGCCCGTCACCCGAACCAGCCGAAGTGGCGCAAGCTGGAGAACATGCCCCAGCAGATCGCCCAGATCATGGTCGACGGCAACCCGGTGGCCTGGTTCCAGGGCCGCATGGAGTTTGGCCCGCGCGCCCTCGGTGGTCGTTCTATCATCGGCTGCCCGAGCGTTGAGGGCGTGGCTGACCGCATCAATCACCAGATCAAGTTCCGCGAACGCTGGAGACCTTTCTGCCCGTCGATGCTCGACACCGTTGCCCCGCAGATGATCAAGGTCGACCACCCGGCGCCATTCATGACCTTCACCTTCGAAGTGGCTGAAGAGTGGAAAACCCGCGTCCCGGAAGTGGTCCACGAGGACGGTACTTCGCGTGCACAGGTGCTCAAGCGTGAGTACAACCCACGCTACTACGACATGATGAAGGCGCTGGAAGACCTGACCGGCAACGGCGTGTCGCTGAACACCTCGCTGAACCGCCGTGGTGAGCCGATGATCTGCTCGCCGACCGATGCCCTGAACATGTTCTTCGGCTCGGACCTGCAGTACCTGATCATGGAAGACATCCTGGTCGTGAAGGACGGCGCTGCCGCCTATGACCAGCCGCTCTGAACCGCGCATCCTGCAGTTCTGCCATGGCTATGACGGGCCTTTCCTGGATTGCGCCCGTCAGTACGCCAGCCTGTTCCAGGGCCGTGGCTACCAGGTCACCACGGTGTTCCTTACCGGCGCTGCCGACCCGCAGGTAGCGGCGGGCTGCGCGTCGGACGAGGTGCTGTTCCTGGCGTTCAGCTCCAAGGCCGTGCGTGGCCTGAAGCTCGGCGCCATCCGTGCCTTGCGGCGGATCGCGGCCGAGCGCAATTTCGCGTTCTGCATTGCTCACCGCTTCAAGCCGATCTACGTGGCCCTGCTGGGCACCGGCCTGCCGGTGATTGGCGTGCATCATGCCTTTGGCGACTACGAGCGCAAAGGCCGCCGTTTGTTCGCCAACCTGTTCAGCAAGCGCCTGAGCTTGCTGGGCGTGTCGGACGCCGTGCGTGACGATATGCGCCGCTGCCTGCCGCAGTGGCCGGCCGAACGCATCCAGACCCTGTACAACCGCATCGATATCGACGCCCTGCAAGCGGCACTGGTGCCGCGCGCCGAAGCACGCCAGGCCTTGGGCCTGGATGCACAGGCATGGATCGTCGGCAATGTCGGGCGCCTGCACCCCGACAAAGACCAGGCAACCCTGTTGCGTGGTTTTGCTCAGGCGTTGCCAGGGCTGCCAGCGGGCGCCCGTCTGGCGATTCTCGGCAAGGGCCGGCTGGAGGCCAAGCTCAAGGCTCAGGCCGCCGAGCTGGGCATTGCCGGGCAAGTGGACTTCCTGGGCCAGGTGCCGGATGCACGGCGCTATTTCCAGGCGTTCGACGTGTTTGCCCTGAGCTCTGACCATGAGCCGTTCGGCATGGTCCTGCTCGAAGCCATGGTCGCCGGTGTGCCGGTGCTCGCCACGGCATGCGGCGGGGCTCGCGAAGTGGTCGAGGGTGTGGGGGTGCTGTTCCCGCTGGGCGATGCTGCACAGTTGGCGCAGGGGCTGAAGCATCTGGCCGTGCTGGACGGCGAGCAGCGCCAGGCCTGTGCCGAGCACATGCTGCAGCGTCTGCGTGAACGCTTCTCCGACCACGCGGTGCGTGAGGCCTTCTGGCAGCTGCCGCAAGTGCGTGCGCTGGTGGAGCAGGCCTGATGCTCAATCGAATCCAGGCCTTCCGCGAACGCGGTTGGCAAGTTATAGATGCCAAGGCCTATGCCGAGGCATGGGCGCGCTTTGGTGGCAGTGTTGCCACTCATCCGCTGGTGGTCGAACAGCTGGCAGACCTGGCACAGATCCCGGTGCGATACCTGGGCTGGCATCAGGCGGGTGAGCTGAAGGCCGCCATCCCGACCTGGGGGCGTCACCTGGCGCTGTCCAAGGATGTGCTCAAGCGTGCTGGCAAGAAAGCCCTGTTCGATCTGGGCAATGCCGAAATCATCCTGCCGGCGGCAGCCGATGCCGCTGCACCGCTGCGCCATGCCGCGCGCTACCTGTCCGATCTGAACCAGGGCCGCTTCAGCGGCCTCAAGGCGCAGAAGGAACAGCTGGCCATGGCCCGCGCCCCTGAAGACCTGTCGAAAAAATTCCGCTACAACCAGCGCCGCGAACTGCGCCTGCTGGAAGAAGCAGGTGGCCTGGTACGCCCGATCAGCGACTTCAGTGCGCAGGAAATCGCCAGCATGTACTGCGACCTGTTCCAGCGCCGCTGGGGCTTCCCGGCCACCGGTGCCGAGCACATGGCCCAGGTGCTGGAGCGCCTGCAAGCGCTGCTGATCGGCTCGGTACTGCTGCTGGATGGCAAGCCGATTGCCATTCAGCTGGTGTACCGCGTCGAAGCGCCGGAATGGATCAGCGTCGAGTACATCAATGGCGGCGTAGACCCTGAAACCAAGGCTTTCAGTCCGGGTAGCGTGCTGAGCTTCCTCAATACCCAGGCCGCCTGGGAAGACGCCCGTACGCGCAACAAGCCACTGCGGTTCTCGTTCGGCCGTGCCGACCGCGAGTACAAGGACCGCTGGTGCAACCCTGTGCCGGTGTACCAGGCGTGAGCCGCAAGCAGCAGTTGCTCAAGCGCCACCGGCGCAACAAGCGCCTGGGCTTGCTGACGAGCCTGGTTGCGTTGGTCGCCTTGGGGTTTTTCAGCTGGTGGTGGCTGCCGTTGCTGCTGTTGCCGCTGGTCTGGGCGGCTCACGAAGCCTGGTTTGCCGACCATCTGTTCTACGCCCCGGGCGAGGATTACGCCTACGACTTCGGTGAACAGGCGCGGGAAGTGCCTGCCAGCCTGCGCGATGGCCGGCTCCAGGCCGATTGCGTGCTGCAGGGTGACGAAACCCTCATGCTTGAGCTGCAGGTAAAAAGCTCCTGGCTGGGGCGGTTTCTCGACCCTCGGGTAGAGCTGGATGCTGCTGAGCAGGCTGACCGGCAAACGTTCGAGCGTGGTGTTGATGGCGTACGTTTTCTCAACCTGACCGGCCTGGCCGTGCCCTTGCAAGCGGGTACCTTGCGCCTGCGCGGTCGTCATTGCCGGCTGCAAGGCCAGCCGCGCCTGTGGATAACCCCCGCTGTCGAGCTGCAACGTCGCCGGGTGATGGTGATCGCGCCGCACGCCGATGACGCCGAGCTGGCTGCATATGGCCTCTACAGCCAAGCCGACGAAACCTGGGTGGTCACCCTGACAGCTGGCGAGATCGAAGCCGAACACTACCAGCAGATGGGCCTGCCAAAAGCCGAGGCCGCCCGCCTGAAGGGCCGCTTGCGTGCCTGGGACAGCATCGCCGTGCCGCGCTGGGCTGGTGTGCCGGAGTCACGTTGTGTGCAGTTGGGTTACTTCTGCCTGCAACTGCCTGCCATGCAGGCCGCGCCCGATCAGCCGGCTGCTTCCCGTGAAGCTGACCTGGCCGATATCCGCGTGTTCCGCCAGTTCAACCCGTTCCCGCTACCGGCCGACCGCGATGGCGCGCCAACCTGGCACAACCTGCTGGCCGACCTGCGGGCCTTGCTGGAAATGGCCAAGCCGGAAGTGTTGGTGATGCCGCACCCGCAACTCGACCCGCACCCCGATCACATCTGCGCCCAGGCGGCCGTGCTGGAGGCCCTGCAAGGCCTGGCCTGGCAGCCGCAGACCTTGTTGTGCTACGCCAATCACCTGCACGACAACGACCGCTGGCCGATGGGCGACAGTGGCGACGGCGTGGCCTTGCCGCCGCAGTTGAGCGCAGCCCAGGCCTGGGCACCCTGCAGCCTGGTGCTGGACCTGGCCACGCAGCGCGACAAGGCCATGGCCCTGGGCATGATGCACGACTTGCAGCCGCCGGCGCCCTTCAAGCGTCGCTTGCGCCGCCTGCTGCAGCGCTGGCTGGCCGGGCGGCGGCGCTCGCCTTACGGGGAGAACGAGTTCTTCCGCAAGGCCGTGCGCAGGCACGAACTGTTCTGGCGGCGTGAGCTGTAAGCACGCCCCATGGTTGACCGCGATGGCGCAGAGCGCCCAAGGAACGTTATGAAAGTCCTATTTCTGGTACAGAAGGAACAGCGGGCGATTCTCGACCGCCTGTACGACGGCGTCGCGGCCAACTGCGAGTGCGACCTGCGCTGGCTGAGCAGCGATGACCAGCGCAACCTGCGCCGCTACTTCAAGCGTGAAGTGCAGGTCGAGCGCTATGACCGCATTGTGTTCTTCCTGCGCTTCAAGCAGGAGATTCGCCAGGTGGCCTTCATCCGCACCGTGCCGAACCTGGTCATCCTGGAGCACGACGCCTACCAGAACTACATCCCGTGCAAGTACACCGGCAAGTTCAGCGCCCATTACCGGCAGCTGCCATGGGCGCGGGTCATCAGCTCGGGCTACATGGTCAGCGAACGCCTGCGCCAGGAAGGCTTCGATGCGGTATTCGTGCCCAAGGGCTATGACGAGCAACTGCTGGCCGACCAAGGGCGTGAGCGCGATATCGAACTGGCCTTCGTCGGCAGTGTCAACAGCGTGGCCTACAGCGGCCGCAAGGCGCTGCTGGACGAATTGGGGCAGGTCGAGAACCTGCTGGTTACCCGTACCAAGTCGGGCGAAGACTACTGCAACACGCTCAACCGTATCCGGTTCTTCGTCAGTGCCGACGTTGGCATGGGCGAATACATGATCAAGAATTTCGAAGCCATGGCCTGTGGCTGCGTATTGCTGGCATACGACCAGGGCGAGGAAGAGAACCGCGCGCTGGGCCTGCAGGACATGCACAACGTGGTGTTCTATGACAACATCCCGACCCTTCAGGAAAAGCTCCGCCGTTTGCGGGCAGACCCTGAACTGGCCCGGCAGATTGCAGAAAATGGCCGCCATCTGGCGGTTTCCCGTTTCAGTTTCGCCGCAGTTGGCCGTAGCATCGTCGACCACATGCGCCCGGCGCTGAGGCCCCATCCGCCCTTGTCTGCATGGCAGCGGTTGCGCCTGAAGCTGGGCATCTAAATAAGAGCTTTCACGCCCAGGAGCGGGTTGTTGAAGGCCGTTTGTCGCAATGCGGAGGGAGTCCGGTGCGCTTTTCAAATGAGAGTGACGTCACGCTCGTCGTGACCAGTTGTGGGCGGTTCGATCTGCTCAAAGATACCCTTGAGAGTTTCGACCGCTACAACACCGCGCCCATTCGCGAGGTATTCATCACCGAAGATTCCGGTGACGATGCTGTGCATGCCGCTGTGCCAGAGCACTGGAAACCGCACTGCAAGGTGTTCGTTAACCGGCCCAAGCTTGGCCAGTTGCCGTCTATCGACCTGGCTTACAGCCACGTCAAGACGCCGTACATCTTCCACTGCGAGGACGACTGGCATTTCTATCGCCAAGGCTTTGTCGAAGACTCGCGGGCCATTCTGGAGGTGAGCCCCAACCTGTTGCAGGTGTGGCTGCGCAGTCATGCTCACGACCTGGCCATCCATAGCCCTTACATCCACTTGGGCGATCGGCAGGTGATCGCGGGTGTGCCTTGCTACCCGCTGCTGTCCGACAAGGCTGAATGGCAGGCGTTTTCGCTCAACCCCGGTCTGCGGCGTTTGAGTGATTACCAGCGCTGCGCGCCATTTGCCGCCTATGCTGGAGAGAAGGCGCTTTCCCGACGCTACGCTGAGTTAAATCTGACAGCGGTCACCTTGGAGGGTGATGCAGTATTGCACACTGGATTCGGTAATCACGTGACCTTGCCCATCGAAGTGGAGCGCAAGGCCAAACGCCGTCAACGTGATCGGATCAAACTGGCATTGACGCTGGTGACGGGTGCCTTGATCGGCATGGGTATCACCATTTTTGTTCAATGAAGTCGCTGTCCCACCTGACATGAGCGGGAGAGGGCCCATGAACATCGTCAATATGATGTGGGCGGGTGGAACGCCGTACATGTCCATCCACAAGGTGCATCGCCAAGTGCTGTCGCACGCAGGTACCGATGCCCGGATCAGTAACTGGTTGCTGCTGGGAAGCGGGTTGTGTTGCGGGCTTGGCTCGACCCGGGAGTGGCACATGCCACTGCGTGCGCTGAAAGGACGGCACCTGTGGCGCCTGTTGCGGCCCTGGTTGCGCTTGCGTTTGCGCAAGGCGCTGGCCGAGGCCAACGCTGAGGTCGTGCTGCTCGACGGTATTGGCGTCGCGCGGCTGGTGCTGCCGCTGTTGCAGAACAGTCCCCAGGTTCGGGCAAAGGTGCTGTTCCATGGCAAGACGCGCCTGAGCAGTAGCGATGTACGCTTGTTGCGTATGTTCCCCGCCGAGCGCCTGAGCATCGCAGCGGTGTCGCATACGCTGGCCGAATCACTGGAGCACGACTTGGGCAGGCCGGTGCAGACCCTGCGCATGGCGCTTGACCCGTTAGCGTTCGTCGAGCCGTTGTTGAGCCGTGACAGGGCCAGGCAGGCGCTGCAGTTGCCTGCTGCGACCGGGGTCATGCTGGGCGCGGTGGGGCGGTTGGTGGAAAGCAAAGGCTTCGAGATGCTGATCGAGGCGTTTGCCCGGGCCAGCACACATCAGCCGGACCTGCAGTTGGCCATTATTGGCGAAGGCCCTCTGCACGCCGTGCTGCAAGAGCGTATCGATGCACTGGGCCTGGCCGCGCGCGTTCACCTGTGCGGTCACCGTGAAGACCTGCAGCAGTTGTATCGGGCGTTCGATTGGCTACTGGTGCCTTCTCGCTCTGAAGGCCTGGGGCTGGTGGTGCAGGAGGCGGTCATGGCCGACGTGCCGGTGGTGTGCAGCGACCTGCAAGTGTTTCGCGAACAGTTGCAGGATACCGGCGGTTACCTGCCGGTAGCCGATGAAGGGGCATGGGCCGAGGCAATCGAACGATGCACATCCCTCAGCGCCCGGACGGTAGCCGCCCGGCAGCGTCAGGCGCTGGCGCCGGAGCAAGCCTGGCAGGCCTTCTGCAATGGCTCGCAGAGCTTGCTGCGAAACTGACGTTCAGCGTGCCAGCAGGGCAGCCTCGAACGCAGCGAGGGGGAACCGGTCACCCAGGTTCTCCCGCTCGATATAGCGCACCATGTGCTGCACATTGCGACGAATCATGCGTGCCGACAACGGCGGGCGCAGGAAACGCATGTCGGCCACGTCGATCAGGCCCAGGCGCTGGTCGGGGGTAACCACCACGTTGCCCAGGTGCAGCGAGCGGAAGTACACACCGCTGTGGTGCAGCTGGCGAACCAGCTGAATCAGCTGCGGCAGGTAGGTATCCCAGCTGAACCCATCATCGCGCGACATTTGCAGCAGGGTACGCCCGGGCAGCGGGCGATACAGCACGGCGGTACGGCCTGGCAGGTCGAGCTTGTGCTGGCTGATCACCTCGAGCGTAGGGATGCCCAATTGTGCCAGGCGCGCAGCGTTATCGACGAAGCGCTGCGAGTAGGGGCGCAACAGTGCAGATGAAATCAGCCGCTTCCTACGAAAAACCTTGAGGAAATTTCCATCCTTGAGCAGGTAGACTTTGGCGCCATGGCTGTCTGCCTCAAGCACCTGTGCGCCTTGTGTCAGCTGATCGAAGTCGACCTGGGTGAGCCGGGAGCATTGCATGAATAGAGCCTTGTCGTCTGGCGAGCAAAATGACCGGCAATAATGCCGAAAATAATGCTGTTGCACCATGGATGGTGTCTTTGATTCATCGGGGGAAAGGATGTTGTATCAAAAAAACTGGGCACGGGCCTGGTTAGGTTTGGGTCTGGTCTGGTTCCTGGCAGCAATTGCCCTGGCACCGAGCAACAAGGTTTACCAGCAGGGGCTGGTGTTGTTTTTGTGGCTGCCAACGCTGGTACTGGCGTGGTCTGCCCGTGAAGTGCTGGTGCAAGCCTGGAGGCGCCAGCCAGCGCTGTGGGTGAGTGTGCTGCTGTTGTTGGCGTGGTGCGGGCTGAGCCTGGCCTGGTCGCCCGCAGAAGACCCAGGGCGCGAGATCAAGCGCCTTGTCTACATTCTGGTATTCCTGCTGGCATTCCCGCTGCTGGCGCAGCAAGGCAGGGCCCGCATTCGTCAGCTGTTGCTGCTTGGCAGCGGCCTGTTGGCCCTCGCCGCGCTGGTCTCGATCATCAATTTCTACGGTTTGCAGGGCAAATCGTTGCTGGCCCGTCTGGCAGGCATTGGCGAGATCTCGCACCCGATTCTGGGGGCTTATGTCATCGGCTCGGCGGTGCTCTTCTTGCTGTACGCGCCGCCGCGCCAGCGTGGCATGCAGCTGTTATGGCTGGGGGCGCTGGTCTGTCTGGGCGCGTTTGCCATGCTCAGCCAGAGCCGCGGGGCGATTCTGGCCCTGGTGATCACCGTGGTGATCGCGCCGCTGTGGTTCCGTGATCGCCACAGTCAGGTGTTTTCCATCCTCGCGCTGGTTGCCACCGGCCTTGCGTTCTTCGTCGTATACGACCTGATCGCCAAGCGCGGTTCGTCCTATCGGCCGGAAATCTTCAATGCCGTCATCGATATGATTGCCGCACACCCCTGGACCGGCCTGGGGCTGGGGGCTGCCTACGACGTAAGTGCCGTGGGTAAACACTTTGACCACACCCACAATATGTTCACCCATGTTGCCGTGGAAATGGGGATCCCTGGCATGTTGCTCTGGGTCATCGTGTGGTTGTTCACCCTCGGCGAAATCATCCGTGCGCGCGGTACACTGTTTGGCAAGATCCTTCTGGGGTTCTGGGTGTACTCGACCCTGGCCATGCAGTTCGATGCCGCCAGCCTCACCGGCACGCCGCGCGCCGAGTGGTTCATCAGCTGGCTGCCTGTCGGCCTTGCCATGATGCTGCCATGGGGGCGTGCCGAAAATGGCGCCTGTGGTAAAATTTCCGGTTCAACCTGAACAGCGAGCTCGATAATGGCCGAAACACCGCGACCGGCGGAGCACACCTCCAGCCT
Organism: Pseudomonas sp. URIL14HWK12:I5; assembly: GCF_900176445.1. Taxonomy (NCBI): domain Bacteria; kingdom Pseudomonadati; phylum Pseudomonadota; class Gammaproteobacteria; order Pseudomonadales; family Pseudomonadaceae; genus Pseudomonas; species Pseudomonas sp. URIL14HWK12:I5. Next base: position 654,566 of record NZ_FWXQ01000001.1, read on the forward strand.
GAAGATCTACTTCCGGCTGCTGAGCTATGTGAAACCCTATGTCGGCATTTTCCTGCTGAGCATTGTCGGTTTCGTGATCTTTGCCTCGACCCAGCCAATGCTGGCGGGCATCCTCAAATACTTCGTCGATGGGCTGAGCAACCCCGAAGCGGTGTTGTTCCCCAACGTGCCCTACCTGCGCGACCTACAATTGTTGCAGGCAGTGCCGCTGCTGATCATCCTGATCGCCGCGTGGCAGGGCCTGGGTTCGTTCCTCGGCAACTACTTCTTGGCCAAGGTGTCCCTGTGCCTGGTGCATGACCTGCGGGTGGAGTTGTTCAACAAGCTGCTGGTGTTGCCCAACCGCTATTTCGACAACCATAACTCCGGGCACCTGATTTCGCGCATCACCTTCAACGTGACCATGGTCACCGGCGCGGCGACCGACGCCATCAAGGTGGTGATCCGCGAAGGCCTGACCGTGGTGTTCCTGTTCGCCTACCTGTTGTGGATGAACTGGCACCTGACCTTGGTGATGGTCGCCATCCTGCCGGTAATTGCGGTGATGGTCAGCGTTGCCAGCAAGAAATTCCGCAAGCAGAGCAAGAAGATCCAGGTGGCCATGGGTGATGTCACCCACGTTGCCTCGGAAACCATCCAGGGCTACCGCGTGGTGCGCAGCTTCGGTGGCGAAGCCTATGAGGAACAGCGCTTCGGCAAGGCCAGCCAGAGCAATACCGACAAGCAATTGCGCATGACCAAGACCGGCTCGCTCTACACGCCGATGCTGCAGCTGGTGATCTACAGCGCCATGGCCGCGCTCATGTTCCTGGTGCTGTTCCTGCGCGGTGACTCCACGGCTGGCGACCTGGTTGCCTATATCACCGCCGCCGGCCTGCTGCCCAAACCGATCCGCCAGCTTTCGGAAGTCAGCTCGACCATCCAGAAGGGCCTGGCCGGTGCAGAAAGCATCTTCGAGCAACTGGACGAAGAACCTGAGCTGGACACCGGTACTGTCGAGAAGGAACGCGTGGAAGGGCGCCTGGAAGTGCGCAACCTGAGCTTCACCTACCCGGGTACCGAGCGCGAAGTGCTAAGCGACATCAGCTTTGTCGCCGAGCCAGGGCAAATGATCGCCCTGGTGGGCCGCTCCGGCAGCGGCAAGTCGACCCTGGCCGCGCTGATCCCGCGCTTCTATCACCACGACCAAGGGCAGATTCTGCTCGATGGCGTGGAAATCGAGAACTATCGCCTGCGTAACCTGCGCCGCCATGTTTCGCAGGTGACTCAGCACGTCACCTTGTTCAACGACACCGTGGCCAATAACATCGCCTACGGCGACCTGGCTGGCGCCCCGCGCGCAGATATCGAAGCTGCTGCGGCCGACGCCTACGCCAAGGAGTTCGTCGACCGGTTGCCCAAGGGCTTCGATACCGAAGTGGGTGAGAACGGTGTGCTGCTTTCCGGCGGCCAACGCCAGCGCCTGGCGATTGCCCGGGCGCTGCTGAAAAACGCACCGCTGCTGATTCTCGACGAAGCCACCTCGGCGCTGGATACCGAGTCCGAGCGGCACATCCAGGCTGCCCTGGACCATGTGATGCAAGGCCGCACCACGCTGGTGATCGCCCACCGCCTGTCGACCATCGAGAAGGCCGATCAGATCCTGGTCATGGATCAGGGCCGCCTGGTGGAGCGCGGCACCCATACCGAGCTGCTTGCGGCTAATGGCCATTATGCCCGCCTGCATGCGATGGGGCTGGATGAGCCGGCCAAGGCCGATATCACGTGAACCCTCCTTGATCGGGGCCATCATGGCCCCGATTGTCACGGGAATTTTCCGGGGACGATCTGGCCATAAAGCCGTCGACTACCCTGTGCTAATATCCTGCCCCTGTTCATTATTTCCATATGGGTTGCCCATGAAGTTGTCCATGCCGCGTTTCGATCAAGCCCCGGTACTGGTGGTCGGCGATGTCATGCTCGACCGCTACTGGCATGGCGGTACTTCGCGTATCTCGCCTGAGGCGCCAGTTCCGGTGGTCAAGGTCGATCAGATCGAAGATCGCCCAGGCGGTGCGGCCAACGTTGCCTTGAACATCGCTGCGCTGGGCGCGCCGGCTTCGCTGATCGGCGTCACCGGCCAGGATGAAGCTGCCGACAGCCTGGCCAACAGCCTGCAAGCTGCCGGTGTGCGTTCGGTGTTCCAGCGCATCGCGCACCAGCCGACCATCGTCAAGCTGCGGGTCATGAGCCGTCACCAGCAGTTGCTGCGTATCGATTTCGAAGAGCCGTTCGCCACCGACCCGCTGTCGCTGGGTGCGGAAGTCGACAGCTTGCTCGAAGGCGTCAAGGTGCTGGTCCTTTCCGACTACGGCAAGGGCGCACTGAAAAACCACCAGAGCCTGATCCAGGCGGCGCGAGCCAAGGGTATTCCGGTGCTGGCCGACCCCAAGGGCAAGGATTTCTCCATCTACCGCGGTGCTAGCCTGATCACCCCGAACCTCAGCGAGTTCGAGACCATCGTTGGCCGTTGCGCTGATGAGGCCGAGCTGGTTGCCAAAGGTGTGCAACTGCTGCAGGACCTGGACCTGGGCGCCTTGCTGGTGACCCGTGGTGAGCACGGCATGACCCTGCTGCGCACGGGGCAGCCGGCGCTGCACCTGCCGGCGCGGGCGCGCGAAGTGTTCGATGTGACCGGTGCCGGTGATACTGTCATCTCCACCCTTGCGGCGGCTATTGCGGCTGGCGAGGACCTGCCCCACGCGGTGGCGCTGGCCAACCTGGCGGCAGGCATCGTGGTTGGCAAGCTGGGTACGGCTGCGATCAGCGCCCCCGAACTGCGACGGGCCATCCAGCGTGAGGAAGGCTCCGAGCGCGGTGTGCTGGGCCTTGAGCAACTGCTGCTGGCCATCGATGATGCGCGGGCGCACAAAGAGAAGATCGTCTTCACCAATGGCTGCTTCGACATTCTGCATGCCGGGCATGTCACCTACCTTGAGCAGGCGCGGGCCCAGGGCGATCGCCTGATCGTCGCGGTCAACGACGATGCCTCGGTCAGCCGGCTCAAAGGGCCAGGGCGGCCCATCAACAGCGTCGACCGGCGCATGGCCGTTCTGGCCGGCCTGGGGGCGGTGGATTGGGTGATCAGTTTCCCTGAGGGCACGCCGGAAAACCTGCTGAGCCAGGTCAAGCCGGATGTGCTGGTCAAGGGTGGCGACTATGGCATCGACCAGGTGGTGGGCGCCGATATCGTCAAGGCCTATGGCGGTACCGTGAAGGTGCTGGGCCTGGTCGAAAACAGCTCGACCACGGCGATTGTCGAGAAGATTCGCAAGAACTGATAACGCTGGGGCTGCAAAGCAGCCCCAATATCACTTATTCAGGCTAGTACGCGCCCGCTCCAGCAGCGCCCGCGCTTTGTCACCAAACCGCTGCAAGTGCGATGCCCGCAACGGCTTGGGCTCCACCAACCCCTGCTGTTTCACCCAGTCCTTCCAGCGCACTCGCTCGTCCTTCACCACCCAGCCTTCCTGCCGTGCAAAACTCTCTGCCAGGTACAGCCCACGCGTACTCGCCGGCACCAACTCATCCTTCTTCAGCGTATACAGCTCCGCCAGCGGTTGGCCGTCCTTCAACGGCATCAGGTACAGGTCTGGCCGTTTGCGGTTGAGTCGCGCTACCAGCTGGCCGCTCTCCAGTCGCTCATCGACGTGGAACAGGCTCAGTTTCTTGGCTTCACGGGGCACCTGCAGGCGCATGTCGTAGATCAGTTGCAGCGAGGCGGTGGGCAAGTGCACATAGGCCCGTGGCCGCTCCAGTAGCATCAGGTTGCCGCAGTGCACGGGGCGGGCGGCGCCGGACTGCGGGGTCAGCAGGAAGTGCGGTGTTTCGCGATAGTGCAGGGCGGCGGCATACGGCACGGGCAGCCAGGTATCGTTGAAGCGCCCGCCCAGCCAGCCTTCCGGGGTTTCCAGCAGGCATTCCTCAGCCACTTCCTGCACCGCCGTGTGCAATGGCAGGTTCAGCTCCTGTGCCGGTACATAGCCGGAAATCAGTTTCAGCACCACATCGCCCCGGTCTTGCCGGCGCTGGCGCACCAGCACCCAGTAATCGCGGTTTTGCCAATGCAGGGTGAGGCGCACCGACACGCCCAGGTTGGCCAGTTCGGCCACGAAGTGCTGCGTGTCGGGTAGCTGGATGGCCTTGCGCCGTTGCTGGGTCTGGGCAAAGTTGAGCGGCATGCCGATACTTTGATAAATCAGCCCTTCGGGCGTGGCCTCGACATGCAGCGGCAGTGTCTTGAAGTTGCTCGGGTTCTTGCGGATCAGCGTTCGCGCCACGAGGCTCCTCCTTGCGTCGGGTCAGTCGCCAGGCCCTTGGGCCTGGGGAAACTCAATGCTGGCCCAGGATACGGGCGATGGTGGCCACATTGTGGGCCAGGTGCAGCGGGTTGATGGTGCCGACGATAGCACTGCTGACGCCCGGGTGGGCGAACAGCAGTTCGAAGCTGGCCTGCACCGGGTCAACGCCCGGGGCCAGGCAGACATGTCCACTGGCCAGGGCCTTCTTTATCAGGATGGCCTTGCCGTGCTCGGCAGCGTAGTCCAGTACCGGGCGTTCTGCCTGCTCGTTGAGGTTGTAGGTGACCATGGCGCAGTCGCCCTGTTCCAGTGCTTTCAGGCCGCCGGCCACGGTCTTGCCAGACAGGCCGAAGCCGAGGATCTTGCCCTCCTGCTTAAGTTCAGCCAGGGTCTGGTAGACCTCCTGCTGTTCGAGGATCGCCAGGTCATTGCCGTCGGAATGCACCAGCACCAGTTCGATGCGATCGGTTTCCAGGCGGCGCAAGCTGCGCTCCACCGAGCGACGTGTGTGGGCGGCGCTGAAGTCGAAGTGCGACTGGCCGCTGTCGAATTCTTCACCGACCTTGCTCACGATCACCCACTCATCGCGTTGGCCGCGCAGCAGGGGGCCCAGGCGTTCTTCGCTGCGGCCATACGCCGGGGCGGTGTCGATCAGGTTGATGCCCAGCTCGCGGGCCTGGGCCAGCAGCAGGCGGGCTTCGTCATCGCCGGGGATGGTGAAGCCGGTGGGGTACTTCACGCCTTGGTCGCGGCCCAGCTTGACCGTGCCCAGGCCCAGCGGTGAAACCTTGAAACCGGTGCTGCCCAGCGGGCGGTGGAAGTCGTGCAGGGTTGGCAGGGTCATGGCAGCAGTTGCTCCCAGGCCGGCACACCCAGCGGTGGGCGTGGCAGGCCGGCCAGTTCGGCTTGTGCCTGCGGGCGGATACCGTCGCGCTCCAGGTGGCTGATGACCCGGTCGCTGAAGTCCGGCGCCAGGGCCAGCTTGGTCGGCCAGCCCACCAACAGGCGTTGCTGGTCGGCGAGGAAGGCGTTGTCCGGGCGCACCAGGCCGGACTGCGCAGGTTCGGCGCGGTCGACGCGCAAGGTGGCCCAACGGACCTGGCTTTGGTCTACCCATGGCAACAGGTTGGCTATTTCCTTCTGCGCCGCCGCAATCTGTGCCGCCGGCTCACGTGCCACGCCATCGGCTTCGGCCAGATCCCCGCCCAGGTACCAGACCCATTGGCCATCAGCAGCCGGGTGAGTCGTCACTGTTACCCGTGGCTTGGGGCCGCCGCCCAGGCAGTGTGCATACAGCGGCTTGAGGTTAGGGCCCTTGGCCATGACCATGTGCAGCGGGCGAATTTGCATCGCAGGCAGCTTCAGGCCCAAGGCATGCAGCAGGTCCTCGGTGCCGGCACCGGCGCTGAGCACGATACGCTGGGCACGGATGTCGCGGCCATCGACGCGCAGGCCGACCAGTTCGTCGCTTTCGCGCAGCGGCTCGATGCGTTCCCCGGCCAGCAGGCTGTCGCCCGCCAGGTCGGCCAGGTTGGCCAGCAGGCTTGGTACGTCGATGACCAGTTCGGCCAGGCGATAGACCTTGCCCTTGAAAGCGCGGTCTTGCAGGGCGGGCGGCAGTTGCTCGCCTTTTACCTGGTCGACCCGGCCGCGCACGGCCTTGCTCGCGAAGAAGCTGGTGATGTTGCCGGCCAGAGTGCCTGGCGACCACAGGTAGTGGGCCTCGGACAGCAGGCGGGTGTTGCTCAGGTTCAGCTCGCCGCTACCGCTCAAGGCTTCGCGCCAGCGGCGCGGCATGTCGGCGATGGCTTCCGAAGCACCGGTGAGGGCACCTTGCAGGGCGTACTTGGTACCACCGTGAATGATGCCTTGAGACTTGATGGTCTGCTCGCCGCCAAGGCTGGCGCGTTCCACCAGCACTGTCAAATACCCCAGGCGGCGCAGGCGGGCATTGAGCCAGAGGCCTGCGACCCCGGCGCCGACGATCAGCACGTCAGTGGAAATGGCAGATGGCATGGCGGTACCTCGAAGACTGGGACAGCTGACAAGTATACAGGCAGCTTCAGTGCCCGGCAGTCTTGGAAAACAGCTGAATCACCACCACCCCACCCACGATCATCGCCATGCCCAGCATCGCCGGTACATCCAGCTTCTGCCCGTAGATCACCAGCGCCGCCACACTGATCAGCACGATCCCCAGCCCGGACCAGATGGCGTAGGCAATGCCCACCGGAATGCTGCGCACCACCAGGGTCAGCATCCAGAACGCGATGCCATAGCCAACCACCATCAGCAGCAACGGCAATGGCGTGCTCAGGCCCTTCACTGCTTTCATCGAAGCGGTGGCAATGACTTCGGCGCAGATGGCGATGGCGAGGTAGGTGTAGGCATTCATGGCAGGATCCTCCGGTAACTGGTCGGGCATTCTAGACGCTACCTGGATGGGGTAAAGTCATTACCTATCAGTAGGGGAGATAGGTTGATGGCAGAGCAATGGAATCTTGAGCAACTGCGCACCTTCCTGCGCGTCGCTGAACTGCGCTCGTTTTCTGCCGTGGCCCGGGAGCAGCGCAAGGCGCAGTCGGCCATCAGCAGCGCGATTGCCCTGCTTGAAACCGACCTGGGGGTCACCCTGTTCGAGCGCAGCAGTGGCCGGCAGCCGAAGCTGACCGAAAACGGCAGTGCACTGCTGGAAGATGCCCGCGAACTGTTGCGCCAGTGCGAGCGCCTGGATGGCCGCGCCCTTGCGTTGATGCGCGGGCAGGAGGCTTTGCTGCGGGTGGCGCAGGACGAAGCCATGCCTTATCAGCCGGTGATCGACAGCCTCGACGAACTGGCCAGCCGCTATCCATTTCTAGAAGTGCAATTGGCCAGTGGTGCGCAAGGTGATGTGGCGCGCAAGCTGGTGGAGCGCCGCGCCGACCTGGGCCTGTTCTTCCACCACGAAAGCATGCCGGCATCGCTGGAGCGGCGCGCCCTGGGCAGTGTGGAGATGGTCACGGTGTGCGCTGTCGGCCATCCGCTTGCAGGTGAGGGCCGGGTCACCCGCCAGCAACTGGCCCGCCACCGACAACTCCTCATCACGCCACAGCAAAGCGGTTACCCCGGTGGCGAAGCAGTCAGCCCGCAGGTGTGGCGTGCCGACAGCTTCTACGCCATGGCCGAACTGTTGATGCGCGGCCTGGGCTGGGCCTGGTTGCCGCGGCATGTGGTGCAGTACCCGACTTACCAGGCGCACATGGTCGAACTGGACAGCGAGTGGCGCCCGCCGGCACTCGTGGCAGAACTGGCCTGGCGCCGTGATGAGCCGCTGGGGCCTGCGGCGCAGTGGCTGGCCGAGCGCTTTGCAGTGCACTTGCGTGCGATCGGGTAAACTCCGCCGCCATGAACAGAACACTCTATACCTTGCTATTTCACCTGGGCCTGCCGCTGGTTGCGCTGCGCCTTTACCTGCGCGCACGCAAGGCGCCGGCCTATGGCCAACGCATCGGCGAGCGCTTTGCCTTCAAGCTGCCGGCCATGCGCCAGGGTGGCATTTGGGTGCACGCGGTATCGGTGGGCGAAAGCATCGCAGCAGCGCCGATGGTGCGTGCCTTGCTCAAGGCCTACCCGGGCCTGCCGATCACGCTTACCTGCATGACGCCGACCGGTTCCGAGCGCATTCGCGCCATGTTCGCCGACGAACCACGCGTGCAGCATTGCTACCTGCCCTACGACCTGCCCTGGGCGGCCGGGCGCTTTCTCGACCATGTGCAGCCGAAGCTGGGCATCATCATGGAAACCGAGCTGTGGCCCAATCACATTCACCAGTGCGCCAAACGCGGCATCCCGGTGGCGCTGGCCAATGCGCGGTTGTCCGAGCGCTCGGCCCGTGGCTATGGGCGCTTTGCCAAGCTGACACGGCCAATGCTGGCGGAGATGAGCCTGATTGCGGTGCAGACCGAAACCGAGGCCCAGCGCTTCCGTGATTTGGGCGCGCGCCCTGAGTGCGTGCAGGTCACCGGTTCGATCAAGTTCGACCTGAAGATTGATGAGCAACTGCTCCCGCGTGCCAAGGCACTGCGCGCGCAATGGGGGGCTGAGCAGCGCCCGGTGTGGATTGCGGCCAGTACCCATGAAGGCGAGGATGCGCTGATTTTGCAGGCGCACCGGCAGTTGCTACAGGTGCATGGTGATGCGTTGCTGATCCTGGTGCCGCGCCATCCCGAGCGATTCAATGCGGTGCATGTGCTGTGCAGCGAGCAATTCGCTACCGTGCGGCGCTCTGCCGGCACGCCCGTCGACGCGCAAACCCAGGTATTGCTTGGCGATACGATGGGTGAGTTGTTGTTCCTGTATGCGCTGGCCGATATTGCCTTTGTCGGTGGCAGCCTGGTGGCGACGGGTGGGCACAACCCGCTGGAGCCGGCAGCACTGGCGTTGCCGGTGCTGATGGGGCCGCATGTGTTCAACTTCCTTGAAATCAGCGCGATGCTGCGTGAGGCGGGGGCGTTGCAGCAGGTGGACGATGCCGACGGGCTGGCCGGGGCAGTGCGGCGGTTGGTCGAGTTGCCGCAGGATGCACAGCGCATGGGCGAGGCGGGCAGGGCGGTGATGCGGGCCAATCAGGGGGCATTGCAGCGGTTGCTTGATGGGCTGGGCGCGCTCCTGCGCTGATTTTTGTGTGGCCTTCTTCGCGGGTAAACCCGCGAAGAATCCAGCATCTATATCAAGGCCTGCGCACAAAGTTCTTGGCAGCCGCCGCAGCCAAGTCCGGCGGCAGGAAGTCCTTGTCCGGGTTGTAGTCCGGCTTCAGGTAGCGCTTGAGGTCCTGCAGGTCTTGCGGGCTGAGGGTGCCGGCCGCCTGCTTCAGACTCAGGTTGTCGAGGATGTAGTCATAGCGGCTGTTGTTGTAATCCCGCACCGAGGTGTACAGCTGGCGCTGGGCATCGAGCACGTCGACGATGTTGCGGGTACCCACCTGGTAACCGATTTCAGTGGCTTCCAGCGCACTCTGGTTGGAGATGATCGACTGCTTGCGCGCCTGCACCTGTTCCACGTCGGTGTTCACCGCGCGGTGCAGGTTGCGGGTGTTTTCCACCACCTGGCGGCGCAGGCTTTCGCGCTGCTGCTCGCTCTGGCTCAGGCGCTGGTAGGCCTCGCGTACTTGCGAGCTGGTCAGGCCACCGCTGTAGATCGGGATGTTCAGCTGCAGGCCGATGCTGGTTTGCTCGACGTCACCGCTATAGCGTGAAACAGGGGCCGGTGCAGGGTTGGTGAAGCCGAAGCTGTCGTTGTCGCCTTTCTGGTATTTGGCCACCGCATCGAGCGTCGGTGCATGGCCTGCCTTGCGCTGACGCAGCGTTTCTTCAGCGGCGGAAACCGCATAGTTGGTAGCCAGCAGGTTGAGGTTCTGGCGCCCGGCGGTTTCGACCCAGGCTTTGGCATCGTTCGGGGTTGGCACCTGTACCGGCAGGGTATGCACTACGCCCTGGATCGAGGTGTATTCGCGGTTGGTCAGGGTGACCAGCGCTTCGAATGCATCCTGCACCTGGCGCTCGGCGATGATACGGTTGGCCCGGGCGGTGTCGTAACTGGCCTGGGACTGCAGCACGTCGGTCTTGTCCGAAAGGCCCACATCGAAACGTTCGTTGGACTGGTCGAGCTGGCGCTTGAAGGCAGCTTCTTCGGCTTTGGTAGCGGCCAGGTTGTCCTGGGCGCGCAGCACGGCGAAGTAGCTCTGCGCGGACTGCAGGATCAGGTTCTGTTCAGTGGCCGACAGCTCCAGTGCCGCCTGTTCGTTGACCGCTTCGGCAGCCTGCAGCTGGAACCAGCGGTCCGCGCGGAAGATCGGCTGCGCCAGGGTGGCGCTCCAGGTATTGCCGCTGCGGTTGGTGGTGGCAGACGGCTCGTCCAGCTTGGTGCGGGTGTTCATCATCTCGGCGCCAGCCGACAGGTTGGGCAGCAACCCGGCGCGGGCCTGTGGCACCACTTCGCGGCGGGCGCCGTAATCGGCGCGGGCGGCGGCCAGGTCGGCGTTGTTGTCCACCGCTTCCTGGTAGACGCTGACCAGGTCGGTCTTCACTGTCGGGGGCACGTCCGCTGCCCAGACCACTCCGTTGGACGCACAAGACACGGCTATCGCCAGTGAGAGTTTGCGCAGCATAGAGGCAATCCTTGTACGAAATTTAATTACTGAACTGTTGAGTATCGGATGACGGGCCAGTGTAGTGCCATGCGCCCCCGGCAACAATCGCCAGGTGTGCCTTTCATCAACCGCGCATTTACCCGCTTGGCTTTGCCGACCACTCCAGTCTAGACTGCGCATGTTCTTGTCGGGGTGCCTTGAAGCAAAGGCTGAGATCGCAGAGGTGCGGATCCCGTTGAACCTGATCAGGTTAGCGCCTGCGTAGGGAACAAGATTGCTCGCCTTCCCGGGGAGCCTCTTGTGCCAGGTCCGGGAATGTCGCAGCTGCATGCAGCTTCAGGCACCCCCATATCCGGCACTGCACCCATCATGGGTGTGTCCGCGCCATTCAGGTTCACCCCGACATTCCACTGCTAGGAAGCCGTCTGGAGAGCCTGTGATGACCAAACAAGAAAAAGCGATCAACCTCAGCGAATCGGCACAAGTCGATCAGCAGTCCGTGCAACCGTTCCCGCGTTCGCGCAAGGTGTATGTCGAAGGCTCGCGCCCGGATATCCGTGTGCCCATGCGTGAAATCAGCCTGGACGATACCCCGACCGATTTCGGTGGCGAAACCAATGCCCCGGTGCTGGTCTACGATACCTCTGGCCCGTACACCGACCCCAACGTGATCATCGACGTGCGCAAGGGCCTGGCCGACGTTCGTTCGGCGTGGATCGACGCCCGTGGTGACACCGAGCGCCTGGACGGCCTGAGCTCCGATTTCGGCCAGCAGCGCCTGAACGATGCCGAACTGGCCAAGCTGCGCTTTGCCCACGTGCGCAACCCGCGCCGCGCCAAGGCCGGCGCCAACGTCTCGCAGATGCACTATGCCCGCCGTGGCATCATCACCGCCGAGATGGAATACGTGGCCATCCGCGAAAACATGAAGCTGCAGGAGGCCCGCGCCGCCGGCCTGCTGAAAGAGCAGCACGCCGGCCACAGCTTCGGCGCCAACATCCCGAAAGAAATCACCCCCGAATTCGTCCGCCAGGAAATCGCCCGTGGCCGCGCGATCATCCCGGCCAACATCAACCACCCGGAAGTGGAGCCGATGATCATCGGCCGCAACTTCCTGGTGAAGATCAACGGCAACATCGGCAACAGCGCCCTGGGTTCCTCGATCGAGGAAGAAGTGGCCAAGCTGACCTGGGGCATCCGCTGGGGTTCGGACACGGTCATGGACCTGTCCACCGGCAAGCACATCCACGAAACCCGCGAGTGGATCATCCGCAACTCGCCGGTGCCGATCGGTACCGTGCCAATCTACCAGGCGCTGGAAAAGGTCAACGGCGTGGCCGAAGACCTGACCTGGGAGCTGTTCCGCGACACCCTGATCGAGCAGGCTGAACAGGGCGTGGACTACTTCACCATCCACGCCGGCGTGCTGCTGCGCTATGTGCCGCTGACCGCCAAACGTGTTACCGGCATCGTCAGCCGTGGTGGCTCGATCATGGCCAAGTGGTGCCTGGCGCACCACAAGGAAAACTTCCTGTACACCCACTTCGACGAAATCTGCGAAATCATGAAGGCCTACGACGTCAGCTTCTCGCTGGGTGACGGCCTGCGCCCTGGCTCGATTGCCGATGCCAACGACGCCGCGCAGTTCGGTGAGCTGGAAACCCTCGGCGAGCTGACCAAGATCGCCTGGAAGCACGATGTGCAGTGCATGATCGAAGGCCCGGGCCACGTGCCGATGCAGTTGATCAAGGAGAACATGGACAAGCAGCTGGAGTGCTGCGACGAGGCGCCGTTCTACACCCTCGGCCCGCTGACCACCGACATTGCACCGGGTTACGACCACATCACGTCGGGCATTGGTGCGGCGATGATCGGCTGGTTCGGTTGCGCCATGCTGTGCTACGTCACGCCCAAGGAGCACCTGGGCCTGCCGAACAAGGACGACGTGAAAACCGGCATCATCACCTACAAGATCGCCGCGCACGCCGCCGACCTTGCCAAGGGCCACCCGGGCGCGCAGATTCGTGACAACGCCTTGTCCAAGGCGCGCTTCGAGTTCCGTTGGGAAGACCAGTTCAACCTGGGCCTGGACCCGGACACTGCCCGTGCCTTCCACGACGAGACCCTGCCGAAGGAATCGGCCAAGGTCGCGCACTTCTGCTCGATGTGCGGGCCGAAGTTCTGCTCGATGAAGATCACCCAGGAAGTGCGTGAATACGCCGCCAGGATCGAGACCGTGGACGTGTCGGTCGAAGAAGGCATGCGCGAGCAGGCCGAGCGGTTCCGCCAGGAAGGCAGCCAGCTGTACCACAAAGTGTAAAAGCGCCGTTTCTCCACTGTGGGAGCGGGCTTGTCCCGCGAACGCGTCAGCTGCGCCAACGCGTTTGGCAGGCCTGACGCCTTCGCGGGGCAAGCCCGCTCCCTGAGTGGGTCGGCGAAACCCTATCAATCCTTCTGGCGAACATAACAATGACCACCCCCAGCCAATTTTCCCCCGACCACCCGGTCCCCACCCACCAGCGCATCTTCGGTGCCCGCGACCTGTTCTCGCTGTGGTTCTCCCTCGGCATCGGCCTGATGGTGCTGCAGGTAGGCGCCATGCTGGCCCCCGGTCTGGGCCTGGCGGGCGCAGTGCTGGCCATCGCACTGGGCACCGGCGTGGGCGTGCTGTTGCTGGGGGCTGCCGGTGTGATCGGCAGCGACACCGGCCTGTCGGCCATGGGCACCCTGAAACTCAGCCTGGGCGGCCACGGCGCGCGCTTGCCGGCGCTGCTCAACCTGCTGCAACTGGTCGGCTGGGGCGCGTTCGAGATCATTGTCATGCGCGATGCTGCCAGCCTGCCGGGCGCGCGCGCCTTCGGCGAAGACAGTGCCTGGAACAGCCCGATGCTGTGGACCCTGTGCTTCGGTGCCCTGGCCACCTTGCTGGCAGTGAGCGGGCCACTGGCCTTCGTGCGCAAGGTACTGCGCGCCTGGGGTATCTGGTTGCTGCTGGGTGCTTGCGTCTGGCTGACCTGGAACCTGTTCGCCAAAGCTGATCTGGCTGATCTGTGGAGCCGCGCCGGGGACGGCTCGATGTCGCTGGCGGTAGGCTTCGACATCGTCATTGCCATGCCCCTTTCGTGGCTGCCGCTGATCGCCGACTACTCGCGCTTCGCCCGCAACGGCAAGCATGTATTTGGCGGTACGGTAGTGGGCTACTTTATCGGCAACACCTGGCTGATGAGCCTGGGCGTGGCTTATACCCTGGCCTTCGCTGCCAATGGCGAGGTCAATGCCCTGCTGCTGGCCCTGGCGGCCGCCGGCATGGGTATTCCGCTGTTGCTGATTTTGCTGGACGAGTCGGAAAAGGCCTTTGCCGACATCCATTCGGCGGCCGTGTCCACCGGTGTGCTGGTGCCGGTGAAGGTCGAGCACCTGGCCTTGGCCATTGGCGTGCTGTGCACCCTGATCGCTTTGCTGGCGCCGCTGGCCCAGTACGAGAACTTCCTGCTACTGATCGGCTCGGTGTTCGCGCCGCTGTTCGGCGTGGTGCTGATGGACCACTACGTGGTGCGTCGCCGTCGCCTGCCGGCCCAAGTGGGTGGTTTGCACTGGCAGGCGCTGCTGGCCTGGGTGGTGGGTGTGGCGGCTTACCATGTCATCGCTACACAGGCGCCGGACTTCGGGGCGACCCTGCCGGCACTGGTGCTGGCAGGGCTGCTGCACGGGCTGCTGAGCCTCAGCCGCGACCGGGAAACAGTTCAGGCTTGAGCACGCCATTCAGGCGTGGGTAGGGGATCTTCAGTTCCACGTGGCCCATGGAATAGGGCGCGATGGCGTAGACCTCATACTTGACCACGACTGCGCCGTACGTCAGGGCGATGTGCGGCGATTTCTTGAACGGCCAGGTTTTGACGAACTCGGCGTCCTTGTCCATGCCCACGCTCATCAGCCAGGCCCGGTGCGACTCCTCGACGGTTTTCCAGAAGGTGTCTTCCTGGCCGGGCACCAGCATGTCCTGCAGGGTCAGCACCTTGTCCAGCTTGCGCGAATAGTTGATGAAGCCACGCCCCGGCATGCCGTGGGCGCCACCGCTGTCCAGGTAGCTGGACAATTCGATGATCACCAGCCCGTCATGCTGCTCGCGTACCTTGGCTTGCAGGTAGCTGCTGTTACGTTTGTCGGCACTGGCCAGGTATTGCTGCTCGTAGGCCTGCAGGGTGCTCGGCGCGGTGCCATGCTGATTGTCTTCGGTCAGTTGCAGCAGGCGTTTTTCGACGATGGCGTCCAGCTTTGGCAAGGCCGGGAAGTGGACCATGTCGATGTTTACCAACGGGCAGTCGCTTTCGCTGCAGCCGGGTTTCACGTGCTCCCAGGCGTCGCGCTTGACCTCGAGCGGGGCTCGGTAGTTGGGCGTGAACAGGCTCTGGCAGGCGCTCAGAGCGAGTGCCAGCACAGCCACGGAAGTCAGTTTGACAAGTGTCATGATGATCCTTGCAGAACAGGGAAAAGTCGGCCTTTGACCGTCTGCGCGGCCTTCAGTTCGCCACTAAGCTAACAGAGTGAAGACCTGCTGTCCCGAGTGCGCCAGCGGTTGGCAGAAAGGGATGAAACCGGCAGGCGTGCAGAGTAGGATGGCGCGATGCAGTAACCAGGCGGTTGATGTAGCAACGAGGATTTCCATGTCAGACACATTGAATTCGGTGCCCAAGGCGGTCGAGATCGTCAAACGGGCCAACTGTTTCCAGGGCTTCTACAAGCTCGACAAGGTGCACCTGCGCCATGAGCTGTTTGCCGGAGGCATGGGCCGCGAGATCAGCCGCGAACTGTTCGTGCGCCACGATGCAGTGTGTGTACTGCCTTACGACCCGTTGCGTGATGAAGTGGTGCTGATCGAGCAGTTTCGCGTTGGCGCCATGGGCAAGATCGATAACCCCTGGCTGATCGAGATGGTCGCCGGGCTGATCGACAAGGACGAACAACCTGAGGAAGTTGCCCACCGCGAAGCCGAAGAAGAAGCTGGCCTGACGTTCACTGCACTGTGGCCGATGACCCGCTACTTCCCGTCGCCCGGCGGCAGTGACGAATACGTTCATCTGTTCCTTGGCCGGTGCAGCAGCGAGGGGGCGGGCGGCCTTCATGGCCTGGAAGAAGAGGGCGAAGACATTCGCGTGCGCGTGTGGTCGTTCGAAGACGCCTTGCAGGCCGTGCGCGACGGGCGTATCTGCAACGCGGCGACCATCATCGGCCTGCAATGGCTGGCGCTGAATCGCGACGAAGTACGAGGGATGTGGAAGTGAACCTGCTGCGCGAGCGCTATCGAGTCGATCTGGTCGGGCTGCAGGCAGCCTGCGAGGCCAACTACGCCCGGCTGATGCGCCTGTTGCCCGACATGCGCACCACCCAGAGCTCGCGTCGTATCGGCATGACCCAGGGTGACCAGATGCTCGGTGTGCTCGTGCTCGATGTGGTGCTGGCCTGCCCGTACACCACCACCCTGCATGTACGTCAGGAGCACAGCCTGCCGTGGCTGCCTGTGCCGCACCTGGAAGTGCAGGTGTACCACGATGCGCGCATGGCCGAAGTGGTCAGCGCCGAACACACGCGGCGCCTGCGCAGCATCTATCCGTACCCTAACAAGGCCATGCATCAGCCGGACGAAAAGGCCCAGCTCAACCTGTTCCTCGGTGAATGGTTGAGCCATTGCCTGGCTTGCGGTCACGAACTGGCAAGTGTTCGCTGACATGCGGCCAGACCTGACGCGCCCTGTGCATGTGGTGCAACTGACCGACGCTCACCTTTTCGCCGATCCGGCCGGCAGCATGTTGGGCCTTAAAACCCGTGACAGCCTGAGCCATGTGGTGGCCCAGGTGCAGCGTGAGCAACCGCTTGTCGACTTGCTGCTGTGTACGGGCGACCTGTCCCAGGATGCCAGTGTTGCCTCTTATGAAGCGTTTCGTGAGCTGACCGCGCCATTTGCCGTGCCCACCCGCTGGTTGCCGGGCAACCATGACGAAGCCCGGGTCATGGCCGAAGTGGCCCCGGAGCTGGTGCAGGCGGTAACCGATATCGGCGCCTGGCGTATTGTCATGCTCAACACGGCAGTGCATGGCGCGACACATGGCCTGCTGGCGGATGACCAGCTGGCCGTGCTGCAAGCCGCGCTGGAAGGGGCGGGCGAGCGCCATTGCCTGGTGTGTTTCCACCATCAGCCGGTAGACATCGGCTGCGCCTGGATCGCGCCGATCGGCTTGCGCAACGCCCAGGCACTGTTCGATATCGTCGAGGCTTATCCACAGGTGCGGGCGTTGCTGTGGGGGCATGTGCATCAGGAATGGGATGAAGTACGCGATGGCCGGCGCCTGCTGGCTACGCCGTCGACCTGCATTCAGTTCGCGGCGCGCAGTGAGGAATTCCAGGTGAGCGAAGAGCAGCCTGGCTACCGCTGGTTGCGCCTGCATGCTGATGGGCGGCTGGAGACCGGGGTGGAGCGGGCGCTGGATTTCACCCTTGCCCTCGATTTTGATAGCCCAGGATATTGAAGAATTCGGGGCGCGGAGCTGCCCCGGCTCTCTTGAAGAAATTGTTGCGAAACCCGTGACACTGCGTCAAAACCCGGCGAACGCGCTACACTGCGCGTCCCTGCGCCCGCATCATCAGGCGCAACGCCACAGTTTCCGGGGGCAGCATGTCGGGTTCCATCCTCTATATCCATGGCTTCAACAGCTCGCCGCTTTCCACCAAGGCGCGCCAGCTCGAGGCTGTGATGCAGCAACTGGGGCTGTCGGCCCAGCTACGCGTGCCAGCCTTGCACCACCACCCGCGCCAGGCCATCGCCCAACTCGAAGCGGCTATCGCAGAACTCGGTGCGCCATTACTGGTGGGCAGCTCGCTCGGCGGCTACTATGCCACCCATCTGGCCGAGCGCTATGGCCTGAAAGCGCTGCTGGTCAACCCGGCGGTAACCCCGCACAAGCATTTCGACGGTTACCTGGGCACCCAGCGCAATCATTACAGTGGTGAAACCTGGGAGCTGACCCACGATCACGTGAAGGCCCTGGCCGAGCTGGAAGTACCGGCCCCGGTCGATGCCAGCCGCTATCAAGTGTGGCTGCAGACCGCCGATGAAACCCTGGACTATCGCCACGCCGAGCACTATTACCGTGCCTGTGCCCTGCGCATCCAGGCCGGTGGCGACCACAGCTTCCAGGGCTTCGCCCAGCACCTGCCGGCACTGCTGGCCTTCGCCGGCATTGCCCGCGGGCAGTATGCGGCGCTCGACTTTTCTGTATTTTGATTTTTTTGCATTCACCAGACTGACGAAGAGACCCTATGGCCAATCCCAGCGCTAGCGCCTATAACGCAGACGCCATCGAAGTCCTCTCGGGCCTTGACCCGGTCCGCAAGCGGCCGGGCATGTACACCGATACCAGCCGCCCCAATCACCTGGCCCAGGAAGTCATCGACAACAGCGTCGACGAAGCCCTGGCTGGCCACGCCCGTTCGGTGCAGGTCATCCTGCATGCCGACCACTCGCTGGAAGTCAGCGACGATGGCCGCGGCATGCCCGTGGACATCCACCCGGAAGAGGGGGTGTCCGGGGTCGAGCTGATCCTCACCAAGCTGCACGCCGGCGGCAAGTTCTCCAACAAGAACTACCAGTTCTCCGGTGGTTTGCACGGTGTCGGTATTTCGGTGGTCAATGCCCTGTCGACCCAGGTGCGTGTGCGCGTCAAGCGCGACGGCAACGAATACCAGATGACCTTTGCCGATGGCTTCAAGGCCAGCGAGCTGGAAGTGGTCGGCTCGGTCGGCAAGCGCAACACCGGCACCAGCGTCTACTTCAGCCCCGACCCGAAGTACTTCGACTCCCCCAAGTTCTCCATCAGCCGCCTCAAGCATGTGCTCAAGGCCAAGGCCGTGCTGTGCCCGGGCCTGCTGGTCAGCTTCGAGGACAAGGCCAGCGGCGAAAAGGTCGAGTGGCACTATGAGGACGGCTTGCGCTCTTACCTGGTCGATTCGGTCAACGAGTTCCAGCGCCTGCCCGACGAGCCGTTCTGCGGTAGCCTGGCCGGTAACAAGGAAGCCGTTGACTGGGCCTTGCTGTGGTTGCCGGAGGGCGGCGACAGCATCCAGGAAAGCTATGTCAACCTGATTCCGACCGCCCAGGGCGGTACCCACGTCAACGGCCTGCGCCAGGGGCTGCTGGATGCCATGCGCGAGTTCTGCGAGTTCCGCAACCTGCTGCCGCGTGGGGTGAAGCTGGCACCGGAAGACGTCTGGGAACGCATCACCTTTGTGCTGTCGATGAAGATGCAAGACCCGCAGTTCTCCGGGCAGACCAAAGAGCGCCTGTCTTCGCGTGAAGCGGCAGCGTTCGTTTCCGGCGTGGTCAAGGACGCCTTCAGCCTGTGGCTCAACGCCCACCCCGAGCTGGGCATGCAGCTGGCCGAGCTGGCCATCAGCAACGCCGGACGCCGCCTCAAGGCCAGCAAGAAGGTCGAGCGCAAGCGCATCACTCAGGGCCCGGCATTGCCCGGCAAGCTGGCCGATTGTGCCGGCCAGGACCCGATGCGTGCAGAGCTGTTCCTGGTCGAGGGTGACTCGGCCGGTGGCTCGGCCAAGCAGGCGCGGGACAAGGAGTTCCAGGCGATCCTGCCGCTGCGCGGCAAGATCCTCAACACCTGGGAAGTGGACGGTGGCGAAGTCCTGGCCAGCCAGGAAGTGCATAACATTGCCGTGGCCATTGGCGTTGACCCCGGTGCCACCGACCTTGCGCAGCTGCGCTACGGCAAAATCTGCATCCTCGCCGACGCCGACTCTGACGGCCTGCACATTGCCACGTTGCTGTGCGCGCTGTTCGTTCAGCACTTCCGGGCGCTGGTCGAGGCCGGGCACGTGTATGTGGCCATGCCGCCGCTGTACCGCATCGACCTGGGCAAGGAAATCTACTACGCCCTCGACGAAGCCGAGCGTGACGGCATCCTCGATCGCCTGGTGGCCGAGAAGAAGCGCGGCAAGCCGCAGGTCACCCGGTTCAAGGGCCTGGGCGAGATGAACCCGCCACAGCTGCGCGAAACCACCATGGACCCGAACACCCGGCGCCTGGTGCAGTTGACCCTGGATGACGTGCAGGCCACCTGCGAGCTGATGGACAAGCTGCTGGCCAAGAAGCGCGCCGGCGACCGCAAGAGCTGGCTGGAAACCAAAGGCAACCTGGCCGAGGTCATGGTTTGATTCGGCAGTTTCTTGCCGTTTGTCTTGCGCTGGTTGCCCTGCCGAGCCTGGCGGGCAACTGGCCCGAGCTGAAGCTCAGTGCCGAACACCCGATCGACGGCATGCGCGGTGGCAACCTTTCGGGCCTGGTGGAATGCCGGGGAGGGCTGTGGGGCGTGTCCGATCGCGACGACGACCGTATCTACCGCTTTGACCAGCAAAACCCGACCTGGCGCGCGCAACCGCTGACCTTTACCCCGCCATCGCCACCGGAAAGCGGGCTGCCGTGGGGCCTGAAGTCGCGCAACTGGGCGGCGTCGTACATTCGCGGAGGCGAGCTGGACTTCGAGGGCATCACCTGTGATCAGGCGGGTAACCTCTACCTGGCCAGTGAAGCCCATGCCGCCGTGTTGCAGTTACCCGTTGACGGCGAACCGGACTGGTTGAAGATCGACCCGGCCATGGTCCGCCAGGCGCGCGCCAGCGGCATGCTGCTGAACTTCAATGCACTGTTCGAAGGCCTGGCGATCAACCCGGCGGGCGACCGCCTGTGGCTGGCCGCCGAGCGCGAACGGCGTGGCCTGGTAGCCATCGAACGCCAGCAATCGGTATGGACTTGCGGGCGCAGCTGTGTGCTGTTGAGCGAGGCCGGGGTCGAGATGCAGCCGGCGCAAATGCCCGATGCCCGAGCGCTTTCGCGTGATTTTTCCGACCTGGCCTGGTTCGAGGGCAAGCTGTTCACGCTCGAACGCAACGCCTACCGGGTGTGCCGGCGTGATGTCGATAGCGGCAAGGTCGAGCGCTGCTGGTCGTTTGCAGCAGATGCCCTGGTGGAGTCGCGCCGCTACGCACAACCGTTCGGACTGGCTGAAGCGCTGGTAATCGATGCCAAGGGCGCTTGGATTGGCCTGGACAACAACAACGGTGCCCGTGCCGATGGCGAAACCCGCCCGATCGTCTGGCGCTTCGATGCGCCGGAAGGCGGCTGGAGCGCCAAGCCATGAGCCAGACGCCGGGCAAGCGCGCGGGCAGGGTGCTGATGGTTGTCGCCTGGGCGGCGGCACTGTTTCTTGCTACGCGTTTTTTCGGCCAGTGGGAAGACAGCCAGCGTAACCCCAATACCCAGGTGCAGTCCGAGCATGGCGAAGGTTTTATCGAGGTACGCCTGCTGAGCAACGGCCAGGGCCACTTCGTGGTGGATGGCGCCATCAACGGCCAGGTGGTGCATTTCATGCTCGACACCGGCGCTACCGACGTGGCCATCCCCGAGGCATTGGCCCGGGACCTGAACCTGGAGCGGGGCAGCCCGGTCCTGCTCAGCACCGCCAACGGACGCACCGAGGGCTACCGCACACGCCTGGCCAGCCTGCAACTGGGCGACATCCGCCTGCAGGGCGTACGCGCAATCGTGGTGCCAGGCCTGGACGGGCCAACTGTATTGCTGGGCATGAGTGCCCTGAAACAACTTGAATTTACCCAGCGCGGCGGCACCATGCTACTGCGCCAGAACCTGAAATGACGAGGCCCGCATGAGCGACTCACTGGAACTCAGCCTGGACGGCGTAGAACGCCGCTCGCTGGCTGACTTCACCGAACAGGCCTACCTCAACTATTCCATGTACGTGATCATGGACCGCGCCTTGCCGCATATCGGCGACGGCTTGAAGCCGGTGCAGCGACGCATCGTCTACGCCATGAGCGAGTTGGGGCTTGATGCCGATGCCAAGCACAAGAAGTCGGCGCGTACCGTCGGTGACGTGCTCGGTAAGTTTCACCCCCACGGCGACTCGGCCTGCTACGAGGCCATGGTGCTGATGGCGCAGCCGTTCAGCTACCGCTACACCCTGGTCGACGGCCAGGGCAACTGGGGTGCGCCGGACGATCCGAAGTCGTTCGCCGCCATGCGTTACACCGAGGCGCGCTTGTCGCGCTACGCCGAAGTGCTGCTTAGCGAAGTCGGCCAGGGTACCGTCGACTGGGTGCCGAACTTTGACGGCACCCTGCAGGAGCCGGCCGTGCTGCCCGCGCGCCTGCCCAACATCCTGCTCAACGGCACCACCGGTATCGCCGTGGGCATGGCCACCGACGTACCGCCGCACAACCTGCGTGAAGTGGCCAGCGCCTGTGTGCGCCTGCTCGACGAGCCAAAGGCCACCATCGAGCAGTTGTGCGAGCACATTCAGGGGCCGGACTACCCGACAGAGGCCGAGATTGTCACGCCTCGGGCGGAAATCCTCAAAATGTACGAGAGCGGCCGTGGCTCGATCCGCATGCGTGCCGTGTACCGCGTCGAAGATGGCGATATCGTCGTCACCGCGCTGCCGCATCAGGTTTCCGGGGCCAAGGTGCTGGAGCAGATCGCCGCGCAGATGCAGGCCAAGAAGCTGCCGATGGTCGCCGACCTGCGTGACGAGTCGGACCACGAGAACCCGTGCCGTATCGTCATCATTCCGCGTTCCAACCGCGTGGATGCCGACGAGCTGATGCAGCACCTGTTCGCCACCACCGACCTGGAAAGCAGCTACCGGGTGAACGTGAACATCATCGGCCTCGACGGTCGGCCGCAGTTGAAGAACCTGCGTGCCATCCTGTTGGAGTGGCTGGAGTTCCGTACCAACACGGTTCGCCGCCGCTTGCAGCACCGCCTGGACAAGGTCGAGAAGCGTCTGCACCTGTTGGACGGTTTGCTCACCGCGTTCCTCAACCTGGATGAAGTGATCCATATCATCCGTACCGAAGAGCACCCCAAGCAGGCGCTGATCGAGCGCTTTGAGCTGACCGAGATTCAGGCTGACTACATCCTCGAGACCCGCCTGCGACAGCTGGCACGCCTTGAAGAGATGAAGATCCGCGGCGAGCAGGACGAGCTGCTGAAGGAGCA
The DNA here is from genome assembly GCF_900176445.1 of Pseudomonas sp. URIL14HWK12:I5. Taxonomy (NCBI): domain Bacteria; kingdom Pseudomonadati; phylum Pseudomonadota; class Gammaproteobacteria; order Pseudomonadales; family Pseudomonadaceae; genus Pseudomonas; species Pseudomonas sp. URIL14HWK12:I5. The sequence goes on from NZ_FWXQ01000001.1 coordinate 677,112, forward strand.
AGCCAAGCTGCAGGCCTTGCTGGGTAGCGAGGCCAAACTGCGCAAGCTGGTGCGTAGCGAACTGATCAAGGATGCCGAAACCTACGGCGACGACCGCCGCTCGCCGATTGTCGAGCGCGCCGAAGCCAAGGCACTGTCTGAAAACGAACTGATGCCGACCGAGCCGGTTACCGTGGTGCTGTCCGAGAAGGGCTGGGTGCGTTGTGCCAAAGGCCACGATATCGACGCTACCGGCCTTTCCTACAAGGCTGGCGACGGTTTCAAGGCCGCTGCGGCCGGGCGCTCCAACCAGTTTGCCGTGCTGATCGACTCCACCGGCCGCAGCTACTCGCTGGCCGCTCACAGCCTGCCATCGGCGCGTGGCCAGGGCGAGCCGTTGACGGGCCGCCTGACGCCGCCACCGGGGGCGACCTTCGAATGCGTGCTGCTGCCTGATGACGATGCACTTTATGTGGTGGCATCGGATGCCGGTTACGGCTTTGTGGTCAAGGGCGAAGACCTGCAGGCCAAGAACAAGGCCGGCAAGGGCTTGCTCAGCCTGCCCAACGGCGCCAAGGTCATGACCCCGCGCCCGGTGGCCGACCGCGAGCAGGACTGGCTGGCGGCAGTCACCACCGAGGGCCGCTTGTTGGTATTCAAGGTCAGCGACTTGCCGCAGCTGGGTAAAGGCAAGGGCAACAAGATCATTGGCGTGCCGGGCGACCGGGTGGCCAGCCGTGAAGAATTTGTCACCGATCTGGCCGTGATTCCCGAAGGTGCAACACTTGTATTGCAAGCCGGCAAGCGTACCCTATCTCTGAAAGCGGACGACCTGGAGCATTACAAGGGCGAGCGCGGACGGCGGGGCAGCAAGCTGCCACGCGGCTTCCAGCGCGTCGATGGGTTGCAGGTGGAAGTACCGGCTTAACCGGTAGAAATGTCTGGAACGGCAATTTCAGCGCCGTTCCGGGCAGAAATGCTGGAGTCGGACGGTTATTTCGCGGATGATATGGCCCTTGCGGTGCCGACGTAGTCGTGTGCCCGTTTGAATCTATATGTATCACTGCGGTGTGCCTGAAGGCGACCGCCTGGATGGGATGATGAAATTTCTGCGCCTTCCATTTGCGCTGTTGATGACTGGCCTGCTGGGCCTTGGCGGGTGCACCATGCATCAGCCGGTTGCCCTGTACCAGCTCGACAGTGGTGATCCTGGCCAGCCTTCGCAAAGTGCAGGCATGGCCGTGGTACTCGGCCCGGTATCGGTTGCCGATTACTTGCAGCGCGAGACGTTCCTGCAACGTCAAGCCGATGGCAGCCTGAGCGCAGCGACCGACGGTCGCTGGGCGGGCAGCCTTTCGTCGGATATCGACCAACTGCTGGTGCGTCAGCTTGCCTGGCGCCTGGACAGCCAGCGTGTGGTGTTGGCTCCGGCAACCGCTGGTTTCAGCCCGGATGTACAAGTGCTGTTGTCGATCACCCGCCTGGACTCGGGTAAAGACCAGCCGGCCATTCTCGATGCCCAATGGCGTCTGCTGGACCGCCGTGGCCATGTGCGTGACAACCGCATCATTCACCTTGAGCAGCCGCACGAGGGTAGCGAGTCGTCGCAGGTGCAGGCCCAGGGCCAACTGCTGCAGAAGCTGGCTGAGCAGCTGAGCACGGCGGTGAAGCCATTGGCCAACCAGCCGGCAATTGCCGAAGAGTCGCCTAAAAAGCCCGCAGCGCCGGTGCAAGTGAAGAAGGCGCCGGAGAAGTCCAAGATCCCGATGGCTTCGCCGATTCGTACCGATATGGAAGTCTATCGGTTCTGATTGAACTGCCAGCCACAAAAAAGCCCGCGATGATGCGGGCTTTTTTGTGGCTGCAGGCTAGAGGCGGACTTTGTGGGAGCGGGCGTGCCCGCTCCCACAGGGGTAACTATCAGGCCCTGCGCTCGTGCATCCGCGCCAACTGCCGTTCCAGCATCGACGGGTAAGGCTCCATCAGGCGCTCCACGCAGCAGGCACCCTCAGGGCTGGCAATCGGGCGAATACGCGCACGCTGGCGAATCAGCGCGTCATCGCTGATTTGCCGCTCCACCAGCAACAGGTTGCGGCTGTGCTGCGACAGCGCCAAGGCATCCTGGGCCTTTTCGGCCATGAGCAGGTCCACCATCTCCAGCCCTTGCAGGTCGTTGCCCAAGGCCAGGCCCAGCTGTAGCTGCAGGGTGATGCCGCTGTCGGCCACTTCAATCTGCAGGGCGTGGCCCAGGGCGCGCAACAGCTCGCCGCAGCAGATGGCATTGGTCAGGTAGTCTTCGCCGCACTCGCGGCTGTGGAACAGCACCAGGGTGCTGCCATCGTTCAGCGTGTGGGTTTCACCGTCGTAGAGCGAAGCCGCGTGCTCCAGGCAATCGCGGTAGCGTTCGGTCAGCTCGGTGAGGCGTGTGCGTGGCAAGCGGCGCAACTGCTCCTGCGAGCCCAGTTGCACGGCAAGTACGGCGCTGTACTGCGGTTCGTCAGACTCAACCACTGCAGCGGCCTTGGGCGCACTGTCGTCGTCCAGCAGGCCGGCGAAGGCATCGTCGTCATCCTCGTCTTCCACCGCGGCAACCTTGGCGCGTGGTGCGGCCTTGGGGGGCGGTGAAGCCTCGTGCAGGTCGTCGTATTGCGCGTCGTCCTCTTCCTCCAGCTCGGGCTCTGGCGGTGGCGGCGGGGCCAGGCGCGCATGCAGCTGGCGGGCGATATCGCCGATCTCGTCCTGACGGTCGGTGGCCGGGGTGTAGGGTTGCGGGTCGCGCAGCCATACCCGCAACTGCAGCAGCGGCAGGGTAATGAAACGGCCCTGGCGCAGGCTCAGGGTCAAGGCGAGCACCAGCAGGATAGCGGCAAGGATGCCCATGCTCTGCAGGCTGATCAGCATCGGCTGCTGGAACTGGCTCATGTCCAGGCTTATGCGCAGTTGCCCGGCAGTGACGTCCTGGAAGGTGATCTTGGTCTGGTACAAGCCCTCGGCCTCACCCAGCAGGCTGTTGCGCGGGCGCTGGCCGGCTTCGGCGAGGATGCGGTTGTCCACACTGTAGATCGCCGCATGGGCCACCAGTGGGTTTTTAACCAGGTTACCCAGCAGCACGTTGAGGCTGAGGATGTCGTTTGACACCAGCAGCTCGGTTGCCGACGTGGCCGTCTGGGTGGTCAGGCTCTGGCCCAGGGCATCGGCCTGCTCATGCATGGCCTGCTTGAACTGCAGGCCCATGACGCAGGCATAGATCACCAGCGCCAGCGCCACCAGGAAGATGTTGGTGCAGGCGATCCGCAGTGCCAGCGGCACGCGACGTTGACTCAGGGCACGATAGATCATCAGGAAGAAGTTGTCTGGTTTGACGGGCGTGGGCCGGTTCACTGAGCTCGGCTCTTAATGGCATGAAAGTGGGGGGAGTATAGCGACCCGGGTTTTGTCGGCAAAGTATCGTTGGCGCCCGATGGTCACGGAAAATCGGTAGAATGCGCATTTTTCATCGAAGTCGGAGCCAGGTTGTGCGCGAAATCGTCCTGATCAACATCACCGGTGAGGACCGTCCCGGTCTCACTGCGGCTATCACCGGCGTCCTGCTGCAGGGCGGTGTGAGCATCCTCGACATCGGCCTGGCGGTCATGCACGGCACCTTGTCGTTCGGCATTCTGGTCGATATCCCGGACAACGAAGTGGCTACCGCGCTGCTGCAAAGCGTGCAGGCCAAGGCTCACGAGCTGAATTTGCAGGCCCGCTACACGCCGATTTCCGAGGCAGACTACCAGCACTGGGCCGACGGCCAGGGTGAAGCGCGCCACATCGTGACCCTGCTCAGCCGCAAGATCACCCCCGAGCAATTGCAGCGTGTGAGTGCGGTGATCAGCCAGTACGGCCTGACCATCGAGCGCATCGAACGCCTGTCGGCCCGGGTAGCGCTGGACGCCGAAACCGAAAAGGGCAAGGCGGCCATCGAGATTTCCGTGCGCGGCGTGCCGAGCGACGCCCAGGCCCTGCGGGCTGACTTCTTCGCCCTGGCTGAAGCGCTGAGCGTCGACATCGCCTTCCAGAAGGACGACCTGTTCCGTCGCAACCGCCGTCTGGCGGTGTTCGACATGGACTCCACACTGATCGAGGCCGAAGTCATCGATGAGTTGGCCAAGGCGGCCGGCGTGGGTGAGCAGGTGGCGGCCATCACCGAGCGTGCCATGCGCGGCGAACTGGACTTCCGCGCCAGCTTCAAGGAGCGTATGGCGCTGCTCAAGGGCCTGGATGTGGGCGTGCTGGACGAAATCGGGGCTTCGCTGCGCCTGACCGAGGGCGCCGAAAACCTGTTCGCCGAACTCAAGCGCCTGGGTTACAAGACTGCGATTTTGTCAGGTGGCTTTACCTACTTTGCCCGCCAGGTGCAGGCGCGACTGGGTATCGACTACGTATTCGCGAACGAACTGGAAGTGGTCGACGGCAAGGTGACCGGCGTGGCGGTCGAGCCGATCGTCGATGCCCAGCGCAAGGCCGAGCTGCTGCAGAAGCTGGCCAGTGAAGAAGGTTTGCAGCTGGAGCAGACCATTGCCGTGGGTGACGGTGCCAACGACCTGCCGATGCTGTCGCTGGCCGGGTTGGGCGTAGCGTTTCGCGCCAAGCCGCTGGTGCGCCAGTCGGCCAAGCAGGCCATTTCTACCCTGGGGCTGGATGGTGTGCTGTACCTGCTGGGCCTGCGCGACCGCGACGCCCGCGGCTGACCTGGCAGTCTGGGGCTGCAAAGCCCCAATAAAAAGGCCCTGCTCATGCAGGGCCTTTTCATGCGGCTTGAATCAAGCCTGTGCAGGCTCTGCCAACAGTTGTCCCATGCGCACTGCGGAACCAGCGCCCAGGTTTTCAGCCCATTTCACCTGCTCTGGTCCGAACAGCACGATGGCGGTCGAGCCCAGCTTGAAGCGGCCCAGCTCGGCACCTTTCTCCAGGTGGATCGGCGCACGACTGGTTTCGTCGTAACGGAAAGTCTTCAGTTCACGCTTGGGTGGCGTCACCAGCCCGGCCCACACGGTCTCGATCGAGGCCACGATCATTGCACCCACCAACACCACGGCCATCGGCCCGCGTTCGGTGTCGAACAGGCAGACCACGCGCTCGTTGCGGGCGAACAGCTCGGGAACGTTCTCTGCGGTGGTCTGGTTGACCGAGAACAGGCGGCCCGGCACGTAGACCATTTCGCGCAGGGTCCCTGCCAGCGGCATGTGCACGCGGTGGTAATCCTTGGGCGACAGGTAGATGGTGGCGAACTCGCCGCCCATGAACGGCGCGGCCATGGCCGGATCGCCGCCCAGCAGCTCTTGCGCGCTGAAACCGTGGCCCTTGGCTTGGAAGATGCGACCGTGCTCAATCGGGCCGAGCTGGCTCACAGCACCGTCGGCCGGGCACAGGATGGCACCTGGCGTTTCGTCCAGCGGGCGCGCACCCGGTTTCAGGGCGCGGGTGAAGAACGCATTGAAGTGCTCGTAGGCGCTCAAGTCCTCGACCAGGGCTTCGGACATGTTGACCTGGTAGCGCTTGGCGAACCAGGCGGTGAAGGCGTTCTTGAACCAGCGCGCGCGGCACTCGGCAACGCAGCCGGCCAACCGCGACAGCAGGTGGTGCGGCAGCAGGTACTGGCTGATGATGAACAGACGGGATTTCATGCAGGTTCCTTAAACTTCTACAGGCGTGTCCGGGTGGTTGCCCCATTCGCTCCACGAGCCGGCATAGGCCTTGACGCGTGGATAGCCGAGGGCCTTGGCCACCAGATAAGTGAAACCGGAGCGGCGATGGGTCTGGCAGTGGGTGATCACTTCCTTGTCAGCGGTGATGCCCAACTGCTCGAGGACTTCTTTGATGTCCTTGCGAATGCGCAGGTGGTCGTTGAGATCCATGCCGGCGGTCCACTCGAAGTTGATCGCGCCGGGGATATGGCCACCCTTGGCAGCCAGCACTTTCTCGCCGTTGAATTCCTGCGGGCCGCGCGCGTCCCAGATGACCAGGTCATTGGCGCCCAGGCGGCTTTGCAGGTACTCGCGGGTGGCGGTGGGCGCGTTGTCGATACGCAGGTGCACCGGAGTGTTGCCGTTGGCGGGCACTTCGGTGGTCAGCTTGTCTGCTGGCCAGGCCTGGATGCCGCCATTGAGGTAGTGGTAATGCTTATGGCCGATCACGTCGAGCAGCCAGATGAAACGCCCGGCCCAGCCGCCGCCTTCATCGTCATACACCACATACACGGCGTCGTTGCGGTGGCCGAGTTCGCTGAACAGTTTTTCCAGGTCACCCAGCGCAGGCAGCAGGCCGGGCGCAGGAGGCTGGCCAAGCTGGGTACGCTTGCCTTCGACAAAGCGTGCGCCGGGGATGTGCCCGCTGACATAGCGGTTGGCGCTGCTCAAGTCGACCAGTATCAGCTGGGGCGAATCCAGGCGTGGCAGCAGGTCCGCGGCTTCGATCACCAGGGGCAGGCCGGAAAAGTCAGTCATCCACGGTCTCCAGTGTGGAAAGAGGGGCGATTGTAGCGCAAGGCTCAGCCCTTGCGGTTGGCAAACACCGACAGCGCCCGCTCGGTACATTGCGCGGTCTTGCCGAAGGCCTGCACGCTGATGTCGGCCAAAGGCCGGCAGCCTTGGTCGGCCACCATCAGCATCAGCACCTGGTCGTTCACCGCCAGCGAGCGTAGCAGCACATGCTCGCTGCGGAACAGTGCACGCAGGGGCGCGGGTAACAGTGCCGAGAACTGGGTGTGGTTTTCCGGGGTGATGCGCAATTGCCCTGCCTGGGCCAGCAGCTTTTGCAGCAGTTTGTTCTGCGACACTTGGAGGGCCATGGTGCCAGCCTCCTTGGGCAGACCGGCAAGTTGCTGCACGCGCAGGTAGTCGCTGGCTTTGTCCAGGCTCAGCAGCAGGATGCGTTGCATGCCGCAGGCCTGCAGGGCTTCGAGGGCCTGGGTGGCCAAGTGTACGGTGTTGGTGAACGGGCTAGGCTGGGCCAGCAGGTGCTGGCACAGCTTGCGCCAGCGTGCCAGGTCGTCGCTGCTGGGCGGTGGCGGGGCGAGCATGTCCGGGTGCGGGCGGCGCTGGTGCCAGGGCCAGATCAACGCCTCTGCCGGGTGGAACAACGCGTGCCGGGCGTGGCGGCGGGCACTGGCGGCGGCCTGTTGGTGCACTTGCTGCTGCACATCTTCCAGCGAGGTTTGCAGGTACAGCGCAGTCAGTAGCTGCCAGCGCAGCAGGTGCGGGTTGTCCCAGCCAACTTGCGCGGCCAGGGCCAGGTTGTTGGCCAGCAGCACGGTGTTGGCCGGTTGGTTGAACCAGCGGCGCAGGCCGGGCTCGGCGTCCAGGCGGTGTTGCTGGCTGAGCAGGTCTTCGTCGCGGGCGATACTCAGCACCTGAGCCAGTTGCTCGCGCTCTTCCAGCAGCAGGCGGTAACCTTGGGTTACCCACTGCGGCAGGCGCCAGTACTCGGCCATGGTCTGGCACAGCGCCATGATCCGTACGCCAAACAGTTCTTCCTCCACATGGGCGGCGTCTTCGCCCTTGTGGATAACCCGTAGCTCCCAGGTGTCGAGCAGTTTGGGGTAGGCCAACGCCAGCGGCCAGAGTGGCGACAGGAACAGCAGGCTGCCCCAGTGAATCTCCTGCCACAGCCGTGCCAGGCGGCTGGCGAACAGGCCGCTGGCTTGTTGCGAGGCGTGCTGGCTGATCAGCTGGAACTGGCTGAGTACGGGCGGGATTTCTTCAACGGGCACCGAGGGCAGGCGCTTGAGCAGTTGTTCACTGCGCTCCAGGCCCAGGCGATTAAGGGCGACTTCCAGGCTTTCGGCAGGCTCTGCCTGGCTGGCATTGGTGGGGTGATTGGCTTCGCGCATCACCGACAGCACCAGTGCCGGGCTATCCTGCATCAGTTCGGCGATATCGCGCAGCGAGCGGCGGCTATCGTGGATGGCAGCCATGACCCGGTCGTAGCTGTGCTTCGGCACGGGGATGCGAACACTCTCTAGCAGCTTTACCCAGGCCTCTAGCGTACGTGGGGCCTGAGCGGGCACCTTGGTTTCAATTGGCATTTTGACATCAGTCCGAACTGGCTTTTCGCATTGAGTGGCTATAGTCTGGCGCAGTTCTGCCGATAAGTAGAAGAAGAGTTTTAAAGCTCCCGTCTCTTCCCCTGACCACGACAGCAAGTGCTTTGAACCTATGGCTAAAATTATCGGCATCATCGTCGTATTCGCGAGCGTGCTCGGCGGGTACGTGCTCTCCCACGGCAAGATCGCGGCGCTGATCCAGCCGTTCGAAGTACTGATCATTGGCGGAGCGGCCTTTGGTGCATTCCTGCAGGCCAACCCTGGCCACATGACCATGCACGTCATCAAGAAGTCGATGAAGATGTTCGGCTCGCGCTTCACCCACGCCTACTACCTGGAGGTGCTGGGCCTGGTGTACGAGATCCTCAACAAGAGCCGTCGCGAAGGCATGATGGCCATCGAGGCCGACATCGAGGACGCAGCAGCCAGCCCGATTTTCGCCAAGTACCCGACGGTGCTGGCCGACGAGCGCATGACCGCGTTCGTCTGCGACTACCTGCGCATCATGTCCACCGGCAACATGGCCCCGCACGAGCTGGAAGGCCTGTTCGACATGGAGCTGCTGAGCATGAAGGAAGAGCTGGAGCACCCGTCCCATGCGGTGACCGGTATCGCCGACGGCATGCCTGGCTTCGGTATCGTCGCGGCAGTACTGGGGATCGTGGTGACCATGGCCTCGCTGGGCGAGGGTGACCAGGCGGCTATCGGCATGCACGTAGGTGCGGCATTGGTCGGTACCTTCTTCGGGATTCTGGCGGCGTACGGCTTCTTTGGCCCGTTGGCCAAGTGCCTGGAGCACGATGCCAAGGAAGAGCTGAACCTTTACGAATCGATCAAGGCTTCGCTGGTTGCCTCGGCCTCGGGCATGCCACCTTCGCTGGCGGTCGAGTTCGGGCGCAAGGTGCTGTACCCCAAGCACCGCCCAAGCTTCTCCGAGCTGGAACAAGCGGTTCGCGGTCGCTGAGTCATGGAGAACAATCAGCCCATCATCGTCAAGCGCGTCAAGCGCTTTGGCGGCGGCCACCACGGTGGCGCCTGGAAAATCGCCTTTGCCGACTTTGCTACGGCAATGATGGCGTTCTTCCTTGTGCTGTGGTTGATGTCCACGGCCACGCCGGAGCAGAAGATCGCCATCGCCGGCTACTTCAAGGACCCGATCGGCTTTTCGGAAAGCGGCACGCCTTATGTCATCGACCTGGGTGGTTCGCCTGAGCTGGCACCGGAAAAAACCATCAATCCGGAAGCCAAATCCGAGCCGATGCCCGAAACCACGACCCAGCTGAACAAAGACCAGGTCGAGACCATGGCCGAGCAGGTCGAGCGTGAGCGCCTGGAGTTACTGCTGCAAGAGCTGCAGAACAAGGTGGAAGAGAACCCGCAACTGCAGAAGTTCAAGGACCAGATCCTGTCCGAGATCACCCAGGATGGCCTGCGCATCCAGATCATGGATGCCGAGAATCGGCCGATGTTCGACATCGGCAGCGCGCGCCTGCAGCCGTACTTCGAAGATATCCTGCTGGCCATGGCCGACACCATCAAGGCGGTGCCGAACAAGATCAGCATCAGCGGCCATACCGATGCCAAGCCGTATGCCGGCACTGGCGAATTCGGCAACTGGGAGCTGTCGGCCAACCGTGCCAACGCCGCACGCCGTGCGCTGGTGGCCGGTGGTTACCCGGACGGGCAGGTGGCGCGGGTGGTGGGCTACGCTTCGTCGTCGCTGTTCGACCGCAAGGACCCGTTCAACCCGGTCAACCGCCGCATCGACATCATCGTGCTGACCAAGAAGGCACAGCGCAATATCGAGGGTGAGCAGGGTGAGCCGGAAGCGCCGTCTGCCGAGCCTGCGCCACCGGCCAGCGGTGCTGCGCCAGGGGCTGCGGCGCCGGCTGCACCAGGGGCAGCTGAACAAGCGCCAATGCAGCCGCGTGAGCTGCGCCAAAAGCTGAACATCTTTGAAGATGGCACGCTGAAGATGGATGAGGCCAAAGAGCAGTGAGCCTGCTCGGCCCTTCCGGGCGCGGCGCAAGGCCGCGCCTGCAACTCAATGGCTGTCTTGTGACAGGCTGGCAATGATCGAGCGGTAGCTGTTCATGCGCTGCGGCTTGATGCGCCCTTCGTCCAGTGCCTTGAGCAGCGCACAGCCCGGTTCGCGGTCATGCTTGCAGTCGCGGAAGCGGCAGGTGCCGAACAGGTCGCGGAACTCGATGAAGCCATCTTCCACATCGTCGCGGCTGACATGGCCAAGGCCGAACTCGCGGATGCCCGGCGAGTCGATCAGGTCGCCGCCGTTAGGGAAGTGGTACAGCCGTGCCGTGGTAGTGGTGTGGGTGCCCTGGCCAGACCATTCCGACAGGTCGCCGACACGGGTGCCGGCGTCTGGGAGCAGGCTGTTGACCAGCGACGACTTGCCCACGCCCGACTGGCCGACGAATACGCTGATGTGGCCGTCGAGCTGCTGTTGCAGGCGCTGCATGCCGTCACCGTGGTGTGCCGATACCTCCAGTAGCGGGTAGCCCAGTTCGCGGTAAACCTCCAGCAACGCATGCAGGCCAGGGCCGTTCTCGTCGTTGATCAGGTCGGCCTTGTTCAGCAGCAGCAGCGGGCGCAGCCCCGCGTGCTCGGCAGCGACCAGGTAGCGGTCAATCAGGTTCGGGTGGGGCTCCGGGGCCGGGGCGAACACGATCACGATCAGGTCGACGTTGGCTGCCACAGGCTTCAGCTGCCCGTGATTGTTCGGCCGGCACAGCTCGGTGCTGCGCGGCATCTGCGCCACGATCACGCCAATGCCCTGGTTGCCCGCACGCCATACCACGCGGTCGCCGGTGACCAGTGCTGGCAGGTTGGCGCGCAGGTGGCAGCGGAACACCTGGCCTGCGGATTCGCCGTCCTGGGCTTCCACCTCTACCTGCACGCCGAAGTGCGCGATCACCAGGCCCAGTTGCTCAGGCCCCAGATCGCCGCCTTCCAGTTCTTGCAGCACGTGCTGCTCGCGTTTGGCGGCGCGAGCGGCGCGCTCGCCCTGGATTTTTTCGATCCGCCAGTTCTGGCGGCGATTGAGCTGGCGTTTGGCCATGAAGGTACCGTGAGAGAGGCCCGGCGAGGGGCATTGAAAACGGCAGGCAGTTTAGCACGCCAGGCGTTGGACTTTTCCGCTTACCTTTGTGCAGTGAATGGGCGCGCCCTGGCCACTAGGCTACTATGACGGCCTATACGAGGAGCCCCTGCATGCAAAACCCACAGAACCTGATCTGGATCGACCTGGAAATGACCGGCCTGGATCCGGACAGCGACGTCATCATAGAGATGGCCACCATCGTCACCGACAGTGAGCTGAACACCCTGGCCGAAGGGCCGGTGATCGCTATCCACCACAGTGACGAAGTGCTGGCGCGCATGGACGAATGGAACACCCGCACCCACGGTGCTTCGGGCCTGACCCAGCGCGTGCGCGAGAGCAAGGTCAGCATGGCTGAAGCCGAGGCGCATACCATCGCCTTCCTCGAACAGTGGGTGCCCAAGGGCAAGTCGCCCATCTGCGGCAACAGCATCTGCCAAGACCGCCGCTTCCTCTATCGCCACATGCGCAACCTGGAAAACTACTTCCACTACCGCAACCTGGATGTCTCCACCCTGAAGGAGCTGGCCGCGCGCTGGGCGCCGAATGTGCGTGACAGCTTCAAGAAGGGCAACACCCACCTCGCGCTCGACGACATTCGCGAATCGATCGCCGAGCTGCGCCACTACCGCGAACACTTCATCAAGGTGTGAGCTGAAACGGCGCAGATATTGTATCTGCGCCCCCTTTTGGTGCTTCGAGCAACTGGTTAGACTGCGCGCCTTTCTCGCACGGACACGCACCATGTTGTTGATGCTCTACCTCATCGCCATCACTGCCGAAGCCATGACTGGCGCGCTGTCTGCCGGGCGCCGCGGCATGGACTGGTTCGGCGTGGTGCTGATCGCCTGCGTCACCGCCCTGGGTGGCGGCTCGGTGCGCGACGTGCTGCTCGGGCATTACCCGCTGACCTGGGTGAAACACCCGGAATACCTGGTGCTGACCAGCTTCGCGGCGCTGCTGACCATCTTCATTGCGCCGATGATGCGCCGCCTGCGCTCGCTGTTTCTGGTGCTCGATGCACTGGGGCTGGTGGCCTTTACCCTGATTGGCTGCATGACCGCGCTGGAGATGGGGCAGGGCATGCTGGTGGCGTCGATCAGCGGGGTGATCACCGGGGTGTTTGGCGGCATCTTGCGGGATATCTTCTGTAACGACATCCCGCTGGTGTTCCGGCGCGAGCTCTATGCCAGCGTGTCGTTCGCGGCGGCGTGGTTCTACCTGGGGTGTGTGTATTTCAAGGTGCCGGCAGAGCAGGCGATGCTGCTGACGTTATTTGGCGGGTTCCTGGTGCGCTTGCTGGCGATTCGTTTCCACTGGGAAATGCCCAAGTTTCACTATAACGACCAGCAGTGAATTCGTGGGCCGCACAGCGGCCCCAGCTATTGAATACCGTGCCGGGCGAGCGCCCACTCCACATGCTCGCGCACCAGCTCCGATTCATCGTCACGCCGTGCCTTCAGCGCCTCGATCACTGGAATGGTGGATGGCGCATTGCCCAACCCCACCGCCAGGTTGCGCAAGAACCGCTCATACCCCGCCCGCCGCAACGGCCCGCCCTCGGTCTTGCGCAGGAAGGTGCGCTCATCCCACAGGAACATTTCCGCCAGCTCGGCATTTTCCAGCCCATGCCGTGGCTGGAAGTCCTGCTCCTGGCTGTGTTTGGCAAAGCGGTTCCATGGGCAGACGATCTGGCAATCGTCGCAACCGAACACTCGGTTGCCCATCTTCGCGCGCAGCTCGACAGGGATCGCGCCCCTCAGTTCGATGGTCAGGTATGAAATGCAGCGCCGCGCATCCAGCACATAGGGCCCGACGAAGGCCTGGGTCGGGCAGATGTCCAGGCAGGCCTGGCAGCGGCCGCAGTGTTCGCTGGTGGTGGCTTCGTCCACCGGTATTGGCAGGTCGACAAACAGCTCGGCGAGGAAGAAGTAGCTGCCTGCCTTGCGGTTGAGCAGCAGGGTATTCTTGCCGATCCAGCCCAGGCCGGCCTGTTCGGCCAGGGCCTTTTCCAGCACCGGGGCGCTGTCGACGAAAGCGCGGTAACCGAACGGGCCGACGGCCTCCTGGATGCGGTCGGCCAGGAACTGCACGCGCTTGCGCACCAGTTTGTGATAGTCCCGGCCCAGCGCATAGCGCGAGATGTAGGCTTTTTCAGGCTGTGCCAGGCGCTGTGCCATCTGTGTGTCGCCGGACAGGTAGTCCATGCGCAGCGACACCACGCGCACGGTACCGGGGATCAGCTGATCGGGGTGCGATCGCTTGCTCCCATGTGCGCCCAGGTACTCCATCTCGCCCTGGTAGCCAGCATCGAGCCAGCGTTGCAGGTGGTGTTCGTGTTCGCCAAGGTCGACCCCGGCGATGCCAACGTGGGCAAAACCGAGTTCTTGGCCCCAAATCTTGATCGATTGGGCCAGTTGGGCGAGGTCAGGCGTACAGACGGACATGGATGGGCAAGGCAATACGGGTTCAGGTGCGTATAATTCTGCCAGACATTGGAGCCTTTGACCCCATGCCGCAGACTAAACACCCCAGCCATGCCCCTCAACTGCTCAGCAGCGTGACCGTCACGCACCTGGCGGCCCGGCATGCGCATGCCCATAAGGGCGACTTTGGCCATGTCCTGGTGGTCGGCGGTGACCTTGGCACCGGCGGCGCCGTGCTGCTCAGCGCCGAAGCCGCGCTGCGGTGCGGTGCCGGGCTGGTCAGCGTGGCAACCCGGCCCGAACATGTCTCGGCCAGCCTGGCGCGTTTGCCCGAGGTAATGTGCCTGGGCGTCAGTTCGGCCAATCAGTTGATGGGTGTGCTGGAGCGAGCCTCGGTGCTGGTGGTCGGCCCGGGGTTGGGGCAGGCGGCATGGGGCCGCAGCTTGCTGTCGGCGGTGGCCAATGCCGAGCGGCCGCAGGTGTGGGACGCCGATGCCCTGAATTTGCTGGCACGTACCCCACTGGCCCTGCCCAGTGGCAGCATCCTCACCCCGCACCCGGGCGAGGCGGCGCGGTTGCTGGGCATTTCCACCGAGGCGGTGCAGGCCGACCGCCCGGGTGCTGCGCGCAAGCTGGCGCGACGGTATAACAGCGTCTGCGTGCTGAAAGGGGCCGGTACCCTGGTGGCCGACCCTGCCGGGCAGTTGATGCTGTGCGAGCGTGGCCATCCGGCCATGGCCGGTGCCGGCTTTGGCGATGTGCTGACCGGTGTGCTGTCGGCGTTGCTGGCCCAGGGCCTGGACGCCTGGCAGGCCGCCGGGCTGGGGGTGTGGCTGCACGCCTGTGCGGGCGAGCGGCTGGGTGTAAAAGGTAGAGGCCTGGCGGCCAGTGATCTGGCGCCGGTCATTCGAACGTTGTTGGAGGAGCATTCTGCGTGTCTGGCATAACCCTGTTTCTGGCCGATGAAGACGCCACGGTCAAATTTGGCGCAGCACTGGCCGAGGTGACCGGCGGTCGCGGCGTGATCTTTCTTGAAGGCGACCTGGGCGCTGGCAAGACTACGCTTTCCCGAGGGCTGATCCGCGGCCTGGGCCATACGGGGGCAGTGAAAAGCCCGACCTTCACCGTGGTCGAACCCTACGAGATCGGTGAGGTCCGAGCATTCCACTTCGACCTGTATCGCCTGGTCGATCCGGAGGAGCTGGAGTTCATGGGGATTCGTGACTATTTCGAGGGCGACCCGCTGTGCCTGTTCGAGTGGCCACAAAAGGGTGCGGGCGTTTTGCCAAAGCCTGACCTGACCATTACCATAAGCCCCCAAGCGGGCGGACGCTCGCTGATCCTTTCGCCGCAGGGGGCTCGCGGCGAGGCCTGGTGCGTGGCACTGGCCAAACACTATAAACAGTAAGTGGGGTAGGTATGCGCATACGCGCACTGGTCGCCATCGTTGGTCTGCTGCTGACAACGGTGACCGTTGACGCTCTGGCCGTCACTCAAGTCAAGAGCGTGCGCCTGTGGCGCGCGCCAGACAACACGCGGCTGGTCTTCGACCTGTCTGGCCCCGTGCAGCACAGCGTCTTCACCCTGAGCGCGCCGGACCGCCTGGTTATCGACATCAATGGTGCGACCCTGGCCGCGCCGTTGAACGTGGCCACCTCCAACACGCCGATCAGCAGCGTGCGTTCGGCCCAGCGTACCCCGACCGACCTGCGCGTGGTGGTCGACCTGAAAAAGTCGGTCACCCCGAAAAGCTTCACCCTGGCGCCGAATGCCCAGTACGGCAACCGCCTGGTGGTCGACCTGTACGACCAGGAAGCCGACGCCATTGCGGCCAGCGCGCCGCCTCCGGCCCCGGCGCCGGTGCAGACGCCTGCGACCACGCCTGCCGTGCCGGTAAGCCCGGCCCAGCCCGCCATCAAGCTGCCACCGGTACCGAGCGGCAAGCGTGACATCGTGGTGGCCATCGACGCCGGCCACGGCGGCGAAGACCCGGGGGCCTCCGGCTCGCGCGGCCAGCACGAAAAAGACATCGTGCTGCAGATCGCCAAAGAGCTGCAGCGCCAGATCAACAGCGAAAAAGGCTTCCGTGCCGAGCTGACCCGCACTGGCGACTACTTCATTCCGCTGCGCAAGCGCACGGAAATCGCCCGCAAGAAGGGCGCCGACCTGTTCATCTCGATCCATGCCGACGCGGCACCGTCACGCGCCGCCTTTGGTGCCTCGGTGTTCGCCCTGTCTGACCGTGGCGCTACCTCCGAGACCGCGCGCTGGCTGGCCGATACGGAAAACCGTTCCGACCTGATCGGGGGGGCCGGTAACGTCAGCCTGGATGACAAGGACCGCATGCTCGCTGGCGTGCTGCTGGACCTGTCGATGACCGCCACCCTCAGTTCCAGCCTCAACGTGGGGCAGAAGGTGCTGGGCAACATGGGCCGCGTCACCTCGCTGCACAAACAGCGCGTGGAACAGGCCGGCTTCATGGTGCTGAAATCGCCGGACATTCCATCGATTCTCGTTGAAACCGGTTTTATCTCGAACAACAACGAAGCCGCCAAGCTGGCCACCGCCAGCCACCAGCAGGCGTTGGCCCGCTCGATCCACACCGGTGTGCGCCAGTATTTCCAGCAAAACCCGCCGCCTGGCACTTATATCGCCTGGCTGCGTGACACCGGCAAGATTGCCGCCGGCCCGCGTGAGCACACGGTACGCCCTGGCGAAACCCTGGCGATGCTCGCCGTGCGCTACCAGGTGAGCGTGGCCAGCCTGCGCAGCACCAACAGCCTCAAGACCGATGAGCTGAAGGTCGGCCAGCGCCTCGACATCCCTGCTACTACATTGGCCTCGCAATGAGTGGCGGTTCGCGCATTCAGCTGCTCAGCCCGCGGCTGGCCAACCAGATTGCCGCTGGCGAGGTTGTCGAGCGGCCGGCCTCGGTCGCCAAGGAACTGCTGGAAAACAGCCTGGACTCCGGTGCCCGACGCATAGACGTGGAAGTGGAGCAGGGCGGCGTCAAGCTGCTGAAGGTGCGCGACGATGGCAGCGGCATTTCTGCCGATGACCTGCCGCTGGCCCTGGCCCGCCATGCCACCAGCAAGATCCGCGAGCTGGAAGACCTCGAAGGGGTGTTGAGCCTGGGTTTCCGTGGCGAGGCGCTGGCTTCGATCAGCTCCGTGGCGCGGCTGACCCTGACGTCGCGTACCGCCAGCGCTACCGAGGCCTGGCAGGTGGAAACCGAAGGCCGTGACATGCTCCCGCGCGTACAGCCGGCGGCGCATCCGGTGGGAACTTCGGTGGAAGTGCGCGACCTGTTCTTCAATACCCCGGCGCGGCGCAAGTTCCTCAAGGCCGAGAAAACCGAATTCGATCACTTGCAGGAAGTGATCCGCAGGCTGGCGCTGGCACGTTTCGATGTCGGCTTCCACCTGCGGCATAACGGCAAGAGCATCCTCAGCCTGCATGAGGCTCACGACGAAACAGCGCGTGCCCGGCGGGTAGGTGCCATCTGCGGCCCGGGCTTCATGGAGCAGGCGCTGCCGATCGACGTCGAGCGCAACGGCCTGCGCCTGTGGGGCTGGGTCGGCCTGCCGACCTTCTCGCGCAGCCAGGCAGACTTGCAATACTTCTTCGTCAATGGCCGCGCAGTGCGTGACAAGCTGGTCGCCCACGCCGTGCGCCAGGCCTACCGCGACGTGCTGTTCAATGGCCGGCACCCGACCTTCGTGCTGTTCCTGGAGTTGGAGCCCAACGGCGTCGACGTCAACGTGCACCCGACCAAGCACGAAGTGCGCTTCCGCGAAGGGCGTTCGGTGCATGATTTCCTGTATGGCACCCTGCACCGTGCCCTGGCCGATGTGCGCCCGGAAGACCAGCTGGCCGCGCCTGCCGCCGTGCCTGAGGTGGTCCGTCCCACTGGCCCGCAGGCCGGTGAGTTCGGCCCGCAGGGCGAAATGCGCCTGGCTTCGCCGGTGCTTGAGCAGCCTCGTGCCCCGCAGCAGTCGTTCTCCAATGGCGGCAGTGGTGCGGGCTACCAGTATCAGTACACCCCACGCCCCTCACAGCCGGTGCCGGCTGCCGAAGCGCAGGCGGTGTATCGCGAGTTTTACAAGCCGTTGGAAAACGGTGCGGCGCCGGCAACGGCCCTTCCCGAAAGCCAGGGTGACATTCCCCCGCTGGGCTACGCGCTGGCGCAGCTCAAGGGCATCTACATCCTCGCTGAGAACGCCGTTGGCCTGGTGCTGGTGGACATGCACGCCGCCCACGAGCGCATCATGTACGAGCGCCTGAAGGTGGCCATGGCCAGCGAAGGCCTGAGCGGGCAACCGCTGCTGGTGCCTGAAACCCTGGCCCTGAGCCAGCGCGAAGCGGACTGCGCCGAAGAACACGCGCAGTGGTTCCAGCGCCTGGGCTTCGAGCTTCAGCGCTTGGGCCCGGAGACCCTGGCGATCCGCCAGATCCCGGCCTTGCTCAAGCAGGCGCAGGCCAACCGGCTGGTGCAGGATGTGCTCGCCGACCTGATGGAGTACGGCACCAGCGACCGTATCCAGGCGCACCTCAACGAACTGCTCGGCACCATGGCCTGCCACGGCGCCGTGCGCGCCAACCGGCGCCTGGCCATTCCCGAGATGAACGCCCTGCTGCGCGACATGGAAAACACCGAGCGCAGCGGCCAGTGCAACCATGGCCGTCCCACATGGACCCAGATGGGCCTGGACGACCTGGACAAACTCTTCCTGCGCGGTCGATGAAATGAGCGGCAAGCCCCCTGCAATATTCCTGATGGGCCCTACGGCGGCCGGCAAGACCGACCTGGCTATCGAGCTGACCCAAGTGCTGCCTTGCGAGCTGATCAGCGTCGATTCGGCGCTGGTCTATCGCGGTATGGACATCGGCTCGGCTAAACCGCCGAAAGAAATCCTCGCTGCCCACCCGCACCGGCTGATCGACATCCGCGACCCGGCCGAGAGCTATTCGGCCGCGCAGTTCCGTGCTGACGCCCTGGAGGCCATGGCCGAGATCACTGCACGCGGCAAGATACCGCTGCTGGTGGGCGGCACCATGCTCTACTACAAGGCGTTGATCGATGGCTTGGCAGACATGCCGGCGGCAGACGCTGCCGTGCGCGCCGAGCTGGAGGCTCAGGCCGAAGCGCTGGGCCTGGCCGAGTTGCACCGCCAGCTGGCCGAGGTTGACCCGGTGTCAGCGGCGCGCATCCACCCCAATGACCCGCAGCGACTGATCCGGGCGCTGGAAGTGTACCGGGTGAGTGGCGAGAGCATGACGGCTCATCGCCAACGTCAATTCGCGGAAAGTCGCGGCGCAGACGCAGGCGCTGACGGACATTTGCCCTATACTGTCGCCAGTTTGGCGATTGCTCCTACAGATCGTCACATTTTGCATCAGCGAATTGCGTTACGATTTTCGCAGATGCTGGAACAGGGCTTCGTTGACGAGGTCCGATCGCTGCGAGCCAGAAGTGACTTGCACGCCGGGCTGCCGTCTATACGGGCAGTGGGGTATCGGCAGGTCTGGGATTACCTGGATGGCAAGCTGACTGAGAATGAGATGCGTGAACGCGGTATCATTGCAACCAGGCAGCTGGCCAAGCGGCAGTTCACCTGGTTGCGTGGCTGGCCTGACGTACACTGGCTTGACAGCCTGGCCTGCGACAATCTGTCCCGCACCTTGAAATACCTTGGGGCCATCTCCATATTGAGCTGAGTCCCTGCTGATTGCCGTCTATTCTTGCGAAGGGGCGGCCTAATTTATCGATTTTATTGATTTTCTATTATTTATCCTTACAGGAGTGCGGCATATGTCAAAAGGGCATTCGCTACAAGACCCTTACTTGAACACCTTGAGAAAAGAAAAGGTCCCGGTATCCATCTACCTGGTCAACGGCATCAAGCTGCAGGGCTCGATCGAATCCTTCGACCAGTTCGTGGTACTGCTGAAAAACACCGTCAGCCAGATGGTCTACAAGCACGCCATTTCGACTGTCGTGCCTGCCCGTCCGGTTCGCCTGCCAAGCCCGTCCGATTCCGAACACGGCGACAGCGAGCCAGGCAACGCCTGATAGGAGCCTGCATTGTTCTTTGAGCGCCACGGTGGTGGTGAGCGGGCATTGCTCGTTCACTTGGAAGGTCAGAACCCTGAGGCGCGCGAAGACCCGCAGGAGTTTCAGGAGTTGGCATTGTCGGCCGGTGCCGACATCGTCTCGTTGGTCACGGTGTCAAGGCATCAGCCTTCCGCCAAATACCTGATTGGCAGTGGCAAGGTCGAGGAATTGCACGACCTGGTCCATGCCGAGCAGGTAGACCTGGTGATTTTCAATCACACCCTCACGCCCAGTCAGGAGCGCAACCTTGAACGTGTGTTCGAGTGTCGTGTGCTCGACCGTACCGGGCTGATCCTCGATATCTTCGCCCAACGGGCGCGTACCCATGAAGGCAAGCTGCAGGTCGAACTGGCCCAGCTGGAGCACATGAGCACGCGGCTGGTGCGCGGCTGGACCCACCTTGAGCGACAAAAGGGTGGTATCGGCCTGCGCGGCCCGGGTGAAACCCAGCTGGAAACCGACCGCCGCCTGTTGCGGGTGCGCATACGCCAGATCAAGTCACGCCTGGAAAAGGTACGCAGCCAGCGCGAGCAGGCGCGCCGTGGGCGCAAGCGCGCAGACATCCCGTCGGTGTCGCTGGTGGGTTACACCAACGCCGGCAAGTCCACGCTGTTCAACGCCCTGACCGAATCCGAGGTGTACGCCGCAGACCAGTTGTTCGCCACGCTCGACCCGACCTTGCGCCGGCTTGAGCTGAACGACCTGGGGCCGATCGTGCTGGCCGACACCGTGGGCTTCATTCGCCACCTGCCGCACAAGCTGGTCGAGGCATTTCGGGCTACGCTCGAAGAGTCGAGCAACTCCGACCTGTTGCTGCATGTGATCGACGCCCATGAGCCTGAGCGCATGGAACAGATCGAGCAGGTGCTGGCTGTGTTGGGCGAGATTGGTGCCGAAGGCTTGCCGATCCTCGAGGTGTATAACAAACTCGACTTGCTCGAAGATGTCGAGCCGCAGATCCAGCGCAACGCCGATGGCAAGCCGGAACGGGTCTGGGTATCGGCACGCGATGGGCGTGGCCTGGAGCTGGTCGGCCAGGCAATTGCCGAGTTGCTGGGGGATGATCTGTTTGTCGGTACCCTGTGCCTGGAGCAGCGTTTTGCCCGTTTGCGCGCGCAATTCTTTGCCTTGGGTGCCGTGCAGAGTGAAGAGCATGATGAAGAGGGGCGCAGCCTGCTGAGCGTGCGACTGCCCATGGTCGAACTGAATCGCCTGGTCAGCCGCGAAGGCATGGAGCCGCAAGTGTTTGTCGAGCAACACACTTTGCAATAAATGCTCGTCGAGGTCGCCGGGCAGCAGTGACAGGCATTCTGTAGCATTGGACGGCGCGCCGTGGGCGCGTCTTTGCTTTATCAGATGGAGAGCGCTATGGCTTGGAACGAGCCGGGTGGCAACTCGAACAATCAGGATCCCTGGGGCGGCCGCCGTGGTGGCGGTGGCGGTGGTGGTGACAAGAAAGGTCCGCCGGATCTGGACGAGGCCTTCCGCAAATTGCAGGACAGCCTGAATGGCATGTTCGGCAGTGGCAAGAAACGTGGCGGCGGTGACCGCAATGTCGGCAAGGGCGGTGGCCTTGGCCTGCTGGGCATTGGCTTGGCGGTGCTGGCTGCCATCTGGCTGTACAGCGCCGTGTACGTGGTCGACGAGCAGGAGCAGGCTGTGGTGCTGCGCTTCGGCAAGTACTATGAGACGGTCGGTCCCGGCCTGAACATCTACTTCCCGCCGATCGATCGCAAGTACATGGAAAACGTCACGCGTGAGCGTGCCTACACCAAGCAGGGCCAGATGCTGACCGAAGACGAGAACATCGTCGAGGTTCCGCTGACCGTCCAGTACAAGATCAGCAACCTGCAGGACTTCGTGCTCAACGTCGACCAGCCTGAGGTAAGCCTGCAGCACGCGACCGACAGTGCCCTGCGCCACGTGGTGGGTTCCACCTCGATGGATCAGGTGCTCACCGAAGGCCGTGAGCAGATGGCCGTGGATATCCGCGAGCGCCTGCAGCGCTTCCTCGACAACTACCGTACCGGTATCACCGTCACCCAGGTCAACGTACAGAGCGCGGCGGCCCCGCGTGAAGTGCAGGAAGCCTTCGACGACGTGATCCGTGCCCGCGAAGACGAGCAGCGTGCCCGCAACCAGGCCGAGTCCTACGCCAATGGCGTGGTGCCGGAAGCCCGTGGTCAGGCCCAGCGCATCATCGAGGACGCCAACGGTTACCGCGACGAAGTCATTGCCCGGGCCAAGGGTGAGGCCGACCGCTTCACCAAGCTGGTCGCCGAGTACCACAAGGCACCTGACGTGACCCGTCAGCGTCTGTACCTGGAGACCATGCAAGAGGTCTACAGCAATTCGAGCAAGGTCATGGTGGCGACCAAGGACGGGCAGAACAACCTGCTCTACCTGCCACTGGACAAGATGGTCGAAGGCAGCCGCAACCCGTCCGCGCCAACCACCAGCGTGTCGCCATCGGTCAACGATGCGGCCGCCCGTGCGGCGCAGGACCTGCAACAGCAACAGCAGCCGCTGCGTACTAGGGAGAGCCGCTGATGAGCAATAGATCGCTGATCGCCCTGATCGCCGCCGTGGTTCTCGCCATCGTGGCCTGGAACAGCTTCTACATCGTGTCCCAGACCGAGCGTGCGGTACTGCTGCGCTTCGGTAAGGTGGTCCAGGCAGATGTTCAGCCGGGCCTGCACGTGAAGATCCCGTACGTGAACCAGGTGCGCAAGTTCGACGCCCGCCTCATGACCCTCGACGCCCCGACCCAGCGGTTCCTGACCCTGGAGAAGAAAGCGGTGATGGTCGACGCCTACGCCAAGTGGCGCGTCAAGGATGCGGAGCGCTTCTACACCGCCACGTCCGGCATGAAGCAGATCGCCGACGAGCGTCTGTCGCGTCGTCTGGAAAGCGGCCTGCGCGACCAGTTCGGTAAACGTACCCTGCACGAGGTGGTTTCCGGTGAGCGTGACGCACTGATGGCTGACATCACTGCATCATTGAACCGCATGGCCAACAAGGAGCTGGGCATTGAAGTGGTCGACGTGCGCGTCAAGGCCATCGACCTGCCGAAGGAAGTCAACCGCAGCGTGTTCGACCGCATGAGCACAGAGCGTGAGCGTGAAGCGCGCGAGCACCGTGCCAAGGGTAACGAGCTGGCTGAAGGTATTCGTGCCGACGCCGACCGTCAGCGCCGTGTGCTGCTGGCCGAGGCCTACCGCGAAGCAGAAGAAACCCGTGGTGACGGCGACGCTCAGGCGGCCGCCATCTATGCCAAGGCCTACAGCCAGGACGCTGATTTCTATGCGTTCCACCGTAGCCTGCAGGCATACCGCGAGAGCTTCTCGAGCAAGAGCGACGTGCTGGTCCTGGACCCGAAGAACGAATTCTTCCGTTACCTGGACAAGAGCAAGCCGTGATGCTCAGGCCCTGATTTTCATGCAGCGGCGCCCCGCCTGGCAGCTAAAACACCAGGCGGGGTGCATCCTGAATGAAAAGGGGTGTATGATGAGGCAGCCGGGAAATTTCCCGGCTTTTTTGCGTCTGCAAGGTTGATTGGCAACGCGCCAGTTGACGGTTTGGTCAGCTCGCAAGGCAATTCGAGGGTATCGGGTACGGTGGCTGCGCTGGGATCAGTGCTGCCCGCTGCTGTGCGCGATACCGGCTTTACTGACGGCTCGCCTGCTGGCAAGCCGCCCGGACCAGAGGGGAAATGGCGTAATGGCAACGGTAGACCGCTGGCTGCTGCCAGATGGCATCGAGGAAGTACTGCCACCTGAAGCTGCGCGCATCGAGATCGCGCGCCGCCAGGTGTTGGACCTGTTCCAGAGTTGGGGCTACGAACTGGTCGTCACCCCGCATATCGAGTACCTGGAGTCGCTGCTCACCGGCGCCGGCCAGGACCTGGATCAGCGCACCTTCAAGGTGGTGGACCCACAGTCCGGCCGCCTGATGGGCTTCCGCGCCGACTTCACTCCGCAGGTGGCGCGCATCGACGCCCACACCCTGCGCCGTGAAGGCCCGAGCCGCCTGTGCTATGCCGGTAGCGTGCTGCACGCCCAGCCGCGTGCACTGTCGACCTCGCGCAGCCCGATCCAGCTGGGTGCCGAGCTTTACGGCGATGCCAGCCCTACCAGTGATGTCGAAGTCATCAGCCTGATGCTCGCCACGCTGCAGCTGGCCGATGTGCCGGATGTGCACATGGACCTGGGCCACGTTGGTATCTACCGTGGCCTGGCCCGTGCCGCCGGCCTGTCCGGTGCGGTGGAGCAGCAGCTGTTCGACGCCATGCAACGCAAGGCTGTCGATGAAGTGCAGGCGCTGACCGCCGACCTGCCGAAAGACCTGGGCAACATGCTGCGCGCCCTGGTCGAGCTGTGCGGTGGCCGTGAAGTGCTGGCCGAAGCCCGCGTGCGCCTGGGCCGTGCCCCGGCCAGCGTGCTGGCCGCGCTGGACGACCTGCTGGCGATCGCTGACCGCCTGGCGTCGCGCTACCCGGACCTGCCGCTGTACTTCGACCTCGGCGAATTGCGCGGTTACCACTATCACACGGGCGTGGTGTTCGCCGTGTTCGTACCGGGCGAAGGTCAGTCGATCGCCCAGGGCGGGCGTTACGACGACATCGGCGCCGACTTTGGCCGGGCGCGCCCGGCCACCGGTTTCTCCACGGATTTGAAGACCCTGGTCACACTGGGGCGAGCGGAGGTCGTATTGCCAGCGGGCGGCATCTGGATGCCGGACAGTGGTGATGCGGCCCTCTGGCAGCAAGTCTGCCAGTTGCGCAGCGAGGGCCAGCGTGTGGTCCAGGCCCTGCCTGGCCAGCCGTTGAGTGCTGCTCTCGAGGCGGATTGTGATCGGCAATTGATTCAGCAAGACGGGCGCTGGCAGGTTCTGCCGCTGGCCCAGTGAGTTTCTGCGTCGGCAACAGGCCGGCAACCAAGTTTGCGTGAATGAGGACCAATGTAATGGGTAAGAATGTCGTCGTCCTGGGCACCCAGTGGGGTGATGAGGGCAAAGGCAAGATCGTCGATCTGCTGACCGAACATGCTGCCGCCGTAGTGCGCTACCAGGGTGGCCACAACGCGGGTCACACCCTGGTGATCAACGGTGAAAAGACCGTTCTGCACCTGATTCCGTCCGGCATCCTGCGTGAAGGCGTACAGTGCCTGATCGGCAACGGCGTGGTCGTTGCCCCGGATGCCCTGATGCGTGAAATCACCAAGCTGGAAGAGAAGGGCGTACCGGTGCGCGAGCGCCTGCGCATCTCCCCGGCTGCGCCGCTGATCCTGTCGTACCACGTGGCCCTGGACCAGGCCCGCGAAAAAGCCCGTGGCGAAGCCAAGATCGGCACCACCGGCCGTGGCATCGGCCCTGCCTACGAAGACAAGGTTGCGCGCCGCGGCCTGCGCGTAGGCGACCTGTTCCACCGCGAGCGTTTCGCGGCCAAGCTGGGTGAGCTGCTGGACTACCACAACTTCCAGCTGGTGAACTACTACAAAGAGCCGGCCATCGACTTCCAGCAAACCCTGGACGAGTGCATGGCCTACGCTGAACAGCTCAAGCCGATGATGCTGGACGTCACCGCCGAACTGCACAACCTGCGCCGCGCTGGCAAGGACATCATGTTCGAAGGTGCCCAGGGCTCGCTGCTGGACATCGACCACGGTACCTACCCGTACGTCACCAGCTCCAACACCACCGCTGGCGGTATCTCCACCGGCTCCGGTGTTGGCCCGATGTACCTGGACTACATCCTGGGTATTACCAAGGCCTACACCACTCGCGTAGGTTCCGGTCCGTTCCCGACCGAACTGTTCGACGAAACCGGCGCTACCCTGGCCAAGCGTGGCCACGAGTTCGGTTCCACCACTGGCCGTGCCCGTCGTTGCGGCTGGTTCGATGCCGTGATCCTGCGTCGCGCCATCGACGTCAACAGCATCTCGGGCATCTGCCTGACCAAGCTGGACGTACTGGACGGCCTGGAAACCATCAACATCTGCGTTGGCTACAAGAACGAGAACGGTGCTGTCATCGACGCGCCGTCCGATGCCGACAGCTACATCGGCCTGGAGCCGGTGTACGAAGAGATGCCAGGCTGGAGCGAGTCGACCGTGGGCGTTAAAACCCTGGAAGAGCTGCCGGCCAACGCTCGCGCCTACATCAAGCGCATCGAAGACCTGATCGGCGCGCCGATCGACATCATTTCTACCGGCCCGGACCGCAACGAGACCATCGTGCTGCGCCATCCGTTCGCCTGATCTGCCCTCCAGGCTGATCTGACGCCGTGGCCCTGAAAGGGGCTGCGGCGTTTTCATTTCTGCGCCGAGCGAAAGCAGCTTACCACCTGGCTGAACCTTGGCGTTTATGCCTGCTGTCTCCGGCACAACCCTTGCTGTAAGAAGTTTCTGTAGATGCCATCAAAATAGTGGCGCCAGAAAACACGAGGGTTACACCGTGTCTGCCATCCTCTCACTGTTACGAAGCCGCCTTTTGCGGCCTGTGTTTGTTGCCCTTGGTATCGCTCTTTTGGTGCAGGTGCTGGTTGCCGTTGCGCTTACCCGAAGCACGGTCACTGCCCTGGAGGCCGACCTTGGCGAACGCCTGGGCAATGACAGCCGTCAGTTGGCCGGCGAACTGGAGCAAGCCGGGCAAGATGTGCGCTCGGGCCTGGACAGTCTGTCCAGCAGTACCCGTCAGCGCCTGAGTGCAGGGTTGTCGGCACGCCTGCAAAGCGAACAGCAGCAACTGCGTAGCACCCTGGAAAAGAACCTGAAGGACTCCGCCAACGATATGGCAGAGCTGCTGGCCTCGGTTGCCCCGCGTGCCATCTGGGACAACGATGTGCCGGTGCTCTCAGACTTTGCACGGCGTGCCCAGCGCAATCCCAACGTGCTGTTCGTGGTGTACGACGACGCCCAGGGCCAGCACCTCACCCGCTATCTGAACCGGCAAAACCCGATCAACCAGGCGTTGATGGAAAAAGGCCAGGGCGAGCGAGCGCTGGACAAAGTGATCGATGCAGCTCGGCGCGATCCTGCCGTTTATTTCGTCGAGGCTTCGATCAGCCCCAATGGCGCCGAAATCGGCAAGGTAGTGATGGGGGTTTCCACAGCGGGTATCGAGCAGGAACTGAAGGCGCTCGATCAGCGCTTCGCGGCACTGATCGCCAGTGGCGAGCAACTGGTAGGCGACAGCCTGGTCGGTGCTGCCGCGGACAGCGGCAAAACCCTGCGTGAACGGCTGGAAAAAGCACAGGGCAGTGCTGCTGCCATGCAGGCCAACACCGCGCAAACCGTTCGCGATGCTGCCGGCGAGCTGCGCTGGCGCATTGGTCTGGGCCTGGTGCTGGTTGGCCTGGGCGTGTTGCTGGTGGTGGCCGTGGTGCTTGGTCGTCGTGTGCTGAGCAAGCTGCGCCTGCTGATTGCTGCCCTTGACGACCTGGCGGCAGGCGAGGGCGACCTGACCAAGCGTGTGCCACTCGACAGCCGGGACGAGATCGGCGACATGGCTTCGGCCGTGAACCGCTTTGTCGACAAGTTGCAACCGATCGTGCGCGAGGCGGGCGAGGTCGCCCAGCGTACCGGTGTGGAAATTGGCGCGATGGCCCAGCGTAATGCCGGTGCCGATGCTGCTGCTGCGCTGCAGCGTGACGAAGTGGCGGCCAGCCTGCGTGACCTTTCGAGCATGGCCGATGAAGCCCAGGCCGAAAGCCATGCGATGCAGGCAGCATTGAAACAGGTGGTGGATATCCGCCAGGCCACCGATGAAAACAGCCGCACCTCGACCCAGCTCGCAGGGCTGATCGAAAACCTGGCTGGCCAGGTAGAGACGGGCTCTCAGGTGATCGAGCGCCTGGCCAAGCAGAGTGAGCAGATCGAAGTAGTGCTGACGGTGATCCACGGCATCGCCGAGCAGACCAACCTGCTGGCGTTGAATGCGGCCATCGAAGCGGCCCGGGCCGGTGAGACCGGGCGCGGCTTTGCCGTGGTGGCTGATGAGGTGCGGGCGTTGGCGAGCAAGACGCAAAGCTCCACGGGGGATATCCAGGCGCATATCGCTGCGCTGCAGAAGGGCGCCAAGGAGGCCGTGGCGACGATCAGCCAGGCCGGTCTGAAGGCCAGCGAAGGGCTGCTGGTGCTGCGTGACAACGAGCGCCGTCAGCAGTCTGTGCAGGCGGCGGTGGAGCAGGTTCACGCAGCTATCGGCCTGGCTACCCGTGCGGCCGAGCAGCAGGCGAGCGGGGCGCAGGCGGTGCGTGGTCGGGTGGAGACTATCCATGCCCAGGCCGAGCGGTCGGCCGAAGTAGTGATGCAGACCACGGCCAGCAGCAAGGTGCTGGATGACCTGGCTGCGCAGTTGCGGGCGAGCCTGGGTCAGTTCAGGGCGTAACCCGGGCTTTGTGGGAGCGGGCGTGCCCGCTCCCGCAGGTATTACACAGGCCTTGAGGGCGGTGCTGTACCTGTGGGAGCTGGCTTGCCGGCGATGAGGGCTGCGAGGTTTATGCCTTGTTCAGGTACATCCGCGTGGTCAGCAGATAAACCGGCAGGCCTGACACCACGATCAGCAAGGCTGCATAGGGCGCCGCCGCCGCGAACTCGACGTTGGCCGTATGCGCCCACACCTCGGTAGCCAGGGTGGTCATCCCGGTCGGGCTGAGCAGCAGGGTAGCTGTCAGTTCTTTCATGGCATCCAGAAACACCAGCGCAAACGCTGCCGCCATGGCCGGGAAGATGATCGGCAAGGTCACCCGGCAGAATGCCGTGAAGCTGCTGGCACCCAAGGTGCGCGCGGCTTCCTCCAGTGATGGCGAGGCCTTGTTCAACGCAGTGCGCACCGGTGACTGCGCCAATGGCAGGAACAGCAGCGCATAAGCCAGCAGCAGCAACGCCGTGGTCTGGTACAGCGCCGGCACATAGTGCAGGGCGAAGAACACCAAGGTCAGTGCAATCACCAGGCCGGGCAGGGCGTGCAGCAGGTACGGCAAGCGCTCGGCCCAGATCGCCAGACGGCCTTTGTAGCGCACCACCAGGAAGCTGATCGGTAGCGCCAGCAGCACACAGAAACCGGCACCGCCAAGCGACACCGACAGCGAGGTGAACAGCGCCTTGGAGATGGCTCCCACCGGGAAGGCTGCCGACGAACCCACGCTCAGCCAGTAGCCGAGCATGGCCAGTGGGATACCGCTGCCCAGCACTGCCAGGGCCACGCAGAGTAGCTGCGCCGGTACGGCCCAGCCACGCAGTCGCACGGGCTGCGCGCGGCGTGCCACGCCCTGGCCGATGCGCACATGGCGGGCTTTGCCACGTACACGCAATTCCAGCCACAGCATCACCAGGCACATCGCCAACAGCACGGCAGACAGCATGGCCGCGTTGGCATTGCTGAATTCCAGTTCGAACTGCTGGTAGATCGCCGTGGTGAAGGTCTGCAGGCCGAGGATCGACAACGCACCGAACTCCACCAGCATGTGCAGGGCGATCAGCAGCGCTCCGCCGAGCATCGAGGGCCACAGCAGCGGCAAGGTGACCTTGATGAACACGCCCCAGCGGCTACAACCCAGGGTGCGCGCCGACTCCTCCAGCGAGGTGTCGAGGTTGCGCAGGGTGGCGGCCACCGGCAGGAACACCAATGGGTACTTGGACAGGGCCATGACCAGGATGGCCCCGCCCAGCCCTTCGAAGTCCGAGCTCAGCGACACCCAGGTGAAACTGCTGACGAACGACGGCACAGCGAAGGGCAGGCAAAGCACCACGCCCCACAGCCGGCGGCCAGCCAGGTTGCTGCGCTCCAGCAGCCAGGCCAGGGCCAGCCCGACCACCATGCAGGCCAATGTCACCCCGACCATCAGCATCAGGGTATTGCGCATCAGCCCCCAGACAAAGGGGCGCCACAGCAGGTGCAAGGCTTCACGCCAGCCGGCTTCCCAGGCTTTGATGGCGACATACAGCAGCGGCAGCAAGCTCATCGCCACCAGAAACAGCACAGGCAGCACCACCCAGATGGAGGGGCGCTTGCGGCGCGGTACGAAGCGTACCGGCGCCGGCTCGGACAGGGCGGCGGTCATCAGAGCAGGCCGACCTCGCGTTCAAGCTCGATGGCTTCCTCGGCATTGCCCAGGTCGGCTGGCGAGATTTTCGGCGGGCGCAGGTCCTCGAACGGCTTCAGGCCCCGGTCGGAAACCATGCCCTTGTGCAGCGGGTACTCGGCGGTGGTCTGGGTGATCACACGTTGGCCTTCTTCGCTGGCCATCCAGTTGAGCAGTGCCTGGGCTTCTTTCGGGTGCTTGCTGGCCTTGACCACAGCGGCGCCAGAGATGGTCACCAGGTTGCCGGCATCGCCATCTGCCAGGTAGTAGAGCTTGGTGTCGAGCTTGCCGCGTTCGCGCTCAAGTGCGTACCAGTAGTAGTTGTTCACCAGTACCGCAGCCACTTCACCTTTTTCCACGGCTTTGAGGGCGACCATGTTGTTGGTGTAGGTTTTGCCGAAGGCTTTCAGGCCGGTCAGCCATTCTTCGGTGGCTTCACGACCATGCATCTTCAGGATGGCCACGGCCTGCTCCTGGAATGCACCGCTGGTGGGTACGTAGCCGACGCGGCCTTCCCACTCAGGGTTGGCGAAGTCCATCACTGTGGTCGGCAGGTCTTTTTCATCGACCTTCTTCGGGTTGTACACCACGATGCGCGTGCGCGCGGTGATGCCCATCCAGGTGCCGTTGGCGCCCACATACTCCTTGGGCACCATGTTCGCGGTGGCGTCGTCGATCTTCGCCAGCAGGCCCAGTTCGCCCAGGTTGTTCAGGGGCGGGGACTCTTCGGTGTAGATGAGGTCGGCTGGCGAACGGTCGCCCTCCTCGATGATCTGGCTGGCCAGCTGGTTGCTGCTGCCCTTGCGGATATCGATGTGGATGCCGGTCTTGGCCTCGTAGGCCTTGGCGATGGCTTCGCCGATTTCCTTGTGCTGACCGTTGTACATGGTCAGGGTGACCGGTGCGTCTGCCATGGCGGCCGGAGCGCCGATGACCAGGCTCAGCACGGTGGCGGCCAAGGTACGCATCAGCGGTTGCGGGCGGATCGTCATGCGGGTACTTCCTCGCTTACGGCTACATATTTGGAAACAATGGTAAACGAAATCGTTTCTCAAGTGGCCGGGTGACGAGAAATTCATGGTCAGACCAAGGTGTAACAGTCTGAAGGTGTCAGGTATTTCACTACCCGGAAGGCCTGTGATGATTCTGTGGGAGCGGGCGTGCCCGCCAAGAGGGCGGCACAGGTTTGCACCTATGACCGAAAGAGGAGGGATACAAAAAACGCAGGCAAGAAAAAACCCACTAGCAAGCTAGTGGGTTTTTGTATGGTGCCCAGGAGAAGACTCGAACTTCCACGACCGTTAAGTCACTGATACCTGAAACCAGCGCGTCTACCAATTCCGCCACCTGGGCAAAGCTTTACATCATCTGCAGAAGGCGACTATTGTCAGCTTCACACAGCAGTAACAGATCCTTGGTCATCTATTACTTGAAAATATTTGGTGCCCAGGAGAAGACTCGAACTTCCACGGCCGTTAAGCCACTGATACCTGAAACCAGCGCGTCTACCAATTCCGCCACCTGGGCACACATTCGAGGTTACTTGATGCTTTACAGCGTCGTTCATCTCTACTACAACTTCGGGGTTGTCCGTCGTTGTGGTGCGCACTATACGGACGGTCCGGGGGGCTGTAAACCCCCCAAGCGAAAAAAATTTCAAAAAATTCAACTTGTTGATTCCGCAGGCCTATTCCTGTTCGCCGGAAGCGCCGGTGGGGCTGTCCAAGGCTGACATTTCCGGTTTCAATACGCCTATGCCAGAATTCATATCTATATACCCCAAGGTGAACCCCTTCTGATGGCCGATTGGCAATCCCTCGATCCCGAGGCCGCTCGCGAAGCGGAAAAATACGACAACCCTATCCCCAGCCGTGAGCTGATCCTGCAGCGCCTCGCCGACCGTGGCGAACCGGCCGCGCGTGAGGAGCTGGCGGCCGAGTTCGGTCTGTACGAAGAAGACCAGATCGAAGCCCTGCGCCGCCGCCTGCGTGCCATGGAGCGCGACGGCCAGCTTATCTATACCCGGCGTGGCACTTATGCCCCGGTAGACAAGCTGGACCTGATCTGTGGTCGCGTCTCCGGCCACCGCGATGGCTTCGGCTTCCTTATTCCCGATGACGGCAGCGAAGACCTGTTCCTCAGCCCGTCGCAGATGCGCCTGGTGTTCGACGGTGACCGCGGCCTGGCCCGTGTCTCTGGCGTCGACCGCCGTGGCCGCCGCGAAGGTGCGCTCGTCGAGGTCATCTCCCGTGCCCACGAAAGCGTGGTCGGCCGTTACTTCGAAGAAGGTGGCATTGGCTACGTAACCCCGGACAACCCGAAGATCCAGCAGGAAGTGCTAGTAACCGCCGGGCGTAACGGCGGCGCGAAGATCGGTCAGTTCGTCGAGATCAAGATCACCCACTGGCCAACCCCGCGCTTCCAGCCGCAAGGCGACGTGGTCGAGGTCATCGGCAACTACATGGCACCGGGCATGGAAATCGACGTTGCCTTGCGCAGCTACGACATTCCGCACGTCTGGCCTGATGCTGTCGTCAAGGAAGCGCGCAAGTTCCGCTCCGAAGTCGAAGAGAAGGACAAAGAGAAGCGCGTCGACCTGCGCCACCTGCCGTTCGTCACCATCGACGGTGAGGATGCTCGGGACTTCGACGACGCCGTCTACTGCGAACCGCTGGGCAAGCTGCGCCTGTTCTCCGGTGGCTGGCGCCTGTATGTGGCGATTGCCGACGTGTCCAGCTACGTTCGCCTGGGCTCGGCCCTGGACGTCGAGGCTCAGCAGCGCGGCAACTCGGTGTACTTCCCCGAGCGTGTAGTGCCGATGCTTCCCGAAGAGCTGTCCAACGGCCTGTGCTCGCTGAACCCGCACGTCGACCGTCTGGCCATGGTCTGTGAAATGACCATGAACAAAGCCGGCCAAATGGTCGACTACCAGTTCTACGAAGGCGTTATCCACTCCCACGCCCGCCTGACCTACAACAAGGTCAGCAGCATGCTCGAGCACGCCCGCACCCGCGAAGGCAAGGCGCTGCGCGAGGAATACAAGGAAGTCGTACCGGACCTTAAGAACCTGTACAACCTGTACAAGGTGCTGGTGGATGCCCGTCACACCCGTGGCGCCATCGACTTCGAAACGCAGGAAACCCGCATCATCTTCGGCGACCAGCGCAAGATCGCGGAAATCCGCCCGACCGTGCGCAACGATGCCCACAAGCTGATCGAGGAATGCATGCTGGCGGCCAACGTGGCCACCGCCGAGTTCCTGCAAAAGCACGGCGTGCCAGCCCTGTACCGCGTGCACGACGGCCCGCCGCCGGAGCGCCTGGAAAAGCTGCGCGCCTTCCTCGGTGAGCTGGGCCTGAGCCTGCACAAAGGCAAGGACCCTTCACCGAAGGATTACCAGGCCCTGCTGGCGAGCATCGCCGGGCGCCCGGACTTCCACCTGATCCAGACCGTGATGCTGCGTTCGCTGAGCCAGGCCGTGTACAGCACCGAGAACAATGGCCACTTCGGCCTGAACTACGAGGCGTACACCCACTTTACCTCGCCGATCCGCCGTTACCCGGACCTGCTGGTGCACCGCGCCATCCGCAGCATCATCCGTTCCAAGGTCGATACCCCGCACGTCAAGCGTGCTGGCGCCATGACCATTCCCAAGGCGCGTATCTACCCGTACGACGAGAACACCCTGGAGCAGCTCGGCGAGCAGTGCTCGATGACCGAGCGTCGGGCCGACGAAGCTACCCGTGACGTGGTGAACTGGCTCAAGTGCGAGTTCATGAAGGATCGCGTGGGCGAGACCTTCCCGGGTGTGATCACCGCCGTGACCGGTTTCGGCCTGTTCGTCGAGCTGACCGACATTTACGTAGAGGGCCTGGTGCACGTCAGTGCGCTGCCGGGCGACTACTACCACTTCGACCCTGTGCACCACCGTCTGTCGGGCGAGCGCACCGGGCGCAGCTTCCGCCTGGGCGACACCATTGAAGTGAAGGTCATGCGTGTGGACCTGGACGAGCGCAAGATCGACTTCGAGGTGTCGGAAAAAACCCTCGCCGCACCGATCGGCCGCAAGCAGCGCGGCGCCGCGTCAGCAGCCGACAAGGTTGAACAGCAGCCGGTAACCGAAGCGAAAGCCACGCCTAAACCGCGTAGCCGCAAGAGCGAAACCGCCGAGGCGTACTTCCCGAAAGACGCCGTGCAGCGTAACGCCGAAGTGCGCAAGAGCCGCGAAATGAAAAAGGCGCTGATGAGCGAGGCACGCAGTGGCGGCCATGCCAGCAGCAAGTCGGACAAAGGTGGCAAGGCCTCCGGCTCCGGCAAGCCGACCAAGCACCGTAAAGGCCCGCCGAAGTCCGGTGCGCCACGCAAGAGCAAGAGCAAGTCATGAGTCAGCTGGAAAAGATCTACGGCGTGCACGCCGTGCAGGCATTGCTGAAGCACCATCCGAAGCGCGTCAAGCAGATCTGGCTGTCGGAAGGGCGCAGCGAGCCACGCCTGGAAACCTTGCTGGCGCTGGCAGCGGAGAACCGCGTGCCGGTCGGCCAGGCTGAACGCCGTGAGCTGGATGCCTGGGTAGAGGGCGTGCACCAGGGCGTGGTCGCCGAGGTCAGCCCAAGCCAGGTGTGGGGCGAGTTGATGCTCGAAGAGTTGCTTGAGCGCACCGAAACGCCGCCGCTGATCCTGGTGCTGGACGGTGTGACCGACCCGCATAACCTCGGCGCGTGCCTGCGCACGGCCGATGCGGCCGGTGCCACGGCTGTGATCGTGCCCAAGGACAAGTCGGCCACCCTGACGCCGGTTGTGCGCAAGGTGGCCTGCGGTGCGGCAGAGGTGATCCCGCTGGTGGCCGTGACCAACCTGGCGCGGACGCTGGAGAAGCTGCAGCAGCGTGGCCTGTGGGTGGTGGGCACTGCCGGCGAGGCCGAGCAGGAGATCTACCAGCAGGACCTGACCGGGCCACTGGTGATGATCATGGGCGCGGAAGGCAAGGGCATGCGCCGGTTGACCCGCGAACATTGCGACTTTTTGGTGAAGTTGCCGATGGGTGGCAGCGTCAGCAGCCTGAACGTTTCGGTGGCGACCGGGGTTTGCCTGTTCGAAGCGGTGCGCCAGCGGCAAGCCAAGCGCTGATCGCGTAAGCCTGTTCCGGCCTCTTCGCGGGTAAACCCGCTCCCACAGGATTTTCACTGTCTTCAAGGCTGTGGGATCCCTGCGGGACCGGTTTTACCCGCGAAAGGGCCGGTAGCCTGAGAATATGTTTCAGACTGTTCAAATATTCACCAGCCTCCTTGCTTGTCCGCCCCGCCTTCTCTACAATTGCGCCCCTTGCCGAGCTGGCAGGCGCTCATGTGCCTCCCCTCCGTGCAAGACATACAGTGTCATTCACTCCTTGTCTGACCAGATTTCCTGGCAGACTACTAACCCGTAAGGAGCATTCATGCGTCATTACGAAATCATCTTCCTGGTTCACCCGGACCAGAGCGAACAAGTCGGCGGCATGGTTGAGCGTTACACCAAGCTGATCGAAGAAGATGGTGGCAAAATCCACCGCCTGGAAGACTGGGGCCGTCGTCAACTGGCCTACGCAATCAACAATGTTCACAAGGCTCACTACGTGATGCTGAACGTTGAGTGCACCGGCAAGGCCCTGGCCGAGCTGGAAGACAACTTCCGCTACAACGATGCCGTTATCCGTAACCTGGTCATCCGTCGCGACGAAGCCGTTACCGGCCAGTCCGAGATGCTGAAGGCTGAAGAGAACCGCAGCGAGCGCCGTGAGCGTCGCGAGCGTCCTGAGCATGCTGACTCCGCCGAAGGCGACGACAGCAATGACAGCGACTCCAGCGATAACGCTGACGAGTAATCCACGGACCTTTAGAGGAGCCTATTAAATGGCACGTTTCTTCCGTCGTCGTAAATTCTGCCGCTTCACTGCTGAAGACGTGAAAGAGATCGACTTCAAAGATCTCAACACCCTGAAAGCTTACGTATCCGAAACCGGCAAGATCGTTCCAAGCCGTATCACCGGTACCAAAGCTCGTTATCAGCGTCAGCTGGCTACCGCTATCAAGCGCGCCCGCTTCCTGGCCCTGCTGCCCTACACCGACAGCCACGGCCGCTGAGACCGGGTCGTCGACAAGCAGTAAGGGATTAGCATGCGAGCGTTAGCAAGTTTCATCATGCGCGGTCGTGTGCAGGCCACCCTGGTGGTGGTCATCAGCGCGGTACTGCCGCTGCTGTTCTGGTTGAGTGCCGCTGCCAGCAGCCTTGTGCTGCTGCGGCGTGGGTTCAAGGATGCTACAACGGTCATCGCCGGCGGCCTGCTGGCCGGGCTGGCCGTGTGGGTCATGGGCGATCCCATCACCTTTCTGGTGATTGCGGGTGCCCTGGCCCTGGCCGCCATGCTGCGTGCCGAGCATCCCTGGAGCCGGGTGTTGCTGGCCAGTGCCGTGTTCGCCGTGGCGTTTAGCCTCGTGCTTGATCTGGCGCTGGCGCAAACCTTCGATGTGCTGGCCAAGGCGTTTGCCGAGGCCATGCCCAAAATCGAAGGGCAACCGGTGCTCTCCGGTGAGCTGATCCGCCCTGTGCTGGTCGCTTCCACAGCAGTGACGGTGCAATTGTTCAGTGTGTTGGCGTTAATGCTGGCGCGCTACTGGCAGGCAGCGTTGTACAACCCTGGAGGCTTCGGTCGCGAGTTTCGCGAACTGAAGTTGCCGAAACAGACCATGGCGGTCTTGGTGGCAGTGATGGTGGTGGCGCCGTTTATCGGCCCGCAGTTCATCATCCTGGCATCGGCTTCCAGCCTGGTTCTGGTGCTGGCCGGCATCGCCTTGATGCACGGGCTGGTGGCACAGGGCCGACTGGCCGGTTTCTGGCTGGTGGGCATGTACGTGACGCTGCCGCTGATCATGCAGCTGATTTATCCGTTGCTGGTGGTTTTGGCCATTGTCGACAGCCTGATTGATTTTCGCGGTCGCAAGTCCCCCAAGGGGAATGACTCCGCGAACGGTGAAGGTTAAAAGTTAAGAGGTTTTACCAAATGGAACTGATCCTGCTGGAAAAAGTCGCTAACCTGGGCAACCTGGGCGACAAAGTAAAAGTTAAGGCTGGTTACGGCCGTAACTTCCTGCTGCCATTCGGCAAGGCCACCGTTGCCAACGCCGCCAACCTGGCTGCGTTCGAAGAGCGTCGCGCCGAGCTGGAAAAAGCAGCCGCTGACAAGAAAGCTTCGGCTGAAAGCCGCGCTGCCCAACTGGCCGAGCTGGAAGTGACCATCACTGCCACCGCTGGCGACGAAGGCAAGCTGTTCGGTTCGATCGGCACCCACGACATCGCTGACGCCCTGACCGCCTCCGGCGTTGAAGTGGCCAAAGCTGAAGTTCGTCTGCCGAACGGCACCATCCGTCAGGTTGGCGAATACGACGTAGCCGTGCACCTGCACAGCGACGTTGAAGCCACCGTACGCGTGGTTGTCGTAGCTGCCTAAGCTGCGCTGACTGGCTGGCTCCTTGCGAGCCGGGCGGTTAACATCGGGCACGGTCCTGTTTTCGACAGGCCGTGCCCTTTGTCTTTTTCATCCTCCAGAATTCTTTCGTGGCCATGAACGAGATCACCACCTCCGAACAGCTAGACCTGCAAACCGCAGCCCTGAAGGTGCCGCCGCATTCCATTGAGGCCGAACAGGCCGTGCTCGGTGGCCTGATGCTGGACAACAACGCCTGGGAGCGGGTGCTGGATCAGGTGTCGGATGGCGACTTCTACCGGCATGACCACCGCCTGATCTTCCGTGCCGTGCACAAGTTGGCCGACGCCAACCAGCCATTCGACGTGGTGACCCTGCATGAGCAACTGGACAAAGAAGGCCTCTCATCGCAAATCGGCGGCTTGGCGTACCTGGCCGAGCTGGCCAAGAACACCCCGTCGGTGGCCAACATCAAGGCCTATGCCGCGATCATTCGCGAGCGGGCCACGTTGCGCCAACTGATCAGCATCAGTACCGACATCGCCGACAACGCCTTCAACCCGCAGGGGCGTAACGCCGAAGAAATCCTCGACGATGCCGAACGGCAGATCTTCCAGATCGCCGAGGCGCGGCCGAAAACCGGCGGCCCGGTCGGCGTCAACGAACTGTTGACCATGGCCATCGACCGTATCGATACGCTGTTCAACTCCGACAGCGATATCACCGGCGTGTCCACCGGCTTTACTGACCTGGATGAAAAAACCAGTGGCCTGCAGGCTGCCGACCTGATCATCGTCGCGGGCCGTCCGTCGATGGGTAAGACCACCTTCGCCATGAACCTGGTGGAAAACGCCGTGCTGCGTACCGACAAGGCAGTGCTGGTGTTCTCCCTCGAAATGCCAGGCGAATCGCTGATCATGCGTATGCTTTCGTCGCTGGGCCGTATCGACCAGACCAAGGTACGTTCCGGCCAGCTGGACGACGATGACTGGCCGCGCCTGACCTCGGCGGTGAACCTGCTCAACGACCGCAAGCTGTTCATCGACGATACCGCCGGTATCAGCCCCTCGGAAATGCGCGCCCGTACCCGTCGGCTGGCCCGTGAGCACGGCGAAATTGCCATGATCATGGTCGACTACCTGCAGTTGATGCAGATTCCGGGGTCGGCCGGCGACAACCGGACCAACGAAATTTCCGAAATCTCCCGCTCGCTCAAGGCCCTGGCCAAGGAATTCAACTGCCCGGTCATCGCCCTGTCGCAGCTGAACCGCTCCCTGGAACAGCGCCCGAACAAACGCCCGGTGAACTCCGACTTGCGTGAATCTGGTGCAATCGAGCAGGACGCCGACGTGATCATGTTCGTGTACCGCGACGAGGTGTACCACCCCGAGACCGAGCACAAGGGCGTGGCCGAAATCATCATCGGTAAGCAGCGTAACGGCCCCATCGGCTTCGTACGCCTGGCGTTCATCGGCAAGTACACCCGCTTCGAAAACCTCGCGCCGGGTATGTACAACTTCGATGACGATGAATAAAGCGCGGTTTAATTAGGCTGCGAATATCTACCGGCTTAACAGGAACTCTGTGGGAGCGGCTCCAGCCGCGAAGAATCCATCGCGGAGGATGCACCGGCTATGCCGGTGTTCGCGGCTAAAGCCGCTCCCACAGGGTGTGCGGTGCGCCTGCTGGCTCAGTGTTCTGAGCGATCTTCGTTCTTGCTTGACTGATGATGCGCCCCTCGCTCAGGGTGATAACCCGGTCAAACCGCGACAACGCGCTCTGATCATGCGTCACGCAGATCAACCCCTTCCCTTGGAATGTTTCGAATAACAGGTCCCAGGTGCGCTCTGCCGACCCGGCATCAAGCCCAGCTGTGGGCTCGTCAAAGAAATTGAATTCGCCGGGCCGGTTAAGCAAGCGTAGCAACGTCAACCTGCGTGCTTCTCCACCCGAAATGGATTCTGCGCGTGCGTCCAGTTCAAGCTCGTACCAGTCTTTGCTTAGCCCCAGGCACTCAAGCCATCGTTCGATTTGAGCGCGATCATGAGCATGCTCGAACAATACCGCCCGGGGCATTGAACCGGGTATGAAGTGCGCATCCTGAGGGCAGAGTCGTAAACTATTGAACTGCTCACGCCCGTCGAGTGCAGCTAGGCACCTGCCGTGCAAGTGAACATGCCTGCGCAACTGGAATACCGTTCCTGCCAGCGCATGCAGAAGTGTGGACTTGCCGCACCCGCTGGGCCCAACCAGCGCAACCCGTTCTCCTGCACGAATTACCAAGGGCTCATCGATCAGCAGTTGCAGCGCGTTTCGAGCGCTGAGTTGGCAGGGGGTAATGCAAAGCCCTGCGTTTTCATCTGAGGGCTCTGCCTTTATGGATTCTGTCGGGCCGAACACCGGAAGTTGCAGCCAGTGTTCGAGCTTGCGTTTGTCGAGCCGGAACTGATCGAGCAATCGCCAGGCTTCCGCCAGTTGTGCAACGCCGGCGAGCAACCCACTCACCAGAGTAAAGAGGGCAACAAGCTCGCCCAGGCTCAGATGCGGTGTTGCCTGGGATTGATCATGGATACCCCACAACAGCAAACCACCACTGCCCAGGCCAATGAACAGGGTGCGCAGGCCCTGTAGCCATCCGCCACTGTAGGCAACCCCTACCGCCGAGTCGGCATAGCCCGATAGTGTCTGGTTGACCGGAATCATTGCGGCATCCTCGGCCTTTTCCAGCTTGACCGTTGACGCGCTGGCGAAGGTGTCAACCCATTGTTCCGCCAGTTCGTCTTCTCGCGAGTTGACTGCTTCGATACGGGGGCGACGCCAGCGCACCAGTCGATCGTTTGTCCACAGATACGCCAAGCTCAAGGGGACGAGGCCGATCAATACCGAGGTAGCCCCGAGGTACGCAAACAGCGCGACCAGCACCACTGCTTCGGCCAAGACCGGCCACGCCGAGCCAATCAGAAAGCCTAGCCACCGCTCCTGGGCCGTTATTCCTCTATCCAGTACCTTTACCAAGGTTCCGCCATGGAGTTGTCCATAAGCCTCGAAACGTTTGTCCAGCAACCCTCGGCACCAGCGCATGGAAAGCTGCTTCACGCGCTCTTGGCAGAGCCGCGCAAGGCACCAGGCTTGTAAAGGGGTCAACGAGGCTTGTAGTGCGACAAGGCATATGAAGGCACCGAGCAGAACGAGAGAAGACGTGGCCGAGGTAGACAGGTTGTCGATAATGTCAGCCAGGATCAGGGCAGGTACGACGGTCGCGACTTTGAGAATTAAGGTCGCGCTCAGGGCGGCGAGGAGGCCTCGGTAAATATGCATATCATTGCCTTATGCCTTTGAATGCGCTCTGCGGCGCGACTGGAATTCCGGACCTTATCAAGTGGAAGCGCTCCAGTCCGGGTATGAAAACTTGTACGACTGTGGCGAGATTGGGGTGCTCATATAGTGTGCGGTAGAATACAGTTTTA
This sequence comes from Pseudomonas sp. URIL14HWK12:I5, assembly GCF_900176445.1. Classification (NCBI taxonomy): domain Bacteria; kingdom Pseudomonadati; phylum Pseudomonadota; class Gammaproteobacteria; order Pseudomonadales; family Pseudomonadaceae; genus Pseudomonas; species Pseudomonas sp. URIL14HWK12:I5. Next base: position 717,843 of record NZ_FWXQ01000001.1, read on the forward strand.
TTATCCTTGCCCAGGTTGATCAGCGTGCGCTTGATCTGTCCACGTACGCTTAGCTCTATACGAGGTGGATGATATTCAGGCACGTTGTACTTAGGGCATGGGTGCAGAAGTGAGGAAAGTTTTGCCGAGTAGGTGAGCACTTTCTCCGTGGTGAGATCTTCTTGTTTTTCTTTCGGTCCAGAAAGCTGTTCGCACTGCATCTGTTCAGTTACAGCGCGGTACATTGCAATGGATGGATTTATGGAACTTCCCGAGCCGACGCCGCTGAGAGAGCCTTCTTTTTTGCTGCGAGAAATAGCAATGCAAAATGGAACGTCATAGAAATCGTGGGTTAAGTATATATCTAGTTTTTTCGCATGGCAGAGAAGCTTGGTGTCATGTGCAAAAGTCTCTTCCAGGAAAGAATTGGAGGGTCGATAGATTTCTGGGGGTGAGTTCAGCTTGCAAAGCGATAGATAGTACATTGACAAGGCGTGACGTTCGATAGCTTCATTTATGGCGTGTAAGAGAGCTTCGCTCTCGGTGCAGCCAATAGCTGTTCCAGAGTTGCTCGCATATTTTGCAAGGAATCCTGCTGCAGTTTTCTCAATTGCTTTAAGGTTGCTGGAGGAGGGGGCTATCAATATCGCTGGGATTTTTATTTCATTGTGGCTGTCCAATGCGTGAAGTGCAAAATAAGGTATTTTGCAGCTAGGCGGGATAGACTTTAGTAGCCAGTCGTCGAAAGGAGCTATGGATTGTAGGATTTTGTCACTTTCGATGATGTTTGGAATGGCCTTGTCGACGAAGTAATGCTCTAGGCTCTCGGCAAGGGCTCCTAGCTCACAATGCTCCCCCTTTCCTGCTCCGCAAGAGATCTCCCTGTAGGTGCTGTCGTATAAGTGGCATGTGGCGACCAAGTTATTATTTTTTGATAGTTTTGTTTTCGAGTGAAAGCCTAGATGCTGATGTAGCTTTGTCAGGCGGTTGTAGGCTTCTTCTGTGGTCAACTCGCGTTCGGTGATCATCTTTAGCTCCTAGGTCAGGCTAGAAGGGGCAAAGCCCCTTCTGGCTTATTGCTTACAGCATGTTGAGGAAGTCAACCTCGGATTCGGTAAATGTGTAGTTCATCACGCGAGAGATCTGAGGCATGTTGATTTCAGAACGACGACGTCCCATGGCTATTGCTCCTTTAAGGTTGATTTGAGTGCGCTCGTTGCGCAGGGCTTTTGTATCACTTGTTTTTTTCTTGGTTCAAGAGCTGCCCGGAATTTGTTGCGGAAAGCTAGCGTAGGAATTTTTTCTGGTATTCGTAGTTCTATTCCTACAATTTTCCTGCGAGGTAGAAAAATCATCCATTAATTAATGGGTTAACGCTTATGGAGGGTTAAGGGGGATAAATGTTTTGTAAAATACTTAAAGGACTACGACCCTCCAGCAGAGGGGCGGGTCATGATTGGTCTTGGCGAATGTAGTTTTTCTGGTTAATCCCGATCAGGGAACGAATGCTGTGCACCGTAAGCCATTGGGCTTGCTTGATAGTGGCTGTGTACGGGAGGTTTTCGAACCTGCCATTTTTTGTTCTATGTGATGTAGGGGGAGGTGCACGCTGTAAGGCCTCATTGATATATCGCCTGGACGGGCCTTTCGCGGGCAAGACCGCTCCCACTGGTAGGTGCCAGTCGTAGAGTCTGTGGTAATCCAGTGGGTTTACCCACGAGATGCCCGAGAGCAATCTTCGGAGTGGATGGGGTATGTGCGCGAGTTGATCATCACCCGGGTGATGGATGAGAAGCCGATGATGATCTGGGCTACCCATTACCCGAGTGCGATGGCCAAGGCGCTGATGGATGATGCTGAGTTGGGGATGAGGCAGTGAGGGTTTGGCTTCAGGTGGTGTGAGGGCCGCCACGTGTTCGCCACAACATTTTCTGCGCCTATGAAATCGAGCGCCGCCCGCGCGGCGCTCGATGTGGGCGCCACCGCAAACCTCAAGCCAGGCACTTCGCAGCCCGCATCCAATGGTCGCCCCCCCACCAATCCCCACGAAGACAGTCGGATTTGGTCAAAATTTGTGCTATATTCCGCGCCCGCGATTTCCCTGCACACCAGAACCGGTCACTGACATGCAAGCAGCCAAACCACTCTACGACTATCCCAAGTACTGGGCCGAATGCTTCGGGCCAGCACCTTTCCTGCCGATGAGCAGGGAGGAGATGGATCTGCTCGGCTGGGATTCCTGCGACATCATCATCGTGACCGGTGATGCCTACGTCGACCATCCGTCGTTCGGCATGGCCATCATCGGCCGCCTGCTGGAGGCCCAGGGCTTCCGCGTGGGCATCATTGCCCAGCCGAACTGGCAGTCGAAAGACGACTTCATGAAGCTCGGCGAGCCGAACCTGTTCTTCGGTGTGGCCGCGGGCAACATGGACTCGATGATCAACCGCTACACCGCAGACAAGAAGATGCGTTCGGACGATGCCTACACCCCTGGTGGCCTGGCCGGCAGCCGTCCGGACCGCGCCAGCCTGGTGTACAGCCAGCGCTGCAAGGAAGCCTACAAGCACGTGCCGATCGTACTCGGCGGTATTGAAGCTTCGCTGCGCCGGATCGCCCATTACGACTACTGGCAGGACAAGGTCCGCCACTCGATCCTGATCGACGCCAGCGCCGACATCCTGCTGTTCGGAAACGCCGAGCGCGCGGTGGTCGAAGTGGCCCAGCGCCTGTCCAACGGCGAGAAAATCGAAAGCATCACCGACGTGCGCGGCACTGCCTTCGTGCGCCGTGATACCCCGCAAGGCTGGTACGAGATCGACTCCACACGTATCGACCGCCCAGGCCGCGTGGACAAGATCATCAACCCGTACGTGAACACCCAGGACACCCAGGCCTGCGCGATCGAGCAGGCCAAGGGCGACCAGGAAGACCCGAACGAAGCCAAGGTGGTGCAGATTCTCGACAGCCCGAGCGTGACCCGTGAAAAATCGGTGATCCGCCTGCCGTCGTTCGAAAAGGTGCGTAACGACCCGGTTCTCTACGCCCACGCCAACCGCGTGCTGCACCTGGAGACTAACCCGGGCAACGCCCGCGCCCTCGTGCAGAAGCACGGCGAAGTGGATGTGTGGTTCAACCCGCCGCCCATCCCCATGAGCACCGAAGAAATGGACTACGTGTTCGGCATGCCGTACGCCCGTGTGCCGCACCCGGCCTATGGCAAGGAGCGCATCCCGGCCTACGAGATGATCCGTTTCTCGGTGAACATCATGCGTGGCTGCTTCGGTGGCTGCACCTTCTGCTCGATCACCGAGCACGAGGGCCGCATCATCCAGAACCGCTCGCACGAGTCGATCCTGAATGAAATCGAAGAGATGCGCGACAAGGTGCCGGGCTTCACCGGCGTGGTCTCCGACCTTGGTGGCCCGACTGCCAACATGTACCGCATCGCCTGCAAGAGCCACGATATCGAGAAGCACTGCCGCAAGCCGTCGTGCGTGTTCCCCGGCATCTGCGAAAACCTCAACACCGACCACAGCTCGTTGATCGAGCTGTACCGCAAGGCCCGTGCCTTGCCGGGTGTGAAGAAGATCCTGATCGCCTCGGGCCTGCGTTACGACCTGGCCGTCGAGTCGCCGGAGTACGTGAAGGAGCTGGTTACCCACCATGTGGGCGGTTACCTGAAGATTGCCCCGGAGCACACCGAGCGTGGCCCGCTGGACAAGATGATGAAGCCGGGCATCGGCACCTACGACCGCTTCAAGCGCATGTTCGAGAAGTTCTCGAAAGAGGCGGGCAAGGAACAGTACCTGATCCCGTACTTCATCGCCGCGCACCCGGGCACCACTGACGAAGACATGATGAACCTGGCCCTGTGGCTGAAGGGTAACGGCTTCCGCGCCGACCAGGTGCAGGCGTTTTACCCGTCGCCGATGGCTTCGGCCACGGCCATGTATCACTCGGGCAAGAACCCGCTGCGCAAGGTGACCTACAAGAGCGAAGGGGTGGAGATCGTCAAGAGCGACGAGCAGCGCCGCCTGCACAAGGCGTTCTTGCGCTACCACGACCCGAAAGGCTGGCCGATGCTGCGTGAGGCGCTGCAGCGCATGGGCCGTGCCGACCTGATCGGGCCGGGCAAGCACCAGTTGATCCCGCTGCACCAGCCGCAGACCGATACCTACCAGAGCGCACGCCGCAAAAACTCGACGCCGGCGGGCAGCCACAAGGTGGGCAAGGATCAGAAGATCCTTACCCAGCACACCGGCCTGCCACCGCGTGCCAGCGATGGCAGCAAGCCGTGGGACAAACGCGAGAAGGCCAAGGCCGAGGCGTTTGCGCGTAACGAGAAGGCGGCCAAAGAGCGCAAGGAAGCAGCCAAGGGTGGCAAGGGCAACAAGAAGCCGCGTCAGCCAGTGATCCCGCGCTGATTGATGAATTTCGGGGCTGCAAATCAGCCCCGAAATCTCAAGGTCAATCAGGCTTCTTGTCGACCCACTTCGGCGCCACCGGCGCAATGAAGCTGTCCATGCCATCCAGCAGTTCATCCGGCTGCTGCGCCAGCAGCAACATCGCCCGATGTTGCTGCCGCACAAAGCCTTCTTCGACGATATGGTCGAGGAACCCGCCCAGCTTGTCGTAGAAGCCGTTCACATCGAGCAGCCCCAGCGGCTTGGCGTGATAGCCCAGTTGCCCCCAGGTCCATACCTCGAACAATTCTTCCAGCGTACCCAGCCCACCCGGCAAGGCGATGAAGGCATCGCTCAGCTCGGCCATGCGTGCCTTGCGCGCGTGCATGCCATCGACCACTTCCAGGCGCGTCAGGCCTTTGTGGCCGACTTCAGCGTCCAGCAGGCTTTGCGGGATGATGCCGACCACCTCGCCACCTGCTGCCATGGCCGCGTCGGCCACCACGCCCATCAGGCCCACGGCGCCGCCGCCATACACCAGGGTCAGCCCACGGCGGGCAATGGCCTGGCCGAGCGCGACGGCAGCTTCACGGTAAGCAGGGTTGGCGCCAATGCTGGCACCACAGAACACACAAACGGAACGTACGGGCATTGCTCATCTCCTGTCACTCAGGTGCACAGGGTACGGCGCATGCCCGTTGCTTCCAAGGCCGCGTTCATTCCGGGCGGGAGAATTCGCAGATGGCGCCGGTAGCCCCGTGGGCATAGGCGGCGAGCAGGCTATTGAGGAAGGCAGAGATGGGCATTTGGTATTGCTCCTAAATGAGAGGTTGTCCCATCGTCTAATAAAAGGGCATGATGTGCCCTTAGATTGGTTGTATACAATCCATTGAACAATTCTACTGGCTGGCCTCTTGACACCCCCTTGACCCATATCAGCAAGGGGCTGAACGGTTTCAGGCAGTCTCGCAATTGATAAAACCCTGCCAAGGAGATTCATGATGTTTGCGAAAGCTGTAGCGGTATCCCTGCTGACCCTCGCCAGCGCCTCTGTCTTCGCCGCCGAGTGCTCGGTAACTGTCGACTCGACCGACCAGATGTCCTTCAACACCAAGGAAATCACCGTCGACAAGAGCTGCAAGGAATTCACCGTCAAACTGACCCACTCGGGCAACCTGCCGAAGAACGTGATGGGCCACAATCTGGTGATCAGCAAGACTGCCGACATGCAGGGCATTGCTACCGAAGGCATGAGCCAGGGCCTGGACAAGGACTACATCAAGGCTGACAACGCCGCGATCATCGCTCACACCAAGATGATCGGTGCGCCTGAGAAAGAAACCGAAGTGAAGTTCGACGCTACCAAGCTGGAAGCCGGTGGTGACTACAGCTTCTTCTGCACCTTCCCGGGCCACATCTCGATGATGAAGGGCAAGGTCGTCGTCAAGTAAGCGGGTAAGGGGCCGCAAGGCGGCCCCTTAGCTTCAAGGGGCGAACGGCAGTTCGCGCTTGTGCTGGGTCTTGCGGTAGGTGGCAACGATTATGTCGAATGCCGCCTGATCAACCGGCTGACCATGCAGGAAGGCATCGATCTGCTGGTAGGTCACGCCATGGGACGCTTCGTCCGGCTTGCCCGGCGCCAGGTCTTCAAGGTCTGCGGTCGGCACCTTCTCCACCAGTGACTCCGGCGCACCAAAGCTGCGCGCAATGGCCCGTACCTGGTTTTTCACCAGCCCGCTCAGCGGCGCCAGGTCGCAGGCACCATCACCAAACTTGGTAAAGAAGCCCATTACCGCCTCGGCGGCGTGGTCGGTACCGATCACCAGGCCCGCACGTGCGCCGGCAATGGTGTACTGGGCGACCATGCGCGTACGCGCCTTGACGTTGCCCACCACGAAATCCACCAGGGTTGGCGAGCCATTCTTCAGTTCTACAACCTCAGCGGCCAGCGCCCTCACTGCCGGGGCAATGTCGACGGTGTGCACTTCATCGGCCTTGATCACGTCCAGGCAGGCCTGGGCGTCATGCTCGTCATGCTGCACCTGGTACGGCAGGCGCACGGCAATGAAGGTGTAGGCCTTGTCGCCGGTCTCGGCGCGCAACTCGTTGATGGCGCGCTGGGCGAGCAGGGCGGCGGTCAGCGAGTCGACGCCACCGCTGATGCCCAGCACCAGGGTCTTGAGCCGGGCGTTGGCCAGGCAGTCCTTGATGAACGCCACGCGCCGGGCGACTTCGGCCTCAAGCGCGGCAGTGTCGGCGAACGGCGGCTGTACCTTCAGTGCCTGTGCAATCTCTTGCTGAACCGCTTGCATGGGTTACTCCTTGCTGGGGACTTTGAATACGTGGCGCAGGTAGGCGACGAAGTTCTCGTCGCGGCATTGGGTCTTGGCGGCTTCGTCCGAGATCTTGGCCACTGGCGCGCCGTTGCAGTCGGTCATTTTAAGCACGATGCTCATCGGGGCCACACCCGGGATGTCGCAGGTCAGGTTGGTGCCGATGCCAAAACTGACGTTGATGCGACCGCGCAGGGCACGGAAGATTTCCAGCGAACGGGTGAGGTTGAGGCCATCGGAAAACACCAGGGTCTTGGTCATCGGGTCGATACCCAGTTTCTGGTAGTGGGCAATGGCTTTCTCGGCCCAGGCCACCGGTTCACCGGAGTCGTGGCGCAGGCCGTCGAAGAGCTTGGCAAAGTACAGGTCGAAATCGCCAAGGAAGGCATCCATGGTGATGCAGTCGGTAAGGGCGATGCCGAGCAGCCCGCGGTATTCGCGCACCCAGCAGTCCAGCGCGGCGATCTGGCTGTCGATCAGGCGTGGGCCGAGTTGCTGGTGGGCCATGATCCATTCATGGGCCATGGTGCCCAGTGGCTTGATATCCAGTTTCCATGCCAGGTCGACGTTGCTGGTGCCGACGAAGCGGCCCGGGAAGTCGTCGCGCAGTACCCGCACCACGTCTTCCTGCACACGGCTGGAAAAGCGCCGCCGGGTCCCGAAGTCGGCTACCTGCAGTTCGGCCAGTTCATCGTCACTGGCATGCGCGCGCAGCCAGTCGAACTTGCGGTACAGCTGGTCGCGGGCCTCAGCCAGGCGCATGCGTGGGTGAAGGTGGCGGTTGCGCACTTCGCTGACGATGGCCAGCAGCGGTACTTCGAACAGAATCACATGCAGCCACGGGCCTTTCAGGCGCAGGAACAGCTGGTCGTTTTCGATGCCGATGCGCACGTAGCGCAGGTTGAAGCGAAACAACCGCAGAAAACGCAGGAAGTCGGGCTTGAGGAAGCTGATGCGCTCGAGGAAGGCCGGCTGGCCATCATCCAGGGTGAGGTCGCTGAGCAGTTCGAGCTGGTGGCGGATCTCGCCAAGATAAGGGCGCAGGTCCTCACCGTTGCGGCAGCGGAATTCCCATTCGACGTCGGCGTCCGGGTAGTTGTGCAGCACACCCTGCATCATGGTGAGTTTGTAGAAGTCGGTGTCGAGCAGGTTGTGCACGATGCGCTCGGCGAATGCGCTCTCGCTCATCAAGTGGGGCTCCGGAAGCGGCGAATGGCGGACATTGTGCCAGCCTTTTGGGCTTGTTGTGTCCGGGCTTGCCCGCGAAGAGGCCGGAACAGCCAAAACAGAGGTGTTTTTCCGTGCACCGGCTAGCCTTGAAACGGTGCCGCCTGTAGCAGTCGCGCACCAGCGGTGTGCAGTTCGGTGACGTCCGCTGTTACAGGCCGGTTGCACGTTAACACTTGGCGGGGTTGCAATGATGGCACCGGGCGGTTGCTCCTTGTCTGTACGTGTGGTGGCGCCTGCCGCGTGGCAGACGGTTGCACGCTCAATAAAGAAAAGGCCGCCGGTCGCCTGCTGGCGCCTAGCACAGTGTGTTTTCCCGGAAGACAAACCCTATGGCACGGCCCTTGCTCTGAGCACAGGGTTGAGAAGTTGTAGTGCCAACCAAAAAAAACTCTAGGAGCACCACCTCATGTCGCAGACGTTTTACAAGAAAGGTTTCCTGGCTCTGGCCGTAGCTACGGCCCTAGGTGTTTCTTCGTATGTTCAGGCCGACGTCAAGATCGGTGTAGCGGGCCCAATGACCGGGGCTAACGCCGCGTTTGGCGAGCAGTACATGAAAGGTGCGCAGGCAGCGGCCGACAAGATCAACGCCGCCGGTGGCGTCAACGGCGAGAAAATCGTCCTGGTCAAAGGCGATGACGCCTGCGAACCGAAGCAGGCCGTGGCCGTGGCCAACCGCCTGGCCGATCAGGACAAAGTGATCGGCGTGGTGGGGCACTTCTGTTCTTCCAACACCATTCCAGCCTCTGAGGTGTATGACGAAGCGGGCATCATTGCCATTACCCCGGGCTCGACCAACCCACAAGTGACCGAGCGCGGCCTCAGTGCCATGTTCCGCATGTGCGGCCGTGACGACCAGCAGGGTATCGTCGCCGGCGACTACATCGTTGACGTGCTCAAGGGCAAGAAAGTCGCGGTGCTGCACGACAAGGACACCTATGGCCAGGGCCTGGCCGACGCGACCAAGGCGCAACTGGAAAAACGCGGCGTGAAGCCTGTGCTGTACGAAGGCCTGACCCGCGGCGAGAAAGACTTCAGCGCCGTGGTCACCAAGATCCGCTCCACCGGTGCCGACGTGGTCTACTTCGGCGGCCTGCACCCAGAGGCTGGCCCGCTGGTCCGCCAACTGCGCGAGCAGGGCCTGAAAGACGTCAAGTTCATGTCCGATGACGGCATCGTCACCGACGAACTGGTGTCCACCGCTGGCGGCGCGCAGTACGTCGATGGCGTGTACATGACCTTCGGCGCCGACCCGCGCCTGCTGCCCGACAGCAAAGCGGTGGTAGAGGAGTTCCGCAAGGCCGGTACCGAACCTGAAGGTTACACCCTGTACGCCTACGCCTCGCTGGAAGCCCTGGCGGCTGCATTCAACGGCGCCAAGTCGAACAAGGGCGAAGACGCGGCCAAGTGGCTCAAGGCCAACCCGGTCAAGACGGTGATGGGCGAGAAGAAGTGGGACAGCAAGGGTGACCTCACCGTGTCCGACTACGTGGTCTACCAGTGGGATAAAGACGGTAAATACCACCAGCTGGAAAAACAAAAATAACAACGGCCCACGGCCCGGGCTGATGCTCGGGCCCAAGCCCCGCGGTACCTGTCTTTATTCGTAGATCTGCACAGTTCTGCGCTGCGAGGGCCCCGCACCGGTGGCCCGCGCCGTGGTCGGCGCTCGTGCAATCTCAATCAGGTGAGATTGCGTTATGGATGGTATTTTCCTGCAGCAACTGGTCAACGGCCTGACCCTCGGGTCGGTCTATGGCCTGATCGCCATCGGCTACACAATGGTCTATGGCATTATCGGCATGATCAACTTCGCGCACGGCGAGGTGTACATGATCTCCGCCTACCTGGCGGCGATCAGCCTGGCATTGCTGGCTTACTTCGGTATCGAGTCGTTCCCCCTGCTGATGCTGGGCACGCTGTTGTTCACCATCGTCGTTACGGGCGTATACGGCTTCACCATCGAGCGCATCGCTTACAAACCCCTGCGTAACTCTACCCGCCTGGCACCGCTCATCAGCGCCATCGGCATTTCGCTGATCCTGCAAAACTATGCACAGATCAGCCAGGGTGCCCGCCAGCAAGGTGTTCCAACCTTGCTTGAAGGTGCCATGCGTGTCGAAGTCGGCACCGGCTTCGTGCAACTGACCTACACCAAGATCTTCATTCTGGTGGCCGCCTTCGTCGGCATGGGCCTGCTCACCTACGTAATCAAGTACACCAAGCTCGGCCGCATGTGCCGCGCCACCCAGCAAGACCGCAAGATGGCCTCGATCCTGGGCATCAACACCGACCGGGTGATCTCCTACGTGTTCGTCATCGGCGCAGTCATGGCCGCGCTGGCCGGCGTGCTGATCACCATGAACTACGGCACCTTCGACTTCTACGCCGGCTTCATCATCGGCATCAAGGCGTTCACCGCCGCCGTGCTCGGTGGTATAGGCTCGCTGCCTGGCGCCATGCTCGGCGGGATCATCCTGGGTATTTCCGAGTCGCTGTTCTCTGGCCTGATCAACTCCGACTACAAGGACGTGTTCAGCTTCTCGCTGCTGGTGATGATCCTTATCTTCCGCCCACAAGGCCTGCTGGGTCGCCCGCTCGTGGCTAAGGTGTGAACATGTCCGTTGCCAAAACTGCCGCTGTTACCGAAACCAAGGGTTTCGACCTTAAACGCAGCCTGCTGGAGACCATCGTCGCCGGCCTGCTGGCACTCATTGTGTTTGGCCCGGTCGTCGGCGTGGTGCTCGACGGCTACAGCTTCAATGCCGAGCCGCGGCGCGTGGCCTGGCTGGTGGGCGGGGTGATGCTGGGGCGCTTCCTGCTCAGCCTGTACCTGCAGACCGCCGCTGGCACGCGCATGCTCCAGGGCTTTGAAAGCGGTGGCTCGGGCGTGCATGTGAACGCACCGGACTACAAGTCGCGCTTGCGTTACATCATCCCCGCGCTGATCGTGATTGCCATTGTGTTCCCGGTGTTTGCCAACAAGTACCTGCTGACCGTGGTCATCCTTGGGCTGATCTACGTGTTGCTGGGCCTTGGCCTTAACATCGTGGTCGGCCTGGCCGGCCTGCTCGACCTGGGCTACGTGGCGTTCTATGCCATTGGTGCCTACGGGTTGGCGCTGGGCTACCAGTATTTGGGCCTGGGCTTCTGGAGCGTGCTGCCGCTGGCGGCGATTGCCGCAGCACTGGCGGGGTGCATTCTCGGCTTCCCGGTGCTGAGGATGCACGGTGACTACCTGGCGATCGTGACCTTGGGCTTTGGCGAAATCATCCGCCTGGTGCTGAACAACTGGCTGTCGTTCACCGGTGGCCCCAACGGCATGCCGGCGCCGTCGCCAACCTTCTTCGGCCTGGAGTTCGGCCGTCGGGCCAAGGACGGCGGCGTACCGATCCACGAGTTCTTCGGCTTCGATTACAACGCCAACCTCAAGTTCGTGTTCATCTACGCGGTGCTGTTCATCGTCGTGCTGGCGGTGCTCTACATCAAGCACCGCCTGACCCGCATGCCGGTCGGCCGGGCCTGGGAAGCACTGCGTGAAGACGAGATCGCCTGCCGTTCGATGGGCCTGAACCACGTACTGGTCAAGCTGTCGGCCTTTACCCTGGGTGCTTCCACTGCCGGCCTGGCCGGGGTGTTCTTTGCCACTTACCAGGGCTTCGTCAACCCGTCGTCGTTCACCTTCTTCGAGTCGGCGCTGATCCTCGCCATCGTCGTGCTGGGTGGCATGGGCTCGACCGTGGGCGTGGTGATTGCTGCATTCGTGCTGACCGTTGCGCCGGAACTGCTGCGCAGCTTCTCCGAATACCGGGTACTGCTGTTCGGCGTACTGATGGTGCTGATGATGATCTGGCGACCGCGTGGGCTGATCCGCATCAGCCGTACCGGTGTGACCCCGCGTAAAGGAGTGGCGCCATGAGCGACGATATCATTCTCTCGGTCGACAACCTGATGATGCAGTTCGGTGGCATCAAGGCGCTCAGCGACGTCAGCCTCAAGGTCAAGCGCAACCAGATCTTCGCCCTGATCGGCCCCAATGGCGCGGGCAAGACCACGGTGTTCAACTGCCTGACCGGTTTCTACAAGGCCAGCGGCGGGCGCATCGAGCTGAACGTTCGCGGCAGCCACACCAACGTCATCCAGCTGCTGGGCGAGCGCTTCCAGGCGGCGGACTTCGTGTCGCCGGCGCGCTTTGCCAACCGGCTGTACTACAAGATGTTCGGCGGCACTCACCTGGTCAACCGCGCAGGCCTGGCCCGTACCTTCCAGAACATTCGCCTGTTCAAGGAAATGTCGGTGGTGGAAAACCTGCTGGTGGCCCAGCACATGTGGGTCAACCGCAACCTGCTGGCCGGGGTGCTCAACACCAAGGCCTACCGCAAGGCCGAGAGTGATGCGCTGGACCACGCCTTCTACTGGCTGGAAGTGGTCGACCTGGTCGACTGCGCCAACCGCCTGGCCGGCGAGCTGTCGTACGGTCAGCAGCGTCGCCTGGAGATTGCCCGGGCCATGTGTACGCGGCCCAAAGTCATCTGCCTGGATGAACCGGCAGCAGGCCTGAACCCGCAGGAAACCGAGGCACTCAGCCGCATGATCCGCGTGCTGCGTGACGAGCACGACATCACCGTGGTGCTGATTGAGCACGACATGGGCATGGTCATGAGCATTTCCGACCATATCGTGGTGCTGGACCACGGCAACGTGATTGCCGAAGGCGCCCCGCAAGACATCCGCCACAACCCGACGGTGATCGCCGCCTACCTGGGTGCAGACGAAGAGGAACTGGTATGAGTGCGCCCATTCTCGAACTGAAGGACCTGGACGTGTTCTATGGGCCGATCCAGGCGCTGAAAAAGGTGTCGATGCACATCAACGAAGGTGAGACGGTCAGCCTGATTGGTGCCAACGGTGCGGGCAAGTCGACCCTGTTGATGTCTATTTTCGGCCAGCCTCGGGCAGCGTCGGGGCACATCGTTTATCGCGGCACCGACATCACCCGCAAGTCGTCGCACTACATCGCCTCCAACGGCATCGCTCAGTCGCCGGAAGGGCGCCGGGTGTTCCCTGACATGACCGTCGAGGAGAACCTGATGATGGGCACCATCCCCATCGGCGACAAGCATGCCGACGAAGACATGCAGCGCATGTACGAGCTGTTCCCGCGCTTGAAGGAGCGGCGTAACCAGCGGGCCATGACCATGTCCGGGGGTGAGCAGCAGATGTTGGCCATTGCCCGGGCGCTGATGAGCCGGCCGAAGCTGCTGCTGCTGGATGAGCCGTCGCTGGGGCTGGCGCCGATTGTGGTCAAGCAGATCTTCTCGACCTTGCGCGAGCTGGCCAAGAGCGGGATGACCATCTTTCTGGTGGAGCAGAACGCCAACCATGCGCTGAAGCTGTCGGACCGGGCGTATGTGATGGTCAACGGGCAGATCCGCATGACCGGGACCGGGCAGGAGTTGCTGGTCAACGAAGAGGTGCGTAACGCCTACCTTGGCGGGCACTGAGTTTCATTCGGGGCCGCTGAGCGGCCCATTCTCAATGTGGACAACTTGCCACGGACCTGTCTCCACATACCCCGGTTTCCTTCCTGGCCCCATCTTTCCACAGGCCGGATCTTTTCCACGGATAATGTGGAACCGCCTGTGGAAAACATGGTGGCATCTCGCTCAATCCCTTTGATACCAAGCCCTGCACAGGGTTGATCGTTTTTTGATCAGGCGCTCTTTGTGGATGATTTTTCAAGGTTTTTCAAAGCCCTGCAAGGACTTGGATGTCGCTGAAAAGCCTGTGGATAACTCTGTGAAGAAACGTTGGACAGACCGCTGCAGGCGGCATGCTTGAAAGCCTTGCGCCATCACTCAAAAGATATCCAACGACCACCTGTCGCTGAAAGGGTTCCGCACCGTGGACAAGTTGCCCCCAATCCGTGGGGAAAGCCTTGTGGATAACATGCGCATAGCTGGCGCCGGGCCCTCTGCTGCAAGGGTTTGCCGTAGATGAACAAAAAATGAACAGCCGCCAGACTGGCTTGCTGCCAGCGCCCGGCGCGGGCATGCTGCAAAGCTGCCATGACAACCTACCGTGAGGAACAGAGCATGACGTCCACCGTATTCATCACTGGCGCCACGTCCGGTTTCGGCGAGGCCACCGCCCGCCGCTTTGCCGAGGCCGGCTGGAAACTGGTGCTCACTGGCCGTCGCAAGGAGCGCCTGGACGCCCTGTGCGCGGAACTGTCGGCCAAGACCGAAGTGCATGGCCTGGTGCTGGACGTACGTGACCGCAAGGCCATGGAACAGGCCATCGCCACCCTGCCGGCCGGTTTCGACAAGCTGCGCGGCCTGGTGAACAACGCTGGCCTGGCGCTGGGCGTGGACGCAGCGCAGAACTGCAGCCTGGACGACTGGGAAACCATGGTCGACACCAACATCAAGGGCCTGATGTACACCACCCGCCTGCTGCTGCCACGCCTGATCGCCCACGGCCGAGGTGCATCGATCCTCAACGTGGGTTCTGTGGCGGGCAACTACCCGTACCCGGGCAGCAACGTGTATGGCGGCACCAAGGCCTTTGTCGGCCAGTTCTCGCTGAGCCTGCGCTGCGACCTGCGCGGCACGGGTGTGCGCGTGAGCAATATCGAGCCGGGCCTGTGCGAGAGCGAGTTCTCGCTGGTGCGCTTCGGCGGTGACCAGGCCAAGTACGACGCTACCTATGCCGGTGCGGAGCCGATCCAGCCGCAGGACATTGCCGAGACCATCTTCTGGATCCTCAACCAGCCGGCGCACATCAACATCAACAGCCTGGAGCTGATGCCGGTGAGCCAGGATTGGGCAGGGTTCTCCATCGACCGTACGGTCAAGGGTTAGATTTGATGGCCTATTCGCGGGTAAACCCGCTCCCACAGGGCTTGTGCAATACCTGTGGGAGCGGGTTTACCCGCGAAAGCGTCAGCTCAGGCGCTGCAAACCTTCCAGGCAGGTCGCCAAGTGGTAGGGCGTAGTCGAAGGCATATCATGCCGGCTGACATTACCTTCCCCATCCCGGCATTCATACCAGCCCGCTTCCCGCAGGAACCGCGCTTCCAGCGCCTGCATCTGGGTAGCCAATTTCGCCTCACCCGCCTCACGTAGCACCAGCGCTCGCAGGTACTCCGCCTGCGCCCAGATCCGCTGGGTGGCGTCGATCACCTTGCCCTCCACATCCAGCATCGCCAATACCGCCCCTTCTTTCACCCCGTATTGCTCGGCAAAGCCGAATGCCCGGTCGATGGACGCATGCAGCGGCGTATCACGCAGCAGCGGCGAGGTATGCAGCAGGTAGAACCACTCGAACTGGTGCCCCGGCTCAAACCAGTTATCCACAGCCCCGCGTGGCTTTTCCAGCATCAGGCCGTGGGCCGGTTCGATGAAGTGTGTTTGCAGTGCCTCGCACAGTTGCAGCAGCGACTGTTGGGTATGCCCGTCATCACGCACCGCCAGCACTTGCAGGAACGCTTCGGCCAGGTGCATCTGCGGGTTCTGCAGCGGGCCGCTGCCCAGGTCGGCCCAGTCTTCGCCCAGGCTGGCTTCGTACAGGCCGTCGTCACGGGCGAACTGCTGATCGATGATGTCCAGCGCGGCGTTCAGGGTGGACTCGACCAGGTTTTCGCGTACCTTGCCCCAGTAGTGCGCGCAGGCGAAGACGATGAATGCGTGGGTGTACAGATCCTTTCGGCTGTCCAGCGGTTTGCCCTGGGCATCGATGCTGTAGAACCAGCCACCGTGCTCGGCGTCGTGGAAGTGCTTTTGCAGCGAGCGGAACAAGGCGGCTGCGCGCTCGGCTGCGCCCGGTTGGCCGATACGGCTGCTGAACAGGTACAGCTGGCGTGCGCAGGCCATGGCCCGGTAGCGCTGCACTGGCAATGGCTGATGCTGATTGTCCAGCGCCTCGTAGGGCAGGGCCATGTCGGCATTCCAGCCCGGGCCTTGCCACAGCGGTACGATGCGCTCGGCGAAGTGCTGGTTGAAACGGGCCAGTTCGGGCAGGGTGTGGCGGGGGTTGGACATGTCGGCGCTCGTCGCTGTCGGGCAGGGCGCCATGGTAGCAGAACTAGGGTTGTGGGTTGCCCAGCCCTTGCCAATGCCGCGCCCCGACAAAGATGAAGCGCAATTGCTGGGTGATTTTTTCCTGCGGCGTCAGTGCCTGTGGATAACCCGGTTCCGGGCTGTCGATAAGCTCTGGCAGGGTGGCAAACACCGTTTTCACCACCAAGTCGGCCATCACCGCCAGCGCGGCGCTGTCCAGGTGCTGCCAGCGTTTCATGCGCGCAAGGTCGGTGGCCAGGTCGTCGCTGATGTCCTGGCGCAGGCGGGCAATGGCTTGGCGCACGGCTTGTGAACCTCCGTACTGCTCGCGGGCCAGGAACAGGAACTGCGCGCGGTGGGCGGCCACCACGTCGAGGAAGATGCGCACCGAGGCGTCGGTGATGCCGCCCAGTTCGAATTCGTTTTGCCGTACCAGGCGGATGGTCTGACGGAAGGTTGTGTCGATTTCGGCCACCAGGGCCAGGCCCAAGGCGTCCATGTCGGAAAAATGCCGGTAGAACCCGGTGGGCACGATGCCTGCCGTCTTGGCCACTTCACGCAGGCTGATACTGCCGAACCCCCGGCCGCTCTCCATCAGCAGGCAGGCGGCATCGAGCAGGGCCTGGCGGGTCTGTAGCTTCTGTTCGGCGCGCGGCAGCATGGTGCGGGCTTCTGTGACGGTAAGGCTGGGCACTCTAGTTAAAAAAACAAAGCCCGGTCAATGACCGGGCCTGGAGGGGAGCAAGCGTTGTGACATGAGTTGTTCTTTTCGACCATGGCGATCAGCTCACACGGCTGAGTTCAACCAGGCGATCCGAACCACCTTCAGCGACGCGGCCACTGCGTTCGATCAGGCGATCAGAACCACCTTCGGCGACGCGACCACTGCGTTCGATCAGGCGATCAGAGCCACCTTCGGCGACGCGACCACTGCGTTCGATCAGGCGATCAGAGCCACCTTCGGCGACGCGACCACTGCGTTCGATCAGGCGATCAGAGCCACCTTCGGCGACGCGACCACTGCGTTCGATCAGGCGATCAGAACCACCTTCAGCGACGCGACCACTGCGTTCGATCAGGCGATCAGAGCCACCTTCGGCGACGCGGCCACTGCGTTCGATCAGGCGATCAGAGCCACCTTCGGCGACGCGGCCACTGCGTTCGATCAGGCGGTCAGAACCACCTTCGGCTACGGTTTTCAGCGGTTGGGCGATTTCGGCAGCGCTGGAGCGCGATTCAGCGGTCAGGTGTTGTTCGGCGGCTGGCAGGGCAAACGCGTTGGCAGCCAGGATGGACAGGGTCAGGGTCAGCAGATGACGTTTCATGATTTCGGTGCTCCTCTCGGGGGCTGGAAAGTGGGTACGGAGCCAATGCTACGCCGCGTAACGCCAGAGAGAAGTTCATACGGGTAATGGTAACAATCGACCGCATTGATAGAGGTGGGAAACGGCTCTATTCCGTACCTTGCAGGGATAGGCGCGGCGAGTTTCCCCTGCTGCGGGCGGGTAACAGGTAGGGCCTGGCGCGACAAATTGCTGAGCAAAAGGCCAGGAAAAACTTCGCTATCATGGCGCCATCGATAAAACCCTGCGGGTTTTCATCAGTCCCAGATATCAAGTGCCACCGCTGCGCCCGTTTTGTGCCATGCCGCAAGGAGAACCCCGCAATGACGCGTCCCGCCAGAATTCTCGTCTGGACCCTCACCAGCCTGCTGACACTGCTGGCGATCCTGGTGGTTGTGATTGCCACCTTTGACTGGAACCGCGTCAAGCCGCTGCTGAACGAGAAGGTGTCCGAGGCCCTGCACCGGCCTTTTGCGATCAATGGCAACCTTGCCGTCCAGTGGCATACCGAGCCCGAAGAAGGTGGCTGGCGTGCCTGGGTGCCATGGCCGCACTTCATCGCCGAAGACCTGACGTTGGGCAACCCCGACTGGCTCAAGGAGCCGAAGATGGTCGGCCTGGAGCGTGTCGAGTTCCGCCTGGCGCCGCTGCCGTTGCTGTTCCAGCAGATCAGCATCCCGCGCATCAACCTCACCAAACCGACGGCCAGCCTCACCCGCCTGGCCGATGGCCGGGCCAACTGGACCTTTGACCTCGGGCCAAAAGACGAAAACGCAGAACCTTCAAAATGGCAGCTGGACATCGGCGCCATCGGTTTCGACCAAGGTAATGTCAGCTTCGACGACCAGACCCTGCAAACCAGCATGAAGGTGCAGATCGACCCGCTGGGCAAACCGATCCCGTTCAGCGACATCGTCGGCAAGGCCAGCGCCGAAAAAGTCGGTGGTGCCCAGGACTACGCCTTCGGGCTCAAGGCCCAGGGCCGCTACAAGGGCCAGCCGGTGTCCGGCACCGGCAAAATCGGCGGCCTGTTGGCATTACAGGACGCCAGCCAGCCGTTCCCGCTGCAGGCCGACGTGCGGATTGCCGATACCCATGTGGTGCTCGCCGGCACCCTGACCGATCCACGCAACCTCGGCGCCCTCGACCTGCGCCTGCGCTTGTCCGGCGCCAGCCTGGGTAACCTCTATCCATTGACCGGCGTGACCCTGCCAGACACCCCGGCCTACTCCACTGACGGCCGCCTCAACGCCAACCTGCACGCGGCGCAAGGGGCGACATTCAACTATCAGGGCTTCAACGGCAAGATCGGTGACAGCGATATTCACGGTGACCTGGCCTTCGTCGCCAGCCAGCCACGGCCCAAGTTGTCCGGCAACCTGGTTTCGAACCAGTTGCTGTTCAAGGACCTGGCACCGCTGATCGGCGCCGACTCCAACGCCGAACAGAAGGCCCGTGGCGGTGCCAGCAAGCAGCCGACGGGCAAGGTGCTGCCGGTGGAAGAGTTCCGCACCGAGCGTTGGCGCGCCATGGACGCGGATGTCACCTTTGCCGGCAAGCGCATCGTGCACAGCGCGCAACTGCCGTTCAATGACTTGTCGGCCCACGTGATTCTGGAAGACGGCCTGCTGCGTCTGGAGCCCCTGCGGTTTGGCGTGGCGGGCGGCAACCTGGCCTCGAAGATCCGCCTGGACGGGCGCAACGTGCCATTGCAGGGGCGTGCCCAGCTGACTGCACGTGGTTTCAAGCTCAAGCAACTGTTCCCTTCCTTTGCACCGATGCAGACCAGCTTTGGCGAGCTGAACGGTGATGCCGACATCAGCGGCCGTGGCAACTCGGTAGCGGCTTTGCTGGGCACGGCCAATGGTGACCTGCGCATGCTGATCAACGATGGCGCCATCAGTCGCAGCTTGATGGAGATTGCCGGTTTGAACGTGGGCAACTACGTGGTCGGCAAACTGTTTGGTGACGAGGATGTGAAGATCAATTGCGCGGCGGCAGATGTGGGGATCAAGGATGGCCTGGCCACAACGCGCCTGTTCATCTTCGATACCGAGAACGCCATCATCTACATCAACGGCACGGCCAATTTCGCCAGCGAGCAGTTGGACTTGAAGATCACGCCGGAATCGAAAGGGCTGCGGCTGTTCTCGCTGCGATCGCCGCTGTATGTGCGCGGGCCGTTTGCCAAGCCCAGTGCCGGGGTGCAGGCGTTGCCGCTGGCGCTACGCGGTGCGGGAATGGTGGCGCTCGGTGTCGTGGCCGGGCCGGCGGCGGGGTTGCTGGCGCTGATTGCGCCCAGCAGTGGGGATGATCCCAACCAGTGCACGCCGCTGTTGCAGCAGATGAAGGCGGGCAAGGCGCCGGCTGCGGTGAAAGGCAAGAAATGATAGGGGGCCGCGTTGCGGCCCAATCGCCGGCAAGCCGGCGATTGGCTGCAGAGCAGCCCCTTGCGATTACAGCCCTTGTAGCAGATCGGACATATCGTCCGCGTGCTCTTCTTCCTGCGCCAGGATGTCCTCGAAGATGCGCCGCGTAGTCGGGTCTTTATCGCCGATGTACTGAATGATCTCGCGGTAGCTATCAATGGCAATTCGCTCCGCCACCAGATCCTCCAGCACCATCTCCTTCAATGAATTACCCGCGACATATTGGGCATGGGAATTCTTGCTCAGGTTATCCGGGTTGAAATCTGGCTCCCCGCCCAGCTGCACGATGCGCTCCGCCAGTTTGTCGGCATGCTCGGCTTCTTGGTTGGCATGCTCCAGAAACTCGCTGGCCGCCACACTGGCCTTGATGCCGCTGGCCATGAAGTAGTGGCGCTTGTAGCGCAGCACGCAGACCAGCTCGGTGGCCAGTGACTCGTTCAGCAGGCGCAGGATCTCCGTGCGGTCGGCGTTGTAGCCCTCGGTCACCGCGCCTTGCTCGACATGCTGGCGGGCACGCTCGCGCAGGGTTTGCACATCGGTCAGTTCAACGTTGCTCATGGTTATCTCCAGACGGGTCAGGACGGTAGATCAGGGTGGGACTCAGGCGCCATGCAAGGCGTCGCTGTCCTCTTGGCGTTGTTTGCAGGTTTTGAAGCCCTTGGCGTCGACATGGCCGGTGGCGTCGAAGCGCACGTAGTAGGGCTGCTGTTTGCCGTCGCGGTTGAGGATGTAGTCGTTGCAGGTGCCCCCGTGCGGCAGGTCGATTACGTTCGACGGGCTGCCGCCGATGGCGATGACCTTCTGCATGGTCATGCCGTGTTCCACTTGCTTGACCAGTGGTTCGTCGCGGTAGGTGACGTAGTCCACCGGGTTTTCCGGGCGGCTGCCGCAGGCGGCCAGGGTGGCACTTGCCAGAAGGATTGCCAGGGTCTGCTTGTACATGGTCCCGCTCCTTGCAAAGGGTCTGTGTGGTTTGGAACCACAGCGCGCGCCAGGAGTTCGATTGCGATGGTCATGATGGCCGCTGTAGTGTTGGCCGGTCGTCCACGGAAAGGGGCTGGGGCAATGCAGCAGGAATTGGCCACGCGATACCCGTTGGTGCTGGTGCCGGGCATGCTCGGGTTTGTCCGGTTGGTGCTCTATCCGTACTGGTTCGGCATCGTGCCGGCCCTGCGCAAGGGCGGGGCACGGGTGTTTCCGGTGCAGGTTTCGCCGCTGCACTCAAGCGAGGTGCGTGGCGAGCAGTTGCTGGCGATCATCGAAGACATTTGCCAGCGCACCGGCGCCGCCAAGGTCAACCTGATCGGCCATAGCCAGGGTGCCCTGAGTGCGCGCTACGCTGCGGCCAAGCGGCCGGATCGGGTGGCTTCGGTCACCTCGGTGGCTGGCCCCAACCACGGCTCCGAGCTGGCTGACCACCTGGAGCGCACGGCACCGGGCGATTCCCCCCAGGGCCGTATTCTCAAGGCCGTATTGCATGGTTTTGCCGTGTTGCTGGTGTGGCTGGAAACCGGTTGGCGCCGCGACCCGCTGCCGGTTGATGTGCACGCCTCGCACCAGTCGCTGACCCGCGCCGGGGTGGGGCTGTTCAACCAGGCTTATCCACAGGGGCTGCCGCAGACCTGGGGTGGGGAAGGGGCATATGAAGTCGATGGCGTGCGCTATTACTCGTGGTCCGGCACCTTGCAGCCCGGCCTGACCGACCAGGGGCGCAACCGCTTTGACGGCAGCAACCGCTTCTGCCGCCTGTTCGCGCGCAGCTTCGTCAAGGAAAAGGGCCAATGTGACGGCATGGTCGGGCGTTTCAGTTCGCACCTGGGTCAGGTGATTGGTGACGACTACCCGTTGGACCATCTGGATATCGTCAACCAGTCGCTCGGCGCCGTGGGTAAAGGTGCAGAGCCGGTGCGGCTGTTCACTGAACATGCCGCCCGGCTCAAGGCTGCAGGGCTTTAGCGGCGAATGGGCGTGGTCCAGCGCTCGGCCAGCACCACCCCGGCCAAGGTCAGCAAGCCGCCGACCAGGTGATAGCGGGCCAGTTGCTCGTCGAGCACCACGGCGGCGATCACTGCGGTGACAACCGGCAGCAGGTTGAAGAACAGCGTGGTGCGACTTGGCCCCAGGCGATGCACAGCTTGCATCCACACCAGCGGCGCGATCATCGAGGCCAGCACGCAGGCGTACAGCACCAGGCCGATGTTGTGGCTGTTCAGGCCGGTCTTGTCCGACAGCAGGAACAACGGCAGCAGCACGACGATGGCCACCAGCACCTGCAGGTACAGCAACTGCAGGGGCGGCAGGCGCAGCTGCCATTTCTTCAGCAGGAAGCTGTACAGCGCGTAAGCCAGGGTGGCCACCAGCATCAGCAGGTCGCCGCTGTTCAGGCCATGCGCCAGCAGGCTGGCGGGATGGCCGGCGCTGACCACTTCCAGTACGCCAAAGAACGACACCACTGCGCCCAGCAGGGCACCGTAGCTCAGGCGCTGGCCCAGCCAGGCGATGGAAAGTGCCAGTGACATCAGCGGCATCAGCGAGAGGATGATGCCCATGTTGGTGGCGCTGGTAATGCCGGCGGCGAAGTAGGCCAGGCTCTGGTACAGCGCCATGCCCAGCACGCCCAGCACGAACACCTTGCCCAGGTGCGGGCGGATCGCCGCGCGGTTGCGCCACACGGCAGGCAGCAGGAACGGGGTGAAC
Organism: Pseudomonas sp. URIL14HWK12:I5; assembly: GCF_900176445.1. Lineage (NCBI taxonomy): Bacteria > Pseudomonadati > Pseudomonadota > Gammaproteobacteria > Pseudomonadales > Pseudomonadaceae > Pseudomonas > Pseudomonas sp. URIL14HWK12:I5. The sequence goes on from NZ_FWXQ01000001.1 coordinate 740,317, forward strand.
AGCAGGGCGGCCAGCAGCCAGCGGTAGAAGCCGATTTCGGCGGGGTGGATGGCACCGGCGGACATCTTGGTGACCACGGTGTTGCCGGCCCAGATGAGGATGGCGGTGAGGGGGAACAGGTAGTTCATGTAGCGGCTTACTCGTGTAGGACTGAAAGGGCGTGCACAGCAGGCCCCGATGTCAGCCATTATCAACTGTCTGTCTACAAGGCTATACTTCTATCCAGACAACCCGCCCCGCAAGACAGTCAGCATGCCGCCCAAACACCTCGACATCCCCCAGTTCACCCAGCTCCCGGCCCCGGTGTACTTCCGCCACGACGAGTTCGGTGCCGACACCCTCAGCGCCCCGCACCGTCACACCTGGGGCCAGCTCAACTACTCCGCCCATGGCGTGATGCAGCTGGACGTCGCCGGCCAGCGCTTTCTGTCGCCGCCGCACTACGCCGTGTGGGTACCGCCCGATACCGAACATGGCTGCTACAACCCCCAGGCCATTGTCTACCGCTCGGTCTACCTGGACCGCACCCTGTGCGCCGGCCTGCCGCAACAACCGTGCAGCCTGATGATCAGCGACATTCTCAAGGCCATCCTCGCCGACTTTGCTCGGCGCGACCTCAAGGTGGCGGAGGACGAGCGCGACCAGCGCCTGGTGCAGGTGCTGCTCGACCAGTTGCTGCTGGCGCCCACCCAGGCCTGTTACCTGCCGTTTGCGCATGGCGAAAGCCTGCGTCGGGTGCTCGACGCCCTGGGTGCCGAGCCCGGCGACAACCGCCCGTTGGCCGCATGGGCCGCGCAGGTGCATGTCAGCGAGCGTACCCTGGCCCGCCAGTTCCTGCGTGAGCTGGGCATGAGCTTTGGGGAGTGGCGCTTGCGCCTGCGGTTCTTGCGTGCGATCGAAGCGTTGGAGGCCGGCCTGCCGATTCAGGCCATCGCCTTCGACCTTGGCTACAGCAGTGCCTCGGCGTTCATTGCCATGTTCCAGCGCCAAGCCCAGTGCACGCCGGAGCAGTACCGTAGGCACGCACGGGCAGGGCGCTGAAAAATCTTGGCTACACTCAGCTCGACCCCCGTGCATCGGGCGCGGAGCGAAGGAGACCACTCCATGAAAGTGCTGCACATTCCATTACTGGTGCTGGCCGTGCTGTTCAGCGCCCAAGGCTTCGCGGCCAACACCGCGCAGCAGGAAAAGATGAAAACCTGCAACGCCGACGCCACCGCCAAGGCCCTCAAGGGCGATGAGCGCAAAGCCTTCATGAGCACTTGCCTGAAAAAGGACGTGCCGCAAACCCAGCAAGAGAAGATGAAAACCTGCAACGCCGACGCCACCACCAAGGCCCTGAAGGGTGACGAACGCAAAGCCTTCATGAGCGACTGCCTGAAGAAGAAATGACCTGCGCCTATGCCTGCAGGCGCAAGGCTGGCAGACTGCGGGCATTCCCGCTGTCTGCCGTCGAGGCTGTATGACCTTTACCCCCCGTCAGATCACCCTGGCCAGCCTGATCATCGTCATGGCCGGGCTGCTGCTGGCCTTGCCCCTGAAGTTGCTGCCCAGCCTGCTTGCCGGCCTGCTGGTGTTCGAACTGGTCAACATGCTTACCCCACGTCTGCAACCGCTGCTGGCCGGCCAACGCGCCCGCTGGCTGGCCGTGGCGCTGCTCGGTACGCTGGTGGTCAGTACCCTGACGCTGCTGATTGCCGGTGCCTTCAGCTTCCTGCTGCACGAGGCGGAAAACCCCGGCGCCTCGCTGGACAAGTTCATGGCGTTGGTCGAGCGCGCCCGTGGCCAGCTGCCGCCGTTCATCGAGGGCTACCTGCCCGCCAGCGCCGCCGAGTTCAAGGTGGCCATCGGTGACTGGATCAAGAGCCACCTGAGCGATCTGCAACTGGTGGGCAAGGGCATGGCGCACATGTTCGTGACACTGCTGATCGGCATGATCCTGGGTGCCATCATCGCGTTGCAGCGCATTCCCGATGTTTCCCGGCGCAAGCCCCTGGCGGCGGCGCTGTTCGAGCGCCTCAATCTACTGGTGAAGGCGTTTCGCAACATCGTCTTCGCGCAGATCAAGATCTCGCTGCTCAACACGTTTTTCACCGGCATCTTCCTGGCGGTGGTGATGCCCCTGTTCGGCGTGCACCTGCCGCTGACCAAGACGCTGATCGTGCTGACCTTCCTGCTGGGCTTGCTGCCGGTAATCGGCAACTTGATGTCCAACACCCTGATCACCATTGTCGGCTTGTCGCTGTCGATCTGGGTGGCGGCGGCGGCGCTGGGCTACCTGATTGTCATCCACAAGGTCGAGTACTTCCTCAACGCGCGGATCGTGGGGGGGCAGATCAGTGCCAAGGCGTGGGAGTTGCTGCTGGCGATGCTGGTGTTCGAAGCGGCGTTCGGGCTGCCTGGTGTGGTGGCGGGGCCGATTTACTATGCCTATCTGAAGAGTGAGCTCAAGCGGGCTGAACTGGTCTGACAGATTGCCGGGGCTGCAAAGCAGCCCCAAGATGCTTCAGGCCGCCCCGTACCGCTTGCGCGCCTCGATGGCCAGCCCGCTACCAATGCTGCCAAAGATATTGCCTTCCACATGCCGCGCATTCGGCAGCATCGCCGCAACGCTGTTACGCAGCGCCGGAATACCGCTGGAACCGCCAGTGAAGAACACCGTGTCCACCTGGCCTTCGCTCACGCCAGCCTTGGCCAGCAATTCGGTCACGCTACCCCGCACTCGCTCCAGCAGCCCTTCGATCGCTTCTTCGAACAGCACGCGAGTCAGCTCTGCCGTCAGCTCAGGCTCGACACGGCGCAGGTCGATGTGGCGGCTTTCACTGTGGGTCAGCTCGATTTTGCTGGCCTCGACCTCCATCGCCAACCAGTGCCCGGCGCGCTGTTCGATCAGCTTGAACAGGCGGTCGATGCCGAAGCTGTCTTCGATGTCGTAGCGCATGCTGCCCAACGCCAGTTGCGACTTCTGTGAATACAGGGCGTTGATGGTGTGCCAGGTGGCCAGGTTGAGGTGATAGCTGGTGGGCATCAGCGCGCCGCTCTTCATGCGGCTGCCGTAGCCGAACAGCGGCATCACGCCCTGCAGGCTCAACTGCTTGTCGAAGTCGGTACCGCCAATGTGCACACCGCCGGTGGCGAGGATGTCACTTTGGCGCTCGGCGACCAGGTGGCGCTCGGGCGACAGGCGGATCAGGGTGAAGTCGGACGTACCACCGCCGATGTCGACGATCAGCACCAGTTCTTCGCGGCTGATGCTTGACTCATAGTCGAAGGCTGCGGCAATCGGCTCGTACTGGAACGACACATCCTTGAAACCGATCTTGCGCGCGACATCGGCCAGGGTGTCTTCGGCTTCCTGGTCGGCAGCCGGGTCTTCGTCGACGAAGAACACCGGGCGGCCCAGCACCACCTGGTCGAACTCGCGACCCGCGGCAGCCTCGGCGCGCTTTTTCAGCTCGCCGATGAACATGCCCAGCAGGTCCTTGAACGGCAGGGCGCTGCCCAGCACGCTGGTGTCGTGCTTGATCAGCTTGGAGCCCAGCAGGCTCTTCAGCGAGCGCATCAGGCGGCCTTCGTAGCCTTCCAGGTACTCGTGCAGTGCCAGGCGGCCATAAACCGGGCGACGTTCCTCGATGTTGAAGAACACCACCGAGGGCAAGGTGATCTTGCCGTCTTCCAGGGCGATCAGCGATTCCACGCCAGGGCGGTGCCAGCCGACCGTGGAGTTGGAGGTGCCAAAGTCGATGCCCAGGGCACGGGCCGGGGATACGTCAGACATGGGGAATGAGCTTCCGGAGGCAAAACGGCCGCGCAGTGTATGCCAGTTGGCTACAGAATCAAGACCAGTCGTCTGCCATGGAGCAAACCCAAAGCGGCCTTGAAAGGCTATGCTTGACCCCTATCTTCAGTGGCAACACGCACATTTACATTGGTGATCCATAAATGGACTTCAAAGACTATTACAAGATACTCGGCGTAGAGCCCACGGCGGACGACAAGGCGATCAAGGCCGCGTACCGCAAGCTGGCCCGCAAGTATCACCCCGATGTCAGCAAGGAGCGCGACGCCGAGGATAAATTCAAAGAGGCCAACGAGGCCTACGAAGTGCTGGGCGACGCGCAGAAACGTGCCGAGTTCGACGAAATCCGCAAGTACGGCGGCCAGCATGGCCGGCCGTTCCAGGCACCACCTGGCTGGGAAAGCCGTGGCGGTGGCGGCGGCTTCGAGGGTGGCGACTTCTCCGACTTCTTCAGCTCGATCTTCGGTGGGCGAGGGGGTGGCAACCCTTTCGGTGGCGCCCGTCAGCAACAACGCAGTGCCGGCAGGCGAGGGCAGGACGTGGAGCTTGAACTGGCGGTATTCCTTGAAGAGACCCTGAGCAAGGAGTCCAAGCAGATCAGCTTCCAGGTGCCGCAAACCAATGCCATGGGCCAGCGCACCGGCTTCACCACCAAGACGCTGAACGTGAAGATCCCGGCCGGGGTGACCGACGGCGAGCGTATCCGCCTTAAAGGCCAGGGCGCCCCGGGCAGCGGTGGTGGGGCCAATGGTGACCTGTTCCTGACCATCCGCATGGCACCGCACCCGCTGTTCGATGTCGAAGGCCATGACCTGATCATCACCGTGCCACTGGCACCGTGGGAGGCGGCCTTGGGCACCAAGGTGGCGGTGCCGACCCTGGACGGCAAGATCAACCTGACCATCCGCCCCGACAGCCAGAGTGGCCAGCGCCTGCGCGTACCGGGCAAAGGCCTGGCGAACAAGCAGGGCGAGCGCGGTAACCTTTACGCGCAGCTCAAGGTGGTCATGCCGACGACTTCTGACGAATCTACCCGTGAACTGTGGGCCAAGCTTTCCGAAAAGGCCGCGTTCAACCCGAGGGCACAATGGAGTAAGTGATCATGAGCAGCACCCTGATCGTTCAACTGGACATGCGTACCCTGTGTCAGGAAGCCGATGTCACGGCGGACTGCGTGATCGAAATCGTCGAGCACGGCATTGTCGAACCCTCCGGGCGAACGCCTGAGGACTGGTTGTTCGACGATCAGGCGCCGTTAGTGGCCAAGCGCGCGGCGAAGCTGCATCAAGAGCTGGAACTGGAATGGGAAGGGGTGGCGCTGGCGCTGGAGTTGCTGCAGGAGGTGCAGCAGTTGCGCAGCGAGAACAACATGTTGCGCCAGCGGCTGGGCAGGTTTACTCAGATGTGAGTGTGTTTGCCTGCACTGGCCTCTTCGCGGGCGTGCCCGCGAAGAGGCCAGTTTAGGCAACATCAATCTCAGGATGGCTCTGCACCTGGGTTCAGCACCAGCTGCATGAAAGTCAAATCCAGCCAGCGGCCAAACTTCACCCCCACCTGCGGCATCTGCCCGGTCACCACAAAGCCCAACCGCTCATGCAGGCGCACCGAGGCTGCATTGCCACTTTCGATGGCCGCGACCATCACATGCTTGCCGCAACCGCGTGCCCGCTCGACCAGCGCCGCCATCAACACCGGCCCCAACCCCTTGCCACGCTGGTCACCCCGGACATACACCGAGTGCTCCACGGTCAGACGAAAACCTTCGAACGGCCGCCAGTCGCCAAACGAGGCATACCCCAGTACACCCGTCTCATCCACCGCCACCAGGATCGGATATCCCTGCTGCGCGCGTGCATCGAACCAGGCCTGGCGGTTGGCCAGGTCTACCGGGGTTTCGTTCCAGATCGCCGTGGTGTTGCGCACGGCGTCGTTGTAGATGTCGAGGATGCCTGGCACGTCGGCAGGCAGGGCATCGCGTATTTCGTAACTCATGACAGCGTCTCGCAGGGGCGTTGCTTGCAGATTAAATGGTTACCAGCCCACGCACACCTTCGGCCTGCATGTTTTCGCCACGCCCGCGCTGGACGATCTCACCCCGTGCCATGACCAGGTACTGGTCGGCCAGTTCTTCGGCAAAGTCGTAGAACTGCTCCACCAGCAGAATCGCCATGTCACCACGCTCGGCCAGGCGGCGGATGACAGCACCGATTTCTTTGATGACCGAGGGCTGGATGCCTTCGGTCGGCTCGTCGAGGATCAGCAGGCGCGGGCGGCTGGCCAGGGCGCGGCCGATGGCCAGCTGTTGTTGCTGGCCGCCCGACAGGTCACCGCCACGGCGTTGCTTCATCTGCTCCAGTACCGGGAACAGCTCGTAGATGAAAGCGGGGACTTCGCGGGCTTCACGGGCCGGGAAGCGGGACAGGCCCATCAGCAGGTTTTCCTCGACGGTGAGGCGCGGGAAGATCTCGCGGCCCTGGGGTACATAGGCGATACCGGCATGTACCCGTTGCTGGGGCTTGAGGCTGGTGATGGGCTTGCCTTCCCATTCGATGCTGCCATCGCGGGCAGGTACCAGGCCCATCAGGCAGCGCAGCAGCGTGGTCTTGCCCACACCATTGCGGCCCAGCAGGCAGGTGACTTCGCGAACCTTGGCTTCGAAGGACAGGCCCCGGAGGATGTGGCTGCCGCCGTAGTATTGGTGCAGCGTGTCGATTTTCAGCATGTCATGTCCTTGGAATAGATCATCGGCCCAAATACACCTCAACTACCCGCTCATCCGCCTGCACCTGCTCCAGCGAACCTTCTGCCAGCACACTGCCTTGGTGCAACACGGTCACATGGTCGGCAATGCTCCCCACAAACCCCATGTCATGCTCCACCACCATCAGCGAGTGCTTGCCGGCCAGGCCTTTGAACAACTCGGCGGTGAACTCGGTCTCGGCATCGGTCATGCCGGCCACCGGTTCGTCCAGCAGCAGCAATTGCGGCTCTTGCACCAGCAACATGCCAATCTCCAGGAACTGCTTCTGCCCATGGGACAGCAAGCCGGCCTGACGTTGAGCCAGGGGCAGCAGACGCAAGGTGGTCAGCACCTCTTCGATGCGCTGGCGCTGCTCACCGCCCAGGCGCGCCGCGAGGCTGGCCCACACCGACTTGTCGGTCTTCAGCGCCAGCTCCAGGTTCTCGAACACGGTCAGCGCCTCGAATACCGTGGGCTTCTGGAACTTGCGGCCAATGCCGGCCTGGGCGATCTGGTATTCGCTCATGCGGGTCAGGTCGAGGGTGTCGCCAAAATAGGCGCTGCCGGTGTCGGGGCGGGTCTTGCCGGTGATCACGTCCATCATCGTGGTCTTGCCGGCGCCATTGGGGCCGATGATGCAACGCAGTTCGCCCACGCCGATGTACAGGTTCAGCGCGTTGAGTGCCTTGAAGCCATCGAAGCTGACGCTGATGTCCTCCAGGCTCAGCACCGTGCCGTGGCGGGTATCCAGGCCGGCCTTGCGGCTCTGGCCCAGGCCGATGGCATCACGGCCGGCGCCCAGGTTGTCGAACACAGGTTCCAGCATGAATTCCGGGTGGACCGGGGGCACGCCTCTCATGGCTGGCTCCTTTTCTTCAACAGGCCGACCACGCCTTTGGGCAGGTACAGGGTGACAAGGATGAACAGCGCGCCAAGGAAGAACAGCCAGAACTCCGGGAAGGCCACGGTGAACCAGCTTTTCATGCCATTGACCAGGCCGGCACCGAGCAACGGGCCGATCAGCGTGCCACGCCCGCCCAGGGCCACCCACACGGCGGCTTCGATGGAGTTGGTCGGCGACATCTCGCTGGGGTTGATGATGCCCACCTGTGGCACGTACAGCGCACCCGCCAGGCCGCACAGCACAGCGCTCAGCACCCACACCAGCAGCTTGAAACCACGCGGGTCGTAGCCACAGAACATGAGGCGGTTTTCGGCATCGCGCACGGCGGTGAGCAGGCGGCCGAATTTGCTACGGGTCAGGCGCCAGCACAGGTACAGGCTGGCCAGCAGCAAACCGACGGTAAGCAGGAACAGCACGGCCCGGGTGCCTTGCGCGGTAATGTCGAAACCGAGAATGGTGCGGAAGTTGGTGAAGCCGTTGTTGCCACCAAAGCCGGTTTCGTTGCGGAAGAACAACAGCATGCCGGCGAACGTCAGGGCCTGGGTCATGATCGAGAAGTACACGCCCTTGATTCGCGAACGGAAGGCAAACCAGCCGAACACCAGCGCCAGCAGCCCCGGCGCCAGCACCACCAGGCACAGAGCCCAGGCGAAATGCTGGGTGCCGGCCCAGTACCACGGCAGCTCGGTCCACGACAGAAAGGTCATGAACCCCGGCAGGCCGTCACCTGCCGCCTGGCGCATCAGGTACATGCCCATGGCGTAGCCGCCCAGGGCGAAGAACAGGCCGTGGCCCAGCGACAGCAAGCCGGCGTAGCCCCAGACCAGGTCCAGGGCCAGGGCGACGATGGCGTAGCAGAGGATCTTGCCGACCAGGGTCAGGGTGTAGGCCGACACTTGCAAGGCATGGTCCGCCGGCAGCAGTGACAACAGCGGCAGGGCGACCAGCAGCAGGACGACGAGGGCGCCGATGGCCAGCGTCAGGCGCGGCCCGGCCTTTTGCGTAGCGGTGACAAGCAGTGGCTGGTTCATCAGTCGATTACCCGTCCCTTGAGGGCGAACAGGCCTTGCGGGCGTTTCTGGATGAACAGAATGATCAACGCAAGGATGAGGATCTTGCCAAGCACGGCACCGATCTGCGGCTCCAGCAGCTTGTTGGCGATGCCAAGGCCGAAGGCGGCCCAGAGGCTGCCGGCCAGTTGGCCGACGCCGCCCAGCACCACCACCAGGAACGAATCGATGATGTAGCTCTGGCCCAGGTCCGGGCCGACGTTGCCGACCTGGCTCAGGGCCACGCCGCCGAGCCCGGCAATGCCAGAGCCCAGGCCGAAGGCGAGCATGTCGACGCGCCCGGTGGACACGCCGCAGCAGGCAGCCATGTTGCGGTTCTGGGTGACGGCGCGCACGTTCAGGCCCAACCGCGTGCGGTTGAGCAGCAGCCAGGTGAGCAGCACCACGGCCAGGGCAAAGCCGATGATGACCAGGCGGTTGTACGGCAGCACCAGGTTGGGCAGCAGCTGGATGCCGCCCGACAGCCAGGCCGGGTTGCTCACCTCGACGTTCTGCGCCCCGAACAGCAGGCGGATGGCCTGGATCAGGATCAGGCTGATGCCCCAGGTGGCCAGCAGCGTTTCCAATGGGCGGCCGTAGAGGTGACGGATGACCGTGCGCTCCAGCGCCATGCCGACCCCGGCGCTGATGGCGAAGGCCACCGGCAGGGCGATCAGCGGGTAAAACTCGATGGCGTCCGGGGCGTAGCGCTGCACCAGCACCTGGACCATGTAGGTGCTGTAGGCGCCCAGCATCAGCATTTCGCCGTGGGCCATGTTGATCACCCCGAGCAGGCCGAAGGTGATGGCCAGGCCGAGTGCTGCCAGGAGCAGGATCGAGCCCAGCGACAGGCCACTGAAGGCCTGGCCGAGCAGCTCGCCGACCAGCAGCTTGCGCTTGACCTGGGCCAGGCTGGTTTCGGCAGCGGTGCGCACCCCTGGGTCGCTTTCTGCATCGGGTTGTAGCAGGGCTTCGAGGCGGGTGCGGGCCAGCGGGTCGCCGGTTTCGCCCAGCAGGCGCACGGCGGCCAGGCGTACTGCCGGCTCGCTGGCGCCCAGTTGCAGGTTGGCCAAGGCCAGGCCGAGGGCGGCGTGCACGGCGGTGTCGGTTTCGCTGGCGAAGCGCCGGTCGAGGAAGGCCATTTGCGCAGGTTGTGCGCTTTTTTGCAGTTGCTGGGCGGCGGCCAGGCGGGTGTCGCTGTTGTCGCTGAGCAACCGGTGGCTGGCCAGGGCGTTGTCGATCAGGCCGCGCAGGCGGTTGTTCAGGCGTACTTTGCGGGTGTCGTCAGCGGCGATGCGACCTTGGCGCAGGTTTTCGAGCAGCGGCAGGCGAGTGGCATCGGGTTGCGCCGCCCAGCTTTCGAGCAGTTGGGCTTGCTCGGCGGGCTTGGCGGTGAGGAAGAATTCGCCCTCGCTGGCCTGGGTTGCCAAGGGCAATAGCAGGAGAAGGGTGAGCAGGAGTCTGAGCATGCGGGTAATCCTGGAAATCGGCGGTGGATTCATCGCGGATAAATCCGCTCCTACACGGTCGGCGCTGAACCTGTAGGCGCGGATTTATCCGCGAAAGGGCTGCAAAGCAGCCCCAATGCACTCAGTTACCTTTCACTGCATAGTCCGGGCGCTTGTCATTCCCCGGAATGAACGGGCTCCACGGCTGCGCCCGCAGCGGCTGTTCGGTTTCCCACACCACGCTGAACTGCCCGTCATCCTGAATTTCGCCGATCATCACCGGCTTGTGCAGGTGGTGGTTGGTCTTGTCCATGGTCAGGGTGAAGCCCGATGGCGCCTTGAAGGTTTGCCCGGCCAGCGCTTCGCGCACCTTGTCCACATCGGTGGACTTGGCTTTTTCCACGGCTTGCGCCCACATGTGGATACCTACGTAGGTGGCCTCCATCGGGTCGTTGGTCACGGCCTTGTCGGCGCCCGGCAGGCCCTTGGCCTTGGCGTAGGCCTTCCAGTCGGCAACGAACTTCTGGTTCACCGGGTTATCCACCGACTCGAAGTAGTTCCAGGCGGCCAGGTGGCCCACCAGCGGCTTGGTGTCAATGCCGCGCAGCTCTTCTTCGCCTACCGAGAACGCCACCACCGGCACGTCGGTAGCCTTCAGGCCCTGGTTGGCCAGTTCCTTGTAGAACGGTACGTTGGAGTCGCCGTTGACCGTTGAGATGACCGCCGTCTTGCCGCCTGCGGAGAACTTCTTGATGTTGGCGACGATGGTCTGGTAATCGGCGTGGCCGAACGGCGTGTACACCTCTTCGATGTCCTTGTCGGCCACGCCTTTGCTGTGCAGGAAGGCGCGCAGGATCTTGTTGGTGGTGCGCGGGTAGACGTAGTCGGTGCCCAGCAGGAAGAAGCGCTTGGCACTGCCGCCGTCTTCGCTCATCAGGTATTCCACGGCCGGGATCGCTTGCTGGTTGGGCGCGGCGCCGGTGTAGAACACGTTCGGCGACATTTCTTCGCCCTCGTACTGCACCGGGTAGAACAGCAGGCCGTTGAGCTCCTCGAACACAGGCAACACCGACTTGCGCGACACCGACGTCCAGCAGCCGAACACCACCGCCACCTTGTCCTGAGTCAGCAGCTGGCGGCTCTTTTCGGCGAACAGCGGCCAGTTGGAAGCCGGGTCGACCACTACCGGCTCCAGCATCTTGCCGTTCACACCGCCCTTGGCGTTGATCTCGTCGATGGTCATCAGCGCCATGTCCTTGAGCGAGGTCTCGGAAATGGCCATGGTCCCGGACAGCGAATGCAGGATGCCGACCTTGATGGTCTCGGCGGCCTGGATACTCCAGCTCAGGCCCATCGCCGCAATCGATGCGCTGAGGGTAAAGGCCTTGATCAGACTGCGACGCTTCATGTGCTCTCTCCGCTGAGTTTTTATGTGTTGGGCAAGCGGGGAGGGGGTTGCAAGGGGTGTGCCTAGTGGCGGAAGGTGCGTAATAGAGGGGTTGTGCGAGGTGTTGGGGCGTTGGTTGGATCCAGATTGGTGCCTGGGATATTTGTGTGCACAGGATTGGGGCTGCAAAGCAGCCCCAGGGCTATCAGCCGTTACGCACAGCCGAGCGTGGATGACGTCTGCTGCGCACACCCTGATAAGTCACTGCCAGCAGCACGAACCAGATCGGCGTCACCAGAAGCGCCGAACGCGTATCTGCCTCCAGGCTCAGCAACACCAGGATGAAAGCAAAGAACACCAGGCACACGTAGCACATGAAGCGCCCGCCCGGCATCTTGTACTTCGACGCCTGGTGCAGCGCTGCACGATGCTTGCGGTACTTCAGGTACGACAGCAGGATCAGCGTCCACACGAACATGAACAGCACCGCCGAAACGGTGGTCACCAGGGTGAACGCCTCGACCACGTTCGGTACCAGGTAGATCAGCACCGCACCCAGCAACAGGCAGGTGCAGGAGAAGTACAGGCCGTTGGCTGGCACCGAGCGGCTCGACAGTTTTTCGAACGCCTTGGGTGCGTCACCTTCCTGGCTCAGGCCATAGAGCATGCGGCTGGTGGAGAACACGCCACTGTTGGCCGAAGAGGCCGCCGAGGTCAGTACCACGAAGTTGATGATGCTGGCTGCCGCCGGCAGGCCGGCCAGTACGAACAGTTCCACGAACGGGCTCTTGCCCGGCACCACGTCGCGCCACGGGGTCACGGCCATGATTGCAATCAGCGCCAGCACATAGAAAACGATGATCCGTACCGGGATCGAGTTGATAGCCCGTGGCAGGGTGCGCTCCGGGTTCTTCGCTTCGGCTGCGGTGGTGCCCACCAGTTCGATACCGACGAACGCGAACACGGCAATCTGGAAACCGGCGAAGAAGCCCATCAGGCCATTAGGGAACATGCCGCCGTCATTCCACAGGTTGGCCAGTTGCGCCGTGCGCCCGCTGGGCGAAGTGAAGCCGGTGATGACCATGTACAGCCCGGTGGCGACCAGGCCGAGAATGGCGACGATCTTGATCAGCGCGAACCAGAATTCCATCTCGCCGAACATCTTCACGGTGACCAGGTTCAGCGACAGCAGCAGCCCTACACAGGTCAGCGCGGGTATCCACTGTGGAAGGTCCGGGAACCAGAACTGCGTATAGGCCGCGATGGCCACCACGTCGGCAATACCAGTGACCACCCAGCAGAACCAGTAGGTCCAGCCGGTGAAGTAACCTGCCCAGGGGCCGAGCAGGTCGGCCGAGAAGTCGATGAACGACTTGTAGTTGAGGTTCGACAGCAGCAGTTCGCCCATGGCGCGCATGACGAAGAACAGCATGAAGCCGATGATCATGTAGACGAAGATGATCGATGGCCCGGCCAGGCTGATGGTTTTGCCCGAGCCCATGAACAGGCCGGTTCCGATGGCGCCACCGATGGCGATCAGCTGGATGTGGCGGTTGGTCAGGTTGCGTTGCAGGTGTTGCTCTTCGGGTGCTGTGGATGAGGTTTGCGTCATAGGCTGCATTCCCTTGTAAGGTCGGTCTTCTTGTCTGAGGTAGCCGGCTAGGCTAACACGCGCGTTCCAGTTCGGGGCGCGACAGATCGACTCTACATTTGGGTAGCAGTGTTCTGCCTGTGCCGGCCTCTTCGCGGGTAAACCGGCGCAGGCTAAAACTCAGGCGCTGGCCAGCACCCGACGACGGCGTACCACCAGGCTATCCACCACCCACATCACCACCATCGACACCCCCACCAGCGGGAACATCACCCCCAGCACCAGCATCACCCCCACCGCCGTCTTCCAGCGCGGCAGGTCATGGCGCAGCGGCGGTACGCCCAGCCCACCCGTTGGACGGCGCTTCCACCACATCACCAGCCCGCTCACCGAGCCCAGCAGGATCATCAGGCACACCAGCAGGATGATGATCTGGTTGAGGGCGCCGAACATCTTGCCTTCGTGCAGCATTACCCCCAGCTCGGTGGCGCGGGCGACCGGGCTGTAGTCCTGCCAGCGCACATCAGCCAAGACCTTGCCGGTATATTGGTCGACATGCAGGGTGGCGTCGTTGCGCGGGTCGTCGGCAAACACGGCAATGGTGAACACGCCGTCTGCCGTGGTCGGCAGGGTGATGCTGTAACCCGGCTCGACCAGGCGGGCAGTAGCGATGTCTTCGACCTGCTGCACGCTCACCTGGGGGGCTGCGGGCATGTCCGACATCATGTGGTGCCCGGCGTGTTCGGCGTGCGCGCCGGACTGCGGCATCGGCGTGTTCTCCATCGCCCAGGGCACGGTCTGGCGGTGCGCACTGTTCAATTCACCCGCCTGCTGGTCCGACTTGGGCACGTCGTTCCACATGGCCGCCGGGAAGCGGTTCCACACATCGGCGTACTGCTTGCCCCACAAGCCGGTCCAGGTCATGCCGCTGACCAGCATCAGCAACAGCAAGGCCGAGCCCCAGAAGCCGGTTACCGCATGCAGGTCGCGCCACAACAGCCTGCCGCGTGACGACAGCCGTGGCCATAGCACGCCGGCACCGTTGCGTCCGCGCGGCCACCACAAATACAGGCCCGACACCACCAGCACGATGCCCCAGCCGGCCGCCAGCTCCACCAGGCGGTCACCAACCGTGCCGACCATCAGTTCGCCATGCAGGGCGCGGGCGATGGCTTGCAGGTTTTGCTTGCCGTCCTGCTCGCCGAGGACCTTGCCGCTGTACGGGTCGACAAACACATTCAGTTCACGCCCGCCGTCATGCACCACGAACTGCGCACTGCGCTCCGCGTTCAGCGGCGGCAGGTACTGGCCGACGTGAGCCTTGGGGTAGGCCTGGCGCACTTCGGCCAGCATTGCATCGGCGCCCTGTCGGTGGTGGCCGGCTTCGACCACCATCAGGTCGCGGTACAGCAGCGGGTCGAGCTGCGGCTTGAACAGGTAGATGATCCCGGTGATCGCCAGCAGGATCATGAACGGGGCCACGAACAGCCCCGCATAGAAATGCCAACGCCAGGCCAGGTTATAGAAATTGATGCGTGTTCCTCTCATGGGAACCTCCTGTGTGACCAGCTGATGGGCGCAACCGAAGTTGCGCCCGTTGTTGTTGTCAGAAGCTGAAATCGACCTTGGTCCAGAAGGTCCTGCCTGGCTCATTGACCGGCTGTGGATCTGTAGCCGGGTAGCCGAACCCGGCGTTCCCGGCCAGGTTCAAGTGCTCGGCGTAGGTTTTGTCGAACAGGTTGTCGACCCCCGCGCTGAGCTTGAGGTTGTTGTTCACCTTGTAGGCGCCATTGAGCGAGAACACGCCGAAGCCGGCGCTCTTGTCGTAGTCCTTGCCGACCACGTTGCCCTGGTTCTCGGCAATGCGGTTTTGCGCCGCCACCAACCGCCACAGTGCGCCGACGCTCCACACATCACGGCTGTAGGTCAGGCCCAGGCGGCTCTCCAGGGGTGGCATTTGCGGTAGCGCTTTGCCATCACTGCTGTTCTTGCCCCAAGCGTAGGCCAGCGTGCCGTCGGCCTTCCAGTTTTCGGTCAGCTGGTAGGCCGCGCCCAGTTCGCCGCCCATGATGCGGGCGTCGATGTTCTGGGCCTGGGAGGTGCTCATGCCCATCATGCCGGTGCGGTAGTCGAACAGGATGTAGTCGCGGATCTGCCCGACATAGCCCGAAGCCCAGGCTTCCAGGCGCTCGGTGCGGTACTGGATGCCGAAGTCGAGCTGGGTGGTTTTCTCCGGCTTGATACCGTCAAAGGCGTTGGCCGCCCCCGGTGGTGCCAGCTTGGGCGAGAACAGCTCCCAATAGTCGGGGAAGCGCTGGGCGTGGCCGAGGCCGATGTAGGTGGTGGCCGGGATGGCTGCCAGGTCGTGCTCATAACGGACGAAGCCGCTGGGCAAGGTGTCGGCGCGAGTGTCGCCTTCGGTGGCGCTGCCTTTGCGCAAGTCACGGGCCGAGGCGCGGTCCAGGCGGGCACCGGTAATCAGCCGGTCCTCACCGCTGACGTACCAGGTCAGTTCGCTGAAAGCGCCGTAGTTGTGGAAGTCGGCGTCCTTGGTCCAGGCCTGGCCCTTGTGCGCGTCCACGCCCATGCCACCGCGCTTGCGGTGTTCGTTGGTCTGCGCGTCGATGCCGCCGATCAGTTGCACGTCGGCCCAGCGCCAGGTGGCCTTGATGCGTGCGCCCATGGTGCGGCGGTCGACGTTGCTGACCATCGGCATGCCCATCATGCCGCTGCCCGATGGGGTGCGCAGGCTGTAGTTGTCCATCACATGGTCGGCGTAGTTGTAGTAGACCTGCGCCTCGACCTTGTCGAGCACCTCGCCGAGGTTGGACTTTTCAAAGCGCAGGCCCAGGCTTTCGCGCTTGAACTGCGAGCCGTCCATACCACGCCCGGCATAGCGGGCCTCGCCATCGCCCTTGCCGGCAGTCAGCTCCAGCAGGGTGTCCTGGTCGGGCGTCCAGCCGAGGGCGACATCGCCGTTCCATTTTTCCCAGCGCGACGGCACGGTGTCGTTGTTGCCGTCGTGGTAGTCGTCCGAGCGAGACTGGTTACCGACGAAGCGGGCATAGGCCTGGCTGTTGCCGGCGGCGGCATCCAGCACCTTGTCGAAGCGGCCGTTGGAGCCGGCCAGCAGGCTGGCGTTCACCCGGCTGCCGAGGGTGCCGAATTTCTCTGGTTCGCGTTCGAAAAGGATGGTGCCTGCCGAGCCGCCCGGGCCCCAGATCACGCTTTGCGGGCCTTTGATCACGGTGAGGCGGTCGTAGGTTTCCGGCGAGATGTAAGACGTGGGCGCGTCCATGCGGTTGGGGCAGGCGCCCAGCATCAGGCCACCGTTGGTGAGGATGTTCAGGCGCGAGCCGAACATGCCGCGCAGTACCGGGTCGCCGTTGGTGCCACCGGCACGTATTGCCGAGAAGCCGGGGATGGTCTTCAGGTAGTCGGCGCCGTCGCTGGCCGGTACGGGCTGGCGCGGGTCTTTCGGGTTGGTGACCACGGTCAGCGGCGAACTCGGGGCCACGGCGGTGATCACCGTCGGGCTCAGCTCGGGGGCTTCGTGCACATGGCCCTCATGGCCAGGGTCGGCGGCCAGGGCCACGGGCGCGAGCAGCGAGCCGCACAGGGCGGCGATGGTCCCACGCAGGGACAAGGCAAAAACAGGGGTGCAGCCGGACATAATGATTCCAGTCGATCAGTCATGAGTTAGCGCGAAGCCTCCTGGCTCCGTGCGCAAAATGTGGGTTCAGACGCTGATCGCGGAAGGTGGGGCGCGGCTGCGCGCACCGGGGAATACAGCCTGCCGGGCATGGCCCTGGTGCGTTGGCGCAAGCAGGTGGGGGGTGGGGACGACACTGCCGGCACTGAGCGGGCTGAGGGCCTGGGGCAGGGCCGGGCAGTTGAACAACAGGCTGCAGTAACCGCACTTTTCCCACATCACATGCAGCTGGCCATCGTTGCCGTGGCCGTGATGGGTGTCGCCGCCATGCTGATGGGCAGCCGTCATCGGCATGTCCATCGGCATGCTCATGCCGGCATGGTGGTCCATCGGCATCGACTGGGAAATCAGTGGGCCGATGAAGATCATCCACATGGCGAACAGGCTCAGCCATCCACCACCGGCGCGCCTGCGGTCAGGGCGGGTGGTACGGCTGATGCTGTTGCGCGGCAGGCTCATGGCGAGTGCCTGTCAGCAGGTGTCAGTGCGCGTGTTCGTGGGCTTGCGGCTGGTCCGCTGGCGCCTGCTTCTGCACGGCCACCTCAACAGTGATGTTGCCGGCCTTTTCGAAGTGCAGGGTCAACGGGAAGCGCTTGCCGTCGGTGAGCAGGCTGCGCTCCTTGGGCTGCATCAGCATCACGTGGTAGGCGCTGGGGGCGAAGGTCAGGTCCTTGCCGGCAGGTACCACCACGCTGGGCACCTGCTGCATCTTCATGGCGCCGCTGGCGCTCATGACATGCTCGTGCAGTTGCGCGTCATCGCTGATGGGGCTGTTGACGCTGAGCAGGCGGTCATCGGTCTTGCCATTGTTGTGCACCACGAAATACGCCGCGACGTTCGGCGCGTTGGGTGGTAACTGCAGTGACCAGGGGTGGGCGATGTGCAGGTCGCCCACGCTGTATTCGTGGGCATTGGCAAAGGCGCCAGGCAGCAGCAGGGCGGCCATGACGAGGGCGTGCTTGAGCATGGTGAATCTCCGTTCTGTTCAGGTTCAGGCAGACAGCGTGATGAACTCAGGCCAGCGGAGAGGCACGGGGGTTGAGCGCAGGCCAAAGTTGGCGCGGCGAGGGTTGGTAGTCAGCCGGTGGCGACAATAGCCCGGCGAGCAGTGTCGGCGGGTTGTGCAACTGTGGCGGGTAGCCGGGCAGGGCCAGCAGCGGTGCGGCGCCCGAGCAGCACCAGCAGTTCATCATGCTGGCGCTGTCGTCGTTTTGCGTGCCGAGGTCGATCTTGGCCAGGGCCTGGACGTCGACTTTGGCCTTGTTGGCCATGCTGGAACAGAAAGCCCCCCACAGCAACTGCTCGGCCGGGCCCTTGGGCGCAGCAGAAGACAGCGGCATGGCCAGCAGGTTGAACAGCACTGCAAGGCAGGCTATCCAGGCAATGTGCCGACGTGGGGGCATGGAGAGATCCGGTCAGGAATCGTGGTGGGTATTGTAAGGCGGAGTATAGGTAAAAATGGCGGGGTGCGGTGAAGTGACGCAGGTGGGCAGTTGAAGCGGTGTCGTCTGCTTCGCGGGCGTGCCCGCGAAGCAGGTCAAATCAATCTCAGGCCTTGTTGCGGCCCATCAACCCCCGCACGGTCTCTTGCAGGTCAGCTGGCAACACCACCACCTTGGCATTGCTGCTGCCCGCCAGGTTCTCCATGGCCCCGACATAGCGCTCGCCCAGCAGGTACATGGCCGGCACGGTCTCGTTGCCCACCGCTTCCTTCACCAGCGAAATCGCCCGCGCCGAGGCCTCGGCCAGGCTGATCTGCGCTTCGGCATCCAGCCTGGCGGCCTGCAAGCGTGCTTCCGCTTCAAGGATCGCCGCCTGCTTGGCGCCTTCGGCACGGGTTACATCGGCCTTGCGCTCACGCTCGGCTGCCGCCTGACGCTCCATGGCGAGCTGCATGTTCTCGGAGGGCTTGATGTCCTGGATTTCTACCGAGCGCACGGTCACGCCCCAGTCTTCGGTTTGCTCCGACATCGCATCGCGCAAACGTGCCTTGATCTGCTCACGGCTGGACAAGGCTTCGTCCAGGTCCATGGCACCGACGATGGCGCGCAGCGAAGTCATGGTCAGGCTGGTGACGGCGAACGAGAAGTTCTGCACGCCGTAGGAGGCCTTCTGCGGGTCGACCACCTTGGCGAAGCACAGCGCGTTGGCGACGATGACTGCGTTGTCCTTGGTGATGATTTCCTGTTGCTGCACATCGAGGATGATGTCTTTGGTCGGCAGGCGGTAGGCGACCACATCCATGTAGGGGATGAGGATGTTCAGGCCGGGCTTGAGCGTGCTGTGGTAGCGGCCCAGGCGCTCGACGATCCATTCCTCGCCCTGGGGCACGATACGCACCCCCTTGAACACGGTGATCAGGACGAACAGGGCGATGGCCGCGACGACGATAAGGCTGGTCATGATGCGAAATTCCTTTTAGTGCAGGTTCAGGCCCGGATGACGCGGGCGGTGTTCCCCTCGATGGCGGTAAGGCGCACCCGCTCGCCAGCAGGGATCTCGCTGTCGGCGATGCAGGTCCATTCTTCGTTACCCAGAATCGGCTTCTGGAAGCGCACGCGGCCTTTCTGGAACTCCGAAACGCCAGCGGTCAGCAAGCCCACTTCACCGATCACGCTGTCGGCGGTCCAGCGCACATCCGGCTGCTTGCGCCGGAACAGCTTGAACCAACACGCGGTGGTGACCGACGACAGCAACACCCACAGCAATACCTGCATGTCCAGTTGCAGACTGGGGGCGGCCAGCGAGGTGAGCGAGACCAGCACGGCACCGATGCCGAACCAGAGGATGAAGAACGTCGGCAGGACCAGTTCGAGCAGGATCAGCGCGATGCCGAAGACCAGCCAGATCCACCATTGCATTTCCATATGGGTGAAACCTTCCGGGGTGGGGGAATTGAGTTTAAGGCAGTAGGGCGGTATCGGGCCACTTGGCAGGCTGGAAGAAAAATCTGAAATCAGTGTAGGAGCGCTGTTGCCAGATCAGTCAGTGAGCCGAATTGTCGGTCAACTTCCGGCAGCACCGGGCGCTTCAGGATCAGTACCGGCACATTCAACTCCCGCGCCACTTCGAGCTTCGGTTCGGTCGCCACACTGCCGCTGTTCTTGCTGATCAGCACATCGATCCTGCGGCGCCGGAACAACGCCCGTTCATCCTCGATATGGAATGGCCCGCGGGCACCAATCACTTCGCAACGCTCGTTGCCAGGGCATGCCTCCAACGCCCGCAAGGTCCAGAACTGTTCCGGCGGTATTTCGTCCAGATGTTGCAGCGGCTCTCGCCCCAGCGTGAACAGCGGCCTGCGAAACGGCTTGAGCGCCTCGATCAACGCCGCCCAGTCCTCGACCTCGCGCCAGTCGTCCCCCGCTTGCGCCTGCCAGGCCGGGCGTCGCAAGGCCCAGCACGGGATGCCGGCAATACGCGCAGCACTGGCGGCGTTGCGGCTGATCTGCGCGGCGTAAGGGTGGGTGGCATCGATCAACAGCGTGATACCGGCCTCGCGCAGGTAGCTGGCCAGGCCTTCAGCGCCGCCAAAGCCACCGACCCGCACCTGGCATTGCAGGTCCTGCGGCACGCGGCCGATACCCGCCAGGCTGTAAACGTGCTGCGGGCCGAGGCGACGGGCGATGGCCAGGGCCTCGGTGACGCCGCCCAACAGCAGAATGCGCGCAGTCATTGCACGCCCGCCCGGCCAACGATGCCGCCTTGGCGGTCGATGGCGAACACTTCCACTTGCACCTGTGCCGGCACCACGCTGCGGGCGAAGGCCAGGGCGTGGGCACACACGGCATCACCGAGGGCAACGCCGGCCGCATGAGCGAGAGCGAGTGCTTGCTGGCTGGTGTTGGCGCCGATGATGGCGGCCTGCAACGCTTCGTCAGCGCCAATGTCTGCAGCCCAGCCAGCCAGTTGCGGCAGGTCGATGCTGGAATGGCGGCTGTGCAGGTCCATGTGCCCGGCCGCCAGTTTGCTGATCTTGCCGAAGCCACCGCACAGGCTCAGGCGTGGCACCGGCACCTTGCGCAGGTGCTTGAGCACTGCGCCAACGAAATCACCCATTTCGATCAGGGCGATTTCTGGCAGGCCGTAGACGCGGCGCATGGTGTCTTCGCTGGCGTTGCCGGTGCAGGCGGCGATATGCGTGTAGCCGTTGGTGTGGGCCACGTCGATGCCTTGATGAATCGAGGCGATATAGGCTGCACAGGAAAACGGCCGCACGATGCCGCTGGTGCCGAGGATCGACAGCCCGCCCAGTATGCCCAGGCGCGGGTTCATGGTCTTCAGGGCCAGTTGCTCACCGCCCTGCACATTGACCGTGACCTCGAAACCGCCGGGATAGCCACACTCATCGGCCAGGCGCTGCAGGTGTTCAGTGATCATGCGCCGAGGTACCGGGTTGATGGCCGGCTCGCCCACCGCAAGCACCAGCCCCGGCCGGGTCACGGTGCCGACGCCGATCCCCGCGACAAAGCGGATGCTCGTCTCGGCCAACAGACGCACCTGGCTGTAGAGCAAGGCGCCGTGTGTCACATCCGGGTCGTCGCCCGCATCCTTGAGGGTGCCGGCTTCGGCGCCTTCGCCGATCAGGCGGCAGAACTCCAGGCGCATCTGCACCACCTTGCCCTTGGGCAGGGTGATATCCACTGCATCGTCTTGCTGGCCGGTGAGCAGCAGCTTGGCCGCTGCCAGGCTGGTGGCGGTAGCGCAGCTGCCGGTGGTCAGGCCGCTGCGCAGGGGCGCCGGCTGTTCGCGGGTTTCTTCACGCATCGGCGGGCTTCATCACTTCCAGCAGGGTGATCGGCAGCGCCTGGCGCCAGGTGTCGAACGTGCCCAAGGGTTGGGCATGGGCGACATGCAGGCGGGTCAGTTCACCCCCGTGCTGTTCGCGAAAGTGCGCCAGGGCCAGTTCGCTTTGCAAGGTCACTGCGTTGGCCACCAGCCGGCCGCCGGGGCGCAGGTTCGCCCAGCAAAAGTCCAGCACGCCTTCACGGGTGACGCCGCCGCCGATGAAGATGGCATCGGGCTGTTCCAGGCCTTGCAGTGCCATTGGCGCCTTGCCGCGAACCAGTTGCAGGCCAGGTACGCCCAGCGCATCGCGGTTATGTTCGATGAAGCCCTGGCGGCCTTCGTCGGCCTCGATGGCCAGTGCGCGGCAGGCCGGGTGGGCACGCATCCATTCGATGCCGATCGAGCCGCAGCCGGCGCCCACGTCCCACAGCAGTTCGCCGGGCTGGGGCGCCAGGCGCGCCAGTGTGATAGCGCGGACATCGCGCTTGGTCAGCTGGCCGTCGTGCCGGAAGGCAATGTCCGGCAGCCCGGCCAGGCGATGCAGGCGTGGCGCTTCGGGTGAGGCCAGGCATTCGATGGCCACCAGGTTGAGCGCTGCGGTTTCGGCGTGCGGCCAGTTTTGGGCGGTGCCCTCCAATGCGCGTTCATCCTGGCCACCCAGGTGTTCGAAAACCCGCAGGCGGCTTGGCCCGAAGCCACGTTCGCGAAGCAATGCTGCAACGGCCGCCGGGCTGTCGCCATCGTTGCTCAGCACCAGCAAGCGCACACCGCTGTGCAGGTGGGCATTGAGCGCCGCCAAGGGGCGGGCGACCAGCGACACCACTTGCACGTCCTGCAGCGGCCAGCCCAGGCGCGCAGCGGCCAGGGCGCAAGAGGAGGGCATCGACAGCACGCGCATTTCATCGGCAGGCACCTGGCGCGCCAGGCTGGCGCCGACGCCGTAGAACATCGGGTCACCGCTGGCCAGCACGCACACTGGCTCGCCGCGCAAGGCCAGCACCGGGGCCAGCGAGAACGGGCTTGGCCAGCCCAGCCGTTCGCCGGGCACGCAGCGTGGCAGCAAGGCCAGCTGGCGCGGGCTGCCGAAGATCCGCGCAGCACCCAGCAGCGCGCGCCGGGCCTGTTTGCCCAGGCCACTGAAGCCGTCTTCGCCGATGCCTACTACTGTCAGCCAGGGTGCCATGTATACCTCTTCAAGATTTTGGGGCCGCGCACCCAAAAATCTGCTCAAACTCGAATGATGCTCGACCACCGGCTTTTCATGCCGCCGGACAAAGCAGGCATAATACCGCGCCTTCTACACTCAAGCGCATTTTCACAGATTGCCGGACGCCCCTTTGACGCAGGCCCATGCTCCCAACGTTTCGCCCCGCCCCTCGGCCTGCCCGGGGTTGTGGCGCATCGTCAGTGCCCGTGACGGCGGCATCTGCCGCATCAAGCTGCCGGGCGGCCTGCTGCTGGTCAGCCAGGCCGAAGCGGTGGCGGCGGCGGCCGAGCGCTTCGCCGGCGGTGTGATCGAGGCCACCAACCGTGGCAACCTGCAAATTCGTGGCATCGGCAGCGAGCACCGTGCGCTGATCGACACGTTGCTCCTTGCCGGCCTGGGCCCCCGCGAAGCGGCCGGTGATGATGTGCGCAACCTGATGCTAAGCCCGCTGGCCGGGCATGACCCAGCCATGCTGCTGGATGCGCGGCCGTTGGCCGAGCAGATCCTCCTTATGCTGGAAAGCACCCCGCGCTTCCATCAACTGTCGGCCAAGTTCGCCGTGCAGCTGGATGCCGGCGAACGCCTGGCCATGCTCGAACACCCTCACGACCTGTGGCTGTCGGCCCTGCGCCTGGAGCAGCAGACCTGGCTGGCGTTCGGCCTGGCGGGTTGCCCGGCAGATGGCCTGGCGCTCGGTGCGGTGCCGCTGGAGCAAGGTCTGGCGCTGGTGCGTGCCGTGCTGGAGCGCTTTCTCGACCTGGCAACCCCTGCGCAGGCGCGCATGCGCCAGTTGCTTGAGGTGTACCCGGCAAGCGATTTCGTCGATGGGCTCGGGCTGGACATCCGCCGCGACGACGCTGTGCTCACATGGCGACGCGAACCACACCGTGCTTCTTGGCTGGGGGTGCTACCCCAGGCTCGAGGCCTTGCCCTTGGCGTTGCCCCGCCCCAAGGCCGCCTGACCCCAGCCATGTTGCGCGGTGCTGCATGTATTGCCCGTGAATGGGGCGATGGCAGCCTGCGCCTTAGCCCCTGGCAAAGCCTGGTGGTGACCAATCTGCAAGAACGACACATCGATCAGGCCCAGGCCGAACTGTCTGCGCTGGGCTTGCTGTGCCACGACCATGAACCCTTGGCACGTATCAGCGCCTGCACTGGCGCCAGCGGCTGCGCCAAGGCCCTTGGCGAGACCAAGGCCGACGCCGTTGCCTTGGCCGCGCTGCTGGGCCCAGGTGTACCCGCCAGCGTGCACCTGTCCGGTTGCCCCCGTTCCTGCGCCGTGGCTCATGTAGCCCCGGCCACTTTGCTGGCCCGTTCACCGGGCCGTTATGACCTGTACCTGCGTGATGCGCGCCATCCGGGCTTCGGAGCCCTGCGCGCCACCGACCTTACCTTGAATGAAGCAGGCGCCATGCTCGACCTGCCGACGGAGCACCTTGATGATTGACTACATCCGCGATGGTCAGGAGATCTATCGCAATTCCTTCCGGATCATCCGTGAGGAAGCCCGGCTCGAGCGGATTCCCGCAGACCTCGAAAAGCTCGCCGTGCGCGTGATCCACGCCTGCGGCATGGTCGATGCCATCGACGGCCTGCAGTTCTCCGAAGGTGCCGGCCGGGCCGGGCGCGAAGCGCTGCTTAACGGCGCGCCGATCCTTTGCGATGCGCACATGGTGGCTGAAGGCATTACCCGGGCACGCCTGCCCGCAGACAACAAGGTTATCTGCACCCTGCGCGACCCGAGCGTGCCAGGCCTGGCGAAGGATGCTGGCAATACCCGCTCCGCCGTAGCCCTCGAGCTGTGGCGCCCATACCTGGAAGGCAGCGTGGTGGTGATCGGCAACGCGCCTACCGCGCTGTTCTACCTGCTGGAGATGATTGACGCGGGCGCTCCCAAGCCGGCGCTGATCCTCGGCTTCCCGGTCGGTTTCGTCGGCGCCGCCGAGTCCAAGGCGATGCTCGCCGCCGACAGCCGTGGCGTGCCGTTCGTGATCATGCAGGGCCGCCTGGGCGGCAGCGCGATGGCCGCCGCCGCGGTCAACGCCCTGGCCACGGAGGTGGAATGATGGCGCCGCGTGGACGACTGCTGGGCCTGGGCGTGGGCCCTGGCGACCCTGAACTGATCACCCTCAAGGCCCTGCGCCTGTTGCGCGAAGCGCCTGTGGTCGGTTACTTCGTGGCCAAGGGCAAGCGTGGCAACGCCTTCGGTATCATCGAGGCACACCTGCAGCCTGAGCAGACCCTGCTGCCACTGGTCTACCCGGTTACCACCGAAGCCCTGCCAGCGCCGCTGTCCTATGAACAGGTGATCAGCGACTTCTACGACGAAGCCAGCGTGCAGGTGGCCGAGCACCTGGATGCCGGCCGCGACGTGGCGGTGATCTGCGAAGGCGACCCGTTCTTCTACGGCTCCTACATGTACCTGCACGATCGCCTGGCGCAGCGGTATGAGGCCGAAGTGATCCCGGGCGTCTGCTCGATGCTCGGTGGTGCTTCGGTGCTGGGCGCGCCGTTGGTCTACCGCAACCAGAGCCTGTCGGTGTTGTCGGGTGTATTGCCGGCCGAAGAGCTCAAGCGCCGCCTGGCCGACGCCGATGCTGCGGTGATCATGAAGCTTGGTCGCAACTTCCCCAAGGTGCGCGAGGTGCTGGCCGAACTGGGCCTGGACGGGCGTGCGCTGTATGTGGAGCGGGCCACCATGGCCAACCAGAAGATCGTGCCGCTGGACCTGGTTGACCCGCGGTCGTCGCCGTACTTCTCGCTGATCATCGTGCCGGGTGAAAAATGGCAGGGTTGAACATGCACAAGGCACCCGCCATCGTCATCCTTGGCCCAGGCAGCCTGGCCACCGCGCAGCGAATCCAGAAGCGTTACCCGCAGGCGTCGATCCATGGCCTGGAAGGCCGGGTCGAAGGTGTCGACCTTCACTACACCGCGTTCGGCGACACCCTGCGCCGGCTGTACCAGCAGGACACGCCGATCATCGCCCTGTGCGCTGCAGGTATCGTCATCCGTAGCCTGGCCAGCCTGCTCAGCGAGAAGGGCGTCGAGCCGCCGGTGCTGGCCGTGGCCGAAGATGGCAGCGCGGTAGTGCCGTTACTCGGTGGCCTGAGCGGCGTGAACGTGATGGCGCGTGAACTGGCTGAAGCACTGGGGGTTGCCGCTGCCATTACCACCAGTGGCGAGCTGCGTTTTGGTACCTGCTTGCTGAACCCGCCACAGGGCTATGCCCTGGCGGATATCGAGCAAGGCAAGCGCTTTGTCTCCGACCTCCTGGCCGGCGAATCGGTGCGCATCGAAGGTGATGCCCCTTGGCTGCAGCAGGCGCAGTTACCCGCCAGCGAGGCGGCTCGGCGCACCATTCATGTGGGGCATCAGGCGCGCCCGGCCAACCGCGACGAATTGCTGATTCACCCGCGTTCGGTGGTTGTGGCTGTTGCAGGCGGTAACCTGCACGGTATTCGTGCCGCACTGCAGCAGGCTGGCATCGCCGAGCCATCGGTAGCCTGTCTGCTGGCGGACGAGCAGGCCATGGCCGACAGCGGCTTGCATGAGGCCGCGCAGGCGTTGGGTGTGGCCTTGCGCTTCGCTGCCAATCCAGACGGGGTGGCCAGCATGATTGCGGCGGCGTTGCCCGATGCCCGGCTGACCGAGCTTGAGGGTGCGGCCATTGCCGTGGCGCCTGCCCCGGTCGAGGTGGCGCAGGTTGGCCGCCGTCGTGGTCGTCTGGCCGTTATCGGCCTGGGGCCGGGCGCTGCCGAACTGATGGTGCCGGCGGTGAAGGCAGAGCTGGCGCGTGCCGAAGACGTACTTGGCTATGAAACCTACGTGCGCATGGCCGGGCCGTTCCGTGACGACCAGGTGCTGCACTGCACCGACAACCGTGAAGAGATGCAGCGCGCCCGGCATGCCTTCGAGCTGGCGGCCCAGGGCCGTTCGGTGGTGGTGGTGTCGTCGGGTGACCCGGGCGTGTTCGCCATGGCTGCTGCGGTGCTTGAAGCGTTGCATGAGTCCAGTGACCCGGCGTGGCACCGCGTCGACCTCGAGATCCTGCCTGGCGTTTCGGCCTCGCTTGCAACGGCCGCCCAGGCAGGTGCACCGCTAGGTCACGACTTCTGCGTGATGTCGCTGTCGGACAACCTCAAGCCCTGGTCCATCATCGAGAAGCGCCTGGACCTGGCGGCTCAGGCTGACCTGGTGCTGGCCTTCTACAACCCGATCTCCAAAGCCAGGCCTCATCAGTTGGGTGTGGCACTGGAGGTTGTGCGCCGGCATCGCGATGGCAACACCCCTGTAGTCCTTGGACGTGACATCGGTAGGCCGGGGCAGACGCTGAAGGTAGTCACATTGGCCGAGCTGTTGCCAGAAATGGTCGACATGCGCACCATGGTTCTGGTCGGCTCGTCCACGACCTGCCAATTCCCCAGCGCCGACGGCAAGCAGTGGGTGTATACCCCGCGCTGGTACCCGTCTGCCGAGTGAGGCACCGAGGGAACCGGTTCATGCCTGTTCCCTCGTCGTTTACGGCATAGGGTGAATGCCCCTCGATGATTCCCATCGGGGCATTCAAGGACCCTGTACATGAACGATATCAACGCTTCCAGTGGCGATAGCATCGCTGTTGTCGAACAATCTCTTCTGGCGCTGAGCGCAGGCATGTCGGCGCAAAGCCGACGCGATGCCAAGACCACCTTCCAGTTCGCTTCGCGCGTGGCGTCCAAGCTGCATGACCGTGACGGTGAGTCCGAAGCCTGGTTCAACAAGTTTCTGGAGGTGATGCGCACCCTGGGCTGGGTGGCGGGCCGACGCTCTTACGAACGTGACTACGACCAGAGCGCATCGCTGACCCTGGGCCCGATTGCCTTCAAGGTCGCCAGTGCCGCAGGTAAGGCCTTGCTCGGCGGGCCGGTAGGCGAGGCCATGGCCAAGCTGGCCGGCGATGCCATCAATGCGCTCGGTAACATTGAAGAAGCACAGAAGGTCTACAAGCAGAACGTCAAAGGCAACCCGGTCTCGACCACAGGGTTGGGAACGTGCATTGAAACGCCTGAGGGCGAACTGTTCATGCTGGTGAACGCATTCAGTGCTTCGCCAAGTGAAAACGACCTGAATACCACGGTGTTCGAATGGAAGAGTTCAAGCAAAGACCGCTACTGCGGTTCGGCAGTACTTGCCTTGAATGAAGTGGTCTACACCGACCAGGTGCGCGCAACGATCGAGCAGAAACTCGCTGACAAGGCCGTCAAGGCCGCCGACGAATACGAGATTTGAGAGCAAACGGGGCCTGCGGGCCCCGTTCTTCATTCTGCACGTTTGAAATTCGAGGTATTGCAATGAGTAAGGAAGGCTACTCCTTGTGGCTCGTTGGTGGCACCGCGCTGCTGGTCGCGGACGCGGCGCAGCCCTTGAGGCAGTATGCGCTGGACTCGATTCTGTTTGCCCAGCTGCGCTCGGACAAATTGAACGGCTCACGGTTTATCCACTACGGGCGCTGGTACAGCGGGTACCGCACGGCACTGGAGGAGCGAGGCTGGGTGGTCGTG
Source organism: Pseudomonas sp. URIL14HWK12:I5 (assembly GCF_900176445.1). Classification (NCBI taxonomy): domain Bacteria; kingdom Pseudomonadati; phylum Pseudomonadota; class Gammaproteobacteria; order Pseudomonadales; family Pseudomonadaceae; genus Pseudomonas; species Pseudomonas sp. URIL14HWK12:I5. The sequence goes on from NZ_FWXQ01000001.1 coordinate 768,485, forward strand.
CGCAGCCGCAGTGATCACCAGCAGGCGCAGGCTGGGCAATCACTGGTGCCGGTTCAGCGGCTCAGCGACGATTTGCAGGCCCGTCATCCCAGCCTGGCGGGTCATTTGCGGGCTGCCATTACCCTGCTCTCGCAGGTGGTGGTGCAGAAGCACCTGCAACCCTTCACGCTGGCGGAGCAGGACAAGACCACACACTGCGCCTACGAGCTGGGCGTGATGCTGCCTGATGCGTCTCTGGATATGTGTGGGTTGGCGTTCAAGAGTGCCTTGCCTGCATCACAGATTCGTCCCGATACCCGTTTGCAGCCCATACCGGCCGAGGGGATAGACCTGCGGGCCAGTGCCGGAACATTGAGCGAATACCTGACTGTCGCTCATCGCCAAGGCCTGCACGATCTGCTTGAGCGAACACAGCATGTTGGAAAAATCATTGATCTAGGGGTGTTGAAGCCGGAGGGTGGCGATGCAACAGCATGAAGCCGTAGTCGTAGGCGCAAGCCTGGTTTCGTTCATTCCCGGCGTCAGCCTTGAGCAGCGTCAGGCCGTGAAGCTTGCTTCGTTATGGGCCGAGACCGTGACGTTGCAAGACATGGCCAAAGCAACGCAGCAGGAACAATACGATTACTACCGCAAGAAGTTGATGTACCTGGGGTGGGACGCGAAGTCTGCTGAAGAAGTCCATTGGCCGGACCCGCAGCGGCCCAGAATTGTCGATCAGGCGTTGAGCAAGATCGACGCCGTCGCAGGGGCTCAGCATTCCAGCAGCATGGCGCTGGCGTTCGAGGCGCTAAAGAGAAACGGCAAACCCTTGCTGCATTTCGAGTCTCGCAGCAGGGACCGAGCGCAGTTTCAACTGTTGTCCTGTGCGCCAGTCAGTGGCAACTACGTGGACATTGTGGTGTACCACGAGGCTGGCAACACGGCGGTATTCACCAATGGCTTTCTGTTTCGCGAGCGCCGCAACATGCAGGTGGCCGCAGAGCTGGTGCGTTTCAATACACGCCTGTTCAATCAGGAACGTCGCAGCGGTGTCGAGCGGGCACTGGTGAAGATTGCCTTGAAGGAAATCCATGAAATGGAGGTTTAGGGCATCAGGTATCCCTTGATACCGGTAAAGATGATCTGCGCTGCCAATGCGCAGACAAACAGGCCCATCAAGCGGCTGACGATCTGCAGGCCCTGCTCGCCAAGAATGCGTTCGATACCGTGTGACAGGTACAGCACCAGGCCCACGGTGAAACTGGCCAGGGCAATGCTGATGATGGCGAGCAACTTGTCATCCCAGTGCGGCTGGCCGACGCCCATCACCAGCAGGGCACCAATGGTGCCGGGGCCGACGGTCAGCGGAATGGTCAGCGGCACGATGGTCACATCTTGCTGCACGTTATCGGCCTGCACGGCCGGTTTGCCCTGGGCCATGCCCAGGGCCGAGATGAACAGCACGCTGCCGGCTCCGATGCGGAAGGCGTCAGCGGTGATGCCAAAAATACCGAAAATCACCCGACCGAACAGGTACAGCAGCACGCTGGCGACCAGCGCCGCGAAGGCCACCTTCCAGGCCAGTTGCTTGCGCTCCTTGCTGGAGTGGCCGCGGGTCAGGCTGATGAAGCACGACAGCACGAAGAACGGGCTGTAGAGCACGAGCATTTTCAGGTAGACGCTGAACAACTCATGGAGCATGGGGCGTAGTCCTCAGCAATACTGATGCTTGTGTCAGCTAGGAAGTATGCGCTGGATCTACCAGGGTTTCCCGCTGGTTGGCCCAGTACTGGATCAGCTCGCGCAACTGTGATAATTCCACCGGCTTGGCCATGTGCCCGTCCATGCCCGCCAGCCGTGCGCGCTCCTTGTGTTCGGCCAGAATGTGCGCCGTCAGCGCCACCACCGGCGTGCGCTGGCGCTGGTTGGCCGCTTCCCAGGCGCGCAGTTGCTGGGTAGCGGAGAAGCCGTCCAGTATCGGCATCTCGCAGTCCATCAACACCAGGTCATAGCGCTGCGCTTTCATCGCCTGCAGGGCTTCTTCGCCATTGCAGGCCGTGTCGGGCTCGAGGTTGAGCTTGCCGAGCATGCCGCGGATCACTTTGGTCGAAATGCTGTTGTCCTCGGCGACCAGCACGCGGAAGTTGCCAGGCAGGTCCAGCGCCTGCGGGATGCCTGGCAGGCTGGCAGGCACCGCCTGCTCGCGGCCGCGCTGTGCCAGTTCCTCGGCCAGGGTGGTTTTCAGCGTGTAGCCGGCCACCGGCTTGGCCAGTATCCGCTTGACCCCGGCGTTACGCGCAATGACCTTGCTCGGCGCATTGCTGATACCGGTGAGCATCACCACCAGGATGTCGTGGTTCAGGCTCGGGTCTTCCTTGATTTTGGCAGCCAGCTGCATACCGGTCATGCCGGGCATGTTCTGGTCCAGCAGCACGGCGTCGAAGTAGTCCCGCAGGTGCGCCTTGGTACGCAGCAGCGCCAGGGCTTCTTTGCCCGATGGCACCGCGCTGACGTTCATGCCCCAGGCGCTGCACTGCTGTACCAACACCTTGCGGCAGGTGTCGTTGTCGTCCACCACCAGCACACGGGCATCGCGCAGCGGGCCTTCGAGGTCGGCCGGTGGTTGCTCCAGGCGTGAAGGGTCCAGCGGAAGGGTCAGCCATAGGGTGTTGCCCATGCCCGTGCTGCTCTTGATGCCGAACTCGCCCTGCATCAGGCCGATCAGCTGCTTGGCAATGACCAGGCCAAGGTGGCCGCCCAGCTTATTGCTGGACAGGAAGTGGTGGCTGTGCAACTCGGCCTGCAACAAGGCTTCGCGGTCGGCGGCGGGCAACGGCTCGCCGCTGTCCTGAACGGCAATGCGCAAGCGTGGTACCTCGCCGCGCTGGTCCAGCGCCACCACCAGCAGGATCTCGCCCTGGTCGGTGTTTTTCAGCGCATTCTCCAACAGGCTCGACAAGGCCTGGCGCAGGCGCGTCGGGTCGCCACTGATCACGCGCGGCACCTGTGGCTGGGTGAAGCTGATCAGCTCGATGTTCTGTTGCTCGGCCTTGGCGCGGAAGATGTTCAGGCAGTCCTCGATCAGCGCGTTAAGGTCGAACTGCACATCATCCAGCTCGATCTGCCGGGACTCCAGCTTGGAAATGTCGAGAATTTCGTTGATCAGCGTGAGCAGCTCGTTACCGGCACTGTGGATGGTCTGCACGTAGTCGCGTTGCTTGACCGACAGCGGTGTGCCCAGCAACAGTTCGGTCATGCCCAGTACACCATTCATAGGGGTGCGGATTTCGTGGCTGATCTTGGCCAGGAACTCGGCCTTGGCATTGATTTCGGCATCGCTGGCGGCCAGCGCACGGCTGGCGCTGAAGCGCTCCTCGCTCATGCGCCGCAGGCGTTCGCTGACGGCCAGGTTCAGCAGCAGCCCGCTGACCACGGTCAGACCCAACAGGATGCACAGCAACCAGGGCGTCGAGGTGCGGGTCAGGCCCAACAGGGCCGGCAGCAGCACCAGGCCACCCAGGTTGAACACCACCATGGCCAGGCTGAACAGGCGCCCCGGTGCATAGCCACGGTACCAGTGGTAGCTGCTGACAAGCAGCATGCTCACGCTGCCCAAGGCCAGCAGGGCGTAGGTCATCAGGTTGAGGGGCAGGGTGTCGACGAACAGCAGCACCAGGCCGCTGACCCCGACCACCAGCATTTCACCTTGCAGCAGGCGGTTAAGCCGTGGCGAATTGCACGGCGTGAAGAAATGTTGGGTGAAATACAGCCCGGCCAGGCCTGCCAGCACCAGTGTCAGGTAGGCGGCGGGTGTTTGCGCGTTGTGCCACACATGCCACCAAGGACCGCTGAGGTTCAGCAGGATCAGGCCGCTGAGCAGCATCAGGCCGTGGTACAGCGCCAGGATCAGGGTGGTGGTGGAACGGCTGTAGAGGAAGCGGATCAGGTTGTGCATGATCAGCATCACCAGGCCGCCGAACAGCATGCCGAACAGCAGGGGCTGGCTTTGGTCTGAGGCCGCTACGGCTGCCGGTTCCAGGCTGATGGCCGGGCGTAGCTGGTGTTCTGAGACCAGGCGCAGGTAGATGTCCAGCGGTTGTTTGCTGTTGGGCAGGGGTAATACATGGTCGCTGCCACGCAGGGTGGGGCTGGCGTTGCCGGCCAGGCGCCCGTGGTGCAGCTGACGCAGAAGCTGGTTGCCCTCGAGGGCGTAGAGGTCCAGGCCAGAAAGGTCCGGGGCAAATACCCGCAGCAGTTGTTCCTGGTCGCCGGGTTGCAGGCGATAGTGCAGCCACAAGGCCTGTTCCGCAGGCGCTGCATCCAGCTCGGCGAGAATCAGAGGGCTGAACTGGTTGCGGTAGCGCTCGGAGCGCACATCGCTCAGTTGCAGGTTGGCCTGTTCGTCGAGCAGAACGGTCCAGCCTCCGTCATGTTCGGCAGCTGCCGGGAACATGCAGAGCAAGGTCAGCAAGCTGACGATCAGAGCTGAGGCAATCCGAAGCCGACGCACTACGAAATCCCTTCTTGGTCGATGTGCCGGGTACTCACTATGCGCGGCGCGCCAAGTCGAAGGCAAGGCCCGTGGCGGGCCTTGTCGACGAGCCGGATGCCGTGCGCTGAAAGCGCTACGGCGCTCCGGTAGTACTTACTGCTGGTGCTCACCGCGCTCGCGGGCGATGGCCCGATAACCGATATCGGTACGGTAGAAGCTGCCGTTCCAGCTCACTTCCTTGGCCAGACGGTAAGCTTGCTGCTGCGCGTCAGCAACGGTGCTGCCCATGGCGGTGGCACACAAAACGCGGCCTCCGTTGGTGACCACTTGGCCATCCTTGAGCGAAGTACCGGCATGGAACACCTTGCCTTCGATCTTGGCCGCAGCGTCCAGGCCACTGATCGCCTCGCCCTTGGCGTAGTCGCCAGGGTAACCGCCAGCTGCCAGCACCACGCCCAGGCTTGGACGCGGGTCCCACTGAGCTTCGACTTTGTCCAGCGCCTTGGCGAAAGCGGCTTCGATCAGCAGCACCAGGCTCGACTCCAGGCGCAGCATGACCGGCTGGGTCTCTGGGTCGCCGAAGCGGCAGTTGAACTCGATGACTTTGGGGTTGCCCGCCTTGTCGATCATCAGGCCTGCGTAGAGGAAGCCGGTGTAGACGTTGCCTTCCTCGGCCATGCCGCGCACGGTCGGCCAGATGACTTGGTCCATCACGCGCTGGTGCACGTCGGCGGTCACCACCGGGGCAGGGGAGTAGGCACCCATGCCGCCGGTGTTCGGGCCGGTGTCCTGGTCGCCGACGCGCTTGTGGTCCTGGCTGGTGGCCATGGGCAGCACGTTGTGGCCGTCGACCATGACGATAAAGCTGGCTTCCTCGCCGTCGAGGAACTCTTCGATTACCACACGCGAACCGGCTTCACCAAAGGCGTTACCGGCCAGCATGTCACGCACGGCGGCTTCGGCTTCTTCGAGGGTCATGGCGACGATCACGCCTTTGCCCGCAGCCAGGCCGTCGGCCTTGATCACGATCGGTGCGCCTTTCTCTTGCAGGTAGGCAAGTGCAGGCTCGATTTCGGTGAAGTTCTGGTAGTCGGCGGTCGGGATCTTGTGGCGTGCCAGGAAGTCCTTGGTGAAGGCCTTGGAGCCTTCCAGCTGGGCCGCGCCCTTGGTTGGGCCGAAGCAGTCCAGGCCACGGCTGCGGAACAGGTCCACCACGCCGATGACCAGCGGTGCTTCCGGGCCGACGATGGTCAGGTCGACGTTCTTCTCGGCGAAGTCGGCCAGTTGCTCCAGCGCGCAGACGTCGATGGCGACGTTTTCGCACTTGGCTTCAATGGCAGTGCCGGCGTTGCCCGGGGCAACGAAGACTTTCTCGACGCGTGGGTCCTGGGCGACTTTCCAGGCCAGGGCGTGCTCACGGCCGCCGCTGCCGATGATCAAAACTTTCATGTCAAAACCTCGAATTCTTTCGGGCGTAAGGCAAAGCTTCACGCTGTACGAGGTCGCACTGGAGCAGGTAGATGCAAGGCGGGGCCGGTTCCGATGAGCGGAGTTGCCTTTTGGCAATGAGCATCAGCGGAACCGGCCCCAACGCAGCAGATGCCTGCTTCAGTGCGGCCGATTGTCGTAAATCAGTGGCGGAAGTGGCGCATACCGGTGAACACCATTGCAATGCCGGCTTCATCGGCAGCAGCAATGACTTCAGCATCACGCATCGAACCACCCGGCTGGATCACGGCGCTGATACCCACTTTAGCCGCATTGTCGATGCCATCACGGAACGGGAAGAACGCGTCCGAGGCCATGACCGCACCCTGCACCTGCAGGCCAGCATGCTCGGCCTTGATTGCAGCAATGCGCGCGGAGTTGACGCGGCTCATCTGGCCAGCGCCTACGCCGATGGTCTGGCGCTGCTTGGCGTAGACAATGGCGTTGGACTTGACGAACTTGGCCACTTTCCAGGCGAACACCAGGTCATGGATTTCCTGTTCGGTCGGGGCGCGCTTGGTGACGATTTTCAGGTCATCAGCGGTGATCATGCCGATATCGCGGCTCTGCACCAGCAGGCCACCGTTGACGCGCTTGAAGTCCCAACCGGCGGCGCGCTCGGCAGGCCATTCGCCGCACTCAAGCAGGCGTACGTTCTGCTTGGCGGCAACCACTTCACGGGCAGCCTGGGAAATTTTCGGCGCGATGATCACTTCGACGAACTGGCGGTCGACGATGGCCTTGGCGGTTTCGCCGTCCAGCTCGCGGTTGAAGGCAATGATGCCGCCGAATGCCGACTCGGTGTCAGTGGCATAGGCCAGGTCGTAGGCCTTGCGGATACCGCCTTCGTCTTCAGGCACAACGGCCACGCCGCACGGGTTGGCGTGCTTGACGATGACGCAGGCCGGCTTGACGAAGCTCTTCACGCACTCCAGCGCGGCGTCGGTGTCGGCCACGTTGTTGAACGACAGTTCCTTGCCTTGCAGCTGGATGGCGGTGGAAATGCTGGCTTCGCCTTTCTTGGCTTCTACGTAGAACGCCGCGCTCTGGTGCGGGTTCTCGCCATAACGCATTTCCTGGGCCTTGACGAACTGGCTGTTGAAGGTGCGCGGGAATTCGCTGCGATCGGCAGTCGAAAGGGTGTCCTTGGCCTGGTCGATGGTGCCCATGTAGTTGGCGATCATGCCATCGTAGGCGGCAGTGTGCTCGAACGCCTTGAGCATCAGGTCGAAGCGCTGGGCGTAGGTCAGGCCACCGGCTTTAAGGCCTTCGACGATGCCGGCGTAGTCGCTGGCGTTGACCACGATGGCCACGTCTTTGTGGTTTTTGGCAGCCGAACGGACCATGGTCGGGCCGCCGATGTCGATGTTCTCGATAGCGGTCGGCAGGTCACAGCCCGGCTTGGAAATGGTGGCTTCGAACGGGTACAGGTTGACCGCGACCAGGTCGATCGGCTTGATGCCGTGCTCGTTCATGATGGCGTCGTCGGTGCCGCGACGGCCGAGGATGCCGCCGTGGATCTTCGGGTGCAGGGTCTTGACCCGGCCATCCATCATTTCGGCGAAGCCGGTGTAGTCGGCCACTTCCACCGCGTTCACGCCGTTGTCCTTGAGCAGCTTGTAGGTGCCGCCGGTGGACAGGATCTCGACACCGAGCTGTTGCAGCTCACGGGCGAATTCGAGGATACCGGTCTTGTCGGAGACGCTGATCAGGGCGCGGCGGACTGGCAGGCGGGTAGTCTGGTCGGTCATTTCGGGTTCCAATAACGCGGTGGAGTCAGCAAAAAAGGCGCCTCTGTTCAGGGAGCCGCCTTTTCTGGTTGGGATTCTGGCTTACAGCAAGTCGTACTGCTTGAGCTTCTTGCGCAGGGTGCCTCGGTTCAGCCCGAGCATCTCGCTGGCCTTGGTCTGGTTGCCCTTCACGTAGTTCATCACGCATTCGAGCAGGGGCGCCTCGACTTCGGAGAGCACCAGGTTGTACACGTCCGTCACGGTCGCGCCTTCCAGGTGGGCGAAGTAGTTGTGCAGCGCCTTCTCGACGCTGTCGCGAAGGGTCTGGCCCTCTTCGCTCGGCGTGTTGAGGTGCTGTTTCAGGTTGGCGTTGTCGCTCACGGGCGTTGTTCCACTCACAAATGTCTCGGTCATCATCGTCATGCGGCCACCCCTTGTCCGTCCTCTGTCTCAAGGCTCTGTCGACGTTCACCGAAAAACGCGCGAACGTTGGCGCACTGCGCTTGTGTGTCTTCCAAAGCGTTGAACCGGGAGCGAAACTCCTTGCCGCCGGGTCGTGTTGCCAGGTACCAGCCAACGTGCTTGCGGGCGATACGTACGCCCATCACATCGCCATAGAAGGCATGCAGCGCGGCCAGGTGCTCCAGCAGGATGCGTTCCACTTCGTCCAGCTGCGGCGCTGGCAGGTGTTCGCCAGTGCGCAGGTAATGCTCGATCTCGCGAAAGATCCACGGCCGCCCCTGGGCGGCGCGGCCGATCAACAGGCCATCGACCCCGGTGGCATCCAGCACCGCCCGGGCCTTTTCTGGCGAAGTGATATCGCCGTTGGCAAAAACCGGGATCGACACCGCCTGTTTGATGGCAGCGATGGTGTCGTATTCGGCCTCGCCGGTATACAGGTCGGCGCGTGTACGGCCATGCACCGCCAGCGCCTGGATGCCGGCCTGTTCGGCGATCTTCGCCACGTTCAGGCCGTTCTTGTTCGCCCGGTCCCAACCGGTGCGGATCTTCAGGGTCACCGGAACATCCACGGCGCCTACAACGGCGTGGAGGATTTCGTGGACCAAGGCTTCATCTCTCAATAAAGCAGAGCCTGCAGCTTTGTTGCAGACTTTTTTTGCCGGGCAGCCCATGTTGATATCGATGATCTGGGCGCCCGCTTCGACGTTGGCCTTCGCCGCCGCTGCCATCATCTGCGCATCACCGCCGGCGATCTGCACCGAGCGTGGCTCGGGATCACCTTCATGGATGCGGCGCAGGCTCGACTTGCGGCTGTTCCACAGGCTCATGTCGCTGCTGACCATTTCCGACACCACCATGCCCGCGCCCAGGCGCTGGCAAAGTGTACGGAAAGGCTGGTCCGTGACCCCGGCCATGGGCGCGAGGATCAGGTTGTTACGCAGTGTGTATTGGCCGATGCGTACCGCCGACATAGGTGATCCCTGTTGTGGGGCCGAATCTTGGAGTTCGAAAAAGGGTTGGCATGATACCCGCTCTCGGTGACCGGATAAAGATGGATCTGGATAAAATCTGAACAGTTGTCGGCTTATGACTTTTGGTGCGACATATGGACAGCGGGGCCGCCTGGCAGCCCCGCTGGTGCACTGCCTATTCCGGGGAACGGAAGCTCAGGCTGTAGTTGACGGCCTTCGGCCCCGGGTCGAGGATGTCCAGGGCAATATGGATCGGCGTCTGGCTGGGCATGTCGCCACGCCCTGCCAATTCGCCTGAAAGGTACTCGCTGGGCTTGAAGCGACGGCTGGCGATCAGCTGGCCATTGAGGTCGGCAAAGCGCAGTTCCAGCAGCGGGAACGGCTGGGAGAAGGGGGCGCGGTTGTAGATGATCGCATCGACGATCAGTGCACCCTTGAAGTCGGGGTGGCTGCGCACCACCAGGTTGCTGCTCTTGATGCGTGCAATATCGACGCGGGTGGGCACCTGGCAACCGACCATCGGGCAGATCTGCTGGAAAATTGGCCGGTATTGGTCCTGGCGGGCCATTTCGTCGAAGTGGAACCACACGTACTGGAAGGCCAGCAGGCCAGCAGCCAGCAAGGTCAGAAAACCCCACAGCAAACGCTTGCCCCAGTTGGGGGCGGGTTTTTCCCAGCCCAGCTGCAGCGGGTCGTCGACCACGTCGACCAGCGGTTCCTTACGTGCCGGGCGCTCGGGTTTACTGGCAAGGCCTGGTTCAAGGCGGTCGCCGGGTAGTGGCTCGTCAGGTTCATCGTCGCGGGCCGACAGATGCAGCGCCAGCGGCTCATCGTCGCGGGCGCTCAGGCCTTTTTCCGGTATTTCGTCATCGCTGGCGTGCAGTGGCTCGCTGAAGGCAGGCTGCTTATCGATTTCGGGCGCGCGGTGTACGGGCGGCTCGTCATCGATATCCAGGTCGAGGTTGCTGCCCAGGGTCGGCTCGGTGCGCTCGCCGGGTGCCGGTTCCAGGTCCAGCGCCAGGGGCTCTGGCTCCGGCAGCACCGGGGCGGCTTCTGCCGGCTGTTGGGGTTCGAAGGGCTCGTCGGTGGCCGTGCCAAACAGGTCGTCTGCGTGCTCGTCCGGGTGCAGCTCGTCGCGCCGTGCCTGCAGCCCACCCTCCAGGTTGGCCGGGCGTGTGGGTGCCGGTTGGCCACGACGTTCCAGGCGCTCCAGTTCCTTGTCGAGGTCAAGCTCATCCAGGGCCTGGGCGGTAAGCGCCCAGGCATCGTCAGCGCTATCGTTGCGTACTTCGATGGTGGGCTCAGGGGTGACCGCCTGTTCGATCAGCGGTTCGGCCGGCACAGCGGGTACTGGCGCAGGCACCACCGGAGCATTGGCGCGGTTCTGCTCCAGCAACTGCTTGGCGGCATTGAACACCTGCAAGCAGTGACCGCAGCGCACCACACCGCGAGCCACGTTCAACTGGTGGTGGGTGACGCGAAAGCTGGTCTGGCAATGCGGGCACTGGGTGACGAAACTGTCGGTCATGCGGCAATCCGGGAGCTGTGCAGAAGACTATTCTAGGCCCGCTTAACGGCGGCGACCACTGATGCGCACCCAGCCGTCGCGCACGACGATCGGGTCCAGCTCGAAGTCGGCGGCGTAGGCGGCAGCCACTTCTTCGCCCTGCTCGGCGAGGATGCCCGACAGGGCCAGCAGGCCACCTGGGCGGACCAGGCCGGACAACTGCGGCGCCAGCGATACCAGCGGGCCGGCCAGAATATTGGCGACCAGCACGTCGGCCTGCATGGCCGGCATGTGCTCGGGCAGGTACAGCGCCAGCTTTTCATCGGCAATGCCGTTGCGCTGGGCATTGTCGCGCGAAGCCTCGATGGCCTGCACGTCGATGTCGGTGCCGACAGCTTCACGGGCGCCCAGCAGTAGCGCGGCAATGGCCAGGATGCCCGAGCCACAGCCGAAGTCCAGCACCTGGGTGCCTTCCATTTGCTGGGCATCCAGCCACTCCAGGCACAGGGCCGTGGTGGGGTGGGTGCCAGTGCCGAAGGCCAGGCCCGGGTCGAGCAGCAGGTTGACGGCGTCCTTTTCCGGGGCATCGTGCCAGCTCGGCACGATCCACAGACGTTGGCCGAAACGCATCGGCTGGAAGTTGTCCATCCAGCTGCGTTCCCAGTCCTGGTCCTCGATCACTTCGGCCTGGTGCTCGGGCAGCTCGGCGCCGGTCAGCAGGCGCAGGTGGGAAAACACCTGCTCAGGCTCTGCATCGGCCTCGAACAGGGCCAGCAGGTGGGTGTGCGACCACAGCGGGGTGGTGTTGAGGTCTGGCTCGAAGATCGGTTGATCTTCGGCGTCCATGAACGTGACCGAGACGGCGCCTACTTCAAGCAGGGCGTCTTCGTAGGTTTCGGCTTGTTCCGGGCTGATGGCCAGGCGTACTTGCAGCCAGGGCATGGCGGGCACCTTTGGTAAATCGACAGGGGCAGCCCTAGGCTGCGCGAAGGCTGGCAGTTTACGCGAGTGCGGGGGATTTGTGGATCGGGGCGCACGCGGCGCCCCCGGAATGAGTCAGACAAAACACAGGGAAAGCGACTCAGCTATATAAGCAGGCTTCTCCTCACCCTCAATTTCCAAGGTGGCAATCGCCTTCAGCAACCACTGCCCCGGCTTTTTCTCTGTCACCTCGGCCAGCTCCACTTTCAACCGCACCTGGCTGTCGACCTTGACCGGCTGAATGAACCGCACACTGTCCAGCCCATAGTTCACCACCATCTTAAGCCCTTGCGGCAGGACCAGGATGTCCTCGATCAGCTTGGGAATCAGCGACAACGTCAGGAAACCGTGGGCAATCGTGCCGCCAAACGGTGTTTTTGCCGCCTTCTCAGGGTCGACATGAATGAACTGAAAATCGCCGGTTGCCTCGGCGAACAGGTTGATGCGCTGCTGGTCGATCTTGAGCCAGGCAGAGCGGCCCAGTTCCTTACCAACGTACTGCGAAAGCTCTGTAACCGGTACATAGGGCATCGCGGACTCTCCGGGTTGTCAGTTGGTACGAAAGTGCAAGATCAGCACGGCTAACCGTTTCAGTCAAGTTGCCCGCTTTTCGGCGAATATCGGTCTATAGCCGGGCGTGCTTATAATGGCCACCATGCCCGAGGGAGATGCTTATGCTGTTGCGTGGTTTGACCTGGCTGGTGCTGTTCCAGCTGCTGGGGACGGCGATCAATCACCTGTTGGTGCCGGTTTTGCCGGGGCCGATTATTGGCCTGTTGCTGCTGTTGTTCTTTCTCATGGCTCGCGGTGAAGTGGGCAAGCCGTTGAACGAGGCCGCCAGTAGCCTGTTGCGCTACCTGCCGCTGTTGCTGGTGCCGCCGGCGGTAGGGGTGATGGTGTATGCCAAGGACATTGCCGCTGATTTCTGGGCCATTGTCGGTGCCTTGCTGATTTCCTGTCTGGTGACGCTGGTGTTTGTCGGGGTGCTGATGCAAAAGCTCATCCAGCGCCAGGGCAAGCGTGAGGAGCAGCCATGATGCTCGACTGGCAAGGCGCGCTTGACGCAGTCGTCCATCACCCGTTGTTCGGTATCGGCATTACGCTCGGGGCCTACCAGGTTGTGCTGGCGGCCTACGAAAAGACCCGCTTGATCTTTCTGCAGCCGGTGCTGGTGTCGATGTTGCTGGTAATCGGTGTATTGCTGCTGTGCGGTATCGACTACAGCGAGTACCGCAAAAGCACCGAAATCATGAACATCCTGCTGGGGCCTGCCACTGTCGCCCTGGCTGTGCCGCTCTATCTCAACCTGCGGCGTATCCGCCAGCTGTTCTGGCCCACATTTACTACGCTGGTAGTCGGGGGCCTGTTCGCCACCCTGTTCTGCCTGTTGCTGGGCTGGTGGTTTGGTGCCGAACACATGATCCTGATGACCATGGCGCCGAAGTCCGTGACCTCGCCGATCGCCATGCTGGTGGCCGAACAGATTGGTGGCGTGGCGGCCTTGGCTGCGGTGTTCGTATTGATTACCGGGGTGATCGGGGCCATCTTCGGCCCGGCACTGCTGAATCGCTTCGGGGTACACAGCCCTGAGGCGCGAGGGATGTCGCTGGGGGTGACCGCGCACGCGGTGGGCACTTCGGTGGCCCTGCAGGAAAGTGATGAATGCGGCGCCTTTGCCGCGCTGGCGATGAGCCTGATGGGCGTGGCCACGGCGGTGTTCCTGCCGCTGGCGGTCAGCCTGGTGGCTTGAGGACTTGTCATGACGCTACCGCTGTTTCCGCTCAATACCGTGCTGTTTCCTGGCTGCTTTCTCGACTTGCAGATTTTCGAGGCGCGCTACCTGGACATGATAAGCCGCTGCATGAAGCAGGGCGAAGGTTTTGGTGTGGTGTGCATCCTTGAGGGCGAGCAGGTTGGCAAAGCGCCGCCGATGGTCGCCTCGATTGGCTGTGAGGCGGTCATCCGCGACTTCGTGCAGCAGGACAACGGGTTGCTGGGTATCCGGGTTGAAGGCGTTCGGCGCTTTAACCTCGACAGCACCGAAGTGCAGAAAGACCAGTTGCTGGTGGGGCAGGTGCAGTGGTTGCCGGAGCAGGCGGACAGCCCGTTGCTGGAGGCGGACGACGACCTGCTGGCGTTGCTGGTGGCGTTGGGTGAGCACCCGATGGTCGAAGCGCTGGACATGCCGAGGCCAGTGGACGGGCGTCAGGCGCTGTCCAATCAGCTGGCGTACCTGCTGCCATTCATGGAAGAGGACAAGCTGGACTTGTTGACCCTGGATTCACCGCAGCAGCGGCTGGGGGAGATCCAGAAGCTGCTGGAGCGGATTCAGGGCGAACTGTTTGCCTGAGGGTACTGGCTACATCAATATTGGTATCGAAGCAAAGCCTGCGGCAGCGCATGCATGGCAAAGAACGCCAGCAGCGCCACGCAGGCCGGCAACACCAGCCACCACGCCCGCTGCGGCAAGGCTGGCAGTGTCTGGCGCCGTTGCACCAGGGTCAGGCTAAGCGCACACACGCAACACGCCAGCAGTGCTCCGGCCAGAATGTCTGTCGGCCAGTGAGCCCCCAGGTAAACCCGCGACAGGGCAATCGCCAGGGCCGGAATGCAACCCAGCATCACCCAAGTCAGGCGCATCCGCGGCGGCTGCCCACGCCCCGCCAGCACGGCCATCACCAGAAAGAACGCAAACGACGCCGAACTGTGCCCGCTGGGCATGCTGTAGCTGGTCAGCGGGTCGGTCAGCACTTCCGGCCGTGCCCGGGCGAACAGCCATTTGAGTGTGCCGTTGGCAATCGCCGTGCTCATCAGGGCGCCGGCAGCGAACATGGCGTGTCGCCACTGCCGGGCAAGCAGCAACAGGCCTGTCAGCAGCCCGCCGAGGAACAGCTGGGTACGAAAATCGCCCAGCCGGGTCACCAGCACCACGCTGCCATCGATGGCCTGGCTGCGGTGCTCCTGCACCAGTGTCATCACGCCCTGATCGAACTCATGCAGGTAAGGCCAACCGATAAATATCCCGGCCAGGGCGATGAAACTGAGGCCGGCAACCAGCCGGGTGCCGTGGCGCTGGTCACGCAGGCTGCTGTTGAGGCTAAGGCCAATCAGCACGGCCAGGGTGCCGGCGATGATGCCCGCATCCAGCCAGAAGCCTTCCGGCAGCGGCAGGCGCATGGCTGCGCCAGTGGCCCAGCCGGGCAGCAGGTAGGCGACCGACCAGCCAGCGCCGGCCACCAGGCTGACGGCGATGAAGCGCGGCAGAGGCATGTCGAACATGCCGGCCACCATCGGCAGCATCGGCCGCAGAGGGCCGATGAAGCGGCCTACCAGCAGGCTGGCAATGCCATAACGCTGGAAGTAGGTCTCGGCGCTGCCAATCCATTCCGGGTGGTGCCGTAGTAAGGGCAGACGGCGGATGTTCTGGTGAAAGTACTTGCCCACCGTGTACGACAGCGCATCACCCAAAAGGCCGCCAAGGAAGCCCAGCAGCAAGGTTTCACCCAGGCTGAAGGTGCCACTGCCGGCCAGTACCGCAACGGCGAACAGCAGCACGGTGCCCGGCACGATGATGCCGGCGATGGCCAGGCATTCGATGCAGGCCACCAGGAAAATCGCCAGGCCAAGCCACTGCGGGTTGGCGCTGAGCCAGCCGGTCAGGCTGTCGAGCCATTGGCCCATGTTCAGCTTCCTTGTTCGAGAATGAAGAAGTCACGGCCTTCGACTTGGCCGCGACGTAACGGGTTCCGCGTGCAGAAGCGGGCATAGTCGGCGTCGACGAAACGGTAGGGCAGGTGTTCGTCGCGCCCGTGCGGGATGCCCAGGCGCGCGGTCTGGATGACCCGTGGTACGGCGTTGCCGCAATCGTCCACATACAGCCGCTCGGCGTCGAAGCGCTGGGCATCCCAGTGCGGCACTTTCAGGCCCAGGGCCCGGCATAGCAGGGTCTGGCCCGCGCACAGGCGCTCATCCGGGCGCAGCTTGCCACTGGCATCGGGGTTGTTCAGTTGCATTTGCGCCAGGCTGTTGGGGCCTGAAAGGGCATCCTGCCAAGGATAGGCGGACTTGATCAGCACCGCGTTGCCCGGCCCGTGGGCGCTGAAGTTTAGCGAGTCTCCGCCGCGGGCGTAGTACATGTAGATGTGACCACCATCCAGGAATAGCGCCTTGCGCTTTTCGGTGTAGCCGAGCGAGGCGTGGCTGCCTTTGTCGGTGAGGTAGTAGGCCTCGGTCTCGATGATGCGCGCGGCAAGCCACAGGTCGCCGTGGCGATGGCGGATAACCTTGCCTAGCAGGGCTTTGGCCAGGGTCTGGGCATCGCGGTCGAAAAAGCTGTCGGGCAGGGCTGGCATGCGGGCGGTTCGTGGCTGGGGAGGCGGGATGATAGCAATGAATGGCTTAATCGAGGCTGAACCAGGGGCGCGATTGAATGGTATCTGTATGTTTCATTGGTGGGGCTTCGGTGTGCTCGCCGTGGTGTATTCGTTGTCGTTGAAATCGAGCGCCGCCCGCGCGGCGCTCGATTTCACAGGCGCAGATAATCGTGAGACGAACTACCATTTTCTACCATCCGCCACCCGCCGCTGGGCGTACACCTGCGCGGCAGTTATAATCAGCCGATTTCCCCTTCGCCAAGACACCGAACCCATGACTGAGTCCGTTCTTGACTATATGACCCGCCTGGGTCGCGCTGCCCGTGAGGCTTCCCGGGTGATCGGCCGTGCCAGCACCGCGCAGAAGAACCGCGCCCTGCAAGCCGCCGCCGATGCGCTGGATGCTGCCCGTGCCGAGCTGACGGCCGCCAACGAGCTGGACCTGGCCGCCGGCCGCGCCAATGGCCTGGAGCCGGCGCTGCTCGACCGCCTGGCGCTGACCCCGGCACGCATCGACAGCATGATCACCGGCCTGCGCCAGGTGGCCAGCCTGCCGGACCCGGTCGGTGCGATTCGCGACATGAGCTACCGCCCATCGGGCATTCAGGTCGGCAAGATGCGCACACCGCTGGGGGTGATCGGGATCATCTACGAATCGCGCCCGAACGTGACCATCGATGCCGCCAGCCTGTGCCTGAAGTCGGGTAACGCGACCATCCTGCGCGGCGGCTCCGAAGCCATCCATTCCAACCGCGCCATCGCCACCTGCATTCAGCGTGGCCTTGCTGAAGCCGGCCTGCCGGCCGCCGTGGTTCAGGTGGTCGAAACCACTGACCGCGAAGCCGTGGGCGCGCTGATCAGCATGCCGCAGTTCGTCGACGTCATCGTGCCGCGCGGCGGCCGTGGCTTGATCGAACGCATCAGCCGCGATGCCCGGGTGCCGGTCATCAAGCACCTGGACGGTATCTGCCACGTCTACGTCAGCCAGCATGCCGACCTGGACAAGGCCTGGAACGTGGCCTTCAACGCCAAGACCTACCGCTATGGCATCTGTGGCGCCATGGAAACCTTGCTGGTCGACCAGCAGGTGGCCGAGCGCTTCCTGCCGGAAATGGCCCGCCGCTTCCAGGAGAAGGGCGTGGAGCTGCGTGGCTGCGAGCGTACCCGTGCGCTGATCGAGGCCAAGCCTGCCAGCGAAGACGACTGGCACACCGAGTACCTGGACGCGATCCTGTCGATCCGCATCGTGGACGGCCTGGACCAGGCCATCGAGCACATCAACCACTATGGCTCGCACCACACCGACTCGATCATCAGCGAACACCAGGGCGAAGCTCGCCAGTTCATGGCTGAAGTCGACTCGGCGTCGGTCATGCTCAACACCCCGACGTGCTTTGCTGACGGCTTCGAGTACGGCCTGGGTGCGGAAATCGGCATTTCCACCGACAAGCTGCATGCCCGTGGCCCGGTCGGCCTGGAAGGCCTGACCTGCGAGAAGTACGTGGTCATCGGCGATGGCCAGTTGCGCGGCCAGGGGTCGTGCTGAGTTGAGCAAGGCCCAGGCAGTCCGGCGCATCGGCATTCTAGGCGGCACCTTCGACCCCGTGCACATCGGCCACCTGCGCAGCGCGCTGGAAGTGGCCGAGTTCATGGGGCTGGATGAGTTGCGCCTGCTGCCCAACGCCCGGCCGCCGCACCGCGACACCCCGCAGGTGGCCGCCGAGGATCGCCTGGCGATGGTTCGTGAAGCGGTGCAAGGCGTTGCCTGCCTGAGCGTCGATGCCCGCGAGCTGGAACGTGACAAACCGTCGTACACCATCGAAACGCTGGAGTCGATCCGCGCCGAACTGGCCGACAACGACCAGCTGTTCCTGGTGCTGGGCTGGGATGCCTTCTGTGGCCTCCCTACCTGGCATCGCTGGGAAGAATTGCTGCAACACTGTCACATCCTGGTGCTGCAACGCCCGGATGCCGACGTAGAACCCCCTGACGAGCTGCGCAACCTGCTGGCTGCGCGCTCGGAGAGCGATCCTGCCGCCATGTCCGGCCCGGCGGGAAATATTTCGTTCGTCTGGCAGACGCCGCTTGCGGTGTCGGCTACACAGATCCGACAGCTGCTGGCCAGCGGCAAATCGGTGAGGTTCCTGGTGCCGGACGCCGTACTGGCCTACATCGAGGCGCACGAACTGTATCGTGCGCCCAACTGACGGTGCCTCTGGCGCCTCATCCAACGAGTTGAACGAGTTTTATATGACCAAGCAGAAAATTTACGGCGAAGAACTGGTCGCCCTGACCAAGGCAGCGCTGGAAGACGTCAAGGCCCAGGACATCCAGGTCATCGACGTGCGCGAAAAGCACAGCCTGACCGACTACATGATCATTGCCACCGGTACCTCCAACCGCCAGATCAACGCGATGCTGGAAAAGGTCCGCGAAGCCGTGAAGGCCAAGGGCGCCCAACCACTGGGTGAAGAAGGCAAGGGCGACAGCGACTGGGTGCTGCTGGACCTGAACGACGTCATCGTGCACATGATGACTGCCGCTGCCCGCCAGTTCTACGACCTGGAGCGCCTGTGGCAGGGTGCCGAGCAAAGCCGTGCTGCCGATGGCAAGCACCACAGCCCGGACCACGCTCACGAGTACTCCGACAAGCTCAAAGACCGCGAATAAGGGCAGCGCTGTGCGTTTGCGCCTGATCGCGGTCGGCTCGCGCATGCCGAAGTGGGTCGAGGAAGGCTGGCATGAATATGCCAAGCGCCTGCCTGCCGAGCTGTCGCTGGAGCTGGTGGAAATCCCGCTGAACACCCGTGGCAAGAATGCCGACGTCGCCCGCCTGATCCGTCAGGAGGGCGAAGCCATGCTGAGCAAGGTGCAGCCTGGGGAACGCATTGTCACCCTCGAGGTCCATGGCAAGCCCTGGAGTACCGAGCAGCTGGCGACCGAGCTGGACCGCTGGCGCCTGGATGCGCGCACGGTGAATTTGATGGTGGGGGGCCCGGAAGGCCTTGCGCCTGAGGTCTGTGCGCGCGCCGAGCAACGTTGGTCGTTGTCGCCGCTGACCCTGCCGCACCCGTTGGTAAGGATACTCATCGGCGAGCAGATCTACCGCGCCTGGACCGTGTTGTCCGGGCACCCTTACCACAAATGAGTCTGTAAGCAGTCCGATGTCGCAGCCGATCCGTCTCAAGGACCACGAGAAAGACGCCCGCTTGGTGCGCAACCGCGTCGTGGTTGGCGCGGTGGCGATCATGCTGCTTATTTGTGTGCTGATCGCGCGGCTGTATTACCTGCAGATCATCCAGTACGACTACCACTCGACGCTGTCGGAGAACAACCGGGTGCATGTGCAGCCGATTCCGCCGACTCGCGGGCTGATTTTCGACCGCAACGGGGTGATCGTTGCCGACAACCGGCCCAGCTTCAGCCTGTCGATGACCCGCGAACGTGCAGGTAACTGGCAAGAAGTGCTGGATACTATCGTCGAAGTGCTGGAGCTGACTGCCGACGACCGGGCGCTGTTCGAGAAGCGCATGCGTCAGGGCCGTAGGCCTTTCGAGCCCGTGCCGATCCTGTTCGAGCTGAATGAAGAGCAGATCGCCCGGGTGGCAGTAAACCAGTTCCGCCTGCCAGGTGTGGAAGTGGTTGCGCAGCTGGTGCGGCATTATCCGCAGGGGGCGCATTTCGCCCATTCGGTGGGTTATGTGGGGCGCATCAACGAGAAAGAGCTGAAAACCCTTGACCCGGTGAACTACAGCGGCACCCACCATATCGGCAAGACCGGCATCGAGCGCTTCTACGAAGACGCCTTGCACGGCCAGGTCGGCTACGAGGAAGTCGAGACCAACGCCCGTGGCCGTGTGCTGCGAGTGCTCAAGCGCACCGACCCGAAACCTGGCAAGGACATCGTGCTGAGCCTGGACATCAAGCTGCAGGAAGCCGCCGAAGCCGCGCTGGGCGGCCGACGTGGCGCAGTGGTGGCGCTCGACCCGCGTACTGGCGAGGTGCTGGCGATGGTCAGTCAGCCAAGTTTCGACCCCAACCTGTTCGTGACGGGCATCAGCTTCAAGGCCTATGCCGAACTGCGCGACTCGATAGACCGGCCGCTGTTCAACCGCGTGCTGCGTGGCCTGTACCCGCCGGGTTCGACCATCAAGCCGGCCGTGGCGATTGCCGGCCTGGACAGTGGCGTGGTCAACGCCAGCAGCCGGGTGTTCGACCCGGGCTACTACCAGTTGCCCAACTATGACCACAAATACCGTAACTGGAACCGCTCCGGCGATGGCTGGGTCGATCTGGACACCGCGATCATGCGTTCCAACGACACCTACTTCTATGACCTTGCGCACAAGATGGGCATCGATCGGTTGTCCAGCTACATGAACAAGTTCGGCATCGGCCAGCGGGTTTCCCTCGACATGTTCGAGGAGTCCGCCGGGTTGATGCCATCGCGTGAATGGAAGCGTGCCACGCGCCGCCAGGCCTGGTTCCCGGGTGAAACCCTGATTCTCGGCATCGGCCAAGGCTACATGCAGGCCACGCCACTGCAACTGGCCCAGGCCACCGCATTGATCGCCAACAAGGGCGTGTGGAACCGCCCGCACCTGGCCAAGACCATCGAAGGCCAGCCGCCGGTGGACGAAAACCCCATGGACAACATCGTGCTGCGTGACAAGTCCGACTGGGCCAAGGTCACCCACGGCATGGAGCAGGTGATGCACAACGCCCGTGGTACCGCACGCAAGGCGGCTGCTGGCGCCCAGTACCGCATTGCCGGCAAGAGCGGTACCGCCCAGGTGGTGGCGATCAAGCAGGGTGAGAAGTACGACCGCAACAAACTTCAGGAGCGCCACCGCGACCACGCCCTGTTCGTCGCCTTTGCCCCGGCCGATGACCCGAAGATCGTGGTCTCGGTGATGGTCGAGAACGGTGAGTCCGGCTCTGGTGTTGCTGCCCCCGTGGTACGCCAGATCATGGACGCCTGGCTGCTCGACGAAAACGGCCGGCTCAAGCCCGAGTTCGCGCCTGCCACCGTGACCCAGGAATCGGCCCTGTGATGAACAATTTCGATCGCATGCTCTCCAGCGAGGATGTGATGCGTCGGCGCGCCAGCTTTCTGCAGCGCATCCATGTCGACGGCCCCTTGCTGGTCATTCTGCTCACCCTTGCGGCCGGCAGCCTGTTCGTACTGTATTCGGCCAGTGGCAAGAACTGGGACTTGCTGCTCAAGCAGGCCACCTCGTTCGGCATCGGCCTGGTGTCGATGTTCGTCATCGCCCAGCTCGAGCCACGCTTCATGGCCCGTTGGGTGCCGCTGGCCTACCTGACCGGTGTGCTGTTGCTGGTGGTGGTGGACGTGATGGGCCACAACGCCATGGGGGCCACGCGCTGGATCAATATCCCCGGGGTGATCCGCTTCCAGCCCTCGGAATTCATGAAAATCATCATGCCGGCGACCATCGCCTGGTACCTGTCCAAACGCACCTTGCCACCGCATTTGAAGCACGTGGCCATTAGCCTTGTGCTGATTGGCGTGCCGTTCATATTGATCGTACGCCAGCCCGACCTGGGCACCGCGCTGCTCATCCTTGCCTCCGGTGCCTTCGTGCTGTTCATGGGCGGCCTGCGCTGGCGCTGGATCCTCAGCGTGCTGGCAGCGGCAGTGCCGGTGGCGGTGGCGATGTGGTTCTTCGTGATGCACGACTACCAGAAGCAGCGGGTACTGACCTTCCTCGACCCGGAGAGCGACCCGTTGGGCACGGGCTGGAACATCATCCAGTCCAAGGCCGCAATCGGTTCGGGCGGAGTGTTCGGCAAGGGCTGGCTGCTCGGTACCCAATCGCACCTGGACTTTTTGCCCGAAAGCCACACCGACTTCATCATCGCCGTACTGGGCGAGGAATTCGGCCTGGTCGGCATCTGCCTGTTGCTGATTGTCTATCTGTTGCTGATCGGCCGTGGCCTGATGATCACAGCCCAGGCGCAGACCCTGTTCGGCAAGCTGCTCGCGGGCAGCCTGACCATGACCTTTTTTGTATACGTGTTCGTCAATATCGGAATGGTCAGCGGCCTTCTCCCCGTGGTGGGCGTGCCGCTGCCGTTTATCAGCTATGGCGGAACATCGTTGGTGACGCTGCTGTCAGCGTTTGGCGTTCTGATGTCGATCCACACGCACCGCAAATGGATCGCACAGGTTTGAATAAGGTGAAGAATTTCATGCAAGCAGTGCGTAACTGGGCTGCCCGTTGTGCGCCGTGGATCGGCGCGGTGGGCCTGTTCGGCGCTGTACAGCTGGCCCACGCCGGTGATTACCAAGGCTCGCCGCAGGTGGCCCAGTTTGTCGGCGAAATGAGCCGCGACTATGGCTTTGCCCCTGAGCAGCTGATGGGCGTGTTCGCTGACGTGCAGCGAAAGCAGTCGATCCTCGACGCTATCTCGCGCCCGGCCGAACGGGTCAAGCCGTGGAAGGACTACCGGCCGATGTTCCTCACCGACGCGCGCATCGCCCGTGGTGTGGACTTCTGGCGCCAGCACGAGGCGGTATTGGCCCGTGCCGAGCAGGAATACGGCGTGCCGGCACAGTACATCGTCGCCATCATCGGTGTGGAAACGTTCTTCGGCCGCAACACCGGCAACTACCGGGTGATCGATGCCCTGTCGACCCTGGGCTTCGACTACCCGCCTCGGGCTGAATTCTTCCGCAAGGAACTGCGCGAATTCCTGTTGCTGGCCCGCGATGAACAGCTCGACCCGCTCACGCTCAAAGGCTCCTACGCCGGCGCCATGGGCCTGCCGCAGTTCATGCCGAGCAGCTTCCGCAACTTTGCGGTGGACTTTGACGGCGATGGCCACATCAACATCTGGAACAACCCGGACGATGCCATTGGCAGCGTCGCCAGCTACTTCAAGCGCCATGGCTGGGTGGCCGGTGGGGGCGTGGTCAGCCGCGCCTGGGTGGATGGCGCGCGCGCCGACGAAGGCCTGACCACAGGCATCGAGCCTGTGAAAACCGTCGGGGAGTTGCGCACGCTCGGCTGGTCGGTTCATGATTCGCTGCGCGATGATCTGCCGGTTACCGCTTTCCGCCTTGAGGGTGACAATGGCCCCGAGTACTGGGTGGGCCTGAAGAACTTCTACGCGATCACGCGTTACAACCGCAGCGTGATGTATGCCATGGCGGTGCATCAGCTTGCGGAACAGCTGGTTCAAGTACGGGGCGTCAAGTAATGCGCGCAATCATCTCTGCCAATTCTTTCAAGCTGCTCACCTGCCTCGCCGTTGGCGTGGTGCTGGCCAGTTGCTCCTCCAACCGCCCGGCCCAGCAAAGCAGTGGCAACGTCGTGCGCAGTCAGCCAGGCCTGGACATCAACCGGGCACACAAGGACGGCGCGCCGTGGTGGGACGTGGATGTGAACAAGATCCCCGATGCCACGCCGACCGTGCATACGGGCAACTACAAGGCCAACCCGTACACGGTGCTGGGCAAGACCTATTACCCGATGCAGGACTCGCGCAACTACCGCGCCGAGGGCACCGCGTCGTGGTATGGCACCAAGTTCCATGGGCAGAACACCGCCAACGGCGAGCTGTATGACCTGTACGGCATGAGCGCAGCGCACAAGACGCTGCCGCTGCCGGCCTATGTGCGGGTGACCAACCTGGCCAACGGTCGCAGCGTAATCCTGCGTGTGAACGACCGTGGCCCGTTCTATTCCGACCGTATTATCGACCTGTCCTATGCGGCTGCGAAAAAGCTGGGTTACGCCGAGATCGGCACCGCGCATGTGCGCGTCGAGGGTATCGACCCGCAGCAGTGGTGGGCCCAGCGTGGCCAGACGCCGCCGATGGTGCTCAAAGAACCGCAGGTAGCCCAGACCCAGGCGATCCCGGCCAACACCGGGCGTGTCGAGCAATGGACCCCGCCGCCGCAGCAGCACGCAGCGCCGGTGGTGCCGGTGCAGGTGGGGGGCAACAACGTGCCGGCGGGCAACGGCGGCAGCTTCCTGCAGGTAGGCGCCTTTGCCAACCCGGACGCAGCCGAGCTGCTGCGCTCCAAGCTCAGCACCATGGTCAATGCGCCGGTGTTCATCAGCTCGATCGTGCGTAACCAGCAGACCCTGCACCGCGTACGCCTGGGGCCGATTGGCAGCCAGGGCGAGATCCAGCAGGCACAAGACAGCATCCGCCTGGCGAACTTGGGGCAGGCCAAGCTGGTCACAGCAGACTGACCGTTTATATGGGGCGGCCATCAGCGTGGCCGCAACCAAACTGTCGGTTTTGTCATGAATTGCCGGGCGCGCCCATGTACAATGACGGCTTTTGCCCGCAGCGACATAAAGCCGCACGTTCGTGGGCCAGGCCGACGGCCAAAAAACTAGACTGACTGGCGCTGGGCACACGATCTTGCCCAGGGAACATCTCAGACCATTAGCGATTTTCGAGAGACGGATGAACATCACCAACCTTGCCAAACGACTTTGCCTGCCTGTACTGCTGATGATCACGCCTGCCGCCTTCGCGGCTGAGCAGATGACGCCGGCACCACCTCAATTGGCAGCCAAGTCCTACGTACTCATGGACGCGTCCAGCGGCAACGTGCTGGTCGAGAACAACGGTGACGAGCGCCTGCCGCCGGCCAGCCTGACCAAGCTGATGACCGCCTACATCGCCACCCTGGACATCCGCCGTGGCCAGATCGGTGAAAACGACCCGGTCACCGTCAGCGAAAACGCCTGGCGTACTGGCGGTTCGCGCATGTTCATCAAGGTGGGCAGCCAGGTGACCGTCAGCGACCTGCTGCACGGCATCATCATCCAGTCCGGCAACGACGCTTCGGTCGCCCTGGCCGAGCACATCGCCGGCAGCGAAGATGCCTTCGCCGACATGATGAACAAGACGGCTGCCGACCTGGGCATGACCAACAGCCACTTCATGAACCCGACCGGCCTGCCGCACCCGGACCACTATTCGTCTGCGCACGACATGGCCACCCTGGCCCGTGCGATCATCACCGTCGACCCGGCCCACTACGCCATCTATTCGCAGAAGGAATTCTTCTGGAACAACATCAAGCAGCCGAACCGCAACCTGCTGTTGTGGCGTGACAAGACCGTCGATGGCCTGAAAACCGGCCACACCGACGAAGCTGGCTACTGCATGGTGGCTTCGGCCGTTCGCGACGGCCAGCGCCTGATCGCCGTGGTGTTCGGTACCAACAGCGAGCAATCGCGTGCTGCCGAAACCCAGAAGCTGCTGACCTATGGCTTCCGCTTCTTCGAAACCCAGACCTTCTACCAGAAGGGCACCGAGCTGACCCAGGCTCCTGTCTGGAAGGGCGCCACCGGCCAGATCAAGGCTGGCCTGGCCGACGACCTGACCATGACTATGCCTAAAGGCCAATTGAAGCGCCTGCAGGCTTCGATGACCATGAACCCGCAGCTCACCGCACCCATCGCCAAAGGTGACGTGATCGGCAAAGTGGAAGTCAAACTGGACGAGAAAGTGGTTCACAGTGCCGACCTGATCGCCCTCGATGGCGTCGAGGAAGGTGGTTTCTTCCGCCGTATGTGGGATAGCATCCGTCTATTCTTCTACGGGTTGTTCAACTGATACGTGACCTGCATGCCCCCGCGTATCTCGCGGGGGCATTGTTGTTGCCACGGCTTACGAGGCCGTTTCCGCCATGAGCGAACCAGACGTCAAGTCGCATAAAATCGAATTCCCTTGCGACGATTACCCGATCAAGGTAATCGGCGATACCGTTGTCGGCTTCAAGGACACCGTGATCGAAATCCTCAGCAAGCACGCCAAAGTCGACCTCTCCACCCTGGCCGAGCGCCAGAGCAAGGAAGGCAAGTACACCACCGTGCAATTGCACATCGTTGCCGAAAGCGAGAACCAGCTGCACGATATCAACAGCGCCCTGCGCGCTACCGGCATCGTGAAAATGGTGCTTTGATGTCCGCCTGCCTCGGTTTTCGCGAGCTCGGCCTGCAGCCCTACGAACCGGTGCTGGAGGCCATGCGTCGCTTCACCGAGCAGCGCAC
Organism: Pseudomonas sp. URIL14HWK12:I5; assembly: GCF_900176445.1. Classification (NCBI taxonomy): domain Bacteria; kingdom Pseudomonadati; phylum Pseudomonadota; class Gammaproteobacteria; order Pseudomonadales; family Pseudomonadaceae; genus Pseudomonas; species Pseudomonas sp. URIL14HWK12:I5. The sequence continues at coordinate 794,511 of NZ_FWXQ01000001.1, forward strand.
CCCGGACAGCCAGGATGAAATCTGGCTGGTCGAGCATCCCGCGGTCTTCACCCAGGGCCAGGCTGGCAAGGCCGAGCACCTGCTGGTGCCGGGCGACATCCCGGTGGTGCAGACCGACCGCGGCGGCCAGGTGACCTACCATGGCCCCGGGCAGTTGGTGGCCTACCTACTGCTGGATGTGCGCCGGCTGGGCTTTGGCGTGCGCGAGCTGGTCAGCCGTATCGAGCAGACGCTGGTCGACCTGCTCGCCAGTTACGACGTGCAGGCTTCTGCCAAGCCCGACGCCCCGGGCGTCTATGTCGATGGAGCGAAAATCGCCTCCCTCGGCCTGCGAATTCGCAACGGCCGTTCGTTCCACGGCCTTGCCCTGAACGTGGACATGGACCTTGCGCCATTCCGCCGAATCAACCCCTGCGGCTATGCGGGGCTGGCGATGACCCAGCTGCGCGACCTGGCAGGTCCGATCGAACTCGACGAGGTCAGGACAAGGCTGCGCGGACAGCTGGTCAAGCACCTCGACTACGCTGAGCAGACGACCCTCACGGGCGGAATCGACTGAATATGACAACTGTGCAAGAAGCCGTGCCGAACCTGATACCCACCCAGGATGTCACCCCGCGCCCAGCGCCGAAGAAGGTGGAAGCTGGGGTAAAACTGCGTGGCGCCGATAAGGTGGCGCGCATCCCGGTGAAGATCATCCCCACCGAAGAGCTGCCGAAAAAGCCTGACTGGATTCGCGTGCGTATTCCGGTATCGCCCGAGGTAGACCGCATCAAGCAACTGCTGCGCAAGCACAAGCTGCACAGCGTGTGTGAAGAGGCTTCCTGCCCGAACCTGGGCGAGTGCTTCTCCGGTGGTACCGCCACCTTCATGATCATGGGTGACATCTGCACCCGTCGTTGCCCGTTCTGTGACGTGGGCCACGGCCGGCCGAAGCCGCTGGACCTGGACGAGCCGAAAAACCTGGCGGTCGCCATTGCCGACCTGCGCCTGAAGTACGTGGTGATCACCTCGGTGGACCGCGACGACCTGCGTGACGGTGGTGCCCAGCACTTTGCCGACTGCATCCGCGAGATCCGCGCGCTGTCGCCGGGCGTGCAGCTGGAAACCCTGGTGCCGGACTACCGTGGCCGTATGGACGTCGCGCTGGAAATCACCGCGCAAGAGCCGCCAGATGTGTTCAACCACAACCTCGAAACCGTACCGCGCCTCTACAAGGCCGCGCGCCCGGGCTCGGACTACGACTGGTCGCTGGACCTGCTGCAGAAGTTCAAGCAGATGGTCCCGCATGTACCTACCAAGTCGGGCCTGATGCTCGGCTTGGGCGAGACCGACGAGGAAGTGATCGAAGTGATGCACCGCATGCGCGAGCATGACATAGACATGCTCACCCTCGGCCAGTACCTGCAGCCGTCGCGCAGCCACCTGCCAGTGCAGCGTTTCGTGCACCCGGACACCTTCGCCTGGTTCGCCGAGGAAGGTTACAAGATGGGCTTCAAGAACGTCGCCTCCGGCCCGCTGGTGCGTTCTTCGTACCACGCTGACCAGCAGGCCCACGAAGCCAAGATCAAGCTCTGAGCCTGGTCCGAGGCACGCATGCCGATGCACGCCGAAGGGCGGCATCGGCATTTTTGTTTGTGTACCAAGCGCTGCAAGGAGCCGCAATGAACTGCGCCGAAACCTTACTACCGAGCCTGCCAGCCGCGTTGCCGGCTAACGCCTGCTTTGCCATTGTCGCCCCGGCAGGCGCGGCGCGGCTGGATACGCACAAGGTCAGCCTGTGGTTTGCCGACCGTGGCTACAGCTGCCGCCTTTACCCCGGTGTACACCAGGCCCAGGGCTACCTGGCAGGCTCGGACCAGCAGCGCTTGCAAGACTTGCACGATGCCTTTGCCGATCCGGCCATCGACGCCATCCTGTGCATGCGCGGTGGTTACGGCAGCATGCGCCTGCTCGACCGGCTCGACTTTGACCTGATTCGGCGCAACCCCAAGCCGTTGATCGGCTACAGCGACATTACCGCGCTGCACGCTGCGATCTATCGGCATAGCGGGCTGCTTACCTTCCATGGTGGGATGCTCAATGCCGACCTTCTGGGGGCGAAGTTGCCTCCAACTGAATCGTCGTTGCTGGCGCAGCTGGCTGGGCATGTGCGGGCAGGCGAGCAGATCGTGCACCCGACGGACTATGCCTTGAGCAGTGTATTGGCAGGTGTGGCCAGTGGTCCGCTGCTGGGCGGCAACCTGTCGATGCTGGGTGCGACCATGGGGACGCTGGCCGAGCTGGATACGCAGGGCTGCATTTTGTTTATCGAGGACGTCAACGAGCCGTTGTATCGGGTGGACCGGTTGCTGACCCAGTTGCGCCTGGCAGGCAAGCTGGAAGGGGTCAAGGGCGTGCTGGTGGGGGATTTTGCCGGGATTACCACGGCGGCGCTTGCACCGTTGTTGGTGGAAACCTTTGCGCCTCTGGGGATACCGGTGCTGGCGGGGTGGCGCAGTGGGCATTGTGACCCGAACGTGTGCTTGCCGCTGGGGGCTCGGGTGAGGCTGGACAGTGATCGGCAGGTATTGGTGCTGGAACAGGACCTGTTCAAGGCTTGAGATTGCCGGGGGGGGCGCAACGCCCCCCCCCCGGCAATCTCACTGTTGGCGCAGGCTTTCCAGCAGCTTGTGGGTCGGATACCCATCCGCCGGCCACCCCAGCCCCTGCTGGGCATTGCGAATGGCCTTGCGGGTATTGGCGCCGATAATGCCATCAGCATTTCCGGCCTCATGCCCGTTGCTGTTCAGCAGGTTCTGCAATTCCATACGCTCGCTGCGGCTCAGCGGCAGGTCTTCCTTCGGCCAGCTGCCGGCAATGAAGCCCCAGCCGCTGAAGCGATCCCCCAGCAAGCTCACCGCCAGCGCGTAGGACGACGAGTTGTTGTACTTGAGGATGGCGCGGAAGTTGTCCAGGACCAGGAACGCCGGCCCACGCGCACCCGCCGGCAGCAGCAGGGCTGCAGACAACTGGTTGCTGTTGGCGGGCAGTTGCGTGCCTGCAGGCAGTTTCACGCCCATCGCCAGCCATTCGCTCACCGGTTTGCGCAGCGCGCCATCAGCTTGCCAGAAATCGAAACCAGCCGGCACCTGTACCTCGAAGCCCCACGGTTGGCCACTTTTCCAGCCCGAGCTCTGCAGGTAGTGCGCGGTCGAAGCCAGGGCATCCGGTTTGCTGTTCCAGATATCGCGGCGGCCATCGCCGTCGAAGTCCACGGCATGGGTGTTGTAGGTGGTCGGGATGAACTGGGTCTGGCCCATGGCGCCGGCCCACGAGCCGCGCATGGCTTCAGGCTCGATATCACCATGCTGGATGATTTGCAGCGCAGCGATCAGCTGGTCTTGGGCGAACTGTGGGCGGCGGCCTTCGTAGGCCAGGGTGGCCAGTGAGCGGATCACCGACTTGTTGCCCTGGAACTGACCGAAGTTGCTTTCCATGCCCCACACCGCGACCAGCACCTGGCGGTCCACGCCATAGCGTTGTTCGATACGTGTCAGCAGCTCGGCATTCTGCTCCAGCAGCTTCTTGCCGTTGCGCACGCGCAGGGGCGACAGGGCGCCTTCGAGGTATTCCCATACCGGGCGTGTGAACTCCGGCTGGCTACGGTCGGCCTTGATCACGTCCATGTCAGGGGTGACGCCGAGGAACGCGCGGTCGAAGGTGCTGGGTGAAATCCCGGCTTGCAGGGCCTGTTGGCGGAAGCCGGCCTGCCACTGGGCGAAGGTTTGCAGAGGCTGGATTTCAGTGCTGACGTCAGGCGTCGCGCCGGGCACGGTTACCACGGGAGCGGGTTGCGCAGGGGCCAGCGGCAGTGCGTCGGCGGCGGTGGGTTTTTCCGCGCAGGCCACAAGCAGGATGAAGCTGGAGGCCGCGATCAGCTGGCGGGTTTCCCAACGGGGGAGAAGACGGAAGAGCATGCACAGATCCAGAATTGCAGGTCAGGTGACGACCATACCATGCCTGCGCTTGCGATGCTTTCATGCAGCCAAAAAGTAGGAAGCCTCCCAATCTCTCGATTGGAAGGCTTCGCGGCGGTAGCTGCCTTTGCCCTTGGCCGGTTGTTCCTGGCGGCAGCGGAACAGCGGTTGGGCGATGATGGACTTGGCCTTGTTGGGGCCGTGCTTTTTCGGCTTTTTGCTCATGGCGGGGTTCCCGGGTTGGGTGGTTTTCGGGGCGCACTTTAGGGCTTGGTGCGGGTAGGGACCAATTGATAAAGTTTATGGTCGATCACAGTCTTGTGGGAGCGGGCATGCCCGCTCCCACCGCGACCCCAGTTATTCTGGAGGTAGCGCCAGGCGCTGACCAGCCATCAACAGGGAAAGCCGAGACAGCCCCGTCCAGGGCGACCCCTCGGCCTGCCCCTTGATCTGCGCGTCGATACGCTGGGCATCCTGCAACAACTGAGCCCAGCGTTGCGCCGACAAGCGCTGCAGGGCTTTGCTGACCAGCGGTCGGCGTTTGTCCCAGATCGGCGGGCGGGCCTGGCTGAAGGCCTTGTCCAGCGGTACACCCTGGCTGAACTGTTGGGCTAGCCCAGCCAGCTGGCGCAGCTCACGGGCCAAAGCCCAGAGGATGACCGGCGGTTCTACCCCCTCGCCACGCAACCCCTCAAGCATACGCAGGGCATGTGCAGCTTCGCCATTGAGAATGGCGTCCACCAGGCCGAAGACATCGAAGCGGGCGCTATCAGCAACAGCGGCCTGCACGGTTTCCACGGTGATCTGGTTGCCATCGGCCAGCAGCTTGAGCTTTTCGATTTCCTGCGCGGCTGCCAGCAAGTTGCCTTCCACGCGCGCGGCAATCAGCTCGACAGCGTCACGCTGTGCCGACAGGCCGGCCTGTTGCAGGCGCTGGTTGATCCACTGCGGCAACTGATGCACATCCACCGGCCAGATCTGGATGAACTGGCAATGCGCGCCTTCGATCAACGCCTTGCCCCACTTGGTCTTTTGCGCACTACCGTCGAGCTTGGGCAGGCTGACCAGCAGCAGGGTATCTTCGGCGGGGTTGGCGCAGTATTCCATCAGCGCCGCGGCGCCTTTGTCACCAGGTTTGCCCGAAGGCAGGCGCAGTTCCAGCAGGCGGCGTTGTGCGAACAGGGACAGGCTCGCTCCAGCCTGGAGCAGGGTGCCCCAGTCGAAGTTTGCGTCGGCACTGAACACCTGGCGCTCGTCGAAACCTTGTTGACGCGCGGCATTACGAATGGCGTCTGCGGCTTCCTGGCATAGCAACGGGTCGTCACCGCTGACCACGTAGACCGGTGCCAAGGTACCTTGCAGGTGCTTGTTGAGTTGGGCGGGGGCGAGTTTCATGGGAAACAGGGGGGCACCCGAAGGTGCCCCACACGGGCTTAGTTGCCCGGTACTTCCAGCGGCGACTGCTGAGGCGTTTCGGCCTGCTGACGGCGGGCAGCTTCCAGCGCGGCGGCTTCGGCCTGGGCGCGTTCGTCGGCTTTGCGCTGCAGCTCGTCCAGTTGGGACGGGCTCAGCATCTGTAGGCGAACGACCATGGCGTTGACCAGATCGCGGCGCATTTCTTCACGGGCGCGGTTGGCTTCCTGCTCGGAACCGGTGATGTTCGAGCCGTCGCGCAGGTAGATTTTGCGCACTTCCAGCTTGTCGCTCATCAGCTCCAGGTTGTTCAGGCCCTGAATGCTGTAGTTCAACACCGTGGTCAGCTCGTACTCGGCGGTGCGGTTACCACTGTTGTAGGTGGCCGCGCGCTCGCGCTCCTGTTCGTTGGTCAGTACCAGGCGATACGGTGCGCCAGCATGTACGTTGACGCCGCTACGCTCCAGTACTTCACGCAGCTGGACCACGGTCGGGCCATAGGCGTTGCGCGCGCTGACGTCCATTTCCTTCACGCTCAGCTCGGTAGAGCCGGTGCCGCGCAGCTGGAAACCGCAGGCGCTGAGCATGACCGCCAGGCCGATTACCAGCAAATTGCGTTTGATCATGTTGTTGCTCCCTTGTGGGCCTGTTACGCCCGCCCGCAGTGACTGCGAGCGGGCGCTGCCATCAGTTGGCGACGATGTTGACCAGCTTGCCCGGTACCACGATAACCTTGCGGATGGTCAGGCCATCGATGAAGCGCAAGACGTTCTCGTTGCTGCGGGCAGCGGCTTCGACTTCTTCGCGGCTGGCAGCAGCCGGCATTTCGACCTGGCCACGCAGCTTGCCGTTGACCTGCACCACCAGGGTGATGGTGTCCTGCACCAGGGCTGCTTCGTCGACAGCTGGCCAGCCAGCGTCGATCACGGCCTGCTGGTGGCCCAGTTGCTGCCACAGCTCGTGGGAAATGTGCGGGGTGATCGGTGCCAGCAACAGGGTGACGGCTTCAAGGCCTTCCTGCAGCAGGGCGCGGTCCTGTTCGCTGGCCTGCGGGGCCTTTTCCAGCACGTTCATCACGGTCATCACCTGGGCGATGGCGGTGTTGAACTTGTGGAACTGGCCCACGTCGTTGCTGGCCTGCTTGATGGCTGCGTGGATGGCGCGGCGGATGACCTTCTGCGCGTCGTCCAATGCGGTGACATCCAGCTTGCCCGGCAGGCCCTGGCTGACGTGAGCCTGAGCCAGGCGCCAGACGCGGCGCAGGAAGCGGCTGGCACCTTCGACGCCGGAGTCGGACCATTCCAGGCTCATGTCGGGCGGCGAGGCGAACATCATGAACAGGCGGCAGGTGTCGGCACCGTAGGCTTCGATCATCGACTGCGGGTCGACGCCGTTGTTCTTCGATTTCGACATTTTCTCGGTGCCGCCGATTTCCACCGGCAGGCCGTCGGTCTTCAGGCGAGCACCAATGATCTTGGCCTTGGCATCGCGCTCGATCTCGACATCGGCCGGGTTGAACCAGTCCTTGCCGCCGTTGCTGGCCACGCGGTAGTAGGTTTCGGCCACGACCATGCCCTGGGTCAGCAGGTTCTTGAACGGCTCGTTCGAAGTAACCAGGCCTTCGTCACGCATCAGCTTGTGGAAGAAGCGCGCGTACAGCAGGTGCAGGATCGCGTGCTCGATACCGCCGATGTACTGGTCGACAGGCAGCCAGTGGTTGGCGGCTTTCGGGTCTACCAGGCCCTTGTCGTAGTTCGGCGAAGCGTAGCGGGCGAAGTACCAGGACGACTCGACGAAGGTGTCCATGGTGTCGGTTTCGCGCTTGGCCGCAGTGCCGCATTTCGGGCAGGTGCACTCATAAAATTCCGGCATGCGCGCCAGCGGCGAGCCGGCGCCATCCGGCACCACGTTCTCGGGCAGGGTGACCGGCAGCTGGTCTTCCGGCACCGGCACGTCGCCACAGGACGGGCAGTGGATGATCGGGATCGGGCAGCCCCAGTAGCGCTGGCGGCTGATACCCCAGTCACGCAGGCGGAACTGGGTACGCGACTTGCCCAGTTCCTTGCGGATCAGGGCGGCTTCGATGGCATCGAAGGCGCCGGCGAAGTCCAGGCCGTCGAACTCGGCGGAGTTGATCAGCTGGCCGTGCTCGCCATAGGCGGCCTGCCACTCGCTGCCCACTTCATCGCCCGCGCTGGTGCGCACCACGGCCTTGACCGGCAGGTTGTACTTGTGGGCGAACTCGAAGTCGCGCTCGTCGTGGGCCGGCACGGCCATCACGGCGCCATCGCCATAGTGCATCAGCACGTAGTTGGCGACCCATACCGGCAGCTTCTCGCCGGTCAGCGGGTGCTCTACCAGCAGGGAAGTGGCCATGCCTTTCTTCTCCTGGGTGGCCATGTCGGCCTCGGCAACGCTGCCGCTCTTGCACTCGTCGATGAACGCCTGCAGCGCCGGGTTGCCCTGGGCCGCCTGGGTGGCCAGCGGGTGCTCGGCGGCGACGGCGACGTAGGTGGCGCCCATCAGCGTGTCGGGACGGGTGGTGAAGACTTTCAGGGTGCCTTCGTGGCCGATGGTGGCCTGGTCGTACGGGAACTGTACTTCCATGCCGCGCGACTTGCCGATCCAGTTGCGCTGCATGGTCTTGACCTGCTCAGGCCAGCCCGGCAGCTCGTCGAGGCTTTCCAGCAGCTCGTCGGCATAGTCGGTGATGCGGAAGTAGTACATCGGGATTTCGCGCTTTTCGATCAGCGCGCCCGAACGCCAGCCACGGCCGTCGATGACCTGTTCGTTGGCCAGTACGGTCTGGTCTGCCGGGTCCCAGTTCACGGTACCGTTCTTGCGGTAGATGATGCCTTTCTCGAACAGGCGGGTGAACAGCCACTGCTCCCAACGGTAGTAGTCGGGTTTGCAGGTGGTGACTTCACGTGCCCAGTCGATGGCCAGACCCAGGCTCTTGAGCTGGGTCTTCATGTAGTCGATGTTTTCGTATGTCCACTTGGCCGGGGCGACGTTGTTTTTCATCGCCGCGTTTTCCGCGGGCATGCCGAATGCGTCCCAGCCCATCGGCTGGAGGACGTTCTTGCCCAGCATACGCTGGTAACGGGCAATCACGTCGCCGATGGTGTAGTTGCGAACGTGGCCCATGTGTAGCTTGCCGCTCGGGTACGGGAACATCGAAAGGCAATAGTAGGTGTCTTTGCCTGGCTGTTCGGTAACAGCGAACGATTGTTGCTCGTCCCAGAACTTCTGGGCGGCGGCTTCGATATCACGGGGCGTGTATTGTTCGTGCATGGCTACTTTTGGCTGAGAGAGAAGAGACCTTGTTCCAGGCAGCGGAACCTCGCTGCGTCCGGCACTCCGGTGTCGTTTAGAGTGAACGCCGTAGCATACAGCAGCGCTGCGCATCGTGGGAAACCTTCGTTGCGAATGGCCGCTGGTCGCAGCACCCGGCTGCTTTTCATGGCGCCGCTAAGCTCAGGTGTGGGGGGAGATATTCTTTATCTTCAATTGAGGTGAACGGATGGGAGAGACGCAGCTACCCGCAATGAAACCGGAGCTTTACGAGCGCCTGATCGACCGGCTTGGCCTGGCACTGGAAGTGGCAAGGACCTCGGTACGATTGCGCGACGAGATGCCAGCCGAGCTGGAGTTGCGTGGCCTGAGCCACGCAGAGTTCGAAGTGATCAAGGCTTACCTGGAATCCCTCCCGGAGCGCCACAATGCCTCTGTCGGCAGTTACCCGCAAGCGGAGCCGACATCGGCCAAGATCATCTGGCTCAAGGACAAGAAACGCCCCGCCAATACGGCGAGATCCAGGACGCTGCCACATCGCTAGCCGTTCAGGACGCCAGGCGCGGGCGATCGCGCGCCGGTTCTTCACTATCACACAACTCACGATCGGCGCCGGCCGCACCCTTGTTGACCGGCGCCGATCCTTCTAGGCTGCACGCCTGCCAAGGAGGTGTGGCCGATGCCGATCCGATTCTTCATCAAACAATGGCTGATGCCGCCGGGCATCCTGTTTCTGCTGCTGCTTGCGGCGTGGTGGTTGCGTGCCCGACGGCCACGGTTGGCGGCGTTTTGCTTTGCCGTGGGGCTTGGTGGCCTGTGGCTCATGAGTTTGCCGCTGGTGGTGCAGGAAATCGCCCATAGGCTGGAAAGCGAGCCTCCCTTGGCCGTAAACGACTGGACCGCGCTTGCGCGGCGGGCGGATGCCATTGTGGTGCTGGGCGCAGGGCGTGAGCGCGGAGACCCGGCCTGGGGTGGTAGCGACCAGCCCACGGCCACGGCTTTGGAACGCCTGCGTTTTGCTGCGCAGTTGGCCAAGGCCTCAGGTTTGCCGGTGCTGACCAGTGGTGGGTTGCACTACGGCACGCCGCCGAGCGAAGCGCGGTTGATGGCGGATCGCCTTCACGAAGACTTTGCTGTTGAGGTGAAGTGGCGTGAAGAGGCCAGCCGCACGACCTGGGAAAATGCCCAGTTCACGGCCAAGGTGCTGCAGCCGTTGGGGATTCGTCGTGTGGTGGTGGTGACCCAGGCCTGGCACATGCAGCGCTCGCGCTGGAGCTTTGAGCAGGCGGGGTTCGAGGTGGTGCCGGCGCCGGTGGGGTTCCTGGGGCAGGATCATGCGCGGCCGTTTGGCGGGTTGCTGCCGGAGAGCCGGGCGATGTGGCAGAGCGGGCAGTTGTTCAATGAGGCGGTGGGGTTGGTGGGGTATCGGGTTTTCTATTGAGCCTTGCACTGCCTGTCCCGGCCTCTTCGCGGGCTTGCCCGCGAAGAGGCCGGGACAGGATAACTCAGACGGTTTTGGCGATGCGGCCTGCCAGCAATGCCCAGCCCAGCAGCAATGCGCAGACAATCGCCAACGGCCACGAACGCCATTGCAGGTAAGGCGTCAGTTGTTGCATTGGCACCACCTCACCATACAGCACCGCCTGCTGGAACTGCGGAATCTGCGTGGTAATACGGCCAAACGGGTCGATCAGCGCGGTCACGCCGTTGTTGGTGGCGCGGATCATCCAGCGGCCGGCTTCCAGTGCGCGCATCTGCGCCATCTGCAGGTGCTGCAGCGGGCCGATCGAGGTGCCGAACCAGGTGTCGTTGCTGATGGTCAGCAGCAGGTCGCTGCGTGACGCCAGGCCAGCAGCAAACTCGGGGTAGACCACTTCGTAGCAGATGTAGGGCGCAATCTGATAACCCTTGGCCTGCAGCAGTGGCTGGTCTTCCGGCCCACGGGCGAAGTCCGACATGGGCAGGTTGAAGAACTCGATGGCGCCACGCAGCATGTCCTGCAACGGGACGTACTCGCCAAACGGCACCAGCTTCTGCTTGAGGTAGGTGCCGTCACCCTCACCGGTCACGGTGATGCCGTTGTAGTAGCGGCGCTGATGGTGCACCACTTCCCGCACTGGCACGCCGGTGATCAGCGCTGAATGCCGCTCGGCAGCAAAACGGCCCATTACGTCGATGTAGCCTTGGGCCTGGTCCTTGAGCACCGGCACCGCCGTTTCTGGCCACACCAGCAAATCCACGGGCTTTGAGCTGAAACTCAAGTCACGGTACAGGGCCAGTTGCGCGTCGATGTGCGCAGGGTCCCATTTCAGGTCTTGCTCGACGTTGCCCTGAATGGCCGCCACTTTCAACGGGTCACCTACCGGTTTGGTCCAGGCGTGGCCCTTGAGCGCCAGGCCCAGTGCCCATGGGGCCAACAACAGCAGGCAGCCCACGGCCAGGAACGAGGGGCGGGCACGCAGGCGGTGCAGGTTGCACAGCAGGGCAGCAGTGAGCGCCAGCGTGAAGGAAATCAGCCACACGCCGCCCAGCGGCGCCAGGCCGGCCAACGGGCCGTCCAGCTGGCTGTAGCCGGCGTAAAGCCAGGGGAAACCGGTCAGGAACCAGCCGCGAAAGGCCTCTTGCAGCAGCCACAGCGCCGCGAAGCACAGGGCATCGGCCAGCGGCGCTTCGTTGCGCCGTAGCCAGCGTGCCCACAGCCAGGTGGGCAAGGCAAAGAACCAGGCCAGCGCGGCGAAGAACGCCAGCAGCAGCAGAATCGCCAGCAGCGGCGAGGCACCGCCGTAGGTGTTCATGCTGACGTAAATCCACCAGGTGCCGGCGCCATACAGGCCAAAACCGAACCACCAGCCACGCCACATGGCCTGGCGCGGGCTGAGCTCGCGCAGGCCAAGGTAGAGCATGGCGATGGACAACACGGCCAGCGGCCAGATGTCGAACGGCGCCAGGGCCAGGAGTGTGGAGGCACCGGCCGCCAGGGCCAGCAGGTTACCGGGCCAGCCGGGGCGGGTGATCCAACGCATGTTTGTCCTTAACGGGTGATCGGGGTCAGGCGCAGCAAGTGTATCCGCCGGCTGTCGGCGTTGAGAATACGGAACTTGTAAGACCCGATCTCGGTAGTTTCGTTGCGCTTGGGCAGGTGGCCGAAGGCGCTCATCACCAGGCCGCCAACCGTGTCGAACTCGTCATCGGAGAACTCGCTGTCGAAGAACTCGTTGAAGTTGTCGATCGGGGTAAGCGCCTTCACCAGGAAGTCACCGCTGGGCAGTGGTTTGATGTAGCTGTCTTCCTCGACGTCGTGCTCGTCCTCGATGTCGCCAACGATCTGCTCCAGCACGTCCTCGATGGTCACCAGGCCCGCCACACCGCCGTATTCGTCGATGACGATGGCCATGTGGTTATGGTTGGCACGGAACTCGCGCAGCAACACGTTCAGGCGCTTGGACTCGGGCACGAAGGTGGCCGGGCGCAGCAGGTCCTTGATGTTGAAGCTGTCGCCGTTTTCCTTGAGGATCAGCGGCAGCAGGTCTTTGGCGAGCAGGATCCCGAGTACGTCGTCATGGCTTTCGCCGATCACCGGGTAGCGCGAGTGCGCGGCGTCGATCACCGCCGGCAGGAATTCGCGCGGCGACTGGCTGGCCTTGATGCTGATCATCTGCGAACGCGGGACCATGATGTCGCGAACCTGCAGGTCGGCGACCTGGATGGCGCCTTCGACGATGGTCAGTGCTTCGCTGTCCAGCAGCTTGTTCTGGTGGGCTTCGCGCAGCAGCTCAAGCAGCTCCTGGCGGTTTTTCGGCTCATGGGCAAAAGCCTGGGTCAGTTTACCCAGCCAGGACTTCTGCCCGTTGCTCGATCGATCTTCGCTCATGGCGGTTCTCGTGATCCTTCGTGTATCAGTGTGTGATTGAGTCGGTTTCATCGTCGGCATACGGGTCGGGGTGACCCAGTTCTGCCAGCAATTCTCGTTCCAGGCCTTCCATTTCCTCGGCTTCCTCATCTTCGATGTGGTCGTAGCCGAGCAGGTGCAGGCAACCGTGGATGACCAGGTGTGCCCAGTGCGCTTCGAGCGATTTGCCCTGTTCGGCCGCTTCGCGCTCGACCACCGCCACGCAGATGACCAGGTCGCCCAGCAGCGGGATATCGAGCAGGTCGTCAGGCACGTCGGCCGGGAACGACAGCACGTTGGTCGCGTAGTCCTTGTGCCGGTAGGTGTGGTTCAGCTCGCGGCCTTCGGCTTCGTCGACCAGGCGAATGGTCATTTCCGAGTCGGCACTGCGCTGGCGCAGGGCCAGTTCGCACCAGCGGCGGAAGGCGGCGTCATCCGGGGCGGCAGCGTCCGTGGCCCGTTGAATATCAAGTTCAAGCATCTTTGCCGGGCGCCTCGGGCTTGGCCTGGCGGGCTTCGAAGCGGTCGTAGGCTTCGACAATGCGCTGCACCAGTGGGTGACGAACCACATCTTTGGGTTGGAAGTGGGTAAAGCTGATACCCGGAACGTCTTTCAGCACCTCGATGACGTGTGCCAGGCCCGATTTGGTGCCGCGCGGCAGGTCGACCTGGGTGATGTCGCCGGTGATCACCGCCGTGGAGCCGAAGCCGATGCGGGTGAGGAACATCTTCATCTGTTCCAGCGTGGTGTTCTGGCTTTCGTCGAGGATGATGAAGCTGTTGTTCAGGGTGCGGCCACGCATGTAGGCCAGCGGGGCGATCTCGATCACCTGGCGCTCGATCAGCTTGGCCACGTGTTCGAAGCCAAGCATTTCGTACAGCGCGTCGTACAGCGGGCGCAGGTACGGGTCGATCTTTTGCGCCAGGTCGCCGGGCAGGAAGCCGAGCTTTTCGCCCGCCTCGACCGCCGGGCGTACCAGCAGGATACGGCGTACCTGTTCACGCTCGAGCGCGTCCACGGCGCAGGCCACGGCCAGGTAGGTCTTGCCGGTACCGGCCGGGCCGATGCCGAAGTTGATGTCGTTGGCCAGGATTTCCTTCACGTAGCGCTGCTGGTTGAGCCCGCGCGGGCGAATGTTGCCTTTGCGCGTACGCAGCGACACGCTGACCTCGTTGACGGCCGGGTTGTCGATGTTCTCGACGGCCGACTCCTGCAGGTACAGGTGTACGGTTTCCGGCGACAGGTCGGTGGCCTTGGTCTCGCGGTAGAGACGGCGCAACAACTGTTCGGCAGCGGAAGTGGTCTTGGGTTCGCCGATCAGTTCGAACTGATTGCCGCGGTTGCGGATTTCGATGGCCAGGCGCTGTTCGATCAGGCGCAGGTGCTCGTCGAACTGGCCGCACAGGTTGGCGAAACGGTGGGCCTCGAAGGGCTCGAGGATGAAACGATGGGGTTCTATGGGTGCGTTCAAGGTCGTTTTTAGCCGCTCGACGGCAATGGATGTGAACTCAAGAATAACCCTTGAATGGCAGTGGCGAAAGCACTGAAACGTTCAACGGTATGTAGGGCCGTTACAGCCGACACAGATCAGCAAACCTGTCTGCTATGATGGCCGCCTTTTCTTACGCATGTGTTATCCCGCCGAACATGAGCAAACGCGAACCTGCCATCTATAAAGTGATCTTCCTCAACCAGGGGCAGGTCTTCGAGATGTATGCCAAGCAGATCTACCAGAGCGACCTGTGGGGCTTTCTGGAAATCGAGGAGTTCGTGTTCGGCGAGCGCTCGCAACTGGTGGTGGACCCGAGCGAGGAAAAGCTCAAGAGCCAGTTCGAAGGGGTAGTCCGCAGTTTTGTGCCGATGCACTCGATCGTGCGCATCGATGAGGTGGAGCGTCTGGGCACGGCCAAGATCAGCGAAGCCAAGGGCGGCGGCAATGTCATGCCGTTCCCGATGCCGATGCCGGAAAGGTAAGCCTCAGGGGAGCGGCGAGAACGGCGTACGCCCTTCGGCGTTCTGCAGTTCCAGCAGGTACTTGCGGAAGATCTGGCCGAGCACTTGAGTGGCGTGCTCAAGCTCGTCGCGGGGCATTTGCTCGGTCACTTCGTCGGCCATGTCCAGTGCATCTTCTGCGCCGTTGACGGCGGCCATCTTCAGCAGGATGTAGGCCTGCACGTTGTTGGCCTTGACCCCTTCGCCATGGAAGAACATGGCCCCCAGGCGGTACTGCGCGTCAGCGTGGCCTTGCAGCGAAGCCTTCTGGAACCAGTCCAGGGCTTTGTCGAGGTTTTTCGGCGTTTGCGTGTAGAAGTACTCGCCCAGTTCGAACTGCGCCTGGGCATCCCCTGCGGTTGCCGTCTGCTCGCAGGCCTTGAGGGCGTTTGCCAGGTCTTCAGGCTGAACGTTCAAGGTGCAGCGGCCCGTCGCTGGAATGAGCAACGAGTTACCGCCCTCCGCCAGGGCCAGCAGGGGCTGAAGAAGCAACAGGCAGCCCAGGGTCAGGGCGCGGCCGGTGCGGTTCATGGGGATCGACTTACCTCTGCAAAGCTGCGGCCAAGGTCTCTGGTGGCACATTATGGGATAAGCAGCGCCAACCTTACAAAGTTTTACTCGAATTTCTGCTTGGTTGGGGAAGTCAGCTGATTGTGCATGAATATTTCTTGCCTCCACCGGCCTCTTCGCGGGTAACCCGCTCCTACAATGACCGCGCCACCCGTGAAAGCGACGCAGCCCCTGTAGGAGCGGGTTTACCCGCGAAGAGGCCGGTACAGGCTGACCGTTACTTCAGGGCTGCAAAGGCCTTTTCAGCCGCATCGAGGGTGATCTGCAACTCTTTGTCGCCATGGGCGATGGAGGTGAAGCCTGCCTCGAATGCGCTTGGTGCCAGGTACACGCCACCGTCCAGCATCAAATGGAAGAAGCGCTTGAAGCGCTCGGCATCGCTGGCCATCACGTCTTCGAAGGTGACGATGTCGTCGGCACCGCTGAAGTACAGGCCGAACATGGCACCGGCCTGGGTGGTGACGAACGGTATGCCAGCGGCATCGGCGCGCTGTTGCAGGCCGTCGAGCATGCGGCTGGTGTAGTCGGTCAGCTCGGCGTGGAAGCCCGGACGGCTGATCAGCTTCAGCGTGGTCAGGCCGGCGGCCATGGCCAGCGGGTTGCCCGACAGGGTGCCGGCCTGGTAGACCGGGCCGAGCGGGGCGATGCAGCCCATGATTTCACGCTTGCCACCGAAGCAGCCGACCGGCATGCCGCCACCGACGATCTTGCCGAAGGTAGACAGGTCCGGCTTGATGCCGTAATGGCCCTGGGCGCCGCCCAGGGAAACGCGGAAGCCGGTCATCACTTCGTCGAAGATCAGTACCACGCCGTGCTTGTCGCACTGCTCGCGCAGGCCTTCGAGGAAGCCCGGTGCCGGCGGTACGCAGTTCATGTTGCCGGCCACCGGCTCGACGATGATGCAGGCCACGGTCTGGCCGACGTCGGCCAGGGTCTTCTCGACGGCGGCGATGTCGTTGAACGGCAGGGTCAGGGTGTGCTTGGCGAAGTCAGCCGGTACGCCCGCCGAGCTTGGCACGCCCTGGGTCAGCAGGCCGGAACCGGCTTTTACCAGCAGGCTGTCGGAGTGGCCGTGGTAGCAGCCTTCGAACTTGATGATGGCATCACGGCCGGTGTAGCCACGGGCCAGGCGGATGGCGCTCATGGTGGCTTCGGTGCCCGAGCTGACCATGCGCACCATTTCCATGGACGGCACCAGCGAGCAGACCAGGTCGGCCATGTCGGTTTCCATGGCGGTCGGTGCGCCATAGGACAGGCCGTGCTCCAGCTGCTTGCGTACCGACTCCAGCACGTCCGGATGGCCGTGGCCGAGGATCATCGGGCCCCAGGAACCGACATAGTCGACGTAGCGCTTGTCGTCCTCGTCAACAACGTAGGCGCCTTCGGCATGCTTGAAGAACAGCGGCGTGCCGCCCACGCTTTTGAAAGCGCGCACTGGCGAGTTGACGCCACCGGGGATGTGCTTCTGGGCTTTGGCGAACAGGTCTTCGGAACGGGACATGAAAGTTCTCTCGAAATCAGGATGCGAACAAGGCGTTGAAGGCGCGGGCGCGGCGGGTAACTTCCTGCGCGCTGTCGGCACCGAACAGGCCGTGGATCACCGCCAGCAGGTCGGCGCCGTGGGCGACCAGCGGGGCGGCGTTGTCGAGGGTGATGCCGCCGATCACCGCGATCGGCAGTTTCACCTGGGCGCGTGCCTGCTCCAGCAGTTGGACGTTGGCAGCGGGCGCACCCGGCTTGGTGACGGAATTGAAGAAGCGGCCGAAGGCCACGTAGCTGGCCCCTTCGCTGGCGGCCTGGGCGGCGAGGTCGAGGCTGGCGTGGCAGGTTGAGCCGATGATCGCCTGGCGGCCAAGCAGGGCACGGGCCGGGGTCAGCGGGCCATCGGTCTGCCCCAGGTGCACGCCGACGCCCAGGCGTGCGGCCAGTTCGGCGTCGTCGTTGATGAGCAGTCGGGTGCCGTAGCGCTCGCAGAGCTTCATCAGCCCTTCGGCTTCGCGCAAGCGGCGCGCTGCGTCGTCGCTTTTGTCGCGGTACTGCAGCAGGCACACGCCGCCTTCCAGTGCCGCCTCGACATGGGACAGGAAACGGCCGGCGAGCAGCTGGCTGTCGGTGATGGCGTACAGACCGCGTAGCTTCATGGAAGGCCTCGTATCAGGAGCAGAAGTCCAGGGGCAGGCGGCGCGGCACGTACTGGCCTTTGCCCAGCTGTTCGGCGTCACGCAGGGTGCGCCAGGTGTAGTCCAGTGCGCTGCGTACGGCGCTTACCAGTTGCTCGCCGAGGGCCAGGCGACCGGCCAGGGCGCTGGCCAGGGTGCAGCCCGAGCCGTGATAGCTGCCCGGCAGGCGCTGGCAGGTCCAGGTGTGGTGCTTGCCGTCCTGGGTGTACAGGCGGTTGTGGATTTCGTCTTCGTCGCCGTGACCGCCGGTAATCAGCAGGTGTCTACAGAACGGCAAGAGTTTCTCGGCACACTCGTCGGCGGTGCCCTCGGGCAGTTCGGCGAGGATGCGCGCCTCAGGCAGGTTTGGCGTGGCGATGGTCGCCAGCGGCAGCAGGCGTTCGCGCAGGGCATAGCCCACTTCGTCCTTGCCCAGGCGGCCACCGCCACCGGCACGCAGCACCGGATCGCACACCAGCGGCAGGTGCGGATGGGCAGCCAGCAGCTCGGCTACGGTGTCGACCATCTCGATCGAGCCGAGCATGCCCAGCTTGACGGCGGCCACGGTGGAGTCGGCCAGCACGGCATTGGCCTGGGCCAGTACCCACTCGCGGTCGAGCACGCGGAAGTCGGAAACGTTGACGGTATCCTGCACGGTCAGGGCGGTCACGGTGGGCGCGGCGTGACAGCCTTGGGCGATCAGGGCTTCGATATCTGCCTGCAAGCCGGCGCCGCCACTTGGGTCGTGGCCGGAGAGACAGAGGACAACGGGGCGGGAGCTGTAGGTATTCATGGTCGGCGAGCTTACCACCAAACCTGTTTGGGCGGATCGTCCGACAAACGAGTTTTGTTGATCGTTCGGTCAGAATTGTTTGTTGAATTTTTCTGAAAGTATTGATTTAGAGCCTTTTCTTTGATTTTTGATATGGCCGATTGCCAGGTTGCGAAGCTATGCTAGAGTGCTCGGATAACTCGATAAACGGGTTCTGCAGGATCACGTCGTCTCAAACGGATGGGAGGCAACCGCGACGCGACCGAGCAGGCCATGCTGGGGCTGTATGCGCTATTTGCTGATTGTGCTTCTGGGCTTGCTGCCCGTGCTGGCTGGAGCGGTCGATTTCGACAGCGCTACGCAGCACCTTCCATTGGGCAAGGCCATGCAGGTGTTTGAAGACCTTGATGGCAGTGCCAGCATCGCCCAGGTCAGTGCCCCCGGGTTTGCCAAACATTTCCGCCCCCACGATAAAGACGTGCTGAATGCCGGTTATTCCACCTCGGTGTTCTGGCTCAAGGTCGAGCTGCGCCCGGTTGCCGCGCCCGGCGCTGCCCCTCGGCAGTGGCTACTTGAGCTGGCTTACCCGCCGCTGGACCACCTGGAGCTGTACTTGCCTGATAGCGGCGGTGTCTACCGCCTGGCGCAGCGCACCGGCGATGCCTTGCCCTACGACAGCCGGCAGATCCGGCAGAACAACTACCTGTTCGAGCTGCAGTTGCCGCCAGGCGAGGTGACTACTGCCTACCTGCGCCTGCACAGCCAGGGCTCGGTGCAGGCACCGCTGGCGCTGTGGTCCCCTGAAGCCTATATGGAAGAGCAGCCCACGCGCCTGTATGTGCTGGGGATGATCTACGGCGTGTTGTTGGTGATGCTGGTGTACAACCTGTTCATCTACCTCAGTGTGCGGGACGTCAGCTACCTCTATTACATCCTGTACATCGCCTCGTTCGGTTTCTATCAGGTGTCGGTGAACGGTGCGGGTGTCGCTTATTTCTGGCCTGACAGCCCCTGGTGGGCGAATGCCTCGACACCACTGTTCATCGGTGCGGCAGGCTTGTTCGGTTGCCAGTTTGCCCGGCATTTCCTGCAATT
The DNA here is from genome assembly GCF_900176445.1 of Pseudomonas sp. URIL14HWK12:I5. Lineage (NCBI taxonomy): Bacteria > Pseudomonadati > Pseudomonadota > Gammaproteobacteria > Pseudomonadales > Pseudomonadaceae > Pseudomonas > Pseudomonas sp. URIL14HWK12:I5. The sequence continues at coordinate 813,655 of NZ_FWXQ01000001.1, forward strand.
GGGCAACATCAGCCGCGGCTTTGACCGTTTGCTGCAACTGCTGATGCTGGGTGGCGCGCTGGTCATGGTAATGGCGGTGAGCGTGCCCTATGGCATTGCCCTGCGCATGGCCACGCTGCTGGCCTTGCTGTTTACCGTGAGCATCTTCAGTGCGGGGCTGTACGCCTGGTGGCGGGGCTTGCGCGTGGCGCGTTGGTTCATCATCGCCTGGACGGCCTTCCTGCTCGGCGGCCTGGTCAACACCCTGATGGTGCTGGGCTACCTGCCGAACCTGTTCATCACCATGTATGCCAGCCAACTGGGTTCGGCGCTGGAGGTGGCACTGCTGTCGCTGGCGCTGGCCGACCGCATCAACAGCCTGCGCGAGCAGCAGGCGCAAACCTTGCGCGAATCCGGACGCACGCTGGAGCAGTTGAACCTGCAACTGGCCAGAAGCAACCGGTTGAAGGATGAGTTTCTGGCCAGTGTGACCCACGAACTGCGCACCCCGATGAATGGTGTGATCGGCTCGCTGGAACTGATGCACACCCTGCCGATGGAGGCCGAGATGGCCCAGTATCACCGCACGGCGGTGGGGTCTGCGCAGGGGATGATGGACATGGTCGATGCCATTCTCACCTTGTCTGAATTGCAGGCCGGTCGCCTGCGTGCGCAGCCGGCGCCGTTCAGCCTGCGCACACTGCTGCAGGGTTTGCGCGCCGGTTATGCCGGGCAGGCCTTGGGCAAGGGCTTGTACCTGAGCCTGGATATCCCGGCTGACCTGCCGGATGCGCTGGAGGGCGATGGAGAGAAATTGGCCCGCTGCCTTGGCTGCCTGGTGGAGAACGGGTTGAAGTTCACCCACCAGGGCGGGGTGATGATCCAGGTGCGCGGGCGCCGGGTAGGGCCGGGGGATCTGGCGTTGACCTTTACGGTCAGTGACAGCGGGATTGGTTTTGATGACCTTGAGCAGTCGACCCTGTACCAGCGGTTCTTCCAGGTGGATGGGTCGATGACCCGGCGCTATGGCGGGTTGGGGATTGGCTTGTCGATCTGCCGGCAGATGGGGGAATTGCTGGGCGCGCGGTTGGCGCATGAGTCGACGCGTGGGTTGGGGAGCCGGTTCGAGTTGAGTTTGAACATGGCGATTTCGCAGGTGCAGATGAGCCCGAGCATCCTGCAGGCGCGGCGTTCGCTTTGAAGGTGTGGGATTGGGGCAGGGCGGACACCTGTCAGCCCTGACACATCCTCAAATCATGCCCCCACCCCACGTTTCGTCATTAATGCCCCTTTGACTCCCCCGCAACCAGTGCTTCACTGGGGCTCTCAAGCCTACCCGGATCCAGGAGCCCCCGATGAACCTGCACCAGTACGCTGAAACCCACGAAGTCACCAACCAGCCTCCGCCCCTCGACGGCGCCAACCTCTACCGCCTCGACCTGCCGCTGCAGGACTGGTCCCGGCGTTTTGGCGCAGGCTGGGCCGAGTCGCGGATCGACGCCTATGGTGCCTTGGCTGGCGGCCCGCTGATGCAGGCCGGTTTCCTGGCCAACGCACACAAACCCGAATTCGTCAGCCACGACCGCTATGGTCATCGCATCGACCTGGTCGAGTTCCACCCCGCCTACCACGAGCTGATGCGCACCGCCGTCGAACACGGCCTGCCTTCTTTGCCCTGGGCCGAGGCCCGTGCTGGCGCCCACGTGGCGCGGGCTTCCATGACCTACCTGCACAGCCAGGCCGAGGCCGGGACCGGCTGCCCGTTGACCATGACCTTCGCCGCCGTGCCGGCGTTGCGCCTGCAACCCGAGCTGGCCGAGTACTGGCTGCCGAAAATCCTGGCCTGCGAATATGACCCTCGCAACATCGGCGACCGGCACAAGGCCGGGGTTACCCTGGGCATGGCCATGACCGAGAAGCAGGGCGGCACCGATGTGCGCGCCAATACCACGCGGGCCTATCCGGTGGGCGCTCCCGGCCCGGGCCAGGCCTACGAGCTGGTGGGGCACAAGTGGTTCTGCTCGGCGCCCATGTGTGATGCCTTCCTGACTTTGGCCCAGACCGAAAAAGGCCTGAGCTGCTTCCTGCTGCCGCGTCATCGCCCGGACGACAACCGCAATCAGTTCTACATCCAGCGGCTGAAGAACAAGCTCGGCAACAGCTCCAATGCCTCCAGCGAGGTGGAGTTCCGGGGGGCGCTGGCATGGATGATTGGCGAGGAAGGGCGGGGCGTGCCGACCATCATCGAGATGGTGGCCATGACCCGCTTCGACTGCATGGTCGGCTCCAGCGCCTTGATGCGCCAGGCGCTGACTCAGGCGGCTCACCACTGCGCGCACCGCAAGGTCGGTGGCCGGGTGTTGAACGAACAACCGCTGATGCAGAACGTGCTGGCCGACCTGGCGCTGGAAAGCGAGGCCGCGCTGGCCCTGAGCCTGCGCATGGGGCAGGCGCTGGAGCAGCTCGACGACCCGCAGCAGGCGCATTTCGCACGGCTGGTCACGGCCGTGGGCAAGTACTGGATCTGCAAGCGAGCGCCGGCCATGATCAACGAGGCAGCCGAATGCCTGGGCGGTGCGGGTTATGTGGAGGACAGCATCCTGCCGCGGCTGTACCGCGAAGCACCGGTCAACTCGACCTGGGAAGGCTCGGGCAATGTGCAATGCCTGGATGTGTTGCGGGCGTTGTCCAAGGAGCCGGGTGTGCTGGACGCGTTGTTCGCCGAACTGGGCGACGGGCATGGCGACCCACGGTTGGCCGCGCACATCGGTAACCTCAAAGGGGCGTTTGCCGACACGGGCGACATGCAGTACCGGGCGCGGCAGTTGACTGAGGACATTGCCCTGGCGTTGCAGGCCAAGCTGTTGCTGGAGGCGGGGAATGCGGTGGTGAGTGATGCGTTTATCGGAAGCCGGCTGGCGGGGAGCGGCCGGGTGTACGGAGCGTTACCACGGGGTGTAGATGTCGAGGCTCTGGTTACAAGGGCTACGCCCACCTGGCCGCTGTAGGTGCGGACGTGCCCGCGAATGCATGCAACACCGATCAATGGGGATGTTTTTACCCAAGAAGGCAGGCAAGATGGTCCACATGCATGTCCAGACAGGAAGCACAGTGTGAGCCACGCTTTTGTAGTCGTTGATACTCCCGAACAGGCCGTCGACCGTCTGGCGGCCTTGCATGAACAGGCCACCGGGGCCCTGAGCCAGGCCCTCAAGCGTTACCTGAAGGACCGTACCGAGCCGGGCGCCGATGAGCGGGACCTGTTCCGCTACCCGGCACTGCGCCTGACCTACCACAGCCACGGCGAAGTGGCCGCCACCACGCGGGCCTATGCCAAGGTCCAGGTGGCCGGCACCTACAGCGTTACCGTCACCCAGCCAGCCGCGTTCCGTAGCTACCTGCTGGAGCAACTGCGCCCATTGATGCACGACTACACCGTCACGGTAGAGGTCGGCGTCAGCGAACAGAACATCCCTTACCCCTACGTGGTCGACCAGGGCGACGAGCTGGCCGGCAGCGGTATTACCGCCGCGCAACTGGCGCGGGTGTTCCCCAGCACCGACCTTTCGGCCGCCACCGACAATATCGCCGATGGCCTGTACGACTGGGACCGTGCCGAAATTTTTCCGCTGGCACTGTTCGACGCCGCCCGCGTCGACTTCTCGCTGCGCCGCCTGGTGCACTACACCGGCAGCGACTGGCGCCATGTGCAGCCATGGATACTGCTGACCAACTATCACCGCTATGTCGACCAGTTCATCAGCCATGGCCTGGAGCAGCTGCGTGACGACCCGCGTTTCGTGCGCATGGTGCTGCCGGGCAATGTGGTGATCGAAAAGGGCATGGACCACGGTGAAACCCAGGCGCTGGTGGCCAGCGTGATCTGGCACCGCTACCAGATGCCGGCCTACCACCTGATCGCCGCCGACGGCGACGGCGTTACCTTGGTCAACATTGGTGTCGGCCCGTCCAACGCCAAGAACATCACCGACCACCTGGCCGTGCTGCGCCCGCACTGCTGGCTGATGATCGGCCACTGCGGCGGGCTGCGGCAATCGCAAACCATCGGCGACTATGTGCTGGCCCACGCCTACATGCGCCGTGACGGCATTCTCGACCGGGTGGTGCCGCCGAACATCCCGATTCCGGCCCTGGCCGAAGTGCAGCTGGCCTTGCAGGAGGCGGCTGCGCAGGTTACCGGCGAGCGTGGCGAACAGTTGAAGAAGCGCCTGCGCACCGGCACCGTGCTGACCTACGACGACCGCAACTGGGAGCTGCGCTGGGCTCAGGAACGCCCGCTCATCAACCTGTCGCGTGCCGTGGCGGTGGACATGGAAAGCGGTACCATCGCCGCCCAGGGTTACCGCCTGCGTGTGCCGTACGGCACCTTGCTGTGTGTGTCCGACAAGCCGCTGCACAGCGAGATCAAGCTGCCGGGCTCGGCCAACGCCTTCTACAACCGGGCGGTGAGCCAGCATCTGAAGATCGGCATTGCCGCCCTCGACCTGCTGCGCACCGAGCTCAACTCGCTGCACTCGCGTAAACTGCGCAGCTTCGATGAGCCGCCGTTCCGCTGAGGATCCATGTCACTGCCACCCCGTAACAAGCCGCGCCGTCCCCAGGCGCGGCCTGCCGCCGGCCCACGTCGCCAGCCGAAGGCGCCACCGGCCGAGCCGCGCCTGATCCTGTTCAACAAACCGTTCGACGTGCTGACCCAGTTCAGCGACGGCGACGGGCGGGCGACGCTCAAGGACTTCATCGACATCCCGGGTGTGTACCCGGCAGGGCGGCTGGACCGCGACAGTGAAGGCTTGCTGTTGCTCACCAACGATGGCGGGCTGCAGGCGCGCATTGCCGACCCCAAGCACAAGCTGGCCAAAACGTACTGGGTGCAGGTGGAGGGGGAACCGAGCGACGAGCAGTTGCAGCGCTTGCGTAATGGCGTGGAGCTGAACGATGGGCCTACCTTGCCCGCCGAGGCACGGCGGCTGGACGAACCCGAGCTGTGGCCGCGCAACCCGCCGGTACGGTTTCGCAAGAGCGTGCCAACCAGCTGGCTGGAGCTGGTGATACGCGAAGGGCGTAACCGCCAGGTGCGGCGGATGACGGCGGCGGTGGGGCTGCCGACCTTGCGTCTGGTGCGGGTACGGATCGGGGATTGGGCGCTGGATGGGTTGGAGCAGGGCTGCTGGCGCGACGTCCCCACCAGGCTTTAGGCCCTGAAGGTTCTACACGCCTTCCAGAAACCCCACCACCACGCTCTTGATGATAAAGGCCAACACCCCCAGCCCCAACACGAAGAACAGGATCAACGTACCGAACTTTCCGGCCTTGGACTTTTTCGCCAGGTCCCAGACGATGAAACCCATGAAACCGATCAGCACGGTGACCAGGATGATCATCATCCATTCTTCGAATACGGCGGGATCCATCGGTGTTCTCCAGGCAGTCTGAGCAGCCGATCATACGCCGGCTGCCATGGGCAATTAACGCAGGTGGGTCAATGGCATCTCGGTACTGGCCAGCACCTGGTTGAGCACGAAACTCGAACGCACGCTGGTGACGCCTTCGATACGCGTCAGGCTGCCTAGAAGCAGTTTCTGGTAGTGGTCCATGTCGGGTACCACCACTTTAAGCTGATAGTCGGCATCCATGCCGGTGACCAGGCTGCATTCGAGCACCTGTGGCAGGTTGCGGATGGCTGCCTCGAAGGTTTCGAAGCGCTCCGGGGTGTGGCGGTCCATGCCGATCAGCACGTAGGCGGTCAGGCTCAGGCCCAGCTTTTTGCGGTCGAGCAGGGCCACCTGGCGCGAGATGTAGCCGTCGTCCTCCAGTTGCTTGACCCGACGCGAGCATGGCGAAGGCGACAGGCCGATGCGTTCGGCCAGCTCCTGGTTGGAAATGCGCGCATCGCGCTGCAGTTCGGCGAGGATGCTCAGGTCGTAACGGTCAAGTTTGCTCATGGCATTTGCCCTTTTCTGTTCGTATTGCGGCGAATTATCAATCCAGGGTGAAAAATTGCGCAAGTGCTATTTATCCGAGCAATCTTCGCAATCCTCTGCCGCAACCTGTCCGGTATCTTTACCACCAGAATCACTGCCCGGACATCAGTCCACGGCGACGCGCCCTAGGCGGGCGGTCGCGGCCAGCCATCCAACAGGATCTGCAGGCCCCCGGGCTACACACCCTCCAGAAGACGGTGTGAGGTGAGCCGGCGCCACAAGTGCCGAGCACGGACGACAATTCCTGAAGGGAGGCCCTGCGGCCTCCCTTTTTTCATGTCTGGAAATTTAATTGGCCTGTGTGACGGGCGCGGTAGACTGGCTGTGGTTGCTGTATTTTCTACCGAGAGGAATACCATGAAGTCGCGCATCTGGCAGTTGGCAGGTGTTGGTTTGCTGGGTTTGAGCATCAGCCTCGGGGTACTGGCCGAAGGGCCGGGCGAGGGGCATGGCGAACGCGGCCAGCAGGTGCAAGGCGAGGGCGGGCCAGGCCGCTCGCTCAACTCGCGCGATGAAGTGCGCCAGACCCAGCCGCCGCGCCAGGGTTATTACCAGGACATTCCCCATCGCCATGGCGACGACCACCACTGGCAAGCCGGTGGCCCACGGCCCGGCGGTGACTGGCAGGGGCGCCCGGATGGCCATGGCAATGGCTGGGGGCCTGGGCCGCAGTATCGCCCGGGCCACACCATTGATCATTTGCCCGACCGTTACTGGAAGGTGCCCTACCGTGGCGCGGATTACTTCTATTCTGGTGGCTACTGGTACCGCCCACACGGTGGCAGTTACATCGTGGTGGCCCCGCCCTACGGCGTACGGGTCAGTTACCTGCCTTCCTATGCGCGTGAGGTCTGGCTGGGAGGGGCGCTGTTCTTCCTGGTGGCCGATACCTATTACCAGTACCTGGCGGACAGCCAGGAGTACGTGGTGGTCAACCCGCCGGTCGGCGTACCGGCGCCCGTGCCGGTGGCACCGGCAAACGGCGGCTATGACGTGGTGGCTTACCCGATGTATGGGCAGGGGCAACAGCAGCAGGACCAGGACCGCTACCAGTGCCATCGCTGGGCGGTGAGCCAGTCTGGCTTCGACCCCGCGACGGCGACGTATGCGCCACCTGCCAATGTGCTGGACAACTACCGGCGGGCGCTGGGGGCTTGCTTCAGTGGGCGAGGCTACAGCATCAACTGATCGCTATACCGGGTCTGCGTGCACCATCACATCCGCCTGTGGATAACGCTGGCGGATTACCTTTGATGCCTCAACGCACAACCCGTGCGCCTCATGCAGCGGCAGCTGCCCCGGCAGCTCCAGGTGCAACTGCACGAACCACTGGTTGCCCGATACCCGCGTGCGCAAGTCGTGCACGCCTTTCACGCCGGGAATGGCCAGTACCAGTGCGGCCATGCCTTCACCAACATCGCCGGGCAGTTCCTTGTCCATCAGGATCGCCGTACTTTCGCGGGCAATCTGCAGCGCGCTCCAGAGGATGTAGCAGGCTATGCCAAGGCCGAACAGCGCATCCAGTTGCGGCCAGCCAAAACGCGCCAGCAACAGGGCCAACAGGATGCTGCCGTTCAGCAGCAGGTCCGAGCGGTAGTGCAGGGAGTCGGCCCGCACGGCGGTGGAGCCGGTCAGGCGAATGACCTTGCGCTGCAATGCCAGCAGGGCAAGGGTCAGCACCAGTGACAGCAGCATCACGGCAATGCCGATACCGGTATCCCCCAAGGGTTGCGGTGTATGCAGGCGTTCGGCTGCCTGCACGCCGATCAGCACCGCACTGACGGCGATGAACAGCGCCTGCGCCATGCCTGCCAGCGCTTCGGCTTTGCCGTGGCCAAAGCGGTGGTCGTCGTCGGCCGGTCGCAGGGCGTAATGCACCGCCAGCAAGTTGAGAAACGAGGCAACGGCATCCAGTGCCGAGTCGGTCAGCCCGGCCAGCAAGCTCACCGAGCCGCTCAGCCACCAGGCCAGCGCCTTGCTCAGTACAAGGATGCTGGCCACCGTCAGTGATGCGCGGGTGGCCAGGCGTAGCAGGCGCTGGTGTTCAGCCGGGGTGATCATCCGTGGTCAATGTCCGTGGGGGTTTCAGGCTGCCGGCACCAGGCCAAGGCTGGCCAGTTGCTCGACGCTGCCGCGGTGCTGGATCAGCCTCGGGTCGTTCAGCGGCAGGCGTTGGCCCAGCTCGCTTTCAAGAATGGCCTGCAGCTTCAGGTTGTCGACCTTGCCGTCGGGGCTGACGGCTTCTTGCAGTTTGGTCGGGTCGACCTGGGCGGTGCGGCCACCCGGGTAGTAGATGGCGCCCGTGGCGAAGTCGATGCCGAAGGCGATCAGGCCCGGGATCACGTAGAACAGGATGCCAATGGCGTCCATTGCGGCAACCACAGGGTCGATCTTGCCGCCGATCTGGCCGCGCCGGTCTGGATAGAAAATGGTGCCGCAGGCCGTCAGTTGGGTCAGCAGGGTGGCGATGAGGGCGCCACCGATGACGCGGGTCGAGATGCGCATGTAAATCTCCGAGAAGGTATTCAGCAGGGCAAGCGAAGCGCCTGCGCCTGAAGCTTAAGACCATGATAGAGCAGGCTGGGTTCGCCGTTATACTCGCGAGACTGTTCGAGGACCACCATGATTTCATTACCGATCGATGCCGTCTTGCCCGCCTTGCGCCAAGCCCTGGAAAAACGTGACGAAGCGGTGCTTGAAGCACCACCAGGCGCCGGCAAGACCACCCGCGTGCCGCTGGCGCTGCTGAACGAGCCGTGGCTGGCCGGGCAGACCATTCTCATGCTGGAACCCCGGCGTCTGGCCGCGCGGGCGGCTGCCGAGCGGCTGGCCAGCGAACTGGGCGAGCAGGTGGGCCAGACCGTGGGCTACCGCATTCGCCTGGACAGCAAGGTCGGGCCGAACACCCGCATCGAAGTGGTAACCGAAGGTATCCTCACTCGCCGCCTGCAGGCCGACCCGGCGCTGGAAGGCGTAGGCTTGCTGATCTTCGATGAGTTTCATGAGCGTAGCCTGGATGCCGACCTTGCCCTTGCGCTGAGTCTTAATGGCCGCGAACTGCTGCGTGATGACCCGCCGCTGAAAATGCTGCTGATGTCTGCCACCCTGGAGGGCGAGCGGCTGTCGCGGCTGCTGGACGATGCCCCGGTGGTTCGCAGTGAAGGGCGCATGCATCCGGTGGACATCCGCTGGGGGCGGCCGTTTCAGCCGGGCGAATTCATCGAGCCACGGGTGGTGGACAGCGTGTTGCAGGCGCTGGCCGACCAGGCTGGCAGCGTGCTGGTATTCCTGCCCGGCCAGGCGGAGATCCGCCGGGTGCACCAAAGCCTTCAGGAGGCGCTGGGTGAGCGCCCCGAGATCCTGTTGTGCCCGCTGCACGGCGAACTCGACCTCAATGCCCAGCGCGCCGCCATCGACCCGGCGCCCAAGGGCCTGCGCAAGGTGGTGCTGGCGACTAACATCGCCGAAACCAGCCTGACCATCGACGGCGTGCGTGTGGTGATCGACGCAGGCCTGGCCCGCGTGCCGCGCTTCGACCCCGGCAGCGGCATGACCCGCCTGGACACCCAGCGCATTTCCCGCGCCAGTGCCACCCAGCGCGCCGGGCGTGCCGGCCGCCTGGAGCCTGGTGTCTGCTACCGCCTGTGGTCCGAGGCCCAGCATGACCAGCTGGCCGCCTATGGCAGTGCCGAGATCCTTCAGGCCGACCTGGCCGGCCTGGCCCTGCAACTGGCGCGCTGGGGCGTTACCCCCGAGCAGTTGTGCTGGCTCGACCAGCCGCCGCCTGCTGCATTCGCCCAGGCCCAGGACCTGCTGGCGCGGCTCAATGCCTTCAAGCCCGGCAGCCGTGACAGCCTCAGCGAACATGGCCAGGCCATGGCCGAACTGCCAGCTCATCCACGCATCGCGCATTTGTTGCTACGGGGCCAGAACCTGGGCCTGGCACAGATGGCGTGCGATGTGGCTGCGTTGCTGGGGGAGCGGGATATCCAGCGGGGCGGTGGCGCCGACTTGCACAGCCGGCTGGCGCTGGTGAGCGGCGAGAGCAAGGCTGCGCGTAGTGGCCAGGGCGGCGTGCAGCGTGCCCGCCAGCTGGCTCGCCAGTACCGCGGCCTGCTGCGTGGCAAGCCTGGGGCTGCGGTCGCCGACCCCGAACACCCGCGTTGGCTGGGCGCGCTGCTGGCGCTGGCCTACCCCGACCGTGTCGCCCAGCAGCGCCGCGAGGGCGGTGCGGAGTACCGGCTGGCCAACGGCCGTGCAGCGCTGTTCGCCGAGGTCGATGCATTGATGAAGTGCCCATGGTTGGTGATCGCCGACCTGGGGAGCCGCCAAGGGCAGCGCGAAGAGCGGATCTACCTCGCCGCCGAGTTCGATCCAGCCTTGCTCGACGGTGTGCTGGCCGAGCAGGTCGAGCGGGTCGATATCCTGGATTGGGACGAGCGTGAGCAGGTGTTGCGCGCAGAGCGTCAGGTCAAGGTTGGTGAACTGGTGCTCAGCCGTGAGCCGCTGCCGGGGCTGGATGATGACGCCAGGGCAAGGGCGCTGCTTGGCCTGGTCCGGCGTAAAGGCCTGAATCTGCTGACCTGGACCCCGGAGTTGCGCCAGTGGCAGGCACGGGTGGCACTGCTGCGTCAGCTCGACGTGGAAAAGACGGGCAACAGCGAGTGGCCCGACCTGGGGGACGAGGCGTTGCTCGCCAGCCTGGAAGACTGGCTGCAGCCTTATCTGGGCAAGGTATCGCGCCTTAGCCACTTCGCCGCACTGGACCTGCCGTCGATGCTGCGTAACCTGTTGCCCTGGCCGCTGCCACAGCGGCTGGAAGAACAGGCACCTGCGCACCTGGCCGTGCCTTCCGGCTCCCACATTCGGCTGGACTACAGTGAAAACCCGCCGATTCTCGCCGTGCGCCTGCAAGAGCTGTTCGGCCTTGCCGATACCCCACGCATTGCCAATGGCCGCCAGCAGGTCAAGCTGCACCTGCTGTCACCGGCCCGCCGCCCGGTGCAGGTGACCCAGGACTTGGCCAATTTCTGGCGTACGACTTATGCCGAGGTGAAGAAGGACCTGAAAGGGCGCTATCCAAAGCATTATTGGCCAGATGACCCGCTGGTGGCCGAGGCCACCGCGCGGGCCAAGCCTCGCGGAACCTGAAGGCCTGGTTGACTGCGGTCAGCCAATCGGTTTGAGAAGGAACGTAAGTACCACACCTTGCTCGACGTTCAGCAGCGCCACAAGGTCTCCGTTGATGTGGGGATCATCCATGATGCCCCCCACCCGGTAGCCTCGATGGTCGCGCAGATGGCAAACCAGGCCTTCCTCGGTCAATTGCAGCGGTTCGATTTTCCAGTCGTCGGTGACTTGGGCAAACCAGTAGAAACCCAGGTAGCCATTGAGGCTTACACCCAGCTTTTTGGCCTCTGGGCGCCCTGGAATGCTGATGTGGTAGTGCAGGCGGTTTTCGCTGCCTGACTGGTAATGAAAGTCCATCGTCGGCGAGTCCTGTTTGCCGCCGGCCTGCAACCAGTCATCCTCAGGGGTGACGCCCCAACTGAACTTGTCGGTGCTGCGGCTCAGGCGCAGTGGGATGTTGCCTTTGGCGCCGCGCACGTACAGCTTGCCGCGAAACGATCTGGCAAACCCGGTTTGAATGGCTTCGTTCATGGTGTGCTCCACGATTGGCATTGAGGGGGCACCCTAATGCCAAGTGCGCAGACCACAGCAGATCGAAGGCCTTCCCGTGTTGGTTCAAGTGCTGGCTTCGCTCTCCAGCAGCATGAACAGGCGGTACAACACCACCGTGCTGAACAGCTGCAGGAAGCCGCTGAGGCTGTCCATGGCCAGCTCCATGCCGGGCGATGGCTCGGGGAAGGCCATCAGCAGCAGCCCGTCGATCAGCCAGATCGGTGCCAGCACGGCCACCACGCAGATCATGATGCGCATGAAGTGCCCGGTGGTCATGGCTGCGCTTTCGCGCATCGCCTGCACCACGGGGCGGCCGCGCAGTACCAGCAGGTACTCGGCGAACACCAGGTTGATCATGATCCACACGCCCGGGAAGATGAACAGCGCCAGGCCCGCCATGATCAGCAGTGAGCTGATGAGGATCAGCAGGGCCAGCTGCGGCCACAGTTGCAGGGCGCGGGCGAACAGGTCGCGCTTGGCGATGTCCTGGCCGTTGCTGCGGGTGTGCAGGTAAAGGATCAGCGCGGCGCTGTACAGTGGGTAGAACAGCAGGCTGACCAGCATGCCGTAGGCCGGTGATGCCTGGTCGCCCAGCTGCCGGTACAGCAGTTGGGTGAGCAGGGCTTCCAGCACCACCAGCGGCAGGCACAGCTGGAGGATGTTCGGCAGGTGGCGGCGGAAGAAGTACAGGGAGTCGCGCAGAACGCTCAGCGGATTCATCAGTCAACATCGCATGGCAGTTAAAACAGGGGCCTAACTTTAGCCCAAAGCGGGCTTGCGGCTGTCACTTGCTGAAAAAAGTTTCACCGCAGCGGTGATTGAATCCTGCGCCTGTACGCCCCATCTTTGACGCTGTCCGTTGTCCCGCTACCCCACGAGGTCGCCCCATGAACACTGAAGAACAAACCCTGATCGACGGCCTGTTCGGCCGCATCAAGCAAGCCGAAGACCCGAGCCAGCCGCGTGACGCGCAGGCCCAGGCGTGTATCGAGCAACACCTGCGCCAGCAGCCGGCGGCGCCTTACTACATGGCCCAGGCCATCCTGGTGCAGGAGGCGGCAATCAAGCGCCTCGACGAGCAGAACAAGCAACTGGAGGCCGAGTTGCAGCAGGCCCGGGCTCAGGCCCAGGCCGCACAAGCCGCCACCAGTGCGCCAAGCAATGGCGGTGGTGGTTTCCTGTCCAGCATCTTTGGTTCGGGTGGGCGTAACGCGGCCCCGGCTGTGCAGCCTCAGCGCCCTTCGGCGCCGCCTGTAGCGTCCGGTGGTGGCTGGCGCGAGCCGTCGGCACCTGGCTTCTCCCAGCCGCAAGCGCAACAGCCCGGCTTTGGCGCGGGGCCAGCGCGCAGTGGTGCCAGCAGCTTCTTGGGCGGCGCCATGCAGACAGCAGCAGGTGTAGCCGGTGGTGTGTTGCTGGCGCAGGGCATCAGCAGCCTGTTCAACCACAACTCGCAGCCGCAAGAGGTGGTCGAGGTGATCAAGGAAGAGCCGACACCGGCCAGTGACAGCGGCGGCTGGAACGACCAGGGCGGGCAGCAGCAAGTGGCTGACAACGGTGGTTGGGGCAATGACCAAGGCGGTTATGCCGACACCGATTACGGCAGCGATGATGGCGGGTTCTTCTCGGACGACGATTCGTACGTCTGACAGGTCTGGCATACTGCTGGCATTTCTGGGGGCTGCTTTGCAGCCCTCTGTATTCCAGGCCGACCATGAGGTTCAAGGTGAAAAAGATCGCGCTGTTCGCCGATGTGCAGAACCTCTACTACACCGTGCGCCAGGCCCATGGCTGCCATTTCAACTACACCGAATTGTGGGCCGACGTCAGCCGTGAAGGCCAGATCGTCGAAGCCGTGGCCTATGCCATCGACCGTGGCGACAGCAAGCAACAGCAGTTCCAGCAGATCTTGCGCAACCTCGGTTTCGATGTGCGCCTCAAACCCTTCATCCAGCGCAGCGACGGCTCGGCCAAAGGTGACTGGGATGTGGGTATCACCCTGGATGTAATCGATGCAGCCAGCCGGGTCGACCAGGTGGTGCTGGCCTCTGGTGATGGCGATTTCGACTTGCTGCTGGAGCGGGTGATCCAGCGCCATGGCACCGAGGCCGTGGTATATGGCGTGCCGGGGCTCACCGCCTTGTCGCTGATCCGTGCCGCCACCCGTTATGTGCCCATCGAGGGTAAGCTATTGCTCAAACATTGAGGCCCTTGCATGGAACGTATTGCTGTCATCGACTTTGAAACCACCGGTATCACCCCCAGTGCAGGTTGCCGTGCCACCGAAGTGGCGGTGGTGATGCTGGAGGACGGGCGCATCGTCGAGCGCTACCAGAGCCTGATGAACGCGGGCGTGCCGGTACCGGCCTTCGTTGCCGGGTTGACCGGGATCACCACTGCCATGCTGCGCAGCGCGCCGCCGGTGGACAAGGTAATGAACGAAGTGGCCGAGTTTGTCGGCGACACCCCGTTGCTGGCACACAATGCGGCGTTCGACCAGAAGTTCTGGGATTACGAACTGAGCCGCATCGGTCGTAGCCGCCGCCAGTCGTTCGCCTGCTCCCTGCTGTTGTCGCGGCGCCTGCTGCCAATGGCGCCGAACCACAAGCTGGGCACCCTGACCCGCTGGGCCGGGCTGCCGGACACCGGTACCGCGCACCGGGCCATGGCCGATGCCGAGATGGCGGCCAACCTGTTGCAACACCTGGCCGGTGAACTGCGTCAGGCCCATGGTATCCAGCAACTTTCACACGACTTCCTGTGCCGCTTGCAGAAAGTGCCCGCCGCGAAGATTCGCGAAACCTTGGCCAAATTCCGTTAAGGCTTCCCCCCACCCAAACCGAACGCACCAAAAGTGTGCCGCTCATTTGCGCCGGTTCTGTAACGTATCTTCACTCAGGCAGGCCGTTAAACTGAGTCACCCGTAAACGGATTTCGAGTTTTCCCATGCCTGCCGCCCGTCGTTTCCCACTGTTGCTCATTGGTGCTTTCCTGGCCTTGTACCTGGTCTGGGGGTCTACCTACCTGTTCATTCGCATCGGCGTGGAGAGCTGGCCGCCGATGCTCATGGCCGGCGTGCGCTTCCTGATTGCCGGGGGCCTGCTGTACGGTTTCTTGCGCTGGCGTGGCGTGCCGGCACCGACCTGGCCGCAATGGCGGGCAGCGGGAGCGATCGGCTTTTTGCTGCTCAGTTGTGGCAACGGCGGTGTGACCGTGGCCGAACACGCTGGGGTGGCGTCGGGTGTGGCGGCGCTGGCAGTGGCGACTGTGCCGTTGTTCACTTTGCTGTTTGGCCTGCTGTTCGGGCACCGTAATTCGAAGCTGGAGTGGGCGGGCATCGCTTTGGGGCTGGTGGGCATCGGCATGCTGAACATGGGGTCCAACTTGCAGGCGAGCCCGATTGGTGCGGCGCTGATCATTTTCGCGGCGGCGTCGTGGGCATTCGGCTCGGTGTGGAGCAAGACCTTGCCGTTGCCTCAGGGGCCGATGGCCAGTGCTGCGGAAATGCTGGTGGGTGGTGCGGTGCTGTTGCTGGGCAGCGTGCTGTCGGGCGAGCGCATGACGCAGATGCCGACTGCCGCTGGCTGGGGAGCGCTGGCCTACCTGGTGTTCTTCGGCTCGATCCTGGCGTTCAGTGCCTACATGTACCTGCTCAAGCATGTGCGCCCGGCTGCCGCCACCAGCTATGCCTACGTCAACCCGGCAGTGGCTGTGCTGCTGGGCATTGTCTTTGCCGGTGAACAGATTGGTGCCGAAGAGTGCGTGGCCATGGCAGTGATCATCGGTGCAGTGGTGCTGATCGGCCTGCCACAGTGGCGCAAGGCGCCCCAGCCCCCTCAGCCGTTGAAAGGCGAAATCTGCAAGTAGGCAGGGGCGATGCGGTAAACTTGCCGCCTTCGCTGAACCCCCTGACGGTATTGCCATGAATTTCGCCAAACTCGGCCTGATCGAACCGCTGCTGCGCACGCTGCAGCAACTGGACTACACCACCCCGACCCCGGTGCAGGCCAAGGCCATCCCTGCCGTGCTGGCTGGCCGCGACCTGATGGCCGCAGCCCAGACCGGCACCGGCAAGACTGCGGGCTTTGCCTTGCCTGTGTTGCAGCGCCTGGCGCTGGAGGGTGAAAAAGTGGCCAGCAACTCGATCCGTGCGCTGGTGCTGGTGCCCACCCGCGAGCTGGCCGAGCAGGTGCACAACAACGTGCGCGAGTACGCCGAGAACCTGCCGCTGAGCACTTACGCGGTGTACGGCGGGGTCAGTATCAACCCGCAGATGATGCGCCTGCGCCGTGGCGTCGACCTGCTGGTGGCCACCCCGGGCCGCTTGCTCGACCTGTTCCGGCAAAACGCGGTGAAGTTCAACCAGGTGCAAACGCTGGTGCTGGATGAAGCCGACCGCATGCTCGACCTGGGCTTTGCCGAAGAACTGCAATCGGTGTACGCCGCGCTGCCACGCAAGCGCCAGACGTTGCTGTTTTCCGCCACCTTCTCCGACCAGATCCGCATGCTGGCGGGGCTGGCGCTGAATGACCCGCTCAGCATCGAAGTGAGCCCGCGCAATGCCACGGCCGCCAGCGTCAAGCAGTGGCTGGTGCCTGTGGATAAAAAGCGCAAGGTCGACCTGTTCTGCCACCTGCTGCGCAAACAGCGCTGGAAGCAGGTGCTGGTATTTGCCAAGACCCGCAATGGCGTTGACCAGCTGGTAGAGCGCTTGCTGGCCGAGGGTGTGAATGCCGATGGTATCCACGGTGACCGGCCGCAAGCCACCCGCCAGCGCGCGCTGGACAGCTTCAAGGCCCGCGAGGTGCAGGTGCTGGTGGCGACCGACGTGGCTGCCCGTGGCCTGGACATCGATGATCTTCCGTTGGTGGTCAACCTCGACTTGCCGATCGTGGCCGAGGATTACGTGCACCGCATCGGCCGTACCGGGCGAGCCGGCAACAAGGGCGAGGCCATTTCGCTGGTGTGCGCTGATGAAGTGCAACTGCTGGCGGCCATCGAAGTGCTGACTCGCCAGACACTGCCGCGCCATGAAGAGCCGGACTTCATCCCCGATCACCGAGTGCCGATGACCGATGCCACTGGCCAGGTGATCAAGAAGCCGAAGAAGCCCAAGAAGCCGAAAGAGAACAGCGCCAAGCGTGGGCTGGGGCGCTGGATGGACAGCACTGAAGCGGGTAATGCGGAGCCGGCGGTCAAGGCGGTGCGCAAGGTGCCAAGCTTCAATGGTGGGCCGCGTAAGCGTAAGCCTTGAGATTTTTGGGGCCGCTTTGCGGCCCCGGCAATCTATCAGGAATCCCGTGCCAGCCAATCCGCCGCCGCCCGCCCGGCGCGCAAGCCGCTGGCAAAGCACGCCGTCAGCAAATACCCCCCGGTCGGCGCCTCCCAGTCCAGCATCTCGCCGGCACAGAACACCCCCGGCATGCCCTTGACCATCAACCCCTCATCCAGCCCCTCGAAGCGCACCCCGCCAGCACTGCTGATCGCTTCATCCAGCGGCCGCGTACGCACCAGTGTGATCGGCAATGCCTTGATCGCCTGAGCCAGCGCCTGCGGGTCGGCAAAGGTCGCCTGATCGGTCAGCTCGCGCAGCAACGCAGCCTTCACTCCGTCAATCCCCAACTGGCTGTGCAAGTGTTTGGCCATGGAGCGCGAGCCGCGTGGCTTGGCCAGTGCCTGGGCAATCTTGTCCACAGGCTTGTCCGGCAGCAGGTCGAGCAACAGCAGCCCACGGCTTTCGCGATTGATGGCCTCGCGCACCAATGCCGACCAGGCATATACCAGGCTGCCCTCCACCCCTTGCGCGGTGAGGATGAACTCGCCCTTGCGCGGTGCGTTGCCCGGAACGCTGAGGGCAATGTTCTTCAGCGGTGCGCCCGCGAACTTGTCCTTGAGCAGTGCGCTCCAGCCCTCAACTTCAAAACCGCAGTTACTCGGCTGCAAAGGCGAGATATCCACAGCCCGTTCGGCCAGCAGCGCTTGCCAGCTGCCGTCGGAGCCCAATCGCGCCCAGCTGCCACCGCCCAGCGCCAGCACTACGACCGCAGCCTTCACCGCACGCTCGCCCTGTGGATAAGCAATCCGTAAGGCGCCATCCGCGTCCCAGCCCAGCCAGCGGTGTCGGGTGTGGATAACTACCCCGGCGTCGCGCAGGCGCTTGAGCCAGGCACGCAGCAGTGGCGCGGCTTTCATGTCGGTGGGGAACACCCGGCCCGAGGTACCGACGAAGGTCTCGATGCCCAAACCGTGAATCCACTGGCGCAAGGCGTCGGCATCGAAGTCGCGCAGCAGCGCATCGATTTCGCCCTGACGCCCGGCATAGCGGGCAACGAAGGCCGGGTAGGGCTCGGAGTGGGTGATGTTCATGCCGCCAACACCCGCCAGCAGGAACTTGCGGCCCACGGAAGGCATGGCATCGAACACCTCGACCGCCAGGCCCGCGTGGGCCAGTGCTTCTGCGGCCATCAGGCCGGCAGGGCCGCCACCGATGACGACAGCGAGGGGAGAGGAGGCGGGGTTGAGATCGGGCATGGTGGGCAGCAGGCTGTGGAAAAGAGGCGCATTCTAGCGCAGCGCTGCCCATGGAAGCACTGGTCAAAAAATAATCAGTATCCTGCAGGCCTTGCCCGCAAAGGGCTACAGCGCCTTTCCCGCAGGTTATCCACAAGCGGCTCCACAGTCATTGTGAACAACCGATGACCCGTGCAGCGCTGTGGTGAAGAATGCCGTGGCGCCTGGCCAAGGCCTCGCGGTCCTTGCTGTAGCCGCCGCCGATCACACCCACCACCGGGATATCGCGGCCCAGGCAATGGCGCAGCACTGCTTCGTCACGGGCAGCAACGCCAGCGTCGGTCAGTTGCAGGTAACCCAGCGCGTCGTCCTTGTGCACATCGACGCCAGCGTCATACAACACCAGGTCGGGTTGGTAGAGGGGCAGCAGGTAGTTGAGGGCGTCGTCCACCACCTTCAGGTAGGCTGCGTCGCCCATGCCGCGTGGCAGGGGGATGTCCCAATCGCTTTGTGCCTTGCGCGCCGGGAAGTTTTGTTCGCAATGCAGCGACACGGTGATGGCCTCGGGTGTGTCTTGCAGAATGCGTGCGGTGCCGTCGCCCTGGTGCACATCGCAGTCGAAGATCAGCACCCGGTGTACCCGGCCAGCCTCCAGCAGGTAGCGGCTGATCACGGCCAGGTCGTTGAAAATGCAGAAGCCGGCGGGGTGGTCGTAATGGGCGTGGTGGGTGCCGCCAGCGAGGTGGCAGGCGATGCCGTGCTGCAGCGCCATTTCGGCGGTCAGCAGCGAGCCACCTACGGCGCGTACGGTGCGCCGGGCCAGGGCTTCGCTCCAGGGCAGGCCGAGGCGGCGCTGGTCCTCGCGGGACAGTTCGCCGTTCATGTAGCGTTCGATGTAGCTGCGGTCGTGGGCCAGGGCGAGGATGTCGTTGGGGCAGATGTCCGGGCGCAGCAGGGCCTGATCAGTGGTCAGCCCGCTGTCGACCAGGTGGTCGTGCAGCAGGCGGAACTTGTCCATCGGGAAGCGGTGTTCGGCGGGGAACTCCGGGCTGTAGTCTTCGTGGTAGATCAGCGGCAGCGGCATGGGGTGTTCGCAATCGGGGCCAGTGCTGATCTTGCCAGTTATCGCCCTGCGCTGGCCAATACGCGTTGCCAGTCCGGCTCGTTAAGGCGCCCGAGGATACGCGCCTTGCCGTTGCCATCCACCGACACGAACAGGGCGCTGGCATAGCCGCTTTCACGCTCGCCCCCCACAACGTTCTGCTGGCGGGCGAAATGGTCGATGCAGCCGTTGTGGGTTACCAGCACCAGGTTATGCCCGGGCCGTTTATGGGCCAATGCCTCACTGGCGAATTGCTTGTCGCAACCTTCCAGCCAGTCCTCGCTGGCCACCGCCTGGCCGAGGATGAAGTGCGCGGTTTGCCGGGTACGCAGTTTCGGGCTGCTGAGCAGGTCGGCATTGTCCAGGCCCAACTGGTGCAGCCCCTGGCCAACGCGGCCAGCGGCCTGGCTGCCGGCCACGGTGATGCCGGTGGGGTCGTCCAGGCAGGGGCCGGGCGCGCTGTCGCAGCGTTCGGCGTGGCGGATCATCACGATCACTGCGCCATCGGCCCAATCCTGCAGCAGGCCGCTGTCACTCAGTTGTTGCTCGTTGCCAAGGTCCACGATATGCGTCCTCGTCGCCAGCCAGGTGGTCAACGCCGCCACGACCATGCACAGGCCAAGGGCGGCACCGAGGGCTTTGCGGGACAGGCGTCGCTTGCGCCGGGCGTGGATGGCAGGGTGCCCCAGGGTATTGCTCGATAGCATGCGTTGCTCCATTTGGCATGGCCGCGCCTGGCGCGGCAGTGATGGCGGCATCCTGCCAAGCGCCCTGTCGGGAGGCAGTGAAGGGCATGTGAAAATTGCATTCGGCTGATGGCGGCTGGGTGAAACCTGCGCCCGCGCCTACGCTGTAAACTGCAACACGGCAAAACCGGAGCAGGCCCGATGACCCCCATTCTTGAACTGGAAAGCGCACGGCTGGTGCTGCGCCAATGGCATGACGACGACCTGCGCGAGTTCGCCGCGCTGTGTGCAGACCCCCAGGTAATGCGCTACTTCCCGGCGCCGCTGACGCGCCTTGAAGCGGCTGCACTGATTGGCCGCGTGCGTGGGCACTTCAACGAGTACGGTTTTGGTTTATGGGCGCTGGAGCGCAAGGACAGCGGTGCGTTCATCGGCATGACCGGGTTGTTGCATGTCGGCTTCGATGCCGATTTTGCGCCGGCTGTGGAGATTGGCTGGCGCCTGGCACGGCGGCACTGGGGCCTGGGGTTCGCCAGCGAGGCGGCGTGGACCTGCCTGCGTTGTGCTTTCGCCCAATTGCGCCTGGAAGAGGTGGTGTCGTTCACTAGCGAGAGCAACCTGCCGTCGCAGAAGGTGATGCAGGCCATTGGCATGCAGCAGGACCTGAACGGCAGCTTCGAACACCCCCGCCTGCCCGAGGGCCACCCGCTGCGTCCGCATGTGCTGTACCGCATCGACCGCGCGCACTGGGAAAAGACCCTGCGTGCCTGAATGCACGGCCATGCCCGGCGCGAATGACAAACCCTGTATCATTTGCCCTTATCAAAGAGCGCTGTAGAGACGTGTTGCCTTGCGAGGAGAACCCCCAATGAGTCATGTGTTGGACGACCTGGTCGACCTGTTGAGCCTCGAAGCCATCGAGGAGAACCTGTTCCGTGGACGTAGCCAGGACCTGGGCTTCCGCCAGCTGTACGGTGGGCAAGTGCTGGGCCAGTCCTTGTCGGCGGCCAGCCAGACGGTAGAGGACGCTCGCCATGTGCATTCGTTGCACGGCTACTTCCTGCGCCCGGGCGATGCCAGCCTGCCGGTGGTGTACTCGGTTGACCGCGTGCGCGATGGCGGCAGCTTCAGCACCCGGCGGGTGACGGCGATTCAGAAGGGCCAGACCATCTTCACCTGCAGCGCGTCGTTCCAGTACGACGAGGAAGGTTTCGCGCACCAGGCGCAGATGCCAGACGTGGTCGGCCCGGAAAACCTGCCCACCGAGGTGGAGCTGGCCCGCGCCATGGCCGACCAGCTGCCAGAGCGCATTCGCGACAAGGTGCTGTGCGCCAAGCCGATCGAAATTCGCCCGGTCACCGAGCGCGACCCGTTCAACCCCAAGCCTGGCGACCCGGTGAAGTACGCCTGGTTCCGCGCCGACGGCAACCTGCCCGACGTACCTGCCCTGCACAAATACATGCTGGCCTACGCCTCGGATTTTGGTCTGCTGACCACTTCGCTGTTACCGCATGGCAAATCGGTGTGGCAGCGCGACATGCAGATCGCCAGCCTCGACCATTCGCTGTGGTTCCATGGCAACCTGCGTGCCGACGAGTGGCTGCTGTATGCCACCGACAGCCCATGGGCCGGTAATTCCCGCGGTTTCTGCCGTGGCAGCATCTTCAACCAGGCCGGGCAACTGGTGGCATCGTCGAGCCAGGAAGGCCTGATTCGCCACCGTAAGGACTGGGCATGAGCCTGGGCGAGGTACGCAACTGGGTGTTCGACATGGACGGCACCCTGACCGTGGCCGTGCACGATTTCGCCGCCATCCGCGTGGCGCTGGACATCCCGGCCGAGCACGACATCCTCACCCACCTGGCGGCCTTGCCGGCAGCCGAAGCGGCAGCCAAGCATGCCTGGCTGCTGGAGCACGAACGCGACCTGGCGCTCGCCTCCACAGCGGCCACCGGGGCGGTGGAGCTGGTGCGTGAGTTGGCCGAGCGTGGTTGCCGGCTGGGTATTCTCACCCGCAATGCACGTGAGCTGGCGCATGTGACGCTGGAGGCCATCGGCCTGGCGGACTGCTTCCCGGTGGAGCACATTCTGGGACGTGACGAGGCCGCACCTAAGCCGAGCCCGGATGGGTTGCTGAAGATTGCCAGTGCCTGGGGCGTGGCGCCGAGCGAGCTGGTGATGGTGGGGGATTACCGGTTCGACCTGGACTGCGGGCGCGCGGCGGGCGCGCGGACGGTGCTGGTGAACTTGCCGGATAACCCATGGCCGGAGCTGGTGGATTGGCATGCTGCCGATTGCCGGAAATTGAAGGTGATGCTGGGTTGACCGTTGTGTCGCCTGTACGGGCCCTTTGGCGGGCATGCCCGCGAAAGGGCCTGACCTGTCTATGCTGAACTCCACTCTTTCCCCTGATACGGAGACCCACCCATGACCAGCAAAGCCATCTACGTACAACCCGGCGGCGGCTACGACAAGGTAGAGGTCGGCACCCGCGAGGCTGCCGCGCCCGAGGCCGGCGAGATCACCGTGCGCTTGCACGCCAGCTCCCTCAACTACCACGACTTCGCCGTGGTCAGCGGCATGTGGGGCCCGAGCGAGCGGCGCATCCCCATGGCCGATGGCGCCGGCGAAGTGGTCGCGGTGGGGGCTGGTGTCACCGAGTTCCAGGTTGGCGACCACGTGGTCAGCACCTTTTTCCCCGACTGGCTCGACGGCCAGGCCAATGTCGAAGGCTTTGCCAGAGTGCCCGGCGACGGCATCGATGGTTATGCCCGTGAACAGGTCACTGCCCGCGCTACCGCGTTTACCCTGGCACCCAAGGGCTTCAGCCACGCCGAGGCGGCTACGCTGACTACAGCCGGCCTTACCGCCTGGCGTGCGTTGATGAGCGATGACCACCTCAAGCCGGGCGACACGGTGCTGGTACAGGGCACGGGTGGCGTGTCGATCTTCGCCCTGCAGTTCGCCAAGCTGGCCGGCGCCACGGTAATCGCCACCTCGTCCAGCGATGCCAAGCTGGAGCGCCTCAAGGCCCTGGGTGCCGATCACCTTATCAATTACAAGAGCACCCCTGCCTGGGGTGAAAAAGTGCGCGAGCTGACCGGTAATCGCGGCGTCGATCATGTGATTGAAGTGGGCGGCCCGGCGACGTTGGAGCAGTCGATGATTGCCGCGCGCATTGGTGGGCATGTGTCGCTGATCGGCATCCTCACCGGTGTGGCAGGGCAGTTGCCGCTGGTACAGGCGCTGGTGCGACAAATTCGCCTGCAAGGTGTGCTGGTGGGCAGCCGCGCGCAGCAACAGGCGATGGTGCGGGCAATCGATGCCAACGGGCTGCGGCCAGTGGTGGACAAGCACTTCGAGCTGGAGCAGATCGTCGAGGCGTTCCGTTACCAGGAAAGCAACCGGCATTTCGGCAAGATTTGCCTGACCTGGTGAGGTGAGCCGGCCGAATGTAACGGCCGGGTGGGCACAACATCTAATCCGGCAGCAACCGGTCACGGCTGTTGGACAGGTGCAGGCAGATCGCCGCCCGCGCTGCATCCGGGTCTTGCCGGCGGATGGCATTGAGCACGGCCTCATGCTCCAGGTTCGCCAGGTAAGCCTGCCGCGCCAGCTTCGCCCCACCGCGTTCGGCCAGCGCCATGCGGTTGCGGGGGATCAGGCTGTTGCCCAGTTGCAGCAGCATCTCGGTGAAGTACAGGTTACCCGTGGCCTCGGCAATCAACAGGTGGAAGCGCCGGTCCGCCTCGATGCAGCTGTCACCAGCCGCCGCCAGGTCCTGGTAGTCATCCAGTGCCTGGCGCATGCGAGCCAGGTGCCCCTCGTCACGGCGCAGCGCGGCCAGAGCAGCGGCCTGGCCTTCCAGGCCAATGCGCAGCTCCAGCAGGTCGCGCACATTGGCTGCGCTCTCCGCGCCGATGCGCAGCCCCGCCTGCGGCTGGCGCTCCATCACGAAGGTACCGATACCGTGGCGCGGCTCCACCAGCCCCGAGGCCTGCAATTTCGACAAGGCTTCACGCACCACCGTGCGGCTGACGCCATGCTCGCGCACCAGGGTGTTCTCCGAGGGCAATTTGTCCCCAGGCCTGAAGGTACCCAACAAAATCTGTTGGGTCAGGCTGGAGACCAGGTCATGGGCGCGGCTATGGCCGCGTTTGTGCGTGTGTTCGGGTTCCATGGTGTGAGCCACTTCTTGTTGTACTTGTACGACAAGTTAAACCATTAAAATATTTTTTGCCGTTTTTTCCTGTCGCCAATCCCACGAGTAGCCACTTTGATTTTGCACGATCGCAGCAATTTGGCATTGTGACAGCTTGTATTTTGCCTATTTGTCGACTTTGTTGATCTTGTCGTACAACTTCGCTGGGCATATGCTCATCCCACTGCCATGTCAGACAACCCAGACCCGCACAAAAACAATTAGTGGGAGATTCACAAGTGAACGACACCCTCGCTCCGTCTGCCCGGACTGAAGGCGACGCGTTGGCCAGTGCCGTGGCCAAGGTCAAGCGCCACGTCCTGCCGCTGTTCGTCATCATGTTCATCGTCAACTACCTCGACCGCGTCAATATCGGTTTCATCCGCCCGCACCTGGAAAGCGACCTGGGTATCAGTGCCGCGGCTTATGGCTTTGGTGCCGGCTTGTTCTTCATCGGCTACGCCCTGTTCGAAGTGCCTTCGAACATGTTGCTGCAGAAGGTGGGGGCGCGGCTTTGGCTGACGCGCATCATGTTCACCTGGGGGCTGGTGGCCACGGCCATGGCGTTTGTGCAGAACGAAACCCAGTTCTACGTGCTGCGCTTTTTGCTGGGTGTTGCCGAAGCGGGCTTCTTCCCCGGTGTGATCTACTACTTCACCCGCTGGCTGCCAGGTGCGGAGCGCGGCAAGGCGATTGCCATCTTCCTCAGCGGCTCGGCGCTGGCCTCGCTGATTTCCGGGCCGCTGGCCGGTGCGCTGATGCAGATTCAGGGCCTGGGTATGCATGGCTGGCAGTGGATGCTGTTCATCGAAGGCATGGCCTCGGTGGTGCTGTGCTTCTTCGTGTTCTTCTGGCTGGATTCCAAACCACAGGATGCCAAGTGGTTGAGCCAGGCCGAGCAAGACGCGCTCGTGGCTACCATCGACCGCGAGCAGCGAGAGCGCGAAGCGGTGGGGGCGGTCAAACCATCGGCCTGGAGCCTGCTGAAGGACCGCCAGATTGTCCTGTTCTGCCTCATCTACTTCTGCATCCAGCTGACTATCTACGCTGCCACCTTCTGGTTGCCGAGCATCATCAAGCGCATGGGTGACCTCAGCGACTTGCAGGTAGGCTTCTTCAACTCGATCCCGTGGCTGATCTCGATCCTGGCCATGTATGCCTTCGCTGCCGGTTCTGCGCGCTGGAAGTTCCAGCAGGCGTGGGTGGCCGGGGCGCTGGTGGTCGCTGCCATCGGCATGTTCGTGTCCACCACCGGCGGGCCGGTGTTTGCCTTCGTGGCCGTGTGCTTCGCCGCCATCGGTTTCAAGTCGGCGTCGTCTCTGTTCTGGCCGATTCCACAGGGTTACCTGGACGCCCGCATCGCGGCGGCCGTGATCGCCCTGATCAACTCGGTCGGCAATCTTGGTGGCTTCGTCGCCCCTACCACCTTCGGTTTTCTGGAGCAGCAGACCGGCTCGATCCAGGGCGGCCTGTATGGCCTGGCGGTGACCTCGGTGCTGGCGGCCATAGCCATCTTCTTTGTACGCACTCGCCCGAAGGGCGCCCCTTCTGACGACCTCAAGGCCCGTTCGGCCCTGGGCCAGACCCACTGATGACTGCGAGACAACAACCATGAATATGCAGACCAATCCCGCCGTTCACACCAGCACCCCAGTGGTCACCGACCTGCGCGTGATCCCTGTGGCTGGCCATGACAGCATGCTGCTCAACCTCAGTGGCGCCCATGGCCCGTTCTTTACCCGCAACGTAGTGGTGCTGCGCGACAGCGCTGGCAACACCGGACTGGGTGAAGTGCCGGGTGGGGAAAAAATTCGGCAAACCCTGGAAGACGCCCGCAGCCTGGTGGTCGGCCAGCCGATCGGCCATTACCAGCGCGTGCTCAATGCCATGCGCCAGAGCTTCGCCAACCGCGACTCGGCGGGGCGCGGGCTGCAAACCTTCGACCTGCGCATTACCGTGCATGCGGTAACCGCCATCGAATCGGCGCTGCTCGACCTGCTCGGCCAACACCTCAACGTGCCGATGGCGGCATTGCTGGGTGAAGGGCAGCAACGCGATGCCGTGAAGATGCTGGGTTACCTGTTCTACATCGGCGACCGCCAGCAGACCGACCTGGCCTACCGCAACGAAGCCGATGCCGAGGATGACTGGTTCCGCGTGCGCCACGAAAAGGCCCTGACCCCGGAAGCAGTGGTGCGCCTGGCGGAGGCCGCCAAGGCGCGTTATGGATTCAGTGACTTCAAGCTCAAGGGCGGTGTACTGCGGGGAGAAGAAGAGATGGAGGCGGTAACGGCCCTGGCCGAGCGCTTCCCCGAAGCCCGTATTACCCTCGACCCGAACGGTGCGTGGTCGTTGAAGGAAGCCATTGCCCTGTGCCGCGACAAGCACGACGTGCTGGCCTACGCCGAAGACCCGTGCGGTGCCGAGAACGGTTACTCGGGCCGCGAGGTGATGGCCGAGTTCCGTCGCGCCACCGGCTTGCCGACCGCCACCAACATGATCGCCACCGACTGGCGGCAGATGGGCCATGCAATCCAGTTGCAGTCAGTGGACATCCCGCTGGCCGACCCGCACTTCTGGACCTTGCAGGGTTCGGTACGGGTGGCGCAGATGTGCAATGACTGGGGGCTGACCTGGGGTTCGCATTCGAACAACCACTTCGACATTTCGCTGGCGATGTTCACCCAGGTGGCGGCTGCGGCGCCGGGCGAGATCACTGCGATCGACACCCACTGGATCTGGCAGGATGGCCAGCGCCTGACCCGCGAGCCGCTGCGCATTGTCGACGGGCATGTACGGGTACCGGCACGGCCGGGGCTGGGGGTGGAGCTGGATGAGGATCAGCTGGCCAAGGCGCATGAGTGCTACCGCAACATGGGCCTGGGCGCGCGGGATGACAGCGTGGCGTTGCAGTTCCTGATTCCGGGGTGGAGCTTCGATAACAAGCGGCCTTGCCTGGTGCGTTAAAGCTGCCGGTCTCTTCGCGGGCTTGCCCGCGAAGAGGCCATCACCTTTTATCCTGCTTCAAAGAAGGTCCGCGCCATCTCTACAAATGTCCCCAGCACCGGGTTGGGGTTATCCCGGCAGT
Source organism: Pseudomonas sp. URIL14HWK12:I5 (assembly GCF_900176445.1). Classification (NCBI taxonomy): domain Bacteria; kingdom Pseudomonadati; phylum Pseudomonadota; class Gammaproteobacteria; order Pseudomonadales; family Pseudomonadaceae; genus Pseudomonas; species Pseudomonas sp. URIL14HWK12:I5. The sequence continues at coordinate 840,902 of NZ_FWXQ01000001.1, forward strand.
AGGCCAAAAATATCTCTGCCTGCTGCTCCATCCCCACCAGCGGCCTGAACACCACCTGTTCCAGGCGCAGCGCCTGCGCCGAGGCCGGTACCACCGCGCACCCCAACCCCACATTGACCAGGCCCAGAATAGAATGCGTCTGCCCCAGCTGGTGCAGGTACTTCGGCTGCACTTCGTGCCGCGCAAACAGGTTGGCGATGCGGTCATGGAAGTAGCGCCCTTCGTTGGCGCTGTACATCACGAAAGGCTGCTCATCGAAGTCGCTTGGCCTGATCCGCTCGCGCGGTGCCAGCGCATGCCCGGCGGGCAGGGCGGCGACGAAGGGTTCGCGGTGAATCGGCAGGTACTCCACGCGCGCACTGGGCAGCACCTGGCGCACCAGGCCGACATCGATCAGACCGGCTTCCAGGTCGTGCACCTGGGTACTGGAAACCCGTTCACTGAGCACCAGTTCGATATCCGGCAGCGTCTGCCCGGCATGCACCAGCAAGCGCGGGATCATGCTGTAGGCCCCCACCGCAGTGAAGCCCAGGGTCAGCCGGCCTGCCTCGCCATGGGCGATGCGCCGTGCCGAGTGGCTGGCCGAGTCGGCGATTTGCAGGATGCGCCGGGCGTCTTCAAGAAAGCTCTGGCCCGCCAGGGTCAGCCGCGCCTGGCGGTTGTTACGCTCAAGCAGCAGTACACCCAGGGAATGTTCCAGCAGTTGTATCTGCCGGCTCAAGGGCGGCTGGGTCATGTGCAGGCGGGTGGCGGCACGGCCGAAATGCAGCTCTTCGGCAACGGCCACGAAGCAGCGCAACTGGTGCAGCTCCATGATTCAATTCCTGAATTATTCGATCCAGCATCTATATTAGACCTGTATCAATTGCAGGCCTAGCATCGAGTCATGTCTTCGAACTGCCGGATGCTCGACATGAACGAAAATGCCATCGAAGTGCTGCTGACCCAGCCAGTCCCCGAGGCCATCGATGCCCAGCTGGTCAGCGCTTATCAGGTGCATCGCCTGTATCAACAGCGCGACCCGCAACAGCTGATCAACGACGTTGGCCCACGCATTCGCGGTGTGGTCACTGGCGGTGTCAAAGGGCTGTCCAATGCGCTGATGGATCAGCTGCCCGCGCTGGAGATCATCGCCATCAGCGGCATCGGTACCGACGCCGTGGACCTGCGCCATGCAGCCAGCCGCGGCATCCATGTCACCACAACACCGGGTGTACTCACCGCCGACGTGGCTGACCTGGCGATGGGCCTGATCATCAACACCTTGCGCCGTTTGGGCGAGGGCGAACGGCTGGTGCGCGATGGTTTGTGGGGCAAGGTCGACCTGCCGCTGGCGCGGCGGGTCAGTGGTATCGACCTGGGCATTGTCGGGCTTGGCCAGGTGGGCAAGGCGATTGCCCGGCGTGCGGCGGCATTCGACATGCGCATTGCCTACAACGGGCGGCGTGAACAGCCGGAAACGGGCTACCGCTATGAGGCTGACCTGGTCGAGCTGGCGCGGTCGGTGGACGTGCTGGTGGTCGCTGCCTCCGCCGATGGCGGGCAGGTGTTGGTAACAGCCGAGGTGCTGGAGGCACTGGGGCCGAATGGTTACCTGATCAACGTGGCGCGCGGCAAGTTGGTGGATGAAGACGCGCTGGTCGAGGCATTGCGCGAGCAGCGTATCGCCGGCGCCGGGCTGGACGTGTTCGTCGATGAGCCGCAGGTGCCGCCGGCCTTGCGTGACCTCAACCAGGTCAGCCTTCAGCCGCATCGGGGTAGTGCCACGTTGCAGACTCGGCTGGAGATGGGGGGCATGGTCTTAAGCAATCTGGAGGCTTGCTTCCGGAGTGAGATGCCGCCGAATCGGGTGGTTTACCGCTAGGGCCTCTTCGCGGGCGTGCCCGCGAAGAGGCCAGTACAAGCAGCTCAAAGGCCCAAGGGCCACACCTTCTCTTCACAAGAACAATCGCTTCCATCGAGAAGCAAGAGGGTCCACATGAACAGCAAATCCGCCGTCGCCGCACCGCAGGCCGTGGCCGGGATCGGTCGCCATCGCTTCCTGGTCCTGGCGCTGATCTTCGTCATCACCGTCATCAACTATGCCGACCGCGCCACCTTGTCTATCACCGGCACCGAGGTGCTCAAGGACCTCGGCCTGGACCCGGTCATGCTGGGCATGATCTTTTCTGCGTTCGCCTGGGCCTACGCCCTGGGCCAGGTGCCCGGGGGCTGGTTGCTCGACCGCTTCGGTGCCCGCCGCGTGTATGGCATCAGCCTGATCCTCTGGTCGCTGTTCACGCTGCTGCAAGGGACTGTCGGCTGGATGGGTTTGGCCGGTGTGTCTGCTGCGGTCGCGCTGTTTTCCATGCGCTTCATGCTGGGCCTGGTGGAGTCGCCTGCGTTCCCGGCCAACTCGCGCATCGTCAGTTGCTGGTTCCCCACCCGTGAGCGTGGAACCGCCTCGGCGCTGTTCAACTCGGCGCAGTACATGGCTGTGGTGGTATTTGCCCCGCTGATGGCGTGGATGACCCATACGCTGAGTTGGGAGCACGTGTTCATCTGGATGGGGGTGTTGGGGCTGGTACTGAGCGTGGTGTGGTTCCGCCTGTACCACGAACCGCACAGCGCGCCAGGCTTGAGCCGCGAAGAGCTGGATTACATGCGTGAAGGCGGCGCGCTGGTCGACCTGGAAAAGGAACGCAAGGCGACCCAAAGCAAACCGACCCGTGCCGAAGTGATGCAACTGTTCACCAGTCGCAACCTGTGGGCGGTGTACCTGGGCCAGTACTGCATCACGGCGTTGACCTACTTCTTCATCACCTGGTTCCCGATCTACCTGATCAAGGGCCGTGGCATGACCATCATGGAGGCAGGCTGGGTGGCTGCGTTGCCGGCCATCTGTGGCTTCACGGGCGGCATCCTTGGCGGGTTCGTGTCCGATTGGCTGATCCGCCGTGGCGTGCATCCGTCCAGGGCGCGCAAGACGCCGTTCATCGTTGGCATGGCGCTGTCCACCAGCCTGGTGCTGGCCAACTACATGGATAGCAACGCGGCGGTGATTGCCATGATGACCCTGGCCTTTTTCGGTAAGGGCCTGGCAGCGGTAGGTTGGGCAGTGCTGTCGGATGTGGCGCCGAAGAAGATGGTCGGCCTGTGCGGCGGTGTGTTCAATGGCATCGGCAACGTTGCCGGTATCGTCACCCCGCTGGTGATCGGTTATGTGGTTGCCAGCACCGGCTCGTTCCATAACGCACTCTGGTTCGTGGCCGCCCATGGCGTGCTGGGGATCCTCGCTTACCTGTTGCTGGCCCGACGCTTCGAGCGCACCGGGCAGGCGTAGGCAGACGCCTTGGCAACAGAGGCCCCGGGAGACCGGGGCTTTTTTGTGGCCGCTCAAACGTGGGCAGACCAAGTGACACATTCAAATGAAAAACAAAAGCTTCAGACGGCCCGATGGCGCGATCGGGCATGCCATTCGCGCCATCTGGCGTTAATGGAATTGCCCTGTCGTGATCGAACAGTTCCGGGGCGTTCTCGTGTAATTTCCCACAGCCCTACGGGGCTTAAATGAAGCCCGAACCGCAATGACACCTTGCTCTGTGATGCGTGCCAAATATCAACAACAGCGCGCGAGCAACCTGTCGACTTATTAATTTGAAAGGAGATATTTTCGCCTACGCCTGCCCGTCCATCCTTGTGTCAGCAAAAAGAGAACAACATCAATGAACACCGTGGGATCTGATGGCAACCTTGCACAAGGTTTCAAGCCACGTCATGTAACGATGCTGTCCATCGCCGGCATCATCGGCGCCGGACTTTTCGTAGGCTCTGGCCATGCCATCGCGGCGGCCGGGCCAGCTACCATAATTTCCTATTTCGTGGCCGGGACCCTGGTGGTTCTGGTTATGCGCATGCTCGGCGAAATGGCCGTGGCGCACCCTGACACCGGGTCGTTTTCCACTTATGCCGACCAGGCCATCGGCCGTTGGGCCGGCTACACCATCGGCTGGTTGTACTGGTGGTTCTGGGTGTTGGTGATCCCCATCGAAGCGCTGGCCGCCGGGCATGTGTTGAACGCCTGGTTCCCCCAGGTGGACAGCTGGATCTTCGCCCTGGCCTCGGTACTGCTGCTCGCTGGCACCAACCTGTTCAGCGTGGCCAAGTACGGTGAGTTCGAGTTCTGGTTCGCCATTCTCAAGGTAACGGCGATTCTGGGTTTCATCGGGCTGGGCTTTGCCGCGCTGATGGGCTGGCTGCCTAACCGCGAGGTCAGCGGCCTGAGCAGCCTGATGGCCGAGCACGGCGGCTTTACGCCGAAGGGTTGGTCGGCAGTGGTGGGCGCGTTCATTACCGTGATGTTCAGCTTCATCGGCACCGAGGCGGTGACCATCGCTGCGTCCGAGTCCAGCGACCCGTCGCGCAACATTGCCAAGGCCACCCGCTCGGTGATCTGGCGTATCAGCACCTTCTATATCCTGTCGATCTTCGTGATCATCTCGGTGGTGCCATGGAACGACCCGCAATTGGCCGTGGTGGGCTCGTACCAGCGTGCGCTGGAAATCATGAACATCCCCAATGCGGCGTTCATGGTCGACCTGGTGGTGCTGGTGGCCGTGACCAGCTGCATGAACTCGTCGATCTACATTGCTTCGCGCATGATGTACTCGCTGGCCAAGCGCGGTGACGCCCCGGCCTTCCTCAACAAGACCTCCAAGGTTGGCGTGCCACGTGCTGCAGTGTTTGGCAGCACCCTGATCGGCGCGGCCATCGCCATCCTCAATTACTTCGCGCCGAAGGGCGTGTTCGAGTTCCTGCTGGCCAGCTCTGGCGCCATCGCCCTGCTGGTGTACATGGTCATCGCCATCTCGCAGCTGCGCATGCGCCGCCGCCTGGAGCGGGAGAACACCGAGCTGAAGTTCCGTATGTGGCTGTTCCCGTACCTGACCTGGGCGGTGATCATCTTCATCGCCGGGGCGCTGGCGGTGATGATGTACACGCCTGAGCACCGGGCGGAAGTGAGTTCGACCTTGGGCCTGGCGATCGTGATTTCCTTCCTGGGGATCGTGACTTCGCGGGGCCATGCGCAACCGGTGGGGGCGCGTTCGATGGGGTGATTGAGTTCACCTGGCTGTAAAACAAAGGGCACCCGAGGATGGGTGCCCTTTGTTTTTTTAAGCGCTCGCCCGGCGCTGCTGCTTTTCCGAAGTGCTCTGACTCAAGCAAGGCCAAAAGGTGGTCTATGAGTATCAAAAGCATGGCGTTTTGCAATTATTTTTACCCGGCTCACAACTATTTCAATCGACCAGTGTCATTCACTGCAGGCCGGAGAAGTCGTGCCCGGTAGGCTGCCCTGCACGGGTGCTGTCATGGGATTTGGGTGTGGTTCGCAGGCATGGTGGCAAAAAGCTGCTATCGCAAAAAAATGTGTGGATGGTGGAAAATCACATTTTTGCCATGTTCAGTCACTATCGTGACCGACTGAAGTAGCCTCAAGGCAGGTGATGGCTCACCCGTCTTGCACACTTCGAGCGCTGAATCAGATGGATTCAAGGAATGCTATAAAGCCCTTGTTTTAAAAGGGTTTTATTGAAATTGCCCCAGCGTGATAGGGCCGTTGAGGAGAAGGGCTGGACCAGGTTCCCGCCTTGTCATGGAGGATATGCTGCAAACCCCGCTGTCAATCTCGCCGATTTTACCCGGAAATATGCCGGAAGCCCCGTCTGCTATGGCCTGCGCGGCCGTTGTCTGAAACCTGACCTTTAATTTTGGTGCTCGCCGAGAGCGCCGAAAGGGTTGTGTTTTGACTATCTAAAATATCGGTGACGTACATTTTTTTGATATCAATGTGACAGCATGCATGTGCTGTTTCCAGATGATGCTTTGCAGTCAGTTTTATCCCGTGAGTGCCCGTAATTAGCGGCTTTCAGCGCTACTGGAGGCGCGCGATGGCGCTACCGCTTGCGTAAAAATCTGTATGGCATGACTGACTGAAGGCTGACGTAGGCGTGTCAAAATACGTCGCGCATTGCGTGTATTTCTTCTCTATGTCAAAATTTCGCTGTTGCACCTTTCTAAGTTTTAAATGAAAATGCTGCTTCATGGAGCGAGATATGGACGAACTCGGATCAACCACAACGTCATGGGGCAGCGGGACAGGCGATGACGTGGATGTGCGCGCATTGCGGCGCTACAACCGCATGCTGGGTGTAATGCTGGATATCGGTGAGTGGGCTTGCCTCGCCTTGCTCCCCTGCGTTGCCGTTGCGGCCATCTGGCTGGTGACGCAAACGAATTTTGAAAATGTCGTGTTCTATGACGGAACCGACTCGATTTGCATTTACGACGGAACGACAGGGGAAATCCGCAATGTCGAGTAAGGAAACCCAACGCGGAACCCCTGGTGGTGAGGCGCCGAAGGCCCGGCAGGGCACTGATGAAGAAAAGCTGCTTGAGCTGGCGCTGGATGATACGCCGGGCGAGGCAGCCGCCACCGTTCGCGAAGTCAAACGCCTGCAACTGGAATGCCTGGACCTCAAGCGCCGCAACAAGCGCGTCTGGGGGCAACTGCTTGCCCTTACCTGCGTATTTGGCGTGACCATCGCTGCCGTGGTGTTCTGGTACCCGAAGTACCGCTGGATTCCGACCATCGACAACCACGCCATCTGCGAGGTCTCGACCGAGAGCAACCCGCGTGTCACCCCGGCGACACTGGCCGAGTACGCCAAGGACGCAGTGGTGAACTCGTATTCCTACGACTACGTGAACTACCGCTCCAACCTCAATGCCGCGGGTGCCCGCTGGTACACGGATGAAGGGCGCAAGGCGTTCCTGAAGACGCTTGACGACTCTGGCAACCTGGAGCGTGTGCTGAAGGGGCGGATGATCCTGCGTGCCATGGCCACGCAAATACCTCAGGTTGAAGAAAGCGGTGCGCTGGCAACCGGGCAGAACTACTGGCTGGTTCAGGTACCGATTGCCATCGAGTTCTACGTGGGCGGTGATCAGCAGGCTCGCTCGCGTCAGGACTTCCTCGCAGCCGTCACCATCGTTCAGATCCCAGCCTCGGCTACCAACACCAAAGGCATCGCCGTCGATTCTGTTCAGCTGTCGCCGTACACCTCAAGGAAGTGACCATGAAGAAGCATCTGATCGCATCGTTGCTTGCGAGCGCTATCGCCATGCCCGCATTTGCCAACGAGGCGCAAAATGCGCCTGCCGCCGAAGGTAGCGTGGGCCAGGTTGACGCAGCGCAAGGCAGCGACGCGCCGCCCTTGCCGCCGATGAATGGCCTGGGCCGGCAGGTCTCCAGTGTTGCTCAAGTGGTGTACCCGCGCCCGGAAGATGTCATCAGTGACACGGTCCAGGATGTGCAGGACTCGCAGCTGACGTCGTCGCAGGTGGAGCTGATCAAGCAGCTGTGGCTCGAGCGTGAAAAGCAGAAGGCCACGGCCTACGTAAGCCCGGCCAAGCCGGTGACCCGCACGCTTGCACTGAACCTGGATCCGGGCGTTTCCCCGCCCATCGTTCGCCTGAGCAAGGGGCAGCAGTCGTCGATCGTGTTCTCCGACTATGCCGGGCAGCCATGGATGATCCAGAACGTGTCGATCAACCGCGAGCTGTTCAGCGACGGGCGCGAGCGTGGCGGCCAGAACGGCCAGGGCGGCAATGTCGCGCCGACCAATATCCTGACACTGGACCCTGCCACTGCGGCCGCATACGGCAATGTGACCGTCACCCTGCGCGGCCTGGCCACACCGATCATCCTGATCCTGGCTGCCGGGCAGGAAGAGGTGGACATGCGCGTGGATGCCAAGGTGCCTGGACGTAACCCGGATGCCGAGGCCACTGTGGCCATGTTGGGGATGCCGAGCATCGACGATGCGCTGACCTACTTCCTGGATGGCGTACCGCCCAAAGAGGCCAATCGCCTGAAGGTGACCGGGCTGGAGGGCGTGGAAGCCTGGAGCTATGGCCCGAACATGTATGTGAAAGCCAAGGCCGATGCGCAATACCCCGCGTACACCAACGCTGCCCGTAGCACCACGGGTGTGGCGGTTTACCGCTACGCCGGTTTGCAGAACAGCGTCACGTTCACGACTGGCGGGCAGGCCGTAACCGTCTTCATCGAGCAAGGGAATCTGCAATGAGTGATCACAACATGCCGCCGAGCGACTCGGGCTTCGATGAAGACGACGAGCACCTGGTGGCCGACCGTGACGGGCCGGCGGGCTCGCATGTGAGGAAGGCGCGCAAGTCCGATGAGATGCAGCGCAACCTGAAGGCCGTGTTTGGTTCTGGCGTCGGCAAGGTTTCGCTGATTGCCGCCGGCCTGGTGGTGCTTGCGCTGGGTGCGCTGGCCTACAACGGCATGACCGGCAAGGACGAACCGGCCGGCAAGGCATCCACCGTGGATGTGCCGCGTGCGCCGCAGCCCGAGGTGTCGGTCGACCCTATCTCCGCTGCCGAGGCGGAGCGTCGCGCCCAGCGCAGCTCGCTGGAAGCCGAGCAGGCTGCCGAGCGCGGTATGTCGTACCAGCCGGGCTTCGATCCCAACATCGTTCAGTCTACCGGCAAGGAACTGGGCCGTGGCCAGAACGCCCAGTTCAATGTGCCCGGGCAGCCGTACAACGACGCAAGCACGCAACCGCCGCCGATTTATGTCGGGGCCGGACAGCCGCCCCGCGAGACCGCGCAGGTTGCACCGCGCGCTGGCGTGAACAATGCCCAGGCCGACGAGCAGGAACGCCGGCGCTTGGAGGAAGAGCTGAAGAAGGCCGAGCAACAGCGCGACCTGTACGTTAACGAACTCAAGACCGAGACGCTGAAGTCGATCAAGCAATTGATGGGCGAGTCGGAAAGTGCGAAGGGCTTTGCAGATAAAAGCAGCTTCAGCACCGTCAGCTACTACCCGACCGAACGTGCGGGTAACGGCGACCGTGATGTCGCGCTGCGCACGGCCAAAGACAAGAAAGACCCCAACGATATCGAAGCCGTGGGCGACACCGACCGGGAGCTGCTCATCAAGACGGGCACCATCATGTATGCCACGCTGGATGCTGAGGTCAACACCGACGATGGCGGTGACGTGCTGGCAACCATTCGTGGCGGCAAATGGAATGGCGCCAAGCTGATCGGCAAGATCGAGCAGGCGCCGGACAACATCCGCGTGAAGTTCACCATTCTGGCGCCGCCGGTGAACGATCCCCGTCCGACCATGCGCATCAGTGCCGTGGCCCTGCGTGAGGACGATGCCAAGCAAGGTATCGCCGAAACCAAGGACCACCACACTATGTCGCGCTATTTCGCCCTGGGGGCTGCCTCGCTGTTGTCCGGCTACGGTCGTGCCTACCAGCAGACCGCGGGCACCACGATCATCAGCCCGAGTGGTGTAGTGGCCCAGACCACTACCGAGCCTTCGACCAAGCAGGTCATCGGTTCGTCGGTGGGCGAGATGGGTACCGCAATCGCATCGGAAGTGCGCCGCGGGTTCAACCGTCCGGCTACCTATGCAACGCCTGCGAACAAAGGCTTCGGCCTGTTCTTCCTGCAAGACGTTCACGATCAATCTCGATAAGGAGTTCGACATGAAGAACTGGTCGTTCGGAAAACTCATCGGCGTTTTTGCCGGTAGCTTCGTGGCGCTCATCGTGGTTGCCGTGGTCGTGATGAAGGCGACATCGTCGCCAGTAGCCAAGGCCAGGCGCATGGCGCAAAACCCGACTCAATCGGTGCAACAGCCACGCATGGATGTACTGAGCATCGAGCTGGCCAAGTCCAGGGAGCAAGCGCAAGCGGCGTTGCAGGCCCAGGAGAACAGCGAGAAGCAGTTGAAGATCGTGCGCGAGGAATCCCAGCGTAATACCCAGCTGCTACTGAGCCAGATCAAGGCGCTGGACAACAACCTGACCGGGTTGAATCAACGCATGGACTACTTCGAGCAAAGCCGCCAGCGTGTGGAGATCGTCAAGCCGCCGCGCAGGGAGCCGGCACCTGTTGTCTCGCAGGCGCGCGCCAGAAGCGTCCACCCGATCCCGCAGTCGAGTGGCTACAAAGTGCAGGCCGTGGTCGGGCACCGGGCCTGGGTGAAGAATGGCGACAGTGAAGACAGCATAAAAGCTGGCGACACGTTGCCACCGGTTCAACGCGAATTGAAAGTGCTTTCGGTTGATCGCGACAGCGGCATTGTAGTGACTGCACCTGCTCTTTAAACAAGGACGTTCTCATGGCGGCCGGATTTGCCGATCTCGTAGATGTAATGGTCAATATCGGGAAAGTGATCCCGACGGCGATCATGATGTGCCAGGGTATTGCCGCGCTTATCGGTCTTTACCTGACAGGTGCTGCATTAATTGAAATATGGGGCGTTACCCATGACAACGCATTGAAGTATGTGGCCGGGCGACAGCGTTTCTCTGTCGGCTCTGCCTGTGTGCAGTTGGTCATTGGCTCGATCTTGCTGGCCATCGGCACTCTGGAATGGATGGGCATCATGTCGCGCACCTTGACCGGGGATTATGCCAACTCGCGCATGCTGTCTTATTCCTCTACCGGCACCACGTTGCAAGAGCAGGCACAACTGGCCACGCTGGCCCTGCTGGGCATCATGCAGGTGGTTGGCCTGATTGCCATGGTGAAAGGCTGGTTGACGGTAAACGGTTATTACAACAATCAGACCCAGGCCGGCCTGGGCACCGCCAGCGGATGGATCATCGGCGGTGTGCTGGCGTGGAACTTCAAATGGTTCAGCGATGTACTCAACAACACCATCGGATTCAATCTGGTGGGTCTTTTCACGCCGTGGTCGTAACGGCTTTTCGAACTAAGAAACCCAAGGAGCGTCACTCATGAAAGCACTCAAAACCCTGAAAGCTGCTTACGATTCGGCCAAAGTACGTGCGACCACAGCAGTTATCGGTGCCCTGGCAGCACCGTCGGCATTCGCCATTACCAAGACTGACCTGACCCAGGATACGTCGGGCGGCAAAACTGCTGACGACGTCATGACCAACATCGACAACACCGCCCAGGGCGGCGCCACGCTGTTGATCTCGCTGGTGTCGATTGGTGGTTTCGTGGTTGTCGCCATTTCGCTGTACACCCTGTGGAAAGCCTCCAAGGACGAGCGTGAGAAGCCGATGTCGGCCATTGTCGGCCTGTTCATCGGTGGCCTGATGGCCGCTGTCGGCACCGTGATGTGGATCATGCGCAACACCGTGGTCAACTAAGGCTGCCCGCCGCTGACCCTAGGGCGGGGCGCAAGGCCCCGCATTCTCAACACGGTTTCGGGATTATCGGACATGAGCGAAACAAACTCGGCTCAGGGCGGGGCATTCACTGTGCCTACGCTGGCGAGTGGCTATGTAAGCCGTACTGCCAATCAACCGGTATTTGGTGTACGCCGGCCACTGTGGCGCTCGGACGATGATCAACGCAAATTGTGGCGGGACGAGCACAGTAAGGTTCGCACTTCGGTGTGGCAGCGTGATAACTACACGTGCCGCTTCTGTGGTTTTAAATCCGCTAAGTATCAGGAACTTCATGCACTGGACGGTAATGCCGAAAACTGTACGAAGGAAAACCTGATTACCGCCTGTAACTTGTGCCGTCAGGTTCATCATCTTGGTGCATGCGCCATGAATGGCACGGGTTTTTTCGTCGCGGTTCAAGAATTGACGCAAACCGAGATCAATAACATTGCCCGGTGCATCTATGTCAATGAGCTGCTGGGGGATGTGGCTGTCAACGAAAAGCTGACCAGTCTGCTGGCCGCTTTCCAGTTTCGTGGTAGCGACACACTCAAGGAAATATTCGGTGGGGAAGTCATCACCGTGTTAGGTGTGGCAGAAACCCTGGCCAGCAAAACACTTGTCAGTGATGAAGAATATGAACGACGCGCCGAGTGGTTGGCCCCCTTGCGGCTGTTTCCAACCAAGAGCGCGTTCAAGGACGGGCAGCTCGACTATTACGCGGCTAATAACCGTGCACTGTTTCTGCCCGACAACTGGTCGGCATTGACCGGCCAGTTACTCAAGAACTTTGCTTGATGCACAAGCACGCAGCGCTGATCAGCCTCGCCGTTGAGCACGTTATCAAGGGAGAACAAGGACATGTTTAACAAACTCGAGGCGGTGATCCTGACGGTTCTGAGCCAGCTCAAGGCCGACGTGCAGGACTATTGCGACCTTGAAACGGTCGATGGCGGGCAATCCATCGTCGCCAACGACGGTTCGCTGGCGTCCATCGTGCGCTTCAACGGCACCAAGAGCGTACTGGGGCGTGAGCAGTTCGAACGGCTTGTCAGCCTGTTGGAGGCCTCACTTTCCGTGTACTTCAAGGTGCGCGGCCATCACCTGCAGATCGTTTTCAGCCGCGACCTGGATGCCACTGCGCCACTGGAGCAGAACGCCCAGCAGCAGGCGGCCACCGCCGAACGGCTTAACCTGAACGTCCGACACCTGATCAATGAGGGTGTCAGCAAGTATGCACAGTATGTGTATGACGAAGAGTGCTACCTGGTGTTCTGGTCGCGGCCCGCACTGCTTGACCAGACCGAAAGGGCAATGGCCCGCGAGGCCCTGAACGAGTTCAGGAAGGCGTCGGAGTGGCCGGCCACTGCGGATGCGCAAAACCTGCTGCGTCCCATTTCCTACCTCAAGGACCGCCATCTTTCTTTCGTTACCAAGATTTCCGAGGATCTGACGTCTCCCGAATTCGGCTGCTCGGTGGATGTACTCGACGTCAGCGAAGCGATCCGCGCCATCCGCGCCAAGGTTAACCCCGATATCACGCCGCGTACCTGGAAGCCCTATATTCCAGGCAGCCCCATTCCCATGCGCTGGAAAACCAGCAAGCGCGGTGGCGACATGTCGGAGTTCATGTACCCGACGCTGCCCAGCCAGATCATGGTTACCTCGGCTGAAATCGGCAGTGGCGAGCGCACCAGTCTGCTGCCAGACCCTACCAGCGTACGGGTAGGCTCGCGTGTGTATGCGCCTTTGCTGATGTCGATTCCGCCGGCAGAACCGCAATATTTCAACACCTTGTTCAACAGCCTCAACCGCGCCGAAACCCAGGAAAACGGGGTGTCGAGGGCCTTGCCATACTCGGTTTCGATCATGCTGTCTTCCGATGGCATGAGCGTGCTGGCCTGGAAGAGCCTGTTCGCCCAGTTGCTGTCGGTAACGTCCGAGCAGAACCGCAACATCAACCTGGCCACCAAGGAGCTGCGTGAACGGGTGCGCGACGGTGAGTGCATGGTCAAGCTGCAGGTTGCCGCGATGACCTGGGCCAGCCCGGACGAGAAGGGTGTGAAGGAGCTTGCACTGCGCAAGTCGAAGCTGTGGCGCACGCTGGAGGCGTGGGGGCAGCCGGTGTTCATCGAGCGCACGGGCAACCCGATGCAGGCGTTCCAGTCCAACTGCCTGGCCTTGACCACCAAGCACCTGGGTGACCCTGCCGCCGCCCCGCTGGGCGATGCCGTGGCCATGCTGCCGCTGACCCGGCCGGCTTCGCCGTTCCAGGAAGGTTCGACCATCTACCGTAGCCTGGACGGGAAGATCCTCAAGTACCAGCGCTTCTCGTCGCAGCAGACCACCTGGATCACCCTGATCGCCGGCAAACCGGGTTCGGGCAAGTCGGTGCTGATGAACAACAACCACTTCGAGTCCTGCCTGATGCCTGGCCTGACCGGCCTGCCCTACATCGGCATTACCGACATCGGTATTTCCTCGTCCGGCTTCTGTGACCTGGTGCGCGACAACCTGCCGCCACGGCTTCATCACCTGGTGGTGTACAAACGTTTGCAGAACGCCAGGAAGGACTGCATCAACCCGCTGGATACCCCGTTGGGCCAGCGCTACCCGCTGCCGAAGGACCGTGAGTTCAACAAGAACTTCCTGACCATCCTGGTAACGCCGCCCGAGCGTGAGAAGCCCTATGAGGGCATGAGCAACTTCGTCGGCCGCATGGTCGACCTTGCATACCGGCGCAAGGACGACAAGATCGAGCGGGCCAGCCCGGAAACCTACAAGCCGGGGCACAACGATGTGGTGGACACTGCCGTGGCGCAGCTTGGATACCGCATTCTGCCGGCGACCACCTACTGGGAGCTGGTCGATGCGATGTTCGACGCCGGCATGGTCTACGAGGCCGAGGTCACCCAGCGCTACGCAGTGCCGACCCTCAACGACTTGGTGGCAGTCGCATCGACCGAAGAGGTTCGCGCCGAATACGAAGGCTCCGGCGAGGTCGGGCGTAGCCTGGTTGACGCGTTCATCCTCGGTATTCGTGAGGCTGTCGGCGACTTCCCGGTGTTCTCCGATCACACCCGCTTCGATGTAGGCAGTGCCCGCATCGTGGCGCTCGACCTGCAGGACGTTGCGCTGCAAGGTTCTGCGTCGGCCAAGAAGCAGACGGCCTTGATGTACATGATCGCCCGCCAGTGCTTCATGAAGAAGGTGGCGTTCTCGAAGGAAGACTTCCCGTTCTTCACCGAGAAATACCTGCCGTTCTATGAGCGCCTGGTGGCGGACCTGGTGGATGAATACAAGGTCATGTGCATGGACGAATTCCACAAGACCGGTGGCCACGTGGGCCTGCAGGAACAAATGCAGACCGACGGCCGTGAGGCCCGTAAGTGGAACATGGAGATCATCCTGGCCTCCCAGCTGATGGAAGACTTTGGCCAACTCACCAAGATCGCCACCGCCACCTTCATCCTCGACTCGGGGACCAAGGAAACCCGCGACTGGCTGAGGAAGAACATCGGCCTGTCCGACACCGAAGAACATGCGCTGGTCAACTTCGTCCACGGTGCCAACAAGCACGGCTGTACCTTCCTGGCGCGGTTCGAAACCAAGAACGCCACCTACAGCCAGCTGTTCACCATGTCGGCCGGGCCGATGCGCTTGTGGGCACTGACCACCACCGCTGAAGACCGCAAGCTGCGCACCATGCTCTACGAGCATATGCCACGCCCCGATGCGCTCGCGTTGCTGGCCCGCCGCTTCCCGTCGGGTGGCTGCAAGGACATGGTGGAGCGGCTCAAGCGCGAGACGTTCAAGGACGTCGAGTTCGTCGATGACGACATGGAGCAGTCCGTGATCGCGCGCATCGCCAAGGATCTGGTCGCTGACTACATCAGCGCCAGTGCATACGAAGACGTAGTGTAAGGGAGTGACAGATGGCTCAGTACAAGGGCGCATCCCGTCAGCATGAAGTCAGCAGCAGCCGGCGGCGCAAAGACACGCGCCTGGCTGGGCAGCGCTTCAGTGATTTTTTCCAGTCTGCTGACGGCGCAGTCTTCGGCACGTTCGCGCTGCCGATCCTGGCGCTGATTTCGATCAAGGTGCCCTTTTCGGGTGAGCTGCTGTTGCTCTTGGCCTGGGCGTTCAAGCGCAAGTTCGTTGATGTGGACAATCGTGCATTCGACTTCCCTTATCGGGTACCCAAGCTGGCGGACGTCAACGACGGCTCGTACAAAGGCAAGAAGAAAGGCGAGGGCGTGACCCTGTTCGGCAATGACCTGGAGACCCGGGAGCAGATCTACGCCGGCGACAGCGACCTGAGGACGCACCAGCTGGTACTGGGCACCACCGGCTCCGGCAAGCCGCAACCCAAGCACGCCAAGGTGCTCACCCCGAAGGGCTGGGTGCAGATGGGGCAGATAAAGGTCGGGGACAGTGTATGCACGCCCGACGGCAAGCAGGCGGCAGTACTGCGGGTGATCGAGCAGGGTATCCAGCCGATCTGGACAGTTGCCACGCGCGACGGCCGCCGGGCCCAGTCCACCGGTGACCACCTGTGGCGGGTACTTACCCGCGGCCAGGACGGCAGCGAAGAAGCGCACACGGTGACCACCGATGCCATCCGCGAGCTGATGGGGCGTGGCGTGGTGGTGATGCTCCCCAAGGTGCGCAAGAAGCGTGGCTCTGCCAAATTCAACGGCTGGGTCGAGGTGTGGAAGGTGACGGCTGCCGGTCAGGCGCCTTGCCAGTGCATCGAGATCGACCACCCGCACCACCTTTACATCACTGACGACAGCCTGGTTACCCACAACACCGAGCTGCTGCTCGGCATCGTGTTCAACGCACTGGTGCAGAACACAGGCTTCATCTACGTCGACGGCAAGGGCGACCCCAAGCTACAGAAGGAGATCTTCCGC
The DNA here is from genome assembly GCF_900176445.1 of Pseudomonas sp. URIL14HWK12:I5. Lineage (NCBI taxonomy): Bacteria > Pseudomonadati > Pseudomonadota > Gammaproteobacteria > Pseudomonadales > Pseudomonadaceae > Pseudomonas > Pseudomonas sp. URIL14HWK12:I5. Next base: position 857,046 of record NZ_FWXQ01000001.1, read on the forward strand.
CTGTCCCGTTACCTGGGGCGCGAAGATGACCTGCTGATCATCAACTTCATCACCTCCGGCCGCGACTTTGTGGAAAAGCAGGTCGACAAGGTGACCAACAACATGAACATGATGGGGAACACCTCGTCGGGCATGTTGATCGAGCTGATCGTATCGCTGATGGACGACTCGGGCGGTGGCGGCGATATGTGGAAGGGGCGGGCGATCATGTTCGTGGCAGCCTTGACGCGGCCGCTGACCTACCTGCGTGACAAGGGTCACATCAATTTGTCGCCCGAGAAGTACCTGGAGTACTTCGAGCTGAACGTGATCGAAGAGCTGGTGTGGGAGCACGGCGGCAAGTACGGCGAGATGTTCGATGTGATCGTCGCCCCGCTGCGTTCTTACCTGCTGACGCTGCCGGGCTACCAGAAAGCCAAGTACAAGCAGCAGGAAACCAAGACCCTGGAGCAACACGGCTACATCGTCATGCAGCTGGGGCGGATCTTCAACGACCTGACCTTCAACTACGGGCACATCTTCAAGACCCGCGTCGGCGATGTCGATTTCTATGACGTAGTGATCAACCGCAGGCTGCTGGTGGTACTGCTGCCAGCGCTGGAGCGTGCCCCGGACAGCATGCGCATGCTCGGCAAGATGATCGTCGGCAGCATCAAGCAAATGATGGCCGGCTGCCTGGGCAACCGGGTGGAGGGTGTGGTGCGCGAAATCATCGACAGCCGACCGACCGGGTCGAAGTTCCCGTTCTATACCATCCTGGACGAATACGGCTATTACGCCGTGGTCGGCTTTGCCGTGGCGCCAGCTCAGGCGCGTAGCCTGGGCTTCAGCGTCACCTTCGCCGCGCAGGACTTCTCCTCGCTGAAGAAATCCAGCGCCGAAGAGGCGGATGCCACCTGGGAAAACACCAACATCCGCGCCGTCGGGCGCTTGACCTCGGGGACCGAGTCGGAAACCTGGCGACGCGTGCAGGGCGCGGCCGCCGAGTCTTCACAGGCCATGCTGGGCAACTTCGAACGTATTGCGGGTAACGAAAAGCTCAGGCAGTCGGACAACATTGCCATCGAGCAACGCAGCCGGCTGAACTACGACGACGTCGCCATGCAGGAAAACGGCGAGTTCACCTTCCTGGTCGGCAAGAAATCGCAGAATGGGCAAACCGGCGGGGTTGCCCTTATCCGGGGCATGGGCTTCTACACCGCCGGGCCGGCACCGAAAGAAATGCGCATCAACGATTTCATTCCGGTCGAGCCGCCCGAGCCGTCGGACCTTCCGCAAAACAGGCAGTCGCGCCAGGTATTTGTGGACAGCCTGAAAGACGGCTCGTTCGCCAGGCGGGTGCGGGCGGTGGTGAAAGGGGATCCTGTGTTCGCGCGCATGCACAGTGCGTTTGAACACAATTATGCAGACCCGGACCGGCCGCTGCTGGGGCGGCTGGACACGTCGTTCGCCGTGCTTGGCGCTTACCTGACTGGCGAACTGAAAAAACCGACTGCTCCTGCACCGCTGCCGCAGAAGCAGGTGCCGGAGACGGTGCCCGCTGCCCCCGCCGTTGCAGTGCAGGAGAATCCGGCAGGCCCGGCTGCGATCCAGGCCAGCCTGCTGGCTGTGGCTGACCTGATCGTCGGGAACATGACTGCGCCCGTGGCGCCGGCGGTTGCTGCTGCAGAGGCGCCTGCGCTGGATGATGAGTGGGCCCGTGAGCTGGCCATCGTCATGCCGCAGCAACTGCTCGACATGCAGGTGATGGCGGCCGGTGAAGGGTTTGCATCGCTGTCGGACAAATGGGCGGCCGAGGAGCGGATCAAGGAAGTCTGCGATGCCATTGCCCGCGAAACGGCCTATCACGTATCGCCTGAACCTGAGCCGCAGGATGTGGCGGGTATGCGTAAGCGGCTGAGTGACCTGCAAGCGCAATGCCGGGCAATGATGAAGGATCGACCAGGCGAATAGCCGTCTGGCCCCTCGTCCACTGGTCGGAAGTGGATATAAGTAGCTGTCATAAATTGACGACGATAGATATCTAACAGATAATCAGAAACTAGAATTTTTGCATGCCAGGGTGATGTGATGGGGTTGTTCGATTCAGGGAAGAAGGCCGCAAAGTTCGCGTTCATCACCATGCCGATGGCGGCGCTGGGCGTGAACCAGTTGCGCATGGGCAACCAGCACATCAAGTCGCTGTGGCGGTCGAACTTCAGCCCCACCTGCCCTGAGTGCGAGCGGGGCATCCTGCTCAAGACCGAGGGCGGCCATCAGGAGCTGGAGCAGAGCCCGGCAGGCAAGATGCGAGTGCTGCACAGTTGGGGTTGCAACCATTGCGACTTTGCCTTGTTCGAAGAGGACGATGTCAGGAAGGTCCGTGAACATGCTGCGCGCTACCGCAACGAGCGGGTGAAAGCGCAGCTGACGACCATCGAACGGGACGAGATCGACCGTATCGCACGCAACCACAAGCTGCATTCCAGGGCGTTTTTCATTGCCAGCTTGTTCGCCGTTGCCGGGTTCGTGTACATGCTGGCGACCGGCGCAGGCATCATGATCGCCCTCAACTGGTTGTCGATTGGTTTTGCGCTGTGGGTATTCGGCATGAAGAAGTCCTACCGCAGCTGGCAGGTCTCGACGGGGCAGCTGTTTGTCGAAGGCGCGTTCTGGTTCTGGTTCCAGCATCAGAAATGGATCATCTGAGCATGATGCGCAACAGGCTCCAATGGCCAGTCGCCTTGCTCGCGCTGTGGTCTGCTCAGGCGCTGGCCGATGACTTCTATGCGGTGCGCCCGGCCGATATCGATTGCGTGGTCCAGGCCGCCCAGCGCCAGGGTGTGCCGGCCAACGTGCTGCTTGCCATCTCCAGCAAGGAAAGCGGCAAGAACGGGCAAAGCGTGTCGAACAGCAACGGCACCTTCGACCTTGGCCACTTCCAGATCAACACCACCCACTGGGGGCCCAAGGGTGTGTTCGCCTCGTATCCGGCCATTACCAAATCCGATGTCGCCTGGCGCGGCTGCTACAACGCGGAGCTGGCGGCCTGGTTGCTGCGCCAGAAACTTGCCGAAAACAATGGCCAGGACTTCTGGACACGCGCTGCCAACTATCACTCGCGGACCCGCAAATACAACGACATCTACAAGAAAGACCTGATCCCGCTGGCGGTGAAATGGGGCAAGTACCTCGAACGGCAACGCCATGACCGGCTGGTGGTGAGCTACCAGTAACGGGCCGCCGCAGGCCCCGGCACAGGGTCGATCAGAATGACAACTTCAGGAGTTTTTACATGAAAGGAATGCTCATGGGTGTTCGCGGCTGCAAAGCTGGCAGCGTGCTGCTGGCGCTGGTCGCATTGGGGGGCTGTGCAAGCTCGTCCAAGCCGACCACGGAAGACACCGAGGCGTTTGCCAGCCGGATCATCGCAGACAAGGTGTCGGTGGCGGTCAACTCGCAACACAACTACGTTTCGCGGCTGAATGCTGACCGGGTGCAGGCCGCCTCACGGCAGGCTGCGGTCGATACCGACCAGGTGGATATCGACTTCATCGGCAAGCCGCAGGAGTTGCTGCAGACTTTTGCCAGCCGTTACGGCTATGCCTATGTCGAGAGCGGCAAGCGTGTAGACCTCAAGCCCATCAACGTGTGGGTACGCAAGGCCACCCCGATCAACGTGCTCAAGGATGTCGGTGCACAGATCGACACCGGTGCCGACGTGGTGCTCGACAAGAGCACCAACACCCTGCGCCTGATCTACAAACCGGTGCCATTGGCGCTGGGGAGGGGCTGAACATGGCGATGGACATGCCCCCGATGACCCTGGAGGACGCCGAGCGCCTCTATGACAAGCCCGCCTACGTTCAGCAGCAGGGTGACAGCGGCGATGCCAGGTCGGCTGTCGAAGCCATGCGGGAAGAGAAGAACCAGGCCTCGGCGGCGCGCGGCGAGGCCATTCTGGATGCTGCATTGCAGGTGGGCGTGAAGGCGGGCCTGGCCTGGCAGCTTACCAATATCAACAAGGCGCTGAAGTTGCGCGAGCGCGAGTTCGATACGGTCTACGACTTCAGCAGCCTGATGATCCAGGACCGCGTGGTGCCACCGGTAATTACCGAGGCGCGCCACCTGTACAACCAGGACGGTAACTACACGTTGCGGCTCTCCGGCGCCGCCTACAAGATCGAGTCGCAGGCACGCTTTTCTTCCGTTCCGCCAAGCTGGCGCGAATACCTGAGCTTCCCACTGCCCACTTTCGATCGCACATCACTGGTTTCTGCGCTGGTGCCGCGCTCTGATGAAGAAGAAAAGGTGTGGAAACTGGCTGTGCGTGAAGGCTGGAAGCAAGGTGTCGAGCAGGCAAACCTGATGCTGACCTACGGCTTCGACCGAATGAACCGCGATATCGATGGCATGCGCCGTTTCAGTGAGTTTGCCCGCCACGGCCAGGTCACCCTGCCGATTATCTCCGGTGCCTCGATCCCGGTTACCAAGGAAGGGCGCTCGATGGCGGTAGATGAAACCCTGCTGCGCATCACGGCGCTGCCCGACTTCAATGACAACATGAATGTGTGGCGCAGCTCGATTGCCACCTCCACCACTGCCGACCCGGTGCGCCGTGCTGTGCCAACCCGGGCAACCAGCCCGACGCCGTCGCCCGCCGCTTACCCTCAGCCTGCGGCTGCCAAGGCATTTGCGGCACCGGGTGGGAGTGGCTTGCGCGCCCAGCCTGGCGCTGAAGGCGGGGCGCAATGAAGCAGGACTTCCACGATGACGTGATGATGCTGGAACCGGGCGCGCTGATTGAGCGCCTGGAACGGCTGACCAGCTACGAAGACCCGTTTCGCTTCGACCGCGCCGACCAGTTCAAGGCGATGATGCTGGAAACCCTGACCCATGGCGTCAGCGACATCTTCATCCAGCCTGCGCTGCCGGTGGTGGTGAAGAAGTACGGGCGCTTGTATGCAGTCACCCGGCGTGCGCTCGATGTCGGGGAAGTCAACGAACTGCTGAAGATGGCGGCCAACCGCGACACCGCCACCACCGATATCGTCTCCGGCACGGCGGTCAACGAGCGGTATGAGTTGTTCGACCCTCAACGCAAGGACGCCCGAGGGGCTCGCCTGCGTTACGCCTACCGGGTGAACGCTTCGCCCATCGCCTGCCATGGTGATACGTCCTGCCAGATCGTCATCCGGGCCATTCCTGATGATCCGCCACGCATCCAGGATGTTGGCCTGAGCGAGGACATCGTCAGGATGGCGACGCCGCGCGATGGCATAGTCTATGTGGCCGGGGCTACCGGCCATGGCAAGACCACGACGTTCGCCGCCATCAACCGCTTCATCCTGGAAAACGAAACGCCGATCAAGGGCAACCTGATCAGCCATGAAGAGCCGATCGAATTCACCTACGACAAGATCCAGAGCAAGCATTCGATCTTCGTGCAGTCGCAGATTCCTACGCACTTCAAGGATTTCTACCGGGCGAACCGCGAGGCCATGCGGCGTGCGCCGGGTCTGTGCGTGATTGGCGAGTTGCGTGACCAGGAAACCATCCGCGCGGCGGTGGAGTTGTCGCTCACGGGGCACCCGGTGTTTGGCACGGTCCACGCCAAGGATGTGGCGGCCATCATGCGCCGGATGATTTCCCGCTTTCCCGAGCAGGAGCGGGCGACCGCCATCTATGACCTGGTCGACACCAGCCGTTTCATGATGGCGCAGAAACTGGTGCCAACGGTGGATGGCAAGCGCACCGCTGCGCGCTCATGGTTGAGGTTTACCGAGCAGGTGCGTGACACCTTGATGGACCTGACCGACATGGGGCGTGTGACCCAGCGGGTCGCCGAGTTCGTGCGGGATGAAGGGCATACCTTCGCGGCCGAAGCAGACCGCCTGCTGGCGGCAGGCTTGATCACAGAAGCGACTGCCCGCGATCTGCGCCACGGCTGAGCCGGCGCATTCAGGTGGTGGCTGTCAAAGCGAATTTAGGGAGAGGTTATGGCAACAGGTCGGTATCACTGGAGCAGATGTGCTCCACCCGCACGGTTCTTCGTGATCAACGCGAGCGCCGCCCTGCCTTGGTTGACGTTGTTGCTGGTGCCGTCGTTGTGGAAGTTTCTGCTGCCGCTGGCCTTGGTCATGACGGGCGGGCTGGTCTACATCGAGGTGGTCAGGAAGATGACCGTGCGGGCTGTCGTTCGTCAGGTCGCGGTGTTCATGGTGGGGCGCGTGCGCACCACGCACAACATCCTCAAAGAGCTGGTCAGGTAGCGCAGTCATGACCGGTAAATTTCTTTGTGGCGGCGAGAGGAGGCATTGAATGAAGCAGCAAGGAGGCGGGCAAAAGAGTTTCACCTGGGATGACCCGGCCATATTGCTTGGGATCATCGCGGTGCTTTACCTGGGTGGGTGGGGTGCCTGGTATTTTGCCCACGAAAAGATTTCCGCCACCTACACCTACATTCGTTATGTGGAACTCTGGTTGCCGAGCGTGCTGGGCGATGTTGCAGAAATCCCGGGTGTTTCCTCGATCAGTGAATGGGTCGGGCGCATGTGTGCGCCTGACGGTATCGTCGGCGCGTGCCAGCGCGACTTTTCCAGGGTGGCGTGGGGCGAAATCACGTCCTCTTCGCTGCTCATGAACGGGTTCTTGCTCGTGTTCATGGTGATTTTCTCGATCCGCATGTTCATGCGTATCAACAAGACCCACCCCAAGCTCAGGTTCACCAGGACGCACAACATCCAGAGCTATGTGCAAGAGAACAAGGTGCAGTACCCGCACCTGCGCATGTTCGCCGAACTCGACCTGATCGCCCAGCCGCTGGATCACCCGGTATTCGGCATGTCACAGACCTCTCGCCAGTTTGCCTATGAGCATCTGTTGATCAGTGGCTGGCAGGCGCAGCCTGACCGAAGCTGGGCGCCGACCCTCGACCGCGAGAAGGCCACGGACGTGATGCGCCAACAGCTGGGCCAGCACTGGACCCGGGTTGGCAACCTGTCGCCGGCAGAAACCCTGCTGGTGGCAATCGCACTGCCACGGGTGGTCGCCACGGACACGTCGCTGGACGACAGTGCCTTCAAGGCGGCGATGGCTGACAGCGACGACATGATTGCGTGGTGCTGGGACCAGTTCAAGGCACCTTCGGGCAAGGGGGCAGGTTCTGCTGAGCCTTATGCATGGCTGAAGCCTGACATACCGCTGGAGAAGCCGAGGGCAATCATCCAGAAATACATCAAACACCCCAATGCCAGTGCGATCCTGCATGCTCACGCGTTCGTCAGGACCATCATCTTCGCCATGTTCTTCCAGGCCCGGCGCCTGGGGGTGCTGCCGCCTGCCGAGATGCGCTGGCTGCGATTCTTCGACCGGGACATGTGGTACGCCCTGCAAACGATCGGGCGACAAGCTGGGTTCCCCGAGGCGCCGGGCATCCTGTCGCACTTCCTCTATGAGTGCAAGGCGGGCGTATCGCTGGCGGAGCCTCAGCTGGACAAGGCAGTCAATGGCCTTGAGTTGGCCATGTCGGCATACAAGTACTCTGACGCGGACAAGAAGCGCTATGAGGACTTGCAGCAGCAAAGGCATGCCTCGGCTGAGGCGGCGGCGCGCGATGCAGGGCCGTCATGAAGCGTTGATTTCTAGCTAATGGGCGATCACCCAAGGCCATCTAGAAGATGGCCTTTTTTTATTTTTTGGTGCCTTTTTCTACATTCTTGTTAGAATACGGTCGTATTGGATTCTTAATAAGGACATCGAGCCATGAAAGGTGTGATTGCAAGACCTATTGCCGTGCTGGCGGCGCTTGCGGCGGGGGTTTCAGTCGCCCATGCCGCCCCCACGCAAACGGCAGATCTCTCGTCTTTCATCACCGCTCAAGCTGCTGCGCCAGCGGCTCCGGCCCAGCAGGAACTCGATGACCTGACCGCGCAGCGGGTGTCGCGCTATGGCCGTATCGTCAATGCCCGCCCTGTCGGCCTGGGTGGCTTGACCGCCTGGACCGTGGAGAAAAACGGCCACCAGGTGGTGCTGTTCAGCACCCCGGACTCTGCGGTCCTGTTCACCGGCGTAGCCTGGAATGCGGAAACGGGCACCAACATCTCCGACGCCTTCCTGCCGGGTGCTGCCCAGGCAGCAAGCCCTCTTTCAGCATCTCCTCCAGTGGCTGCCGCGGCGGCCGCACCTGTCGCGCCGATGATGTCGCCGGTTGCCGCGCCGAATGTGCGCGAGGCCGCAGCCATGGACGGTAGCTTCAAAGGGGCTATCCCCGAGTCGATGAAGACAGTTGACACCCTGGCTGGGGTCAAGGAAGGCAAGGGCGGCATTGGCGATACCGTCTACATCATCATCGATCCGCGCTGCCCGTACTGCCGCGAGACGTACAACTTAACAAGGGCGTACGCGGCAAAGGGCCACTCCATCAAGTGGATTCCGTCCGCTGCGCTGGGCAACCCGGCCGATGGCGTGCCGCTCGCCGCCACGATCCTGCAGGCCAAGGACCAGAAAACGCTTGCGCGGGTGCTGGGCAAACATGAGCAGATCCGCTCCGAGCCAACACCGGAAACAGTTGAGCATCTCAGCACCAACCTGGCGTTCCTGTTTGCCGCATTCGAAAACAACGGCAAGGAACAGGCGGGTGTGCCGGCTGCCTTCTTCATCGATCACCGTACAGGGAAGCCAAGGATGATGACGGGCCTTTCGCAGGCCGTCGTACTTGAAGACATCTTTGGAAAACTTTAAGGAGCAAAGTACATGAAAGCCAAAGCGCCGAACTTCGAGTTCGATCCCAGCATTCGCATCTTCGGTTCGGGCGAGCACTTGCTGGTGGTGTTCGACAGCCAATGCCCCAACGATGTATTGCGTGCAACGCGGACGGTGCGCATTCCCAAGGGGTTCCAGCAGTTGACCCTGGTGGTTGGCGGTTTCGACATGGCTGAAGACGACGGCCATCAGCGTCTGTTGAAGGGCAGCGTCAGCCTGGCAATCCAGGACGAAGCTGGCGTGCAGGCGAACCACGAGTTGGCCGCTCTGCAGCTGGTGTTCCATGCCGAAGCCGATCGCAAGGGCGCGCTGGCCCCGCACATTGATCCGGCGCTGGTCGCCTACATCGTGCGTCAGGCGCTTTCGGAATGCTTGAACGAGGCACTTAACAGTTACTTCCAGCGCGACGAAGCCGAACGGATGGTCGTGCTGCCTGAGGCCTCCCAGCCTGTTGCGGTGGGTGCGTCGCAGTATGCTGCTGCAGCCCCCCAGCCGTCGCGCAAAGCCATGCGCGAGCAGGCCGCCAGTGATGCTGCACGGCAGGCCAGGTCGCGCCGGCGCAAGACGGCTTTGGCTTGGCTTGTCCCTCCATTAGTCGTGGTTGCGGTCATGGCGACCCTGTCTAACCTTGCTTCCTCTCGGTCGCCGATTGAAAATGCTGTCGCGCAGCAGATGGCGAACGACCCGGAGTCGATCAAGGCGCAGGTGGAGCTGACCAAGCAGACACTTCAGTCCATGGGCCTTGACCCAGGTCAGGGGGGTGATCTCGGGTGCCTGGCGCCGCAATGATTACCTGCTCCCATCCCCAAGGAAGCCTTCGGCTGCTGTTCTGCTTGAGCGGGGTGTTTGCTCCCCCGCAGGCACTTGAAGACTATTTTGGATTGGAAAACCTTAGGTACGTATATGCGACCAGCGAATGAAGTGAAAGACGGGGCCAAGTTATTGTCGCTGGCCCAAGGGCTGCGGTCCCTGCTGGTCCCCTCGCCGGATGTATTGGCAGACACCGTCAAGGAGTTGCACCCGCTGGTCAACTTGTCCGACAAGGTGCTGCCGCTGAAGTCGTATTTCAACATGGTCCAGGACATCCAGCGGACCAAGCATACCCATGCGGCCATGCGTGCGGCGGGCGAGCCGCTGAGCCGCGAAGCCGTTCAGCAGGGTGTGTCGCGCAAGCTCTGCACCGAAGACATCTTCATGGTTGCCTGTTCTTTCCTGGAGGTGGAAATCGGCAAGCAAGGCTCGGTCTACTACCTGAGCGGCGAGTCGCCTGATTTCAAGGAGACCAAAAAGAACCGAAACCCGCTCGACTTGTCCGATGAAGTCGTGCTGAAGAGCCTCTCAAGTGGCCTGGCCCGCCCGGACACCGATCGCGGGGCAGTGGAGCGAGGCCAGATCGACAGCGGTTTCAACCACCTGGTGCGTCTGAACCAGCTGCATAACCTGATGCTGGAGTCGGTTCGCCTGATGAAGGCGGACGAACGCCTGACCAAGGTTGATATCCGCAAGAAGTTCAACATCTCGCACACCGATTACGAGCGCATGATGTCGATGGCGCGCCGTTCGGGGCTGATTTCGTTCCGTAACCGCAAGAAGGATCCGTCCAACGCTTACACCTTGCGCAACGACAATCACGAGCGGGTTTCGGAGCACGCCAAGAACTTTGGCCACACGCCGCAGAAAATGCTGAACAAGATTCTTGATGACTTCTTCGGGATGCTGGAAAAGCGCAAAAAACACGAGGACTGATGTTGATGGGGACCCAGGGCCATAAGGATGTCGGGCCGGCAATAGGTGCAGAAGAACGGGCTCGTGTAGCGCGGGCCGCCAGGCAAGTGGTGGCGTACGCCAATTTTCTGCGCTGGACGGCAAACTTCAAGCGGGACGAAGTGCTGCGCCATCCCGAACACGATCGTGTGATGTTGCTCTCGCCCATGCAAAGTGGGCGATTCAGCTTTGCGCTGGAAGGCGACACCCTGTACGTGGGTGTCCAGCCATTCGAGGCCGCCTGGGCTTCGTGCATGCCTTTCGAGGCCGCCTACGTTTCCGATCGGCTGTACCTGTCGGTCGAAGGTGTCAGCTTCATGGACTCGCGCATGCCGCCACTGGCGCTCGGCATCTTTGTCGACGAGGGCAGCAAGCGTGCGCTCATGGCCAATGCCAGGTTCGTGCAGTTTGTGCAGGTGGGCGTACGTGATGGCTACGTGGTCGAGGTGGGTGAGCTCTGTGGCGACCCTGTCGAGATGCGTGCAGGTGACGTGGTGCGCCAGCTGCGCGAGACTCGCCAGGCGAAGGTCAGGCAGCAAGACATGGGGCGGTTCTTCTGATCGCGCTCAAGCAGATTTTTCAAGTAAGGACACGAGCATGACCAAGTGCAAACTCATCCTGCCCCTGCTGGCGGCTGCGGCAATGGCAGGCTGTGTAACCACCGAGCAGATGCCGGACGGGACCACCAAGATTCGCTTTTCGGACGAGGCTGTCAGTTCGCTGACTTCGATGATGCCCAATGCCCTTGTGACCGGGGTTGCGGGAGGGGCCGGTGGTGGGGCGGTCAACCTTATTCCCACTATAAGTCCGTTGGGGACCGGTGAGCCACTGTACCTCAACGGGCAGTTCGAGCTGCAATGCGCATCTGCTTTGCTTTACAGCGCAAAGTCTGGTCGGCCGCTGGAGGCGCAGATTAGTAACAAATGCCGCTCCAGCTACTTCTTGCGCCAGGAGCAGCTCAGGATGGCGGGCAAGCCCTATGATCGAGGGGCGCCAGCGTATGAGCCGTCCAATCCGCCAAATGAATACTGGGCCAAAGTGGTGGGTCGCACGGTAAGCCAGTTGGCGGCTACGGATAAGTTCACTGCGCGGTTTGCCGGGTATCCGCGGATCGAGAACGGTGGCGCTATCACGATTGCCGTACGTTTGCTGGGGGAAACCCAAGGGACTTACGCTGCATTGGCGACCACGCCAGCGCGTACGCCGGTTGTTCTGGATGATGCGCAGTTCGAGCTGGGGATGCGCCAGCGTGCGGCTAGTGTCAGCAACCAGGTCGTGGATGCTATCGCGTGCGATGCGGTGCTTGCGTACAGCAAGACCGTGGACAAGGGGCCTAGGCCATCAAGCATTTCTGCCAGTGCATACACGCGGTATGAGGTGTTGTTCACTGTTGCATCCATGGGGTGCAAGGACAGTACCCGGCAGTTCAAGACTGCTTCGCGATAGGGTGCGAGTTCGCCGGCCTTTTGCTGGTGATGGCAGGCACAAAAAAACCGGACGCTGGTCCGGTTTTTTTGTGCCTGCATTTGTGGCTAGGGGTTCATGTTCCAGGTGTCGTCTGCTGCTGCCGCTGACTCATTGATCCCTGTACCGTGCGCATCGGCAGCGGTCAGCCAGTCCTGGCTGACGTCTGCCTGCTGGGCAGCGCGTTCGTGGGCAAATTCGCGATCCAGAATGGAGCCCTCGATTGACGTTATGAGTGCTGGGGATGCCTGGCCATATTCGCCCAGTAGCGATCGTGTTGCTTCTGGCGGCAGTTGGCTGATGGCGTTACGCAGTTCGCGGCCGTATTCGGCCAGTACGGGTTGCTTGGCGATGACGGTTTCCGTCGATTGAGAAGGAAATACGGAAGCGGTGAAGCTCTGAAACGCCTGTGCAGTCGGCATGGCCTGTGATCCTTACATGCTGTAGTCGTTGCTGCTCTCGCTGCGTGGCAATGATGCGTTGGCATAGCGGGCGAAGGTCTTGTCCAGGTCGGCCGCCAGGTAGCGTTGTTCGCTGTCGCGCAGCATTCGCTTCATGCCGTCGGCATCGGAAGAGGCTGCAATTACCTGCTCGCGCACGCTGGCAAGCAAGCCTTCCCGATCTGTCCGCGAGCCAGGCGTGTTGTCGATCGCCTCGAATGCGTCGAGCAGTGATTGGTGCAGATCGGCCTCTGCGCCACTTTTCCGTGATGGGCTGGCCGCTTCGAGGTTTACGCTGCCGATCACGGCACGGTGGATAGCGGTGAATACGTTCACTTCGGCTTCCCGGCTTTGCATTACCCGATCGGAGCTCAAGGTGTGGGGAGGTGTAGCGCGCAGGTATGCAGACTCCTGGTCGGCCAGTGTGTCGATCGTCTGGCGGATTTTCTGGCCGTCGGGGCCTTGCCGCAGAGCGGCTTGCGCTACGTTGCCAAAACTGATTGCAGGGTTGCCCGAGGCCTCGATCGCTTTTTCGCGCATTAACCCGGCGCCGATCACGAATCGGCTCGCATCACGTATTGATAGCTGCATCTATGTCCGTCATTTGTTCACAGGGCTTGAGCGTGCCCGATTCAGTCGCCAGTCCGCCGCGAGCCTGGAGGTTCGCTGCTTGAGTGACCATAGCATTTTTACTGTTATTTTTCTTGTGCTTGAGTCGGATAAATCGGTTTTCTGGCGGTTTAAGGTATCCCTTGGACGGCTGGGTGCCTTATGCCTGGAAAATGTTCGTCAGGCGATGGGTAAGCTCATTCGCCCATTAAATGGGGGGTTGACGCCAATCATGCCGCTCGCCTGCTGCGCTGGCCAGTAGGTGAAATGTCTATTTACACAACTTTACAAAGCCGATTGAGCGGCTTTTTGAGGGGGTGTCACGCGGAATTTTCCAGAAAAGGTCGAGTGATAAGCACCTCTCCAGGTATCGAAAAGTTACTTGTGCTGACGGGGCGAGCGATATGCGCGGAAAACAGGTTGTCTGGAATTTTCCACTTTTATCGTGTTTTTGACGCTTTATTGCGTCATTTTTTTGGATTTTATCGCTTCCCGAATTTCCCTGTCTGTTCCCGCCTTGTCGTGATGATCAAGTCTTTACCGTTTCTTGTTAATTTTCTTTCGTATCAATATTTTGATTTTTTGACGATTTGTGGTTTAAGATTGCCATGTTTTTTATATCTGAAGGATCATGGTTCGTAGGTCAGCACCATGGCTCAGGCTGCAAGCCCCTGTGCAGGCCAGCACGCGCAGGGCTGATGCCGCTCAACTCAAGGACGACGGAGCATTCCAAAGGAATTCGTCGCGAACGATTTAGATCAACCGTCCGCTATTCGATTCAGGTAGGTATTCCCAATGGCTCAGATGCCGTTTTCACCGTGCAGCGATCCAAGCGACTGCAGCGACCAGTCAGTCAAGATGCTTGGCAGGATTTTTGGCCCGGTAATCGATACCTTGGTCAATGGCACCGACCCCAACACTGTGCAGGCAAGCGCAAACATCCTCGCGACGATGTTCGGCTTCTTCAATAGCGGAATCCTCATCATCGGTTCGCTTATCGTTTCCTACGTTGCCGTGATGGGTGTAACCAACACGGCCAACGATGGGGAGGCGATGGGCAAGAGCTGGTCCTCGCTCTGGACGCCTGTGCGGATCGTGGCGGGTGGCGCTGTGCTGCTGCCGACGACAAGCGGTTTTTCATTCATTCAGCTCATTGTCCTGATGTTTTCCCTGTGGGGCGTCGGCTTTGCCAACGGCACCTACAAGGCGGGGATGGCCATGGGCGTCCTGTCGCCGAACGGTATCGTCGAGGGGGTCAACTCACCGGGCAACTTCTATGGGTTGCGCGATTTTGCCCGCAGCTACCTGGCAGCGACGTACTGCGCCACGGCGGCCAATTCGATCTATGCGAATAACCCGGCGTCCGGTGCAGCCCCTGAGGTCAGGGCTGAGTCGTCCCAGGACAAGCTCGTCACGACAAATGGCCGCACCGAGTACATCTTCGAGATCAAGGACCGCAACAAAATTACCAACCTGGCAGGCGGTGCGCCTTTTTGTGGCACCGTGAAGGTGGCGGTTTACGCGGCACAGCCCCAGACAGAGGCGATGGAGACGGCGCTTGAGTCATTGCGGGTGAACGTGCAGGGCAAGAAGCGTGAAGCCGCGACGGGCATGATGAAACAGTTGGACAGCTGGGTGAGTACCTGGCCTGCGACTATCAACGACTCGGGCTGGGACGCAGTGGACTCCGACCAGTTCAATGTCATCGTGAACGAGGCTGAACAGAAGGTCGCGACACAGCTGTACTCCCAGGTGAACAGTGACAAAGGCGATGTGGAAGGTGGCCTCAAGGACTTCCTGGATACACTCACGAATGATGGCTGGGCTGCGGCGGGCGGATGGTTCCAGCGTGTTGGCATGGTCCGCGGCCAGATTGCTGGCGTGCTGTCAGAGCCGGTCGGTTCGGTCAGCGCTCCCTCCCTTGGCGCATTGCCTGCCGACGCTCGGGCGTCTTTGCTGACCCACAGCGTAACCACGGTCACCGAGGCAATCGACAAGAAGGCGGAAGAGAAGCCCGGGTACAAGCAATCGACCACGTCCAAGCCGGAGGACATAGCCAGCCTCATTCCCAAGGACCCCAACAGCGATATCAATGTCGGCTCTTTGAAAGCTGACATGGACTCCAAGATGTCATCGTTCGTCAACGGCGTAATGCTGAACGTGGTGGAGATTGCAACGGGGGCGGGCAGCAACGGGCAGACGCCATTGTGCGGCACGGCCGGGCAGATGGGCGGCTCGATGAACCGCATGAAATGTGTGGGAGATTACTTGACCGTTGCGCGCGCCGGCATTCTTGTGGCCGATGTGGCTATCAAGACGGCCGGCACAGCGATACGGGTGGTTGCAGGCGCGCTTTCATCGGTCAAGGGCTTGGGTAACGGGCTTGATCTGGACAAGGTCGTCACCCCTCTCTGGGACTGGGTATTGACGGTGCCAGTCAAGCAACTCGCCCTGATGGCATCCTATATCGAACCCTTGGCGTTCTACTTTGCAGTCTTTCTCCCTAGCTTGCCTTACACGCTGTTCATGATCGTCTTTGTTGGATGGGTACTTGCTGTACTGCAATCGATTATTGCTGCGCCGCTGTGGGCGGTGATGCACATGACGCCGGATCGAACGTTCGTGGGATCCCAGACGCAGGGCTACCTGTTGCTGCTTTCGCTGTTCGCTCGCCCTGCGCTGGCTGTTCTTGGCCTGTTTGCTGCGGTGCTGGTGTCTGACCCGGTGATCGACTACATCGCCCAGGGCTTCTTCGCCATGCGGGGTGCTGTGGTGTCCTCGTCAGGTGGTGTGGGTGCCATTTCGGAATTCCTGACCTTTGCCTGGTGGTTCATGGTCTTCGGGCTGACGTTGTTGCCCGTGCTGTACATGATCTTCGGCTTGCCCCAGACATTGCCTGACCAGGTGCTGCGCTGGATTGGTGCAGGCATAGGTGACCTGGGGGAGACCAATGCCGTGGGCCAGATGCGTGGTGGCATGGCTTCGGTGGGTGCTGGAATACAGGGGTCCGGTACAGGCATGCGCCTGGGGCATGACAAAGGCAGGCTGCCACCGCCAGACGGCAATTCACCAGGTGGTGGGCCTAAAGGGGGCGGGTCTCGCGGTGGTTCGGGTGGTAATGCGGCGCTGGTCAGCGCGAACGGGCAGGGTGTCGGGGGCTCGTCTTCCGGTGACTCGGGCGCGAAAGCCCAGGCAGAATCGGGTGACAAGCGCACGCTGGGTGAAAAGCGCAGTGAGGCAGCCGGTGTAGCGTTGGGGCGGGCGATTACGGGGGGTACTGCCGCTACCGGCAGGACACTGGGCAGGGCAGGTAGCGTCGCCTTGTCCGCCGGGCGTGCTGGCGTGGAGTCATTCCGCGAATCAGGTTCGGCCTCCCTGGGGGGGCGAGTGCGTGATGCTGTTGCCAATGGTGCGCTGACAGCGGGGGCAGGCATGGCTTCTACTGCAGTTGCTGCGGGAGCCGACTACAAGCAGGCCTTTTCGACGGCAGGTGCCGAAGGCAAGGCCGCTTACAATGAAGGCGCAGACGCTCGAATCCAGGCATTCAAGGATTCGCTGAAGGGGGGCTCGGCGCCTGCAGGGAGCCGTGCAAATGACGATCAGACTGCCACGTCGGAGGCAGGGGCGGGCAGTGCCGGCTCCGATAATCGACAGTTCAATGACACCTCGCTCCCCGCGGGTGCCGGCTCGGAAAGCGCCAAGGATGGCGATGAAGAGGGCCAGTGAAGGGCTGGCTGGCACATCGCCATCGGTCGGCGGGAATTTTCCGCGCCACTGGTTGTCTTGGACGAAGACGCGCAATCGTGTGCGCACCCTGATACGCAACCCGGATCGCTTGGCGGAGACTTCGCATGGCTGAGAATCAACTGGAAGACCAGCTTCGACGGCTTCTCACCGGCCTGGCCGATCAGGCCATCGTGCGTGGTGAGCAGTTCATCTATGACGGCGGGGAGTTATATGCCGATGATGTAGCGGAAATTGGCCTGGTGGCGGTGTTGTGCATTGCCCAGTCGCTGTCCGAGCGCGTCGGTTTGGGTAGCTTTGGCTATGCGTTCCAGTTGGCTGCGCCCGCCAACCCGATTTTCCCCATTCACGCCACTGCACCCGCGGTGCTGCCTGACTTTTTCAGGGTGGCCCCCTTTGTTTCTGCGGTTTTTCATGGCGAAGTACTGGAGGCGAAGGGCGACTTCACGCTCCTTTATCATGCTGCAGCGCGACGTATGCAGACGCCTTCGAATGTGCCCTAGAAACTTGGATTTCTGAAAGCACACCGTTTTTGAATATGGATTGACCTGGCATGCAATCAACTTCCTTTTCCCTGCGCTCATTTTCATGAGCTGATCTGTTCTGGAGCCCTTCATGCAAGATGATGAAAACACCGGCCAAGACTCAGGCGCCGATACGGAGTTGCCGGATGGCGTTTTTGCGCCGATGTCGGGCTATACCCACGAAGACCTGCTGGCGGTTGCCCAGATACCTACCCAAGCCTTCCTGGAAGCACAGGGCGTCGACCCTGGCCTGATTCGCGAAACCATCATTGCCCTGGTCTCTCATCTGTACGCCAAGTTCGAAGAGCAGGGTGTCGAGTACCAGATCGCGACGTGGTATCAGAAACCGTATGACAACCTGGACAGGCGCAAGCGCAGCATCATCAGTATGGCCGAAGAGTTCGGGGTGCTGGCACTGCGTGCATCGGCAGACGCTTTGCGAGGGTCGCCGTTGATGGCCAGGGGGCGTGAGTTCTGGGAGCCGCTCATCGACCAGGCCGGGTTTGCCATACGCGATCACATTCTGAAGTTGAATGCGGACTGATCCGACGTTTGTTCATAGGGATATGGCATGAGCGATTCATTGCACGTCACGGTGTACTTTGATGGTACGGGCAACAACAAGGACAATGACCAGCCCAAGGGTACCCATACCAATGTTGCCCGGCTTTACGAGCGGGACCGTGCGCAGGGGACCAACCTTGCCCGCAATTCGGCTCACGTGGCGCTGAAGTACGAGGGCAGGCAGCATTATGGGCTGTCGGAAAAGATCTACTTCGACGGGGTTGGAAGCCAGAGAGTCCAAGGGCCCAAGGCCATGTTCGAAGGTGCCACGGGCAGCGGCAGCCAGAACCGGATCGAGCAGGCCTATGAAACCCTTGTCCGGTTTCACAACAAGAACCCGGAATTCCAGGTCGATGTGAATGTGGTTGGCTTCAGCCGTGGTGCCGCGCAGGCCCGTGCCCTGGCCAATGTGTTCATCGAGCGCGGCGTGCCGATGCTCAATGACCAGTGGAAAGCAACGGGCGAGTACCTGATCCCGCCCGGAGAGGCGCGTATCAACAAATTGGGGTTGTTCGATACTGTCGCGTCTTATGGCAACCCGAAAACGGAAAGCCATGTGGCGAAGAATCTGGCTATTCACGAGAACGTCGCTTCGACCACACACCTGATCGCGATGAATGAGTACCGCGATACGTTCCCGTTGACCAGCGCGTTGCGAAACAGCGACAACTCCCGGATAACAGAGCTCAAATTCGCAGGGGCACATTCGCAGATAGGCGGCGGTTATCGTAATGACGTGCTGGCGGCCGGGCCACTGGCGGTCATGTACGAGGCGCTGGTGTCCGCTGGCGTGGAGCTGCAGCCGCTGCTGCCAGAAGATAGGCAGCGAGTCGAGCAATACAATGTGCTGATCAAAGACCTCGAACGGGTGCAGGAGGCCTTGATCGATTCGCGGCTCAGAAAGGGCAATGAAGCATTCAGGCGAAACCCGGATGGCTCGCTTGAGGTGATTGACAATACGCCGTTCTTCTTTCAGCGCGGTACGTTTGACAAGTCCAAACGGCAGAGTCAGCCGTTCGCGCAGGCTGTAGAGGGCCGAAAAGTCATTTTCGAAAACGATGACAGTCTCGGCAAGCTCGCTGTCCAGCGGGTGGGCAAGCAGGTAGGGCAGTTGCTCTGCGGGCTTGGAGACAAACTCAAGGATGCGATGTTCGAGCGTGCCGAGGCTCCAGTCAGCCTTGAGCAAGCGCGGGCGGAACTGTTCGATGAGTTGGCCGCGGAGGGTGTGAAGCCAGAAATTGTGGCCTTGGCTCAGGTATCGGAACTTTCCGAGTTAATGTCGAACTCGAAGCCTGAAAAGGAATACCTGCAAACGCTGGGGCTTGAAGCGGTTGCTGTGCCGAAGCCGGGGCTAACGGCCAGCCACGCAGTTGTGAAAATCGACTCCAGAAGCTCATCAGCATTTGCTGATCTGGGTTTTGAATACGAGGCCAGCCGTATTGTCGCTGATGCCGCAATGGGTGCACTTGCCAGGGCGCCTCTGGATATTGATGATCCATTCATGCTGCACGACACCAACGGCAATGTGGTGGGTACCTTGGAGGCCGTGCACAAGGTGCCTTCGTTCGACATCGAGAGCGGCGTGTTGATTGCGATAGATATGCAGCATGTTGCGCCGGCGGCACAGGCCGGATTCCTCTACGACGGCTTCAGGCAGGCTGCGGAGTGGATTTCCGGGCGACCGGAAGGGCTGTTGAAGGACGGCTACGAGCTTGTAGGTGCGGATGGAAAATCATCGGTCCGGTGCGTGGTTGCCCGCCCTGAATCTGCTGAGCTGGAGCGCACTGCGCACTGGAGCGCTCCCGAGCCGTGAGTAAGCGAAGCTTGGCACTGTTGTAATACGGGTGTTTGCAAGCATTAGCCTTAAGGTTTTTTGTTGCCCGCTTGCTTAGAATGCACCTGTTGCCGACGGTGGTCGGTCAGTCAATCGGTAAGGGCTAGAAGATGAAAATCCACAAATACCAGCCAGGCACTTTCATCGAGGTCGATGACATGGCGGGTGGTCGCCGCGTTGGGATGGTCTGCAAGGACGGCGTGACGTTTTGGGATTTGCTCGATTCCGAGCGCTGCACGCCGCTGACCATTCATCCTTCCATGAAGCCGGAAGAACTGGGAAATCTGGTCCAGTTCAGCCAGGCTAAAGCCTTGGGCAAGGCGCTCCAGGCGTTGGTCAGCCACCTGCAGGCAGTGGATGATCAGCGGCTGGGCAGTGATCCGCTGTTTGTCATGCGTGCGCTTTGGTTCGTGGGGCAGAAGGCGAGCGGTGAGGCATATGTGCCCGATGCCGGGACGCTATTATGGGCCTGCGAGCAGGCCCAGGCCCAGGCGCAATCGGCGGAGCACATTCACCAGTTGGCCGGCCAGTATTGCTCGGTGTAGGCCGGCATGACATTGCTCGCTCGCGCCTTGGTGAGGCCTGTCAGTCAGGGGTCGGTGCGTCGGGCGTTGCCTGTTTGGCAAGTTTGCGCTCGTGAAGCCTGGCATAGCCGTCCACAGTAGCGCGCAGGGTGTTCAGCGCGTGCCCGGAGGTGGCCCCAGGGCTGTGTCGGGCCAGCGCATCGTAAACGCTCTGGGCGTCGAGCCGATGAACGCCAAAGGCTTCGTCCATGGTCGCCTGCTCCACGGCTTGCCAATCCACTTGCGTTGCCAGCTCGTTGCGAAGACGGGCTGCGGCGTGCTTGCCGAACAGGTGCGCGACACCGGCTTTCGCCTCCAGCTCAGGCAAGGCTTCAATGCGCAGGCGCATCTCATCCTGACGGGGCCGGCGCTCTGCTGCTGCGCCCTGGGAAGCAAGTTCCACCACCACGTCGCCCACATTGGTAAAACCTTCGCTGGCGAAGACTTCTGCCACTTTGCGTGAGCGCGCTTCGTCTCTTGGCAGGAAGATCGCCAGGCCGTTGTCGTATGGCTGCGGCAGGTCTGCCCAGTAGTGGGTGGCCCTGAAGTCGCGCAGGGCATCGAGCGCTTCAGCAAAAAACGCATCTTTGGCAATGGCGTAGATGGCGTACTGATCATTGAGTTGAGCCGCAGCCTCGGCATCCAGGCCGTGGCGAACCAGGCGACCTTGCAGCGCAACGGGTTGCTGCAACTGGCCGGCGATATGCCGGGCGGCGACGAAATGGTGCGAGCCACCGCTGTTGGCAAGGTACAGCCCATCGTCCCAGCTGTACTGGAGCAGGAAGTCGCTACTGCCACGAACGATACCGATCTCAGGCCAGCGCAGGTTTTGCGCAAGCCCTTCCTGGCTTACATCCCGGATGAACGGCTGGCAGGCCTGTTCAGCCATCTGCTGCATGGAGAAAAAACGGTACAGCTCGGATTTGGAGGCGGACAGGCCAGTGACATCACCAATGTCGCAGTTGAATCCTGCCGAGGTTTCGGTCTTGCCCAGTCGGGCCAGCGCCGGAATGTGCCGGTGCTCGCTTTGATAATGGCCGCCGCTGGTGCGCCAGCCCCTGACTTCGCCGCGTTTCTCGCTGCCTTGGCCATGAGGCCATTCATGCCAGCGCACCACGCTGGATGAGGCGATGACGGCAGCGGTGTCATCCACTCGCATCCGAATACCCGGCGTATCCGCAATCACCTTGCGTAGCCGGGCGGGGATGCCCAGGTCGTCCTTGACTGTTTCCAGGAACTTTGCAGCCAGTGTTCTGAAACTCATGGTGTGACTCCATTCGGCGCCAGTCGGCGCTGGGTATTACTGTGTGACGCGTTTTACGGCGTCCGCCGCCTCGCGTGCCGTGCGTTTCAGTGTTTTGGCTACCGTGCGCATGTTGTTCGAGCAACTGATGTAGGTGTCGTTGCCATCGACGTAGAGCCACAGGTCGTGGTTGCCAACTTCCTTCTTGTAATCGCCGAACTGGTCCTTGGGGATGTCGGACAGCCTGGCGACGGTCTGGATGCTTTCACCAGTGAATGCGCCGGCGTAAGTATCGAAGTCGCCTTCACCATTGGAGCCGGGGTGCATCGATAGCCGAGTGATGGCGCGGCCGAAAACATCCACTGGGTTGGGAACGGTGTATTCGCCGTCGGACAAATCCGAAGCCTGCACGATGGCCTTGCCGTCGGCGGCGTGGATCAGGGTTTCAAACTGCTCGGGTGATACGCTGCGCTCGCAGGTAAGCACCTGGGAAAGACGTGCCCTGGCCTCCGACTGGTCGATCTTTGCGGCATGAGCTGTAGAGCAGGCGAGCGAAACCAGCAGCGGCAGGGCGAGTTGCAGGGCTTTCATGCGTCAGATCCTTCTGGAAGACAAATTGCTATCAATTTAGCTTGTTAGAAAAACGTTTTTTGTATGGTGTGAGTTTGCGCTACGCCTTGCGTATGGTCAAGTGAGCGCCTCCCTATGGCAGGGATTCAAACCTTGACGGCACAGGGCCTCAAACTCATACTAGCCATTAGAATAAACATTTTTCTGATAGGTCATTTTGACAGTTGACAGGATGTCGAGCGCTGGCGAGTACCCTTCGTTACCGGTTGCACAGACGTTTGTACTGGAACCTGGCGTTCTGGCCCTTACAAGGAGTTTCATGGCATGTCCTACCCGCTACCTCCACTTGCCGTGGTGCCGGGCCTGAGGCTGGTTGGCGATCGCCGCGCCGCCTTGTGGCTGTTGTCGGTGCCTTTGCTGGTGGCACTTGTGGCGTTTGCCATCGCAGTCGTTGCAACCCTGATGGGTGAAATGGCCGAAGGTTCGCCACGCTTTTATGCCGCTGCGCTTTCCCTGTCTGCACTGTTGCTGAGTGTGATGCTGCTGCCCGCCTACCTGCTCAGCCTGGGCTGGTACGCATGGTGGACGCGCGACGGTGACCACCAGAGGCTGCGTCTGGGCCTTTGGCTTGCACCGCTGGTGGCGCTTCTGTTCGCGTGGTTCCCGGCCACGCTGGTGCCCGGTCTGCAGCCACTTGGCCAGGATGCCGTCGACCCGCTGCGCACCTATTTGCTGGCAGGCATGCTTACCCTGATGCTGGGGTATGCCTGGTCCGTCATCGTTTACCTGATCTTGCGGTACTGGAGAGATGTATGAGCACCATTATTGCCACCCCTCGCCGGGTGCTGCCGCTGATGCTGGCCGTGATGTCGGCAGTACTCGCCCCGAGGGCTTTGGCGGGGTTCGAGGTAGTAGAAAGCGCTGCTGCGCCGGTCCCCTACCACTCATCTACTGTCCAGGGCGGTGATACGGCGCAGATGCAGCAAACCATCCATGCGTTGAACGTCGAGATCCAGAGCCTGCGGGTTCGCCTGGCAGCAGCAGAGGCCGATGCCAATGGTAGCCGTCAGGAGTTGCTGGCGATTCGGGCGCGGCAGGACCAGATCCAGTCTTCGATCAACCACATGACCCTGAACTTCGCCTTTGGCCACTCGCGCTTCAACCCCAGTGCCGAGGATGGCGATATTCTGGTGCGCTCTGCGCAGGACGCGCTACAGGTGAAGATCATTGGCTTTACCGACAGCGTCGGCACGGTCGAGGCGAATCGGCGTGTTGCCTTGCTGAGGGCACAAGCCGCAAAAACATATCTGGTGCGGCGCGGTGTGGCGGCAGCGAAGATCAGTGCCGAGGGACAAGAGGGCGACTACATTGCCTCGAATGAGACCGCGAGTGGCCGCGCCGCCAATCGCCGGGTTGAGTTCGAGTTTTTCGGCCAGTACCAGGCAAGTGCGGCCCCTGCTCGATAGCGGCGGGGCCATGCCTGCAAGTCAGGCCTGCAAGCGCATGTCGTCGAGGAACAGTCGCGCCTCGGCGGCAGCGGCAATGGTAGCGTCTGCAGGTGCCTCCCAGGCTACGCCGTTGTAGCGCAGGCTGTAGCTTTCGCGGCAGGAATGAAAGCCGATATGGGCCCAGTCAATGCTTTCACTGCCCGTCCATTCACCCAGAATCTCTGATCGCGCCGGGCCGGCTGCCCGCCGTTTTTCGATCTGCGCGACCACGTTGGCGAACAGGCGCAGGTTTTCGAGGTCGATGCTGACCGAGGCGGGACCAATGTTCAGCACGCCACCGACATTGCCGGGCGCTGGGTGAAATGCACAGTGAAACGGATGGGTCATGGGTACTTCCTATGAGGTCTGGGCTGCAAACATACAAAACACAAACAACTGAAAGTTGGACCTGTCTTCAGGTTGAAGTTCAGTCTAGTCCAGACGGTGTGAGAGAGTTTGAGCATGTATTCGCTGTACGAACTTGAAGCTTTTGTGGCGCAGGCCATCAGTGGCGATGTCTTCGAGCAATCGGGCGGTGGTTTCGTCGGGGTAATGGCCAAGAGTGTGCCTGCCATTCAGAAAGACATTCCGGCAGCGTTCGAGATGTACACACTGCTGGGGCATTTTCTGAAGTCGCTCCCGCTTCGCCAAGGTAGGCTAACCTTCGACGCCGCAACGCTCATGCTGGAGCCAGGTATCGTGGTGGACAGTGAGGAAGGCAAGGTGGTGGCATTGCTGCCAGTCCAGGCCCATCAGTTGAGTGAGGTGGCGTTCTGGCTGGCCGACGCACTGCCTAGTCGAGAGGTCAAGGCCATGCCCGGAATGCTTGCGTTGATGTTCACTGTAGAAACCCATGACGAGGTGAAACACCTGCTGCCGGAATGGCTGGCTGCATTTTATGTCCAAGGTGACGGCAGGCACTGCGTTCCAATCCTTGCCCTCAAATCGGTGTTGGAAGATGAGCGCTTTGGCGGGGATTGGGTTGCGGTTGCCCTTCACAGGCTGACTGAATTCGCCCTGCCCCAGGCAGATGCCCAGCAGGCTGCCGGGGCCGAAATCAGAACAACCAGGTAACCGCACTGCCCTGTACCAGGCTTTGCCGGTGGGCATGCATGACGACATGCGGATCGAAGGAGGTAGCAAATGGATCACAACTGGGGTGCGGGCAGGCGCGGTGGCGGCCTGGACGGCGGTTATACCGGGTCGCTTGACCATGCGATCTCCAACCTGCATGTCGGGCGGAGCCAGGGGCGTCAGGAAGGGCGCAAGGAGGGTTTCGATGAAGGGCATTCCCACGGCTATTCGCAAGGGTGGGACGCCGGTGCGGCGTGTGCCAATGAAAAACTGGAGCCGCTGAGGGGCTACGTCCGGCAGTATTTCGAGGAGGCAGTGCAGCTAAGGGCCGTTGTCGAGCGCCAGGAGACAATGATCGACCTGATGTACCAGCAGCTCTCCCAGGTCGCCAAGGCAGGCAAGCACGCCGCGAGCGGGCAGGGGACTGGAATGTCGGAAGCGCTCGAGGCGTTGCAAAGCACCAATGACTTGTTGCAGGCAAGGGTTGAGGTAATGGATGAGCATTATGCAGCAGCGCTCGAGCAGTCCAGGTTGCGAGACCAGCAGTACAAGCGCAGCTTGGTGTTCATGCAGGCGGTGCAAGGGCTGCTCGAGGAGCTCGTCGCCGACGATACCCCTGAGGCACTGCACATCCGGCAGCGTTTTGTTGAGCGTTACCAGAACCAGGTTGCCCATGGGTTACGAGGCGGGGATATCCAGGTTGCCCCGGAACTGGACGAGGTGTTCCAGAAGCTGTTGCCCGAAACCCAGCAATTCATTTTGAGGATGCAGCAGTCCGTCGCCCCAGGGCAGGACGCTGAGGGCTCCGATCCAATGCTTTAGGCCCTCGGGCAGGGCCAGCACTTATCGAGGGCCTTGCCAGGCTATGGGAGCGGTTGATCCGCGGGTGGGGTTGCTGGAGGCGGGTAGGGCGACTCGTGGCCAGGGTTGGCTGGCGCGTCTGGGCTACCTGGGGCGTCGACAGGTGCGCAGACCAAGGCAGTGCGCACCTGCGCCGGATACTGCTGCACCTGATACCCGTAGGCAGGCGGTTGGCGTACCTCGGGCGCCTGGCACGTGCCTTCGATCACGCCCTGCTGCGGCGTGGAAAAATCACAGCTTTCACCTTCATAGCGATTGGCACACGAACGGTAGGCAGAGACCGGCGTCACCTGCTTCGGCACGGGCACATAGATAGTGGTGTTGCGCGGTAGCTCTTGCCATTGCTCTTCAGCCCCTGCGGGAGGGGCCTGAGTTTGAGCAGTACTTGCCAGGGCCGATGCACTGAACGCCAACACCAGTGGCAGGATCGCTTTCACGGGCGCCTCCAGGGTCACATGCCAGGTTCGTAGTCCGAACCACTGCGGTGCGAGGGGGCCGGGTCGCTGTGGTCCAGGCCGGCATTCACTTCCACGCCGCGTTCTTTCATTTCGCTGATCATGTACTCGTAGCCGACGGTGAAGTGAGCCAGGTCGTACCCTGGGTCGGCATCCTTGATTTTCGAGGTCAGCTGAACGATTTCAAGCTTCACCGGGTCCGGGGTCTCGTCGGTATCCCAGTTGGTCGAGTGGTTTTCCAGGTTGTTCAGGTGGAAGGCCTGGCTGAAGGGCTTGCCGTCCACCGTGATCTCCTTCGCCAGCTTTTCATACAGGTTTTTACCGCCCAGGCCTTCGTCCAGCTTGGCATCGACTACCCGCAGGAAGTCCAGGTGGGCCTCCGGTGTGGCGGTGATTTCTTTCCAGCTGCTGTACTCGGTCATTCCGTTCTCCTTGCTAGGATGAATGCGTTTGCCTTCATGGCTCATTTCGGCATCGACTGGCCTGGCAGCATGCGGGCCTCATGGCGCCATGTCGTTGTCCTGCGAACCACCACCGGGCCTGTTGCGTACCAGGTTGACGATCCCTTTCACCATTTCTTTCAGTCGCTCGAAGATGCGCTGCATGGACTCTTGCAGTCGCTCCAGGTGCGATTGTGTTTCCCCTTCGAATGCAGGTGTGTCCGCCGCATTGCGATGGATGCTGTCACTGGACGTCTCGAGGCGATTCTTGAGCTTGTCGTAATGCGGATTGCCTTCGGTTTCGGGGTTCAGCAACTCTTCCTGCGCACGCCCGTATTGCCGGGTCCAGCCGGTGAGGGCCTTGTCCATGGCTTTTTTCTGGTCTTGGGCGTCAGGTGACTGCCCGACGGCGTCCACAAATGCCTCGTGCAAGTCGGTGAATTCACCGTCAGGCTTCATCTTCTCGATCACTTCGGGCACGGTCAGGCCGGCTTGCTCGGCACGTGCTTCGATCTGCTCACGAACCTGCGGCATGTTTTGGGCATTCCAGAAAGCCGTGTGGGCCTTTTCGTAGTTGCTGGCGGCTTTTTCGACCTGGTCCACCCGGTATTCGGACAGGCGAGGAAGGACCTGCACACGACCAGTCAATTCGTCGGCAACCGCTGGCGCCGGTGCGGTGTTGGCATCCTGGGTTTTCGCCCCCCCCTGCAAGGCATCGGCGAGGGCGCCTGCACCCTTGCCGATCCCTTGCAGGGCGGCCCCGGTCAGCGAGGCTACGCCACTCACAAGTTCGGCGCTGCCACGCAGCAGGGACTCTGTGCCGTTTGGCTGGTGCTGTGGCTGTTGGGCCTCTTTCGCGCTTGCAACATCCTTGTGCTCATTGAGCGACTCATTGATGCGCCGCACTTCCTCGGGGTCGAGTGAAGCACCTTTGGCCTTCATCTCGCCTACTACCTTCATCAGCGCATCGAGCGCGCCTGGATCAATTTCAGCAGCAGCTTGTGAAGCGGTGTTGACGGGTGATTGTGCAGTCCCCGGCGTTTGCTGTTTGCCCGCCTCGGCGTTGAATGCCTTCAGGGCTGCAGCATCGATCGTTTGCACGTTCCAGGTTCCTTGCCTGTGATCCAGGCGCAGGGGGGCGCCCAATTGCGCGGGCGTGCTACTCATGGCCCGCTCAAGCGCAGGGTCCTGGAAGGTCAGGTTACCTTCAGCGGTTTTCAGGGTGATGCTGTAAACGTTTTCGCTGACACCGTCTTTGTTCAAGGGTGCTGCGCCATGATGGACCAAAATGCCTGCATAACTCCGCCCTGGCTGGGCTGTTTGCCCGGCAGCAGAATCAGCGACGGCTTGATCAGGCTTATTGAGGTCTTTGGGTTCCATCTGTGTTTACCTTTCGTGGGCGCCGCGTTATTCAATGGATCTGGACACAGCTCCTTGCTGGGCGCGGTCATGCGCCCAATCGGTCTGTGCCCTTTGACCTGCCAATTTCTGCGACGCGTAAACGGCAAGTAATGCTTCAACTTTTTCCTTCTTGCGATAAATCGCTTCCGCCAAGTAATTGCTGACACCTGTCGCCCGGTTGTAGTCCACCCACAGGGCGCGGCTGGAAACATGCGTGATGCTGTTGTTCCACTCGGCATCGCTGAACCGTCGGGTGGCTT
This sequence comes from Pseudomonas sp. URIL14HWK12:I5, assembly GCF_900176445.1. Taxonomy (NCBI): domain Bacteria; kingdom Pseudomonadati; phylum Pseudomonadota; class Gammaproteobacteria; order Pseudomonadales; family Pseudomonadaceae; genus Pseudomonas; species Pseudomonas sp. URIL14HWK12:I5. Next base: position 885,085 of record NZ_FWXQ01000001.1, read on the forward strand.
CGGTCATTATCATTTCCGAAACCGACATGGCGTCGTAACCACCGATGGGGGCTGTCGGCAAGGCACCATAGCCATCGGAGTCGGACAAGTACATCGCAGGTGTTTTTCCATCTGCTTCTGCCAGCGCTGCATCGGCGTTTGCCGCTGCCACTTGCACGGGCTCGGCGGTGGAGTCTGGCGCAACGCCGCCAGAAGGTACATTGCCGAAAAGTTTTTCGTGCTGCGCCTTGGTGTCCTTGCCCAGAATAGGGTAGTGCTCCGGGTGACCGTCCTGAATGGCGTAAGTTTGGCAGAAATAGGGGGCCGGGTCAGTCTTCCAGCCAATCCCGTCCTGGCGGTTGAACACCGGCGGTAGCTGGGCTGGGTTGAAGGGGCCGCGCTGTGCGTTTTCGGAAAACGCCTTGGCCCGTGCTGTGTCCTTGCTGGATGTGCCGTAGGTGAAGTGCAAGTGCTTGGTCATCGAGCTGCTGGGGGTGTTGCCCGAAAGACCCAACTGTTGGCCGGGTTTTACCTTGGCCCCGCGTTTGACCCCATTGGCAAAGCCGCTGAGGTGGTAGTAGGCGACGATATCGCCATTGTCCCGCTTGATCAGTACGGCGTTACCTGCAGACCCACGCAACCCGGCGAAAGTGATTTCACCTTCGGTAGTGGCGTACACCGGCTGCGAAGCCCCGCTGGTGGAGAAGTCCAGGCCATCGTGCATATGCGCTTTCTTGTTGGCCGAGCCAAAGTTGCCGGCGCCGCCGCCCCGAAACTTGCCGAAACGGCCAGAAACAATTTCCTTGTCGGTCGGCGATACCATGCAGGTATCTGCAACAGCAATGTGAGCGCCGGCCATCAGCCCCAAGGTCACAACGCCACGCAAGATCGTTTTTCTCATCCCTGGTGCTCCGTCACTTCACGCTTTGCTGCATGTTTTGCCTGGCCGCATCTGTCGATGCTTTGCTGGTCTGTCCGCCAGCCGTGCTGACGTTCATCGACACCAGCGATGCCAGCTGGGCCTCCATGCTTTCGTACTGGCGGTACTGTTTTTCCTGGATGGCCAGGTCCAGTGCCTTGATCTTCAGCAGCTCGACCAATGCGCCGCGCTCGTTCTGTGCGGCCATCACCCGTGCCCAGCTGTCGTACTCGGCCGTGTTGCCGGAGTAGCGCTTCACTTCGTTACGGAAATGCACCGCCAAGGGCAGGTCGGTGCCTGTTTCCTTGCCTTCAACGCCCGAGTAGTCGAGCTGGATTGCCTTGAGGCTGGAAAGTGCAGGTGAAATCAGCGCGTCCTTCCGGGCCTTGGAAAGGGCGTAGTCCTCGGCGGCGGACGATTGGCCCGCCGATGTCGGCACCGGGCCGTCAGGCAGGCCGGCAACGTTGTTCACGAACCCGACCTTGGCCTGATACAGGGTTTCATTTTCCATGGCAGGTTCGAACAAGGTGGCCACGGTCAGGTCGGCGCCCGGCATCGTACCCACCGATTTGCACAGGCCCGAATCTGCCTGGTCCTGGGTGCAAAATGGCTTGCGCGCCTCTATCAGCGCTGTCTGGGCGCTGATCGGTTCGGCGTAGGTCCCGGGGGCGGCCACGATCTCTGCCTTGACCCGTTGGCGAACCTCGGTGCCCATGTCGGCATCGCGGTTGCTGATCAGTGTTCGGGTCGAGAAGACTTTGCAGGGCGAGAAGCCTTGGCCAAATTCGCCGCCATAGTCGAACCGCGCCTGCTTCACCCGTTGCGTCTGGGCCAGTATCTTGAGGCCGGTGGCTGTCTGCTGGGCCGCATTGCGCCCGGCCTCGGCGACGGTGTTGGCTGCCAGTGCCTTCTGCTTGGTCATGACTGCAATGGCGGAGGTCAGGCGCTGGCTTTCGGTTTCGAGCAGGGCCGAGAGGGATGCATCGACCGCGGACACTGCGCCGTTAAGCGCCTGGGTGGCAGCCGTGAACGCCGGAGCCACGGTGTTTTCCTGGTACTGAGGAGGGCAATAGGCCCAGGCGAGTGTGGAGGTGAGGGCCAGTGAAGCGCCGAACGACACCTTCCATTTGCGCGCCTCGCGCGTTTCGTCGAATTCCTTTTTCATGGCGACCTCACTTCACCGACCGTGCAGCGTTTTCAGACAATACCTTCTGGTACCGCGCTTCCAGCGTGGCGTCGAGGCTATCGGAAGAGGCAACTACCAATGTTGCCAGGTTGGCCAGTAGGCGCTGGTTCTGCTCGTACTGCTGCTGATGAATCCAGACCTCGAGCCCACCCATCTTGGCGGCCTCCATCAAAAGCCCGCGCTGGGTCTGGCGCGCCAGGTTGCCCGACCACTGCTCCGCTTCCTTGCCGCCGAAGTACTGGTTTACACGCAGCTTGAGCACCTCATTGGGCGATTTGTCGCCGAATGCCTTGCTACGGGTGTTGGCGGCATTGATCATCGACAGGCTGTAGGCTGGTATCGACAGCATCGAGTCCTTGCGGTTTTTCTGCATCATGTAGGTTTCACCGGCCGGTGTCGCGCCGGCGTCCTTGGTCAGTGCCTGGTCGGGCGGGCCGATGACATGCTGGATATAGGCCGTGCGTGCTTCGGTGGTCAGCGAGTTTTCTTCCGCAGGTTCGAACAGCAAGGCAGCGTTCGTGTCCCCGCCGGGCAACGTACTGAGTGAGCACAGACCGGCGTTTGCCTCCGCCTCGGTACAGAACTTGTCGCGATGCTGTTTGAGGCGTTGCTGCATGGCCTGGCCCGTCGAGCTGACCAGGCGCCCCGGGGACGCATCCAGTTCACCCACCGATGCCTTGGCCTTGGCCGCCATGGTGCTGAAGGCAATGTCCATCGACTTGTTTTTCGCCACAGTTCCGCAAGGGTCGAAGCCCTGGCCGGTCGCGGCGTTGAAGTCGAGGTAGGCTTGAGCAACGGCTGAGTTCTGTTGCTGGGCGCGGACAGCGTTGACCAACTGCTCGGAGGTTTGCCGGTTGTTGTCTGCAACCACGTTCGCAGACAGCGCCTCTTGCTTGGTGGCAATGGCCACTGCCGAAATGATTTGCTCGAACTTGTACGTCATCTGACTGCCGAAGCTCGTGCCAAAGGCACCAATGTTGGCAGAGACCGTGCCAGTCAGGAGCTCTATCTGCGCAATCGTCCAGGCTTCTGCCGGGCCGAAACCGTACAGGGCGCCGTAGGAAACACTCGAAAGCATCGTCGACCCTACGACAATGCTGGCCAGTTTGAGCCGAAAATTCATATCACTGCCCTGTGAGCATTGGCACGCGACGGTCCGTCACTTGCCCTACAAGAGAATTGGCCGCCATCGCACTCATCGCCGAATCGGCAAGCTGTTGCGACTGGGCTGCATTGCACGCCACCGAGGTGCAGTCGATGTGCGCTTCTGCACGTTGATCGGTGATCATCGCGGTGTAGGCATACGCTGCAGCCTCGCCTTCAGGGGCGAGGGTTTTCTCGCTGAAGGGGCCGGCGTAATCGGTGTCCCACCCCTGCATGCCGTTGGCATTGAGTGAGCACATACCCTGCCTGGCCTCGGACACGGTGCAATAGGTATCGCGGTGCATGGCCAGGGTTGCTTGGTCCGCAGCGGCCTTGGAACCGACACGCTGGGAAGCGTAGGTGGCCATCAGCCGCGCGGTATCCTTGTCACGCTGTGAGACAGCTTCGACGAACAGCTTGCCTTGCTCCTGGGCTGTGCACTTGATGCTGACCGGCTGCCCGACTGCGGAGTCGAACGTGGTTGCAGCCTTCATGACCCGGTCGGACATGTCGATGGCCCCTACCGCGTTGGCCAGCTGTTTCTTCGAATCGCTGTCCACCTGCGATACAACGTTGGCCGACAGCGAAGTTTGCTTGACCGTTACCGACCAGGCACTCATCTCGGTCTGCATGGTGCTGATGAACGTCAGCACCGAAGCCCAGGACAGTGCCTGTGCAGGCAGTGCCGTAGCGCCAAGGCCAAGACCAACGGCCAGAACAGCCGCGACTTTCTTCATTGCCTGCCCCTCTTAGTTGAACAGGCCGGCAGCCGAGCTGGAGGACCCGCTGCTCGAACTGGAAGGCGCGCTACTGGTGCTGCTTGAGGAGGTGCCGGACGAGGTGCTGGCTGCAGGCGCTACGGTATTGGTTGTCGCTGCGTTGCTTGTAGTTGTACCTCCGCCAGTGCTGGCTCCACCGCCGAAGTCGGTCTGTACATAGTTGAACGGGTTTACATCCACTGTGTAGGTAGCCTCGTAACCGGCAGCTGCGTTGTGATAGCTGCTGCCCAGGTTCGGGTCGAGCGAGGTCATGCCCTTGCTGACCAAACCGTTGGTCAGGCCATTCAGGTCGCCCAGCGAAGTGCCGCTGCTGACCTTGCCAATGGCCTGGTTGATCGGGCTGGTGACCATCGACGTAACCTGCTGGATTGCCGTACAGACCTTTTTCTGTGCGTACTGCAGAACAGCAGCCTGTGCAGAAGCCAGGATGCTACCCAGGCTCGGGATAGAGCCGGACAGGTCGAACAGGCTGCTCAGGCCGCCGAAGCAATCTGCCGTGGCGCTGAACAGAGACTCGACATTCGGTGTTGCCGATGCCAGCTCGGTATGAATCTTCAGCGCATCGTTGATGGAGGCGCCAATCGTCCCTTGCTTCGTGCCATCGGCGCAGTCCTGCGCATCGGCCTTGATCGCATCGGCTACCACGGAGTCTTGCTGCGAAATCAGGCTGCTCGATGTATCGCCCAAGCTGCTGGTGGCGGCGAACGCTGGGCCGGCCAGCATCAGCCAGGCCCCCAGCACGCCACCGAGGACTGCGCGTTTGCCCACAGATTTGCCTACCGCCACAGCGACAGGGTTCAGCCGTCCGTTATACATCTGCGTAACTCTCCATGATCTGTGATATCTCGCGCAGCCGCTCCCCGGAGAAAATCTCGCTGAGCAGGTGAGCTTTGCTGAAGGCATCCAGCCGGTGACGAAAAGCCATCAGCGCTGCGGGTTGCGACAAATCGCCCGCCAGCAGTGGCGCCAGCGCCCTAGTGAATGCTTCGTTGCGTTGCGCGACATACCGGACCAGGTACATGCAGCGCGAAGAGGTGAGGTGGGCCAGCAGTTCGGCGAAATGCTGCGGAACCTGGTGCAGCGCGCGCGCGTACGCTTCGACGAAGGCCTGGATCTCCTGCATCAGTAACTGGATTTCGAACTGCTGAGCGGGGGCATCCTCATCGAAATCCACTGCCCACCGGTCAAGGCGGTCCATGGTCATCAGGAAACTCACCAGCCGGGCATTGCGCGACGACTTGGCGAAATGCCCAAGAACGCCATGTGCCGTGAGGTCAAGCTGGTCGATCGGCGGTGTGCCCGCGTCGGAGGTTGTGTATTCGTCCATTCCCTGCACTCGATTAAAGCATACTGAAATACGCTAAAATGCATCCTGTTTCTTATTCTCTATCAAAAATGTTGGCGTATCAACTTTTTGACAGGCTGGAAGCAAGAAAAGCCGAGGGCAATTGGCCATTATTTTCAAGTGATTGTGGGGAGGCGCCAGCACATGGGGCTGGCGCGGCAGGCACATTTATTTGACTTGTGGAGGGGATGCAGCGGCAGCTTGCGAAGCGCTACCAGTATCAGGAGCCGACGAAATAGCCAAAGCCGCTCATTTAAAAATAAATGAGGTGATTTCTCATTCTCGTTCGGCTTGTGTAGATAAGGCCGGATTACAGGCCAGTCAGCCGACCCCCGACACGGAGCGAGAGAATGAGTTTTTCCCCGGTTTCACAGCGCACCCCATTGAATCGTGCCCTGCACGCCGCACTCTTTGGTCTGGTTGTCAGCACTTACGCGCTACCGTCGTTGGCGCAGCCTTCGAGCGCTGACCACAGCAACCTGCTCAAGCAGTGGAACATTCCTGCCGGCCCACTGGCGCCGGCACTCGACCGCTTTGCGCGGGAGGCGGGGATCAGCCTTTCTTTTGAAGCGCAGAACGTGGCCAACCGCAACACCCAAGGGGTGCAGGGCGCGCTGGATACCCAGTCGGCATTGTCGTCGTTGCTGCAAGGGACCGAGTTGCAGCTTGAACAGCAAGGCCCTGCTGCCTACCTGGTGGTGCCGCAACCAAAGCCTGTCGGCCCTTTGGAGCTCGGTGCGACCGAGGACTATCGCCTTGCGCCCATCATCATCAACTCCAAGGTCAAGGCCAGTGCCGATGACGACATCAACTCGGTGGTTGCCAAGGAACTGTGGGTAGGTGGCAAGGTGGCGACCAGCATCCTCAATACGCCAGCCTCCGTGTCTGTGGTCACCAGCAAGGAAATGCAGCAGCGCAGTGTCAGCACCACGGAAGAAGCGCTGCAATACACCCCTGGCGTGGTCAGCGACTTCTACGGCTCGGACGACCGCAACGACTACTTCCAGATTCGCGGCTTTCAGGCCACCACGTACCGTGACGGCCTGACCTTGAGCTCGATGCGGGGTGTGCGCGAAGACCCTTACGCATACGAGCGCATCGAAATTCTGCGAGGCGCCAACTCCACCCTGTTCGGCCCGGCAGACCCGGGGGGCTCGTTGAACTTCGTGACCAAGCAGCCGCGCTTCGAAAAGTTTGGCCAGGGTTACGTGACCTATGGCTCCTATGACCATGCCGAGACCGGCATCGATGTGGGTGACGCCCTGAACGACGAACAGACTTTGGCCGGCCGCTTCACTGCCAAGATGCAGAACAGCGACCGCGAGTACGACCATTCGCAGGACGACAACCGCTTCGTGATGGGTGGCCTGACCTGGGCACCTACCGACTTCACCTCGGCCACGGTGATCCTCGACTACCTGAAGACCAACAGCTCGCCAAACAGCGGTGGCTACCCACTGGACAAGGAATACGACCGCAGCGATTTCTACGGCGAGCCCGGCTACAACTTCCACGATGTCGAGCGCACCAGCCTCAGCGGCAACATCACCCACGACTTCGACAACGGCTTTACGCTGCGCAGTAACCTGCGCTACAGCGAGTTGAGCGATGACTTTGGCTATGTCTACCTGAGCGACAGCGCTTCGCGGGTGGGTACCACCATACCGCGCTATGTATTCGGTACTGACAGCGATGCCGACCAGCTCAACGGTAACCTGATGCTGCAATACGATGCCCAGTTCGAGCACATCGACAGCAGCACCCTGGTGGGTGTGGAATACCTCGACTCGAGCACCAAACAGAGCTCCGTCTACAGCCTGGCCCCCTCCATCGATATCGCCAACCCGGTATTCACCGGCGTGCCGGGCGGTGTTACGCCCTATACCCGCAAGAAAAACGACGCCACCACCAAGGCCGTGTTCCTGCAGCAGAACCTGTCCTTCTACGACCGCCTGATCGCAACAGCGGGTGTGCGTAATGACTCCATGGACCTGTCCAGCACGGAGTACGTCGGCGGGGTGAACAAGCAAAGCGACAACTTCTCTGAAACCTCCTACCGTGGCGCGCTGACGTACATCGTCAACGATGAAGTTTCCACTTACGTGAGCATGGTGGAGTCGGTTTCGCCTCCGCAGGTTGGCGTAACGCCGCAGACCGGCAGGCAGTACGAAGTGGGCGTGAAGTACTCGCCACTGGGCATGGATGCGTTGTTCTCTGCTGCCGTTTATGACCTGACCCAGGAAAACGTCACCATCGCCGTCGTGCTGCCGAGCGGCATCATCGAGCAGCAGACGGTGGGTGAGTCACGTGCACGTGGCCTGGACCTGGAAGCCAAGGCGCAAGTCACGCAAAACCTCAGCCTGATCGGTGCCTATTCCTACATGGAAACGGAGGTGCTGCGCGGTGCGCTGTATGACGGCACTTCGCTCAAGGGCAAGGAATTCACCGTGGCGCCGAAGCATACGGCTTCGCTGTGGAGCTACTACGACATTGCCAACACGGATGTGAGCGTTGGTCTGGGGGCTCGGTACGTAGGTGGCTATTACATGGATGCTGCCAACACCAAGAAAAGCGACGGCACCACACTGTTCGACGCGGCGCTGAACTACAAGATTGCCAAGGGGACAGACCTTGCACTGAATGTGAGCAACCTGTTTGACGAACAGCATGTGGTGGGGTCGGGGACGGCGAACTATTACAACCCGGGGCGGGAGGTTACGGCCAAGTTGAGTTATAGCTGGTAAGGCGAGGGGCAATGCTGTAGCGCCCGCAGCGTGGCGGGCATTGCCCCTGCTCCCGACATCCGGGCGCTAGTACTTCATCAACCACGGGTCCAGCGCCTGGAGGTTGCTGACCACCAGTTGCTGGGCCTCGGGCAGTATCGCCATGTTGCGGTGATCGATCTGATACCGCTGCAACACATACTTCACCAATGCCCTGCGGCTGGGCACCACCAGTTGCCCATTCGTCATGCCGTAGTCGATTTCGATGATTGCCTTCTGCGCCGCGTTCAAGCGCCAATCAGGCTCGAAGATGATCGGCACTTCGACATTCCAGTCTTCATCCTGCTCGCGGGTGTTCGGAGAGGCGTCGAGCAAGTCTGGTTGCCCGCGCAGGCGGCTGAGGACGAAGTCGCGGTACTGGCCGTTCTTTTCACAGTAAGCCCGGACGTGCCAGCGCATGCCGGTGTACACCAGCGTGTGCGGGGCGATCAGGCGCACCTCGACGTTGGGGGTGTTGAAGGACACGTATTCGGTTTCCAGCCGCCGGCCTTCACGGCAAGCCTTGAGCAAGGGGCGCAGCACCTCTGGCCGAATGGGGCGGTCAGGCACCTCCAGCACCCGGGTGTGTGCGTAAGCCAGTGCCAGCCCATCGATGTGCGGGGCGCGTTCACTGTTCTGGTACAGCAGGTGCAGATAGGCGCTGGCGCTGTTGTCGATGAACAGCGGCTCGAACTGTTCGCTCGGCACATAGCCCTTGATCTGCTTGTCATACGTCAAGTTTTCGGGCGCATGCTCGGTGATGTAGGTGTTGATGTCCTTCGACGCTTGCTGGCGGCTGATGCCAAAGCTCTGCATCAGGTGGCCCGTGGTCAGCCGCCCTTCCCACCAGGCAACGGTTTCGATCAGACGATAGCGAAGTGCCAGGTCCCAGCGTACCTGCTCGATGGATTGATTGCGTTTCATACCCTCTCCATGTGCGCGATTACTTTACCTGTATAAGTCTACATTCTAGACGTGTAATTTTGAATTACATATCTTTGGTTCGTCTTCGGAATACATCGGGGGCTGCACAGGATATGAGCATGACAATGCCGGAAGTGGTTGCGACGGGGGCCCTGGTGGCGATGGGGATCATTCTGTTGGTGCTGATTCAGCAGGGGTTGAGGCTGGGTGAGCTTGGGAAGAAGGTGGAGCACTGCCAGCGGGATTTGCGCTGGTTGCAGATTTGGGAGATGGAGAACCGTGAGCTGAGGGCGGCGGTGCGGGCGGAGCGGGAGCATGTGGCGCAGTTGCGGCGCAAGGTGGTGATGCTGCAGGACCTGGCCTCTGCGGATGATCGTCAAGGATGAACAGAATCGAACGGATCAGAGGCTGCCTGCTTGGAGGCGCCGCTGGAGATGCACTGGGCTGCGCCGGGGGAAGCGGAATCCCTAGCATAACATATTGAAAAATATTAGTTTTTTTGTGACGAATTTTCTTTTGGAATACCACAGGGAATGCTAGATGTATTGATTGTATTGCCCAACAATCTCGTGCACCCCATGACTTAACTGGACGCCGCTGATAGTGCAAGTCCCGGTTACCCAATCTCTGCTTTGAAAATCATGATAGAAAGCGGCAATGCCTAAGCGACTCTGGTTCTTTACGGCGTTCGCGGAGGTCTTCGGTTAGGGATTGCCTGGCGAATTGGGTTAGAGCACTTTAAGTCTTCTCCAAGGAAACTCGGACAATGTCAGATCAGGCGAGCATGATTAATCCAGCTGAGCGCTCTGCCGATGACCATCTAAGCAAAGAGGAAGCGTGACCTCCCGGACTGAGTACTCATGCCCGAGACCTCTGCCTCGGAAATTCCAACCCCCGCAGAATACCTTCTGAGGAACGCTAATAGCACATATCTCTCTGCCGCGCTGGTGGTGGCCTACCTGACAAGCGTGGATTCTTCCAGGAAAATCTATGGTTGCGGGCACCGGATGCCTATGGTTTCGACCACTTGCGGATCCGTATGCGAGCAAGCACTTGCTCAGGCATAGCTACAATTTTACCGACCCTGTCGGGCTCTGGGGAGACCAAAGCAGAGGTGAAGCGGAGGCGACCATCAGTTCGGCGCCTTTTTATGGCGGTGCGGGTTCACTGCAGAGGGAACATATGCATAATGGCACTTCGACCACGTCGGACATCGCTATTGGATTCGTATGCTGTATGTATATACAGCTTGATGAGTGGGCGCCGTAGCTAGTTGTCAGCTGATGAGCACGCAGAGGAATGGAACCTAGATGCAGGAAGGCGATAGGTAAAATGGATGATTTGAGTTCGCTACCCCCAATTTATTTTCCGTCTGACGATAACATCGACGAAAAACTATTTGCACCGATATCCAAAAAGTCTCAATCGATGGACTGTATGGTAGGGTATTTTGCTAGTAGCTATTTCAGTGAGCTACCTTTAGCAGTTTCTAGCTACTTGAACATTTCGTCTGAAAGAAAAATGCGCTTTTTAATTAGTCCAAATCTTAAAGAAAATGATTTGGCAGCACTTGAGGGCGCATTCAGCAATGGCGAAGATTTTTTTGAGATTTTATTTCCAAATAGTTTTATTCAAGCCTCAGTATTGAAAGAGTACTCTGTTAAGGCACTTGCATACCTAGTGTTGACAGGAAGGGTAGAGCTGAAAGTAGCGATAAAGACAGAGGGGATTTTTCACGCAAAATGCTGGATTTTTAGAACTCTCGAAGGGGAGTTAGCAATTCACGGCTCAAGTAATGCTACTGCTGGTGGCATGGTTAGAAATTTTGAGCAGCTCGCGCTCAGTCGTGCCTGGCTTGGAGAGGAGTCCAGGCAAGTATGTTCTGCACTGAAAGACAAATTTAATCAGATCTGGTCCGGGAAGCAGCAAGGCATAACTACAGTATCGTTGAATGAAGCGACAGTTAAAGCGCTTCGCACATACGTATCCGTAGAAAGTTTTGATATAGCGGAGTGCCATAAAAACATACAGACTTTGCTAAGTAATGGAAATCCTACAGATGTGGCTTCTACAGAAGTTGCTCCTGCCGTGCCATCCCTGTCCGTTCCCGCATACATAAATTATGAAGAAGGCGAATTCAAGCATCAAGGTGATGCGGTCTCAGCATGGTTTCTCAATAACGGAAGTGGAATTTTATCTATAGCAACGGGTGGTGGGAAGACATATACTTCTTTAATCGCTGCGACACAGGTGCTTAAAACAAAAAAGGCGATTCTAGTTATAATATCGGTACCTACAAAAGCCTTGATGAGCCAATGGGCCGGTGATGTGCGCGAGTTTGGAATTGAAGCCGCAGATTCGAATGGAAAGTCTCAGGCTTGGATCACTAGATGTCTAAAAACTCAACAAAGAAACCTCAGGCTAGGCGTTTCGAAAACTGAGGTAATGATCGTAACTCATCAAGCCTTGGTTAGTGGTATGTTTGATGATGTTGGCGGTAATGGATATTCCACTCTGTTGATAGCTGATGAAGTGCACAATCTTGGAAGCGAAAGTGCAAAAATCAATATGCCACACAGATTTGATTATAAAATCGGATTGTCTGCCACATTTGAGCGGCAGTTTGATCCGTTAGGCACTGAATTTTTGCTGTCTTATTTTGGTGGTGTTGTATTTGAATATGGTTTGAAGTCCGCTATCGGTAACTGTCTTGTGAACTTCGACTATTATGCGAGCTTTGTTTATTTGACGGCTGAAGAAGAAGAGGAGTTTCAGGAGCTAACATATGAAATCAAGAAGGTTTCTTATGCTGCGAATGACACAGAAGGCGCTGCTAAAGAAAAGTGGCAACGACTTTGCCTCCGGCGCAGAGCTTTGACAGAGTCCGCTAAAAATAAAGTAGAAACGTTGTTTTCGGTCTTGCCGTCAGACCCGGAAAAAATTAAGAAGACACTAATTTTCTGCACTGATAAAAACCCAGCGCAGTTAACTAAAGTTAATGAGCGCCTAAGAAGCCTCGGCGTCAGATTTCATCAGGTAACCGCAGAGGAAACAGCTGATAACCGATCACTTCAATCAGTGGTTTCAAGCTTTTCTAACGATGAGTTACAAGTTCTAACATCTAAGCGTGTATTGGATGAGGGATTCAATGTTCCTCAGACTGAGACCGCCTATTTATTGGCTAGTAATACTGTAATCAGGCAATGGACACAGAGGTTAGGGCGAGTGCTTCGGACCTCAAAAAAAACGGGAAAAAATCATGCGACAATTCATGATTTCATTGTGCTGCCTGTTGTAGATGGTGAGGCTGACGATGACCTTAAATCGCTATTAGAGTCAGAATACCGGCGAGTACAGTTTTTCTCGGAGCATAGCTCAAATTTTATGCATTCGAGTGGCGGATATTATGCAGGAAAAAGGCTACTTAGCTTGTTGGGGGCTTTATGAGTATATCGCACAAAAAAATAAACTCTATGATTGAGTCAGTCATTTTTGAGTCAAATCGAGGCGCAGCACAGCAAAAACTCTTTAGTGATTTATGCCAAAAGATTTACCTAATAGAGTCAAGTGTTGGCGAAAATTCATCGCGGGGCGTTATATCAGATATAAAAGATGAAATCGCGCGGCGTTCATCAGATATCTTAGGGGCCGAAGTGTGAAGCTACTAGAAGCGACTATAAAAAATTTTAGACTGTTAAAAGAGTTGACCCTGGACTTTTCGGTAGACCCTGAAAAGCCACTAACTGTTATTCGCGCCGCCAATGAAACAGGGAAGACCACATGCCAGAATGCTTTAATGTGGTGCTTATATGGGTCAAAAGCTCTACCTAGGAAGGGTGAGTATTCACTATTCCCATCTGATGCATCGGCTCGTGGTGAGAAGCGTGTTGAGGTCTCCGTAGAAATAAGATTTGAGGTAGAGCACGCTACTGGTCTTGGCAAAGGTAGGCACCAGATAAGCACACAGCGCTACCATCTGATTAGATCATGTGTTGAAAATGCTCCAAAGGAGGGAGCGAAACCTCGGCATAGCGAGGTTAGGGCTCTATGGAGAAGTGGTTTAACGGGAGATGTCAAAGTTCCAGATCTTGAAGTAGACGATATCATTGAAGGTGCTCTTCCCGAATCGTTGAAAGATGTGTATTTCACTGATGGCGATAGCGCGATGTCGTTCATTGAAGCTGCGGCCTCACAGAGTATTAAACGACAGAGAGTAACCAACGCGATTGAGGCGCTGCTAGGACTTACTACTCTAGAAAAAACTGTCAGTCACCTAGGGACAGTAGTAGCTCGTTTTAGCCAAGAGATTGATAATAAGAACTATGCTAAAGAGCTGGAAATTTTAAACGATAGAATTAACGGGCTTCAAGAAGATATAGAGGAATGGAAAGCTAAGCGGGAAGAGGCAGAGCTCAATATTGCAGAAGTCACTAGGGAGCATGCTTTAGTTGAAAGTAAGATAGAAGAAGCTCTTTTGCGCGGCGATAAAGAAAAGCTCGTAAAGAAAAAAGCTCAGGCGCAACAAAATATTAGCAGACTTTCCGAAAATGCTAAGCAGCAACTAAAAGTTATATCATCGCTTGCAAGTGGAGAAGAGCTCTCTTTAGCTATTTTGGAAGGGGCAATTGTTAAGGTTAAAGATAACTTAAATAAAAGGAATCAGAGCAAGCAGCTTCCTAAAGTTAATGTTCCGATCCTAGAAGAGCTATTGGATCGTGATTCTTGCTTCTGTGGAAGCGATTTAACTGCAGATTCATTAGAGGGGCGCTCTAGAAGGTCAAAAATATCTGGCGCGATTGAAAAAAGCCGTGCTTCAGATCTAGTTCAAGAATCTGCGTCAAGTCTGTTCTACCGAATCAGAAGCGTTGATCCAGCTGTAGGGGCCCCTCGCTGGATAAGTCGCTATTCTGAAATGCATCTAAGCTATAGTCAACTACTCTCATCTGTAACTATGTCTGAAAGGGAGTTGCAGGAAGTAGAGGAAGATCTGAGCACTGTACAGGGCTCTCATGTGCCTGAGCTCAAAGATCAGCGCTTAAAGCTTTTAGCTGAGTTGCAAAAATTGCGCTCAGACGAGGGGACTCATAGTTCCCGGATACACGAAGCGACGGAGAGGTTAAAAGATGCAGATCGGGAAAGAGAGGTAGTTAGGAAAAAATTAGGAAAGACAAATACCTCAACGATTAACTATGATCTAGCGAAGGAAGCACAAGTTGTATTCTCGACAATAATTGATAGGCTCAGGCATGAAGAGCTGAAAAAAGTTAGTGTTGAGATGAATAGAATTTTTCTTTCAATGATTGGTTCTGAGGGGGAGAAATCGCAATTTGGTTTGATTCAAAGTGCTGAGCTAACTGACGAGTTTGATATCATGGTTTACGGGCCTGATAAGCATCGTCTCAACCCAGATCAAGATTTGAATGGTGCCTCAAGGCGCGCAATTACGTTATCGTTTATTCTGGCACTCACAAAAATAAGTGAGGTTGAGGCTCCGAACATCATTGATACGCCTCTTGGTATGATGTCAGGTTATGTAAAACAATCTGTTTTAATAAATACCATCAAAGAAGGCTCTCAGGTGGTGTTGTTCCTTACGCATGATGAAATTAAAGGCGTTGAGGAAATATTGGATAGGCACGCAGGAAGAGTATTTACTCTTACTAACCCTGCTCACTATCCAAAAATGTTGTTGAACAAGCCAGAGGTTTCTGACTCACGAGTGGTTCGGTGTGAGTGTGATCACCGTGGTAGTTGTGATGTTTGTGAAAGAAAGTCTATGGAGTTGGTGTGATGACCGAGAATCCATTCTCTAGTTTCAATATAGAAATGCCAAAAAAATATGATGATCAAATTAAGAGTTACTGCATGACTGGAGGGGGGAGTAAGTCTAGAGAGCAGTCACCTTTTGATCGACAAGTAGACTTTTGGTATAGCGCTTTTCTCTTGTCTGTCAAGTATAAGCTTGCACCTGCAACAGAAAAAGATACCTATAACGTTACCCCAGCGACGATTCTAAGTACTGATAGCTATAGAATTACGCATATTCAAGCTGCGTACCTTGCTATAACAGAGGATTTCGAGGGGCTGGCAGAGAACAAAAAAGTTTTCGACTTTGCAATAGGTATGGCAAACGCCGGTATTCCAAAACTTCTTCAAATTCTCAGTGATACTGACCAGAAACCACTCTGGAACATACTTGATGAGGTAGAGGGCGGCCTTAGCGATCACGGTAAGGCCGTTTGAAGCTCTATTTATGACATGTAACGCACATTTTAGCCTGACCATAGACTTCATCGACATCGATGAGGCCTATGTCAGGACGTAGGGGGTTGCTCATCTTCCGTGCTTGGACCCTCTCTAGCCGGAGTTCGTAGTCAGCTTTTATTTGGCTTACTCTGGCTGGGGCTATTAAATCTGTAAGCGATTCACCTTGAGTCCATGTAAATGGTGACCCATTCGAGACGGCTGTCTTTTCATACTGTACAGCCTCTTCGAAAGCATCTGGATGCCTCTCGCTAAGTCTGACCCATTCGATTTTCTGCTGATAAAAGCAAAAGGTGCACCCACTTCGAGATCGCCAGTCGTAATATGCTGGTAGGCCAATTCCTGCACTATCAAGAAGCTCAACGACTCCAGGTTTATCAATGCCGAACTCCCTGAAAGGCAAATGAACTTCTAGATTTTGCTGTTTCGCGTTGTATCCTTCTCGATAAGGTTCGTCTGACCTGATTGCCACGTAACTATGAACTTTTGTGCCCCCGTCAAGGTAAGGTTTCAACCAGTCCTCAAAGGGCTTCAGTTTAAGTTGTCTTGTGCACCACCGAGTTTGAGGGGAGGGGAGAAAATTGTTGTACTGTTTTAGCCAGTAATCAAAGTCCCGGTTTGGATTTAATCGTAGGATTGTTTGACCGAGAAACCCCTCAAGCTTTCCGAGAAATTCATATACCTCTGGTAGTTCCTTGCCAGTATCAGTATAGAAGTACTCAATCTCAAGGTCAGGAAAGTTTTGGCGCATGAAAATTGCTAATGCCGCGCTATCACGTCCTCCAGAAAGGCCCAGTACATGCTTCTCGACCACGTCTGTCATGCTGTTTCCTCCTTTGTGAATTTTTCAGTAGGAGAAAGTTGGATACGCTCGCAGCTTAATTCCGCAAGTGCAGCAAGAACGACGTTAGAACTAGAGTTTTCCTTAGCCAGTATTTTTTCTAACTGCGAAATAAGTGCTGACACCTGAAGCTGTTCTTCTGGGGTTATATGAATTTCAGCGTGGAGCGGCAAGTTTGTACCAGCACGCGATGTGACTATCGAAATAGATCCGTTTCCAGTGGGCTTATTTTTGACGTGAGCAAAGGTTTCTGTGCGTAGAAAGGCGCGACAAAAGGAAGCTATCTCTAAGAGTGCTTTGTCTAAATCTGTGTCGATCCAGTCCGCAGGAGGTTTGTTGGCTGCTAAACTTCCAATGCCTTCAATCTGGGCCAATTCTCCAGTGTATAGGGCTAGTCTATTTATAAATGCGTCCACACGAAAGTCCCCAGAAGATTGCTTCAGGACTAGTGCAGATTGCCGCAATGATTTGATAGTTTCTTCAGTGTGAGGCTTGGCGCGAAGCTCATCCATCATCGTTTTTTGAAGCTTGCGGACCATCTGGCTGAAGGCTTGGTTTAATTCGTTAAGTGTCGACTCTACAAAGTCGACTACTCTGATAACGTGTTCCTTAGTGTCGGGAATACTTGAAATCCCGCATGCTGCTGGTATATCCGTGTATAGAAGTTGATTAGGGTCATACGCATTTTTCAACAAGCTTCTCAGCTTCTTGGCGGCAGGTGAGATGCGTTGAGTCCGTTTAGTCCAGCCAGGTAGAGTGTCATGTATGCCAACAAGTGCTCTTGCTACGCTTATTGAGCTCTGACTATCTACCAGTACATGAGGGTTAACCTTTGAAGCAATCGAGCTCAATCCCTTCAAAAGTTCAAGTGGCAAATTGCCAAGGTTAGTCCATCTGATTTGAATGGAGCTTGGATCCCTTGCTAGATAATCGGCCTCTAAGTCTGTGAAGGAGGATTGGAATAACCCATCACGATAAATGGCAATATCATTGCTTGTGGCTAAGATAAGCGCCGTTGAGAGTGTGGGCATTAGCCCTCGTTTGACCCCATAAGGCCGGCCTTCCCAGATGTCAAATATCTCAGTTAAAGGAATCGAGCGGGTTTGGTTTTCCTTTACATGACGAATGGCGGCATCCCATGCGGGGCAGAGATTAGAGGAGTCGTGAGCCCAGTGAGGTGGCTGGAATTTATGGTCTTGGCTTGAATACAATTTCGTATGGAGAAGTAGCGAGTCGAAAAGCCCACCTTCTGCGGGATAGCCTTCGATCCCCAGTCGTGGCTTACCCTCATGCATTACCATTGCTTTAAGCAAAAGATTCTGAGCCGCAATCGCATTGCTTGAAGGTTTAGCTCGGTTCAGCAGCTCATTCTGAATGCGAGGCGAGTCTGGATAAAGCTCTTCTGCAACTTCAGATGCCAAAGAATTAAGGCCGCTTTGATTGAGGGGCTTAATTTTTTTTCCTGCTCGGAACCAAGTTGCAGTTGAAAAAGCAGTCTGTAGCTCCGACTCCAACTGGTTTTGAAGTACGATCAACCGGTTTGAAATTTCCTTGCGAGCTACCGGATCGCCCTGGAGCTCCGGCCGATCTTCTTGGACCTTCTCTAACGCTTTCAATTCGCGAGCTAGGTTAATGATGCTCCAAGCATGTTTGGGGTATCCGACAATAACTTGTTTTCCGGCTTGGCTTGCGCAACGAGAAGCATCCTTGCAGGCACGCTCTGCCTGCTGAAGATCTTCTCCATATGTTGGAAGTGTAAGCAGTATTTGTCCCACTAGGCTTGGTTCTGGCACAAAGCTAGATGCAGTAGATGACGCCGCGGAAACGGATCCTAGCTTAACATCAAGCCAACGCAAGCAACCTCTATAGAAATAATGATGCTTTGCTAGAATAGGTTGTATTCCAGCCATAGCTTGAAGTGTTCCGAAATGCACATCATGGATTTCTTGTAGGGTGCTTTCTACTGCTGACTCGATATTAAAATCACTGCCTGCAAAAATACTGAACGCGTCAAGATGCTTGCGATAAATTATCAAAGACCATTTCTGCAGATCTTGAAGTGCTTTTTCCTTATCATCGAGACTGCCGTTAACAGCTTCGAAAACTATTATGGAACTTGCACTTAGTCCGGATCGCTCTCTGAACATATCGAGCAGTGCAATTGTTTTAAATAGGTTCGAGTGGATTTCTGTTCCACCATTTGCTTCACATCTATCAAGTGCCTCTGCAGCCATCGCCCATCTATGGCCGTCTGGTGACGAGAGGATAGACGGCTCCAGGTTGAACCTTAAATAATCCCAAAGGCGATCAGGATTGTACGTATTCTGACCAGTCTCAGTTCTTAAATAGTCCTGAAAGCCAAATGGCTCTGCGGAGTTTAAAAATCCAAAAAGACTACGTTGGTTCTGACCAAATCTTCTTCGAGAAATAGGGCCAAGCAAACATGACACAATCGGATGCAAGGGCCAAGTGTTTTCTAGAAGTTGTGAAAAGTTTTCAGAAATAGAAGGTCTGAGCCGCTTTACTTCTTTTTCTATTACTAGGGACTCTTTGCTTGGTTCGCAGTGACGATTTGTTTGGATGGCTCTGGCTAAGAGGTCTAGTTGTTCTTCGCCTGCAGTGTTTACGGCTAGGTCGATGTATCTACCCTGTATTTTCGACCACTCATCACGCGCTTCACGTGATAGTCGATTAGCATACTCTTCAAAAGCTTGGTGTAAAACGCCTACGACGACTAGCCTTCCATTTGATCGGGAAGCAACCTCTGCAAGCAGCTGGAAAAAGTACAAATCCCCGCCACTTTTGCCCGCAGCTTCTAAAAACTTACCCATCTCATCGATGAAAATAATCAGGCCGGAACGTTTGTCTCGGTCTTGAGATAGATCTTCGATTATATTTAGTATCTGCTTCTCTGTGACTTTATTTGCTAGCAAATCAAGCCCAAGTCCTTGGGCTTGCATTGCTTCCGCAATTACCGTGCTTACAGCGTCACGGCGACCGATCACAGGGAGAGTGGTCCAGCCAGTGCCATTGGAAGGAAATGCCGCATCCACTGCCGCTGATGCTTTCGCCCCAACTGAAGCTGCCGCTTCTGCCTTGCGACCTTTGTCTTGGCTTGTTAGCGCGCTTAGGGCGATGACCAAACTCGACTTGCCGCTACCGTATGGACCTGTCCATGTGAAGGCGGCTTGTCCGGTCTCTTTGAGATGAGTAGCCATCGACGTCAAAACTGCGGCAGATGACTCTGGGCACACGAATCCAATCAGGGCATCAGGTGATGTAAG
Organism: Pseudomonas sp. URIL14HWK12:I5; assembly: GCF_900176445.1. NCBI lineage: Bacteria > Pseudomonadati > Pseudomonadota > Gammaproteobacteria > Pseudomonadales > Pseudomonadaceae > Pseudomonas > Pseudomonas sp. URIL14HWK12:I5. Next base: position 904,511 of record NZ_FWXQ01000001.1, read on the forward strand.
GTCGGTGTCAATTCTGATTGAACGTTGAAATCTGCGCGCAACGGTAACTTCATCTAGTAGGGGCATCAGCGGTTCTCCTCATGCCCATTTTTAATATAGTCGATGTCAATAAAGGCAAGGGCTTCATCTGCTAGAATTCTGCGGCTACGTACGAGTTGTTTCAAACCAGCGGTCTCTGACCAAGTAATCGTTGATTTAGTTATTGCTTCGAGTCTGCTTAGCCTGTCTGCTAGGTCTTCCTCTGTAAGTAAGAATACCTTTCCAGGAGATCCAGGGTGATGGGCTAGCGCCTCAAATGAAATAGTAGAGCTTGATTTGGAGTATGAGTCCCAAAAAGAAGAAACAGCATAAGCAAAAACGCCGTCTCCTAAACTGTTTTTTGGTCCTCTAATTAGCCTGAAACCATCTTTTTTGCCTGTTGCTTTGAGCAAGCTTAATTCGGTTAGAGGACTCTCCATAGAGTCTTCAGGTGACTGTTTTATTAAAAAGTGTTTGGCTGCGTACGTTCTTACGAAGCACTCCACGTCTCGCTTCAGGGTGGCATTAGCCATCCTGCTCCAGCTTCTATCCGCACCTAACTTCTCTAGGGCGCTAACAATGTTTTCACGGTCAAAGGAAGATGAGGGGAAGTGGCTAAAAACCCAAAACCAAGTAGTAAGTTTTGAGTTGGACGCTAGCTGCCAATGTACTAACCATGAAGTCGATGGATGCTCCATGTACGGGTCCAAACCATCGTCGGCGAAAATTTTGTTCCCGAGTGCTGTCGGTGCAGACAAGCTGCCCTTGCCGCCCTGACTGATAACACCGCATTGCGTCGCCCAATGTCGGATAGCTGCAACCATGTTTTTACCCACACCAAAGTCGGCAATGGCGCTAGGTTCATTGAACACGGACTGCAACGCACCCCGGCGGTGCGCTACGGCAACAGCATCGTAGGCCTTTTTCAGCCATCCGTACCTCATAGGGAACGTCTCGTGACCTGAAAATTGCGGGGTGTACCCGATAGCATGCAGCGGACTGTTGAACATTCTTGTGCCTGGAAGCTTGATCCAGGCTAGACAATAGCGCGGAACCTCACTATGGTCAATGCGACTGGATCTATCCCCCAGTGCCATTTTGAAGGGGCTTTTATGCTGGTGCGCGGCAAAATTTACATGGACTACCAAGCGACAACACCCCTTGCGGAACCGGCCTTCACAGCAATGGAGCCCTTCTACAAAGAGCTTTTCGGCAACCCTCACTCTTCCGACCACTCGATGGGGTGGGAGGCTCATGCAGCTGTAGAGGGGGCGAGAGCCTCTGTGTCATCTTTGATAGGTGCTTCTGCAGAAGAAATATTTTTTACCTCTGGCGCTACTGAGTCAAATAATCAGGTATTTAATTCAATTTGCCAGCAAAGTGGTTCCAGATCAAAAATATTGGTCAGCAGTATTGAACATAAATCCGTTTTAGATACAGCTCATGCTGTAGCTGAGCTGTATGGTATTGAAGTAATTCTTTTGCCTGTCGACAGGTTTGGCTTGATCGATGTTAGTGTCTATGAATTGCTGTTGGATTCAAGTGTTTTGCTTGTGTCAGTTATGGCGGTTAATAATGAAATAGGAGTTATTCAGGATATTTCTAAGCTCTGTAGAATGGCTCATGGTGTAGGCGCTATCTTTCATACAGACGCGTCACAGGCTCCTGTTGCCGTCAATGTAAGTGTTACTGAATGGGGTGTAGATTTTCTTAGTCTCTCCTCCCACAAAATTTACGGTCCGAAAGGTATTGGAGCTTTATTTGCTAATTCGGCCGTAAAAGATATGCTTCTACCTTTTCATCATGGTGGAGGACAGGAGGAGGGTAAAAGGTCGGGGACATTGTCTCCCGCGTTGTGCGTTGGATTTGGTTCGGCCTCTAAATTATTAGGTGAAATAGGTGGCGAAGAAAAAGTAAGAGTAAAATCCTTGAGAGAATTATTTATTCACTTGCTGGTAAGGCGGGGTGTAAATTTCTCAGTAAACGGGGCAGTTGATAGTACCCATCCCGGCAATATTAGCATAATTTTCTTCGGTGTAGATGCTAGCCACTTGTTGGCTAGAATTAGCTCATTTATTTGCGCGTCCCTCGGATCTGCTTGTAGTAGTGGTTATCATTCTACCTCGCATGTTTTAAATGCGATTGGTTTGGATCGGGATGCCGCGGAAAGCACTATTAGATTTAGTATTGGTAGGTTTACCGATGCTCTTCAGATTGAGACGGCAGCTGATGTTATTTGTACGGCTGTCTCGGATATTCTTTCAGAATAAATCTCCATTAAAAGTCTTTCTCGTTTGTTTGGCCCTTCACGCGACGCCAGATTAATAAAGCGGTAAGTCGATAGTAATACTTAGTGCTTGGGGATTTGTTCCTCAAGTAATAAACTATAAACCAGCGTATATGCTTCCGCTGCCAGGACCAAGGATTATCACTTTGCCAACGCTGTTGGAGCACCGCTTGCATAATTTTCGCCTGTCGCAGATGTCGTAGCTTTGTACTCTTCGACCCAGTCAACACGCCACTTAGGAACAGCGTCATATCAAACAGTTTACTCATGTTCGACCACCAATGTAGGCAGAAACCACATCAATCCGGTTGTGACCCAGCTCAGTGCTTATTTCTTGGCGCGCTTGCTGGTCAGAGTCGCGATCTATTTTATAGGCCTTGCCATTGTTGACAGGGGCGATATGGCCTGTAAGTCGCGCGTAACGTTCACAAGCATAGGCTGCGCGCAAATCATGGAAGCCCTTGAGCCCATGGCTATGTAGTATTTCACGGGAGGGGAGCACCGCCCGTTTCAGGAATGAAGAGTAGCTTTCGGTTTGACGCAGTAGGTTGCGGCTGCCGGCTGGCGATACTTCACGTGCCATCTGGAGCGCTGCGTTAATTTCTTCATTGGCGAGAATCCAACGCGGTGCTGACGCCCCTGAGCGGCCGCCTTTGGTGCCTTCTTGGATGTTGATACGCCCCAAGTGTTTAGCTTCGTGGTGCAAGCGAGGCAGGTCCGCCAGGATCGCCTCTCGCAAACGCATACCAGTTGCACGGGCCAACATAACAATGGCAGCCACTCGATCATGTTGTTGTGAGCGGAGCGCTTCAAGTAAGCGCTGCACCTGTTGGTGATCTTGGCCACCCGGCGCAATGGTACGTACGTTGGAGCGATACTGTCCCAATGCCTGGCTCGGACTGATGATTTTCACATCCTGATCACCGCGCAACGCTGCGAGGGTGCGGTTGACGCTGCTTAGGCGGTTTTGCGCGGTAGCGATGCACAGATTGCCTTGCTGGATCTGCTGACGCAGGTATGCGGCGTAGTCTTGGAGCGTCTGTCGATCAATCTGGCGCGCATCGTTATAACCGGGGCCGTTCTCTGAGCGGCACCAGCGTACGAAGGCTTGCCAGCGATCGCTGTGCGCTTTGACTGTGGCAAAGTGACCTCCGGCAAACAGATCTTTCAGGGCCTGCCGCCCGGCATAGCTCAGTTGGCGACCATAGCCAAAGTTGCGACCGTCACGCCGACCGACCAGGGCCATTGTCTTCACCTTTATCGTTGCCTTGTAGGTGCAGCAACAGGGCTTTCCAGTTGGCGCTGAGGCTGTCCAACTGTCCCCAGTGTGCCGGGCGGATGAGGAGGGCGTTTTCACTGTGTTGCAGCAGAGCCCCTTCTTCTTGCAACTGCTCGATGAGCTGAGCGAGGTCGATGGGCTTAGATGTTGTACTGGCGACAGCGGCGACACTGGCGACAACCCCCGCCGTATCTCGCTTGGAAGGTGGCGACAAAATGGTGGCAGTGGCGGCGACACACCGTAACTCGGTCGGCGAGCAATGTTGCGCTCGATAGCGGCGCACGGCGTCATTGAGTCGGAACATGGCGCACCTCGAATATGTCCCCGTCATTGTCCAACCAGTTATGGGCAACGAGTTGCAGCAATAACTCGAAGGTGTGCCGCGTGCTTTTACGGGCAAAGCGGGGGCCGTTGCGCGTAAGGTCGCGCAGGCGAAACGGTGGCCAGTTCTTCTTTATCAACCAGCGCAGCAGGCAATCAGCCTCTGCGCGAAGCTTATTCAGTGGTTCCTGTTCAGTCAGGCGTTGGCTCTCGGCCATGTAGTAATCCATCAGCGTGGAGGCGCGCTGAATGTGCATGTCTTCCAATACAGTCGACTCCTCAACCACCGCCATCACACCAGCCATGCGTAGTACGTTCGCGGCGGCTTTGCTCGCTGCAGCTTGGACGTTGACCAGCTCGCCGAACTCCCCTGACTCGCATTCAATGGTGTCGTGAATGGCAATCCATGCATCACGGGCGCGTGGGCTCAACTCTATGACCGCAGGTGTGAGGCCACCATCTGTATGCCGTGACCAAGGCTTCTGCATGAGCGCGGCAATGCGCTGCTGGTAAAGGTGCACCTTTGGGTCTCGGGTCAGGTCGATGGCTTTGTACAGCCGTTGTCCAACCAGACGCTCGGGCCAACTGATCAGGCAGCGCCCCAGGATGCCCTGGTCTTTGATATCTGCGTCCTGAAGCAAGCGGTCGGCCAGGCGGGGTTGCAGCATCAAGTGCATGCTGAGACGGCGATCATAGGCACGCAGACTTTCCCCAGCCATCGCGCGCGACCGATCAATCGGGCTACCGTCCCACAGCGTCGACAAGTGAGTGATGGCCTTGATCATGTTGTCCTTGTTCATGGTGCTGCCGCCCAAAAACTGCCCGCCTTCATCGCTGAACAGCCCCATGCTCGGCAAACCATGGCAGAGGCTTTTGACCAGGCCTTCAATGGTCGGCTCAGCACTGAGGAGTCTTGGTTGGACGGGTTCAGGTTGGGCGTCCAGTGCTGGCTGTGCTGACTTTTTCGAGGCCGGTGACTTCGCGGTGAGGCTCATTGCAGTTCGGTGCGCCTTGAGCTGTTCGCCATAGACGATCCACTGCTGCCTCTCCCAGCTGCGCACGGCCTGCAACGCAACATGGTCCACCGCGCTTTTGCGATCACCCGAGCAAGCCACTGTCAGAAAGTACAGCGACAACGGATAAATTCGGCCGTCGAGGTGTACATTGCCGTGCGCCTGGCTCGCCAAAGCTGCCGTGGCCAGAACAGATTGCGCGGCCATGGCGCAGGGCACGCCGATCACTTCGGCGATGCGTTCCACGGCCGGCCCCAAAATATCGCCCAGCGCCGCGACCGGGTAGGGTAGAGGCGTAATCTGCTGTTCCAACAAGGGGCGTGGTGGCCCTTGGACTTCGCGCAGTTGCATAGCCTTCCTCCATAAATTACCGATCTCTCCCTCGCGTCATCCCGCCAAGAATGTTGAGTGTTATCAGGGATCAAGGCCCCTGCGACCTGTGAGGGTGTCCACTGACGCGGGACTGGCGGCTCCTTACGACCAGGAGCAAGGGCATCTCATGATCTGGCCTCCTGAACACCGTTACCGGTGGGCGGGTGGAGGCTGCATTGGCTGACGAGACCAGTGCCGCGAGATCCTGAGCCAGTTGCAAGCAGCACTGCGATGACCGGGGCATGCCTGAATGTCAGTCAGGTGCAGTCCATTCCCTGGTCTGCGGCACCATCATCTACAGCGCTGTTGCTGGTGACATCGGTGTTTGTCACGCCGATTGTCACGAGGGGAATTGCCGCAAAGCCATGTGCGATGAGGGCTGCAGCAGTGGTAGGAGCGCCCGTCTCTTTTCTGGAAAAAGAGACGGGCGAACGGTTGGCGCAAAACGTCGGCCGAGCAGGTTCGTTGCTGCAGGGCTAAAGGGTTAGCGGGCAGCCGCACTAGGCGGATTGTTTAGAGGGCGTCCATCATTCTTGCGAATGACCGTGCGAGCCTCCGGGCGCGAATCGCACTTTGGGATGAACCACCGGGTTAGCGGCATGACCTTGAAGGCTCTGGTCATCTGGGGTGCTGCCTAAGGCAGCGCTTTGAATCTTCGTTCTATCGGTCACCGCGGCACGGGTCAATTGGTGATGGGCACATGGAAATGCGCCAGATTCCTCCTTTGGCGTGCTTTGGAAGTCGGTGGGTGTCAGTGGCAAAGTGGCCGTTTGTCGCTTTTCTAGTGTTAGCCCGTGAGCATGGGGATGCGAAGCCTCCCCATGCTCACGGGCTTAGCCGGAGAAGCCAAAATCGAGGCGAGTTGGCGACTGTCGCCATCCGCTCAGACGGCAAGGATGTAGATTGCACGCGGTCTGTCGCCAGTGTCGCCGTTGTCGCCGCCCTATCGGATGGGTACTACGTTCCGATCCCTAGCCACATTCATCGCGCTGGCCGAGAGATTGCCCGTCGACGCCTTCAGAATGTACTCGCTCCACCAAGCCATCATCGGCCGCCGTCGCTCGATGTAGTCGGCTCGGTTGTAGGCACTGCGTACCTCATCCTTGTCGACGTGCGCCAACGCCACTTCGATGAGCTCCGGGTCCCACCCATGTTCATTCAATATGGTGCTGGCCATTGAGCGCATGCCGTGGCTGACCAGGCGGTCCTGGAAGCCCATGCGTTTCAACGCCATGTTGGCGGTCTGGCTATTGGCATGAGTACGAGGGTTTCGGTCTGCCGGGAAGACGTATTCTCGATGACCACTGTGGGACTTCAGTATCTCCAGCAATGACATGGCTTGATCGCTCAACGGGATGCTGTGCGGGCGGCGCTTCTTCATCCGCTCCGGCGGGATAGTCCAGACTCGCCTTTCAAAGTCGATGTCTACCCAGCGAGTAGTTGCCGCCTCCGCGGGGCGGGTCATCGTGTGCAACTGCCACTCGATCAGGCAGCGTGTCGTGCGCTTGATACTGGCGTTCGCTATTTCCAGCATGAGCTCAGGAAGCTCCTCGGGCGGTAGCGCCGCCATATTTTCTTTCTTCGGTTTCTTGAACACCGCCCGAATCCCGCTGAGCGGGTTCGCGAAGATCATTCCTGAATTGACCCCGTAGGTCATGATCTCGTTGAGGCGCTGGCTAAGCCGCTTCACCGTTTCCAAGCTGCCTTTGGATTCGATAGGGCGAAGGATCTTGATCACCATCGGTGCACTGACTTCCGAGATTGGAGTCGATTTCATGCTCGGAAAAACGTGCAGCGTGAGTGAGCGCCAGATGTCCTCAGCATAGGCCGGCGTGACCGAGTCCTTTTTCAACTCGAACCAGGCGCTAGCTACTTTCTCGAACGTATGTTCTGTCTCGGCTAGTTTGGCCTGCGCGAGATCATTGCGCTGAGCTTTGGGGTCGATCCCCTGGGCAAGTACTTCCCTAGCTTCAACCGCTTTTCGCCGAGCTTGCGCCAGAGAGACCTCGGGATAGGAGCCGAGCGCCATGTTGATTCGATTCTTGGTGACCGGATGCCTGTAGTTGAAATTCCACTGCATCGAGCGGTTTACCCGGACTCGGAGCTGGAGGCCGTCGCCATCCGTGAGGACATAGTCCTTGTCTTTGGGCTTGACCGCCTTGAGTTGGCGGTCGGAGAGACGAGCTGTTTGAGCGCACATGGGAGAGGCTCCATGACACCTTTTGGTATTCCCAAGATTAGCCCCAGGTAGGCTGGAATACCACCGGGAATACCGGGACGGCTGGAACTCAAAAAACCGTTGTGGCCCTCAAAAGAGCAGTAAACCCTTGATTTCACTGGCTTCCAGGCACAAAAAAAGACGTCCGTGGACGTCTTTGATTGATCATTTGGTGGAGCCGGGGGGATTTGAACCCCCGTCCGCCAGTACTCCGCTGTCGGTACTACATGCTTAGCCGTGTCTACTGATTTAATCCGCAGCCGCCCGACGGGCAGGGTGCTTTGGATGAGTTGTGTAAGTTTTAGTCACTTCGCCCACAACGTGCTACGCGACGATCCTGTTCTGTATGACAATCAGTTCGGGTTTACAGGCATCCCCTAGTGATTGCTGGAGCCGAAGCTACCAGAAGCAACGGGTCAAGAGGGCCGCTTACGCAGCCAGCTTGTACTCCGCGCCGTAGTTTTCGTCATTGGCAACTATAAAAGTTGCAACAGTGGATTTACGAGTTCTGTTACCAACTCGGCATGCACCTAGAGTTTCGCTACCGGCGTCGAATCCTAATCGGCCCCACACTAGCTCTTGGCTAACGCACCTTACGGCACGTGAGGTGGAGTATACGCCATTGCGCGGGCGACGTCGACAGCCGGTCCTGTCGCCCGCGTTCGGGGTCACGCACCACCGCTGCCGGTGCCGCTGCCTTTCTCGGTTTTTTCCAGGCGCTCCAGCACTTTGCTGGTGATGGCGATGCATTCCTTGGTGTCGCCGGAGGCCTGGGCGGCCTTGGCTTTGTCGACGTGCTCGGTGATGGCCTTGTCCAGGCCTTCGGAGGTGGCGCCGGCGGTGGCCATGCTGTCGTCGATCTTTTGCAGGTTGGTGGTGCAGAGGTCTTCGGCGGCAAACACAGGCGAAGCCAGTAGGGTGGCGGCCGCGAACAGGGCCGAAAGCGCGGTACCTTTCATGGGTGTCTCCTCTGGGGCCTCTGGAAGGTGGGCCTGTAAGGTGGACTGTGGGGGATTGGCGGGGGTTCAATCGGGATCGGGGCTGCTGGTGCTCGCCTTTGTTGCTATAGCGCCTGGTAGACCGAGCGCCGCCCGCGCGGCGCATCGCGAGCTGTGCTCGCTCCTACGTTTGTTTCGGGCCAGTTATGCCTGCGACAGGCTCGCGCGACCGCCTTGTTTGTACGGCGCGATATCCAGCCATGCGCCAAGGCGTTCGTGTGCAAATGCCACAGGCAGGATTGGCCCTAAACAAAGGTAGGAGCGAGCGCAGCTCGCGATGCGCCGCGCGGGCGGCGCTCGGTCTCACCGGCGCCGCAAACCTAACGGCGACCCCCTCCAGCCTAAATGCTGCGCGGCCGGGTAACGCGGTCTACCAGGTAGACCAGGCCGTGATAGTCGATGCCGCTGTGGCTCGACAGGCCAATCTCGCAGGTGCGGCTGGTGGAGATGCCTTCGCTGCAATACTGCACCGCATCCTTCAGGCTGCGCAGCGAGTGGGCATTGAGCTCGGGGGTGGTGAAGCCTTTGTCGCCGGCAAAGCCGCAGCAATGAATGCCTTCCGGGATCACCACCTGTTTGCTGCAACGTCGCGCAAGGTCGATCAAGGCCTGGCTCTCACCCAGGTGCTGGGTGCTGCACGTCACGTGTACAGCCACCGGCTCGTCCTGGGGGGTGAACTCCAGGCGGTCGAGCAGGTGGGTGCGGATGAAGCGCACGGGGTCGTACAGGTCCAGCCGTGTTTCGCCCAGGTCTTGCACCAGGCGCAGGGTGCAGGGGCTGGTGTCGCAGTAGATCGGGTCAAGGCCGCCGCGGCTGGCGTGCAGCAGGGCGGTGATCAGTTCCTGGCGTTTGTGTTCGGCCTGTTCGGGGTAGCCCTTGGAGGCGAAGGGCTGGCCGCAGCACAGGCTGTCGGCGTTGTCGGGGAACACCACCTGGTAGCCGGCCTTTTCCAGCAGGGCGCGGGTTTTGTCCAGCAGCGAACTTTGCTCGCGGTCGGCATAGGCCGGGCCCATCACCCGTGAAACACAGGCGGCCAGGTACACCACGCGGGGGCGGGCGTCGTTGCTGGCCGGGCCGAAGTCCAGCGGGCGCAGCGGCTGTGGCATCGCGGGCGTCCACTGGGGCAGGCGGCCTTTGCTGGCTTTGCTCAACGAGGCGGTCAGGCGGCTCAGGCGGGGGGCGCCGAGCAGCTTGCGTGCGGTGTTGGCGGCGGTCAGGGTCAGGCGGGCGCCGCCCAGTGCGGTGTGGAAGTGATCGGCCAGCCAGTCGGCGGTCTTGCCGTGGTCGGCAGCTTGGCTGCGCAGTTTTTTCACCAGTTCGCCGGTATTGATGCCCACCGGGCAGCGCTGGGCGCACAGGCCGGTGGCGGCGCAGGTGTCGATGCCTTGGTACTGGTAGGTTTGCATCAGTTCGCGGGTGTCGATGCCGGCGCGCTGCTTGGCCTGAATGTCACGCCACATGACGATGCGCTGGCGCGGGCTGAGGGTCAGGCCTTTGGACGGGCACACCGGTTCGCAGAAGCCGCACTCGATGCACTTGTCGACGATTTCGTCGGCGGCAGGCAGCGGCTTGAGGTTTTTCAGGTGGATGTCCGGGTCTTCACTCAGCACCACGTCGGGGTTGAGGATGCCATTGGGATCGAGCAGGCGCTTTAGCGTCCACATCAGCTGGTAGGCGTCATGGCCCCATTCCAGCTCTACGAACGGCGCCATGTTGCGCCCGGTACCGTGTTCGGCCTTCAGCGAGCCGCCGAACTCCACGGCCACCAGTTGCGCCACGTCGTCCATGAAGGCCTGGTAACGGGCGACTTCCTCGGCGCTGTTGAAGCCCTGGGTGAAGACGAAGTGCAGGTTGCCTTCCAGCGCGTGGCCGAAAATGATCGCTTCGTCATAGCGGTGCTTGTCGAACAGCTGGATCAGGCGGTTGACGCCTTCGGCCAGCTGCTCAATGGGGAAGGTCACGTCTTCGATGATGACCGTGGTGCCGGTCTGGCGCACGGCGCCGACAGCGGGGAAGGTGTCCTTGCGGATTTTCCACAGCTGGTTGTACACGGCCGGGTCTTCGCTGAAGTCCACCTGTTGTTCCAGCGGGAAATCGGCGATGGAGGCCATCACCTGTTGCAGTTGCTCATGCAGCAGGCTCTGGCTGGCGGCGCGGGACTCGATCAGCAGGGCGCAGGCGTTGTCCGACAGGCCTTTTACCCACAGCGGCATGCCGGGCATGTTCTGCACCGAGCGCAGGCTGCGGCGGTCGAGCAGTTCCACAGCGGAAACCGGCTGGCGCTTGAGCACGGTGACCGCGCGGCAGCAGCTTTCGACACTGGGGAACACCAGCAGGGCACTGGCCTTGTGCGGGTGGTCGGGCACGGTGTCGTAGGTGACGGCGCTGATAAAGCCCAGAGTGCCTTCGGAACCCACCAGCAGGTGTTGCAGGATGTCCAGCGGCTGGTCGAAGTCCACCAGTGCGTTCAGCGACAGGCCGGTGGTGTTCTTCAGCCGGTATTTGTGCCGAATGCGCTCAGCCAGTGCCGTGTTGGCGCGGGTTTCGCGGCCCAGGCGGGCCAGCGCCTCCAGCAGGTCGGCATGGCTGCGTTCAAAGGCGGCCACGCTGGCCGGGTCTTCGCTGTCCAGGCGGGTCCCGTCGGCCAGCACCAGGCGCAGGCCGGCCAGGGTGTGGTAGGTGTTTTGCGCGGTGCCGCAGCACATGCCGCTGGCGTTGTTGGCGACGATGCCGCCGATCTTGCAGGCGTTGATCGAGGCAGGGTCCGGGCCGATCTTGCGCCCGAAGGGGGCCAGCCAGGCGTTGGCCTGGGCGCCGATGACGCCGGGCTGCAGGCGGATCTGCTCGCCCTGGCCGCGAATTTCTTTACCCCCCCAGCTATCGCCAAGCACGATCAGCACCGAGTCGGTGATGGCCTGGCCAGACAGGCTGGTGCCAGCGGCGCGGAAGGTGACCGGCACCCGCTCGCGCTGGGCCAGTTTGATCAGGCCGACCACTTCGTCTTCGGACTCGACACGCACCACCAGCTTGGGGATCAGCCGGTAGAAGCTGGCGTCGGTGCCAAAGGCCAGGGTGGAAGTGGGGTCGTCGAAGCGGCGTTCGGCGGGTATCAGGCGCTCGGCATCACGCAGGAACGCAGCGGGCAAGCTCATGCAGTCTCCTCGCGGGGCCGTGGCGTCTGTGCGCCACATGCCCCGGGTCAATCAGGCGGTCGTTCTTGCAGGCGGTCAGGCGCCCAGTTCGCGTACCAGCGAGTCGCGGGTGATCTCGCTGATCGACTTGGCGCCGGTCAGCACCATGGCCACGCGCATTTCCTTCTCGAACAGCTCCAGCAGGTTTTTCACCCCGGCCTGGCCATGCACGGCCAAGGCGTAGAGGAAGGCGCGGCCGATCAGTACAGTGTCGGCGCCCAGGGCGATCATGCGCACCACGTCGAGGCCGCTGCGGATGCCGGAGTCGGCGAGAATCTTCAGGTCGCCTTTGACCGCGTCGGCAATCGCCGGCAGGGCGCGGGCACTGGACAGCACGCCATCGAGCTGGCGGCCGCCGTGGTTGGACACCACTATACCGTCGGCGCCGAACTTGACCGCATCGCGGGCGTCATCGGCGTCGAGGATGCCTTTGATGATCATCGGGCCGTCCCAGTACTCGCGGATCCACTCCAGGTCTTTCCAGGAGATGGACGGGTCGAAGTTGTTGCCCAGCCAGCCGATGTAGTCGGCAAGGCCGGTGGGGTTGCCACGGTACTTGGAGATGTTGCCCAGGTCATGCGGGCGGCCCATCACGCCGACGTCCCACGCCCATTCAGGGTGGGTCATGGCCTGCAGCACGCGGCGCAGTGGGCCGTTCTTGCCGCTCATGCCGGAATGCGCGTCGCGGTAGCGGGCGCCGGGTACGGGCATGTCGACGGTGAACACCAAGGTCTTGACCCCGGCCGCCTTGGCCCGCTCCAGCGCGTTGCGCATGAAGCCGCGGTCTTTCAGCACGTACAGCTGGAACCACATCGGCCGGTCGATGGCCGGGGCCACTTCTTCGATCGGGCACACCGACACCGTAGACAGGGTGAACGGGATGCCGTGGGCCGCAGCCGCGCGGGCTGCCTGCACCTCGCCACGCCGGGCGTACATGCCAGTGAGGCCGACCGGGGCCAGCGCCACGGGCATGCTCAGGGTTTCGTCGAACAGTTTGGTCTCAAGGCTGAGCTCGGACATGTTGTTCAGCACGCGCTGGCGCAGGGCAATGCCGGCCAGGTCCGACACGTTGTGGCGCAGGGTGTGCTCGGCGTAGGCGCCGCCGTCGGCATAGTGGAACAGGAAAGGAGGCAGCTTGCGTTGGGCCGCGGCGCGATAGTCGGTAGAGGCAGAAATGATCATGGATTCTCGCAGCGTTGCTTGTGGGGAGTGCCGGGCGCGCCATGGCGCCCGGCCCCTTTCACTTTAGTGATGAACCAGCATGCCGGTCAGCCAGTAAGCCTGGATCAGGGTGATCAGGCCGACGATGGTGGCGAAGAACAGGCTGTGCTTGACGGTGAAGCGGAACAGGTCGGACTCCTTGCCCACCAGGCCGGTGGCGGCGCAGGCCACGGCGATCGATTGCGGCGAGATCATCTTCCCGGTCACGCCGCCGCTGGTGTTGGCGGCTACCAGCAGGGTGTCGTTCACCCCGATCTGGTGCGCGGTAGTGGCCTGCAGCGAGCTGAACAGGGCGTTGGACGACGTGTCGGAACCGGTCAGGAACACGCCCAGCCAGCCGAGGAACGGCGAGAAGAACGGGAACGCGGCGCCGGTGCCGGCCAGTACCAGGGCCATGGTCGAAGACATGCCCGAGTAGTTGGTGACGAACGCGAAGGCCAGCACCATGCCAATCGACAGGATAGGCCAGCGCAGCTCCCAGAAGGTCTCTTTGAAAGTGGTCAGACCAGTTTTGAAGTTGATCTTCAGCACCGCCATGGAAATCAGCGCCGAGAGGAAGATCGCGGTGCCGGTGGCGGAGATCGGGTCGAGCTTGAATACCGCTGGCATGGCGGTTGGCGCGGCAACGATCGGTGCGGTCTTGATCACCAGCTGGTCGAGGTGCGGGATGGCGAAGTTGAACACGAAGTTGTACATCGCGCCGCCCGGGGCGAACGCTGCCTTGAACGGCTTCAGGGTCCAGATGGTGACCAGCACGGTGAGGATCAGGAACGGCGACCAGGCCTTGAAGATCTCGCCAAAGCTGTACGGGCTAGGCTGGCTGCCGCTTGGCTGCACAACCGCTGCGCCGACGCTGCCTTTGGCTTCGCTGAACGAACGCTTGGGCTGCCACACTTTCAGGAACAGGGTCAGGGCTATCAGGCTGGCCAGGGCCGAGGTGATGTCGGGCAGTTCCGGGCCAATGAAGTTCGAAGTGAAGTACTGGGTGACGGCGAAGCTCAGGCCGGCGACCAGGGCGGCAGGCCAGGTTTCTTTCACACCACGCAGGCCGTCCATCATGAACACCAGCCAGAACGGTACGAACAGCGACAGCAGCGGCAGCTGGCGGCCGGTCATGGCGCCGATGTGGAAGGCGTCGATGCCCGTCACCTGGCCGGCCACGATGATCGGGATGCCCAGGGCGCCAAAGGCTACCGGTGCGGTGTTGGCGATCAGGCACAGGCCGGCGGCGTACAGCGGATTGAAGCCCAGGCCCACCAGCAGCGCGGCAGTGATTGCCACCGGTGCACCAAAGCCTGCCGCACCTTCCAGGAAGGCACCGAAGCAGAAGCCGATCAGCAGCACTTGCAGGCGCTGGTCGTCGGTAATCGACAGCACCGAGCTGCGGATCACTTCGAACTGGCCGCTCTTGACCGTGAGTTTGTACAGGAACACCGCCGCAACGATGATCCAGGCAATTGGCCAGAGGCCATAGAGGAAGCCATAACCCGCGGCGGCGAAAGCCATGTCGACAGGCATCTGGAAGGCGAAGATGGCCACCAGGATCGACAACGCGAGGGTGATGCTGCCGGCTACGTGGCCTTTAAGGCGGAACACGGCGAGGGCAAGGAAGAAGAACACGATGGGAATGACCGCCGCCAATGCGGACAGGCCAAGACTACCAAGCGGGCTATAGAGTTGTTGCCAGGTTTGCATATGGGGTGGCCCCTAATTGTTGTTGGTCAGCACTGGCATTGGATAATTGGTAAGACCAATTTACAATGACTGGGCGCTAGGTTAAAAGCGCTGTCATGGGTGTGTCAATTTGTCCCGTGCAAAACTTTGGTCGCGTGCCGATGAGCGGGCACCTGATGTGCTGGGAAAATCGCGACTTGGTGGGTGTTTGCGCGGCCTGGATCGGCGAGAATAGGCGCCCCCTGAAATTTGCCGGGGGTTTGTGGAGAGCATGTGATGGTTTTTGATCAGGTCCGCCAACGGCGCCTGTCCGACGACATTGTCGATCGTCTGGAAGGGATGATTCTGGAAGGTACGCTGACCTCGGGGCAGCGGCTGCCGGCCGAGCGCGTCCTTGCCGAACAGTTCGGCGTGTCCCGCCCGTCACTGCGTGAGGCGATCCAGAAACTGGTGGCCAAGGGGCTGCTGGTCAGCCGGCAGGGCGGGGGCAATTTTGTTGCCGAGTCGTTGGGGTCCACTTTCAGCGACCCGTTGCTGCAGTTGCTAGAGCACAGTGCCGAGGCCCAGCGTGATTTGCTTGAGTTCCGCCACACGTTGGAGGCGTCCTGCGCCTATTACGCTGCCCAGCGTGCCACCGAGCCGGATCGGGCGCGGTTGAAGGCGGCCTTCGATGCACTGCAGGACTGCTATGCCCGGGTCGATGAAGTGACCCGTGCGGAAGAGGGCGCAGCCGATGCAAGCTTCCACCTGGCGATTGCCGAGGCCAGCCACAACGCGGTGTTGCTGCATACCATCCGAGGGCTGTTCGACCTGCTCAAGCGCAACGTGGTGACCAACATTGGTGGCATGTACCAGCAACGCACCGAGACCCGGGACATGCTGATCAGCCAGCACCGGGAGCTGTACCTGGCGATTGTCGAGGGCAGGGCGGAGGATGCGCGGGAGGTGTCCAGCCGGCACATTTTGTATGTGCAGGAGGTGCTGGAAGAGGCGCACGAAGAAGCGCAGCGCGTGGCGCGGGCGGAGCGGCGCAGCGGGCGTTGAGATTTGTATGGGCAGTGCTGGCCTCTTCGCGGGTAAACCCGCGAAGAGGCCGGAACAGGCTGAAGAAGAGCTAGTCTTCCTTGCCCTTGTTTCGTACAGCCCGCTGCAGCTCGCGGTTGGAATCGCGTTCGCGCATGGTGTCGCGCTTGTCGAATTCCTTCTTACCCTTGCCCAGTGCGATTTCGCACTTGATCAGGTGCTTGCTCCAGTACAGCGCCAAGGCTACGCAGGTGTAGCCTTTTTGCGCCACGGCGGCCTCCAGGCGCTCCAGCTCGCGCTTGTTCAGCAGCAGCTTGCGGGTGCGGATGGGGTCGGCGATGACGTGGGTGCTGGCGGTGGTCAGCGGGGTGATGTGGCTGCCGAACAGCCAGGCTTCACCGTCCTTGAGCAGCACATAGCTGTCTGTCAGGTGTGCCTTGCCGGCGCGCAGGCTTTTTACTTCCCAGCCGGACAGGACCAGCCCGGCCTCGAACTTGTGTTCGATGAAGTAATCGTGTCGCGCTTTCTTGTTTTGCGCGATGGTCCCGGTCGGATGTTTTTTTTGCTTAGCCATAGGGGCGGCATTATAGGCAAGTCCGCGCGTCGTCCGCTATGGGATTTCGGTGTGCTTGAGCCACTGGAATGAATACCGGACAATACAAACCCTGTCATACGCACAGAACCTGTTTTCGGCACGCTGCGAAGCGTCGCCACCCAGCCTTGGAAGTGACGCCTGGATGACTACCCATATTCAACGCTCTGCCCTGCTGCCATACCCCGCCCAGGCGCTCTACGATCTGGTCAACGATGTGGCCAGCTACCCTGAGTTTCTGCCGTGGTGCTCGGCCTCGACGGTAATGGAAGCCAGCGAAACGCATATGCGCGCCAAGCTCGAAGTGGCCAAGGGGGGCATGAGCCAGCACTTCGTCACGCGTAACGTGCTGGTACCGGGGCAGTCGATCGAGATGAACCTCGAAGAAGGGCCGTTCACCCAGCTGCATGGTGTGTGGGTGTTCAAGCCGCTCGGTGAAAAGGCCTGCAAGATCAGCCTCGACCTGTCCTTCGACTATGCCGGGCCGATTGTGCGCGCCACGTTGGGCCCACTGTTCAACCAGGCGGCCAACACGTTGGTTGATGCTTTCTGCCAGCGCGCCAAGCAACTGAATACCTGATTGAAACGGGCGAAAACAAAAAGCCCGGAACACGTCCGGGCTTTTTTGTGCCTGCTGGCCCTATTAGCGGGTTTCCAGCGGTGCAGGGGTCGGTACCGGGGTGGTCTCGATGGTGTCGATTTCGCGCTGGATGGATTCTTCGGTCGAGCCAGGCTTGGCTGGTTTTTCCACAGGTTGCGCGGCTGGCTGTTCGGCCTGGCCTGGCTCGGTGGCCGGGCTGACCGTGGTGTCGCTGCTTCCGCCGAGGATTTCCTGGTCGCGGCTGACGCCTGGCATGAAGTCGCCAGACAGGCTGACCAGCTGGTCGCTTTCGTTGAAGAACACACTCATGCGTTCTTGCTGACGCTTACCGCCACCTGGCTGCAGGCTGTACAGGTAGTCCCAACGGTTGGTGTTGAAGGTGTCCTGAATCAGCGGGTTGCCCATGATAAACCTTACTTGCCGTCGGGTCATTCCGGGGCGTAATTGGTCTATCATGTCTTGCGTGACGACATTGCCCTGCTGGATGTCGATTTTGTAAACCCCGGGAAACGAGCAACCGGCGAGTGCGAGCAGTCCCGCGAGGGCGAGGCTGTTTAGCAAGAGCTTGGTGTTTTGCATCGGTGGGCGACTTCCACTATCTTGGCTGGACAACGTAAACCCCGATCATACCCGTATTAAGAGAAGCTGCGAAGCAGCATCGGCGAGAAAGCTGACCATGGTTGAAAATAGCGAATTGCGCAAAGCCGGTCTCAAGGTGACCCTGCCTCGAGTCAAGATCCTTCAGATGCTCGATTCCACCGAGCAGCGTCACATGAGCGCCGAAGATGTCTACAAGGCGCTGATGGAGGCAGGCGAGGACGTAGGCCTGGCCACCGTCTATCGCGTACTGACCCAGTTCGAAGCGGCTGGCCTGGTGGTTCGCCACAACTTCGACGGCGGCCACGCCGTGTTCGAGTTGGCCGATGGCGGTCACCACGACCACATGGTGAACGTGGATACCAGTGAAGTCATCGAGTTCATGGACGCCGAAATCGAGAAGCGCCAGCGCGAAATCGTGGCCGAGCATGGCTACGAGCTGGTGGACCACAATCTGGTCCTGTATGTGCGTAAGAAGAAGTAACGATTTTTTATCGTTATAAATGGCAAAGGCGACCCTAGGGTCGCCTTTGTGCTTTCTGGCTTGGGCAGAACCATGTTTTGCCTGCCGGCGATAGGGCCAGCGCGGGTAGCATTAAGCCTTGCAGGAAACGACCATCTTGCGCGCATGCGCCAGGGATTCCTTGGTCAGGTCGATGCCGCCTAGCATTCGCGCCACTTCCTCGACCCGCTCACGCTTGCCTAGGCTGGCCACGGCCGTGTGGGTGGTATCGCTGTTGCGCACCTTGTGCACGAACAGGTGGTGATGCCCTTGCGCGGCCACCTGAGGCAGGTGGGTCACGGTCAGTACTTGCCCGCGCTCGCCCAGGCGGCGCAGCAGTTGCCCGACGATTTCTGCAGTGGGGCCGCCGATGCCCACGTCGACTTCGTCGAACACCAAGGTGGGGATCCGCGAGGTCTGCGCGGTAATCACCTGGATCGCCAGGCTGATACGCGACAGTTCGCCGCCTGAGGCTACCTTTGCCAGCCCTTTGAGCGGTTGACCGGGGTTGGCGCTGACCAGCAGCTCGATCTGCTCCAAACCGTGGGGCGACAAATCTGCGCCTTCGTTGGGCGTCAGTTCGATGCAGAAGCGCCCACCAGGCATGCCCAGGCGTTGGATTTCCTGCTCCACTGCGCCTGCCAGCTGCTGCGCCGCTTGCTGGCGCAGGCTGCTGAGTTCACGAGCCTTCTCTTTATAGTGCTGGGCGAAGGCGGCAAGCTCTTCGCCCAATCGCTCGATTGACTCGTCGCTGGCGTTCAGGCCTTCGATCTCTTCCATCAACTGCTGCTGCAGGTGAGGCAGCTCGGTGGGGTGCACGCGATGTTTGCGCGCCAGCGTATAGATGGTGTCGAGGCGCTCTTCCAAGGCTTGCAGGCGCATAGGGTCGGCGTCGAAGTTGTCGAGGAAGCGGTTGAGCTCGCCCACGGCTTCTTCTACCTGGATCTGCGCGCTGGCAATCAGGTTGGCCGCTTCAACCAGGGCTTTGGGTGAGTGGGTGGCTGCACCCAGCCGGTTGAGGCTGGAGGTGAGGGCGCTCAGCACGTTGCCCGAATCGCTTTCGCTGCACTGATCGATAACCTGGCGGCAGATGCCGAACAGCGCTTCGGCGCTGGTCAGGTTCTTGTGCTCCTGCTCCAGATGTTCCAGTTCGTGTTCACCCAGGCCAAGGTTGTCCAGCTCTTCCAGTTGATAGCTCAGCAACTGGTGGCGGGCGCGCTGCTCATCGCCGGAGTTGGACAGCCGTTCCAGCTCCAGGCGCGTCTGGTTCCAGCGCTTGGCCGCCAGTTGCACCTGGCGGGCCAGGTCGACGGCACCAGCGTACTCGTCGAGCAGGCGGCGGTGAGTATCGGTCTTGAGCAGCGACTGGTGTTCGTGCTGGCTGTGGATATCGATCAGCAGTTCGCCCAGCGCCTTGAGGTCGCCGAGCGGGCAGGGTGTGCCGTTGATGTAACCGCGGCTGCGGCCTTCGGCGGTGATGACCCGACGCAGGATGCACAGGCCGTCGTTGTCCAGGTCGCGTTCGGCCAGCCAGGCATGGGCCTCGGGAATGTCCACCAGGTCGAAGGTGGCGAGGATATCTGCCTTGTCGGTGCCGGGGCGCACCACGCCGCTGTCGGCCCGGTCGCCCAAGGCAAGGCCGAGGGCGTCGAGCATGATCGATTTGCCCGCACCGGTCTCGCCGGTGATGACGGACATGCCGCGGGCAATTTCGAGGTCGAGGTGCTCGACGATGGCGTAGTTGTGAATGGACAGGTGCACCAGCATGGGGGCGGCTCCCGAAAGTCAGATCTGGTTATTTATACAGTACTTTTTTCAGGCCTGCCAATGCTCCTTGGCAGATTCTGTTGCTGCCCGGAAAACCACCTTGCCCCTTGAAGCTGGTTTTTCCGACCCCATATAGCCGACATCCAAGGCGAGCCTGGCTCGCAGTCCACAAAATTGCGCAGGAGAGACCCCATGGCTGACGAACAGCTGAACGAAAAAGACCTTAACGTTGAAGAAACCGGTGCAGAAACCACTGCGGACGCCCGTGTTCTGGAACTCGAGGAGCAGCTGGCCGCCGCCAAGGATCAGTCGCTGCGCGCTGTAGCCGACTTGCAGAACGTGCGCCGTCGCGCCGAGCAGGATGTGGAAAAAGCCCACAAGTTTGCCCTGGAGAAGTTCTCCAACGACCTGCTGCCGGTAATTGACAGCCTGGAGCTGGCCCTGGCGCACTCCAATGACGAAGACGAGCAAGTCAAAGCCATTCGCGAAGGCGTCAAGCTGACCCTCAAGATGTTCCAGGACACCCTCAAGCGCTACAACCTCGAAGTTGTGGATCCGCACGGTGAGCCGTTCAACCCGGAGCACCACCAGGCCATGGCTATGCAGGAAAGCGCTGAGGTCGAGCCGAACAGTGTGCTGAACGTGTTCCAGAAGGGTTACCTGCTGAACGGCCGCCTGCTGCGCCCCGCCATGGTGGTGGTCAGCAAGGCGCCGAGCGCGGCGCAACCTTCGATCAATGAAAAGGCTTGAAATCCATCGGGGCATCCCCATTTAGGTGTCAAGCCTTCAAGTATTACCGCAGTTGGCAAAAGTAGTCGCTGCTACCAAATTCAAGTTTCGGGAGAGTTAACATGGGCAAAATCATCGGTATCGACCTGGGGACCACCAACTCGTGCGTCTCCGTTCTGGAAAACGGTAACGTCAAGGTCATCGAAAACGCCGAGGGTGCGCGTACCACCCCTTCGATCGTGGCCTACGCCAACGACGGCGAAATCCTGGTTGGCCAGTCGGCCAAGCGCCAGGCCGTCACCAACCCGCACAACACCCTGTTCGCAGTGAAGCGCCTGATCGGCCGCCGCTTCGAAGAAGACGTCGTGCAGAAAGACATCAAGCTGGTGCCGTACAAGATCGTCAAGGCCAACAACGGCGACGCTTGGGTGCAGGCCAGCGGCAAGGACATGGCACCGCCGCAGATCAGCGCCGAAGTCCTGAAAAAAATGAAGAAAACCGCCGAAGACTACCTCGGCGAGCCAGTCACCGAAGCGGTCATCACCGTTCCGGCCTACTTCAACGACAGCCAGCGTCAGGCCACCAAAGACGCCGGCCGTATCGCTGGTCTGGACGTAAAACGTATCATCAACGAGCCGACCGCCGCTGCGCTGGCCTACGGCATGGACAAGGCCAAGGGCGACCACACCGTCATCGTTTATGACCTGGGTGGCGGTACCTTCGACGTGTCGGTCATCGAGATCGCCGAAGTCGACGGTGAGCACCAGTTCGAAGTACTGGCCACCAACGGTGACACCTTCCTGGGTGGTGAAGACTTCGACATGCGCCTGATCGACTACCTCGTCGACGAGTTCAAGAAAGAGTCCGGCATGGACCTGAAGAACGATCCGCTGGCCCTGCAGCGCCTGAAAGAAGCTGCTGAAAAGGCCAAGATCGAGTTGTCGTCCGCCCAGTCGACCGACGTCAACCTGCCGTACATCACTGCAGACGCCACCGGTCCGAAGCACCTGAACGTGAAGATCTCCCGCGCCAAGCTGGAGTCGCTGGTCGAAGACCTGGTCAACCGTACCATCGAGCCTTGCCGCATCGCCCTGAAAGACGCTGGCATCGATGCCAGCAAGATCGACGACGTGATCCTGGTCGGTGGCCAGACCCGTATGCCGCTGGTGCAGAAAGCCGTTGCTGACTTCTTCGGTAAAGAAGCGCGCAAGGACGTCAACCCGGACGAAGCCGTTGCCATGGGTGCTGCCATCCAGGGCGCCGTTCTGGCCGGTGACGTGAAAGACGTACTGCTGCTGGACGTCAGCCCGCTGACCCTGGGCATCGAGACCATGGGTGGCGTGATGACTTCGCTGATCGAGAAGAACACCACCATCCCGACCAAGAAGTCGCAGGTGTTCTCGACTGCCGACGACAACCAGGGCGCCGTGACCATTCACGTGCTGCAAGGCGAGCGTAAGCAGGCTGCGCAGAACAAGTCGCTGGGCAAGTTCGACCTGGCTGACATTCCGCCAGCTCCGCGTGGCGTGCCGCAAATCGAAGTTACCTTCGACATCGACGCCAACGGCATCCTGCATGTCAGCGCCAAAGACAAGGCCACCGGCAAGTCGCAGTCGATCGTGATCAAGGCCAACTCCGGCCTGTCGGACGAAGAAATCGAGCGCATGGTGCGTGACGCCGAGGCTAACGCCGAGGAAGACCGCAAGTTCGAAGAGCTGGCCGCTGCCCGTAACCAGGGTGATGCGCTGGTTCACTCGACCCGCAAGATGGTCGCTGACGCAGGTGACAAGGTTACCGCTGAAGAGAAAACCGCCATCGAGGCTGCCGTTGTTGCCCTGGAAGCCGCTGTCAAAGGCGACGACAAGGCCGCAATCGATGCCAAGGTTGAAGAGCTGTCCAAGGTCTCTGCCCCGGTTGCCCAGAAGATGTACGCCGAGCAGTCGGCTGAACAGCCTCAGGGTGGCGCGCAGCAGGCCGAGCCGGAAGTCAAGCACGATGACGTGGTTGACGCCGAGTTCGAGGAAGTGAAAGACAACAACAAGCAGTAATCCCTGCATGTTGTCGGCCAGTTCACCGCCGTTTGGCGGTGAGCTGGTAGGATGTCGCCGCGCGGGGGCTTGCTCCCGCGTTGGCGTATCTGGAATTCGAGAATTTTTACAGTATCTGTCAGCGCTCCTGGTGGGGCGGCAGGTGCTGATGGCGCGGCGCAGATGCCAGACGCCCAACAAGGTGCAAATGACCTATGTCCAAGCGTGATTACTATGAGGTTCTGGGTGTCGAGCGCGGCGCCAGTGAAGCTGACCTCAAAAAGGCTTACCGCCGACTGGCGATGAAGTACCACCCGGACCGCAACCCGGGCGATAAAGAGTCGGAAGACAAGTTCAAAGAGGCCAACGAGGCCTACGAAGTACTGTCTGATGCCAGCAAGCGTGCGGCATTCGACCAGTACGGCCATGCAGGCGTGGACCCAAGCATGGGTGGCGGCGGTGCTGGCTTCGGTGGCGCCAACTTCTCCGACATCTTCGGCGATGTATTCAGCGACTTCTTCGGTGGCGGCCGTGGTGGTGGTGGTCGTGGCGGTGCCCAGCGTGGCAGCGACCTGCGTTACACCCTGGAGCTGAACTTGGAAGAAGCGGTGCGTGGCACCACGGTCAGCATCCGCGTACCTACCCTGGTCAACTGTCAGCCTTGCGATGGCTCTGGCGCCAAAAAGGGCTCGACTCCATCGACTTGCCCGACTTGCGGTGGCATCGGTCAGGTGCGCATGCAGCAAGGTTTCTTCTCGGTACAGCAGACCTGCCCGCGCTGTCATGGCCAGGGCAAGATCATCACCGACCCATGCACCTCGTGCCACGGCGAAGGCCGGGTTGAGGAATACAAGACGCTGTCGGTCAAGGTGCCGGCGGGCGTCGATACTGGCGACCGCATCCGCCTGTCTGGCGAGGGCGAGGCGGGTACCCATGGTGGCCCGACCGGCGACCTGTATGTGGTGATCAGCGTGCGTGAGCACGAGATCTTCCAGCGTGATGGCAAGCACCTGTATTGCGAAGTACCGATCAGCTACACCGATGCTGCCTTGGGTGGTGAGCTGGAAGTGCCGACCCTGGATGGCCGCGTGAAGCTGAAAATTCCGGAAGGTACCCAGACCGGCAAGCAGTTCCGCCTGCGTGGCAAGGGTGTGGCGCCGGTGCGTGGCGGTGGTGCGGGCGACCTGCTGTGCCGTGTGGCGGTGGAAACCCCGGTCAACCTCAGCCGTCGCCAGCGCGAGCTGCTGGAAGAACTGCGTGACTCGCTGGAAGGCGACAGCTCCCACTCGCCCAAGGCCAGTGGCTGGTTCGATGGCGTGAAGCGCTTCTTCGGCGATCTCTGACAAGGAAAAGGCTATGCGACGTATTGCAGTGATGGGCGCGGCGGGGCGGATGGGCAAGACCCTTATCGAGGCCGTGCAACAAACGCCGGGTGCAGGGCTGACGGCGGCGATCGATCGCCCTGACAGCTCGCTCGTCGGGGCTGACGCCGGCGAGTTGGCGGCTCTTGGCCGGATTGGTGTGTTGTTGTCTGACGATCTGGCCAAGGTCGCCGACGAATTCGACGTGCTGATCGACTTCACCCACCCATCGGTGACCCTGAAAAACCTCGCATTCTGTCGCAAGCACGGTAAGGCGATGATCATCGGCACCACCGGTTTTACGGTTGAAGAAAAGCAGCTGCTGGCTGAAGCTGGCAAGGACATTCCAATTGTGTTCGCTGCCAACTTCAGCGTGGGTGTGAACCTTAGTCTGAAGCTGCTTGATCTGGCTGCCCGGGTGTTGGGCGATGATGTCGATATCGAGATCATCGAGGCGCATCACCGGCACAAGGTCGATGCACCGTCGGGTACTGCGCTGCGCATGGGTGAAGTGGTTGCCAATGCGCTGGGCCGCGATCTGCAGGAAGTGGCCGTGTATGGCC
Source organism: Pseudomonas sp. URIL14HWK12:I5 (assembly GCF_900176445.1). Taxonomy (NCBI): domain Bacteria; kingdom Pseudomonadati; phylum Pseudomonadota; class Gammaproteobacteria; order Pseudomonadales; family Pseudomonadaceae; genus Pseudomonas; species Pseudomonas sp. URIL14HWK12:I5. The sequence continues at coordinate 928,865 of NZ_FWXQ01000001.1, forward strand.
GTGAAGGGCAGACTGGCGCGCGTGATCGCAAGACGATCGGCTTCGCCACCGTACGCGCCGGCGATGTGGTGGGTGATCACACCGTTCTGTTCGCAGCTGAAGGCGAGCGCCTGGAAATTACCCACAAGGCCTCCAGCCGCATGACGTTTGCCAAGGGGGCCGTGCGTGCGGCGCTGTGGCTGGATGGGCGTGAGCCTGGCCTGTACGATATGCAGGATGTGCTCGAACTGCACTGAGCCTTGCAAGGGGCTGGCCCGCGATTGGGGTGCGATGCACCCCTTTGTCGCAATCTTGTGTTTTAGAGGCACATCCGCGGTAGACCAAAAACGCACTTTTCTGTAAGCTACAGCTTTAGTGTGTCCACTAAAAGCGCGCAGCGAATTGAATTCAGCACATGAAAGCGGGGTGACGTGTCCATACGTCACTCCGCTTTTTTGCAACCTGCGATCGCCCTTTCATGCTTGATTTACGGGAGGTCTTCTTGACAAAGCCAGCCATACTCGCCCTTGCCGACGGCAGTATTTTCCGCGGTGAAGCTATCGGTGCCGACGGTCAGACCGTTGGTGAGGTGGTATTCAACACCGCTATGACCGGCTACCAGGAAATCCTTACAGACCCTTCCTACGCGCAGCAAATCGTTACCCTGACCTACCCGCACATCGGCAACACCGGCACCACGCCGGAAGATGCCGAGTCGAACCGCGTCTGGTCCGCAGGCCTGGTCATCCGTGATCTGCCGCTGCTGGCCAGCAACTGGCGTAACACCCAGTCGCTGCCTGAGTACCTCAAGGCCAACAACGTCGTTGCCATCGCTGGCATCGACACCCGTCGCCTGACCCGAATCCTGCGTGAAAAGGGTGCCCAGAACGGTTGCATCCTCGCCGGTGACAACATCAGCGAAGAAGCCGCCATCGCCGCCGCCCGCGGCTTCCCGGGCCTGAAGGGCATGGACCTGGCCAAGGTCGTTTCCACCAAGGAACGCTACGAGTGGCGCTCCAGCGTGTGGGAGCTGAAGACCGACAGCCACCCGACCATCGACGCGGCCGACCTGCCGTACCACGTGGTTGCCTTCGACTACGGCGTCAAGCTGAACATCCTGCGCATGCTGGTGGCCCGTGGCTGCCGCGTGACCGTGGTGCCGGCCCAGACTCCGGCCAGCGAAGTGCTGGCACTCAACCCGGACGGCGTGTTCCTGTCCAACGGCCCTGGTGACCCTGAGCCTTGCGACTACGCGATCCAGGCGATCAAGGAAATCCTCGAAACCGAGATCCCGGTATTCGGCATCTGCCTCGGCCACCAGTTGCTGGCCCTGGCTTCCGGCGCCAAGACCGTGAAAATGGGCCACGGCCACCACGGTGCCAACCACCCGGTCCAGGACCTGGACACCGGCGTGGTCATGATCACAAGCCAGAACCACGGTTTTGCCGTTGACGAGGCCACCCTGCCGGGCAACGTCCGCGCCATTCACAAGTCGCTGTTCGACGGCACCCTGCAGGGTATCGAGCGCACCGACAAGAGCGCGTTCAGCTTCCAGGGCCACCCTGAAGCGAGCCCAGGCCCGACCGATGTCGCGCCACTGTTCGATCGTTTCACCGATGCCATGGCCAAGCGCCGCTGAGCATCCTGCTTCAAGGCCCCGGGCCGGCTCGCGCCGCGCCCGGAAGCGCCTGACCCAGATTGTTCAAAGCGGCTTGCCGACTGACCCCGGATTTGAGTGACAACCATGCCAAAACGTACAGACATCAAAAGCATCCTGATTCTCGGCGCTGGCCCGATCGTGATCGGCCAGGCCTGCGAATTCGACTACTCCGGCGCCCAGGCTTGTAAAGCCCTGCGTGAAGAAGGTTTCCGCGTCATCCTGGTGAACTCCAACCCAGCCACCATCATGACCGACCCGGCCATGGCCGACGCCACCTACATCGAGCCGATCAAATGGCAGTCGGTGGCCAAGATCATCGAGAAAGAGCGCCCGGACGCCGTCCTGCCGACCATGGGTGGCCAGACCGCACTGAACTGCGCCCTGGACCTGGAGCGCCACGGCGTTCTGGAGAAGTTCGGCGTAGAGATGATTGGTGCCAACGCCGACACCATCGACAAGGCCGAAGACCGTTCGCGCTTCGACAAGGCCATGAAGGACATCGGCCTGGAGTGCCCGCGCTCCGGTATCGCCCACAGCATGGAAGAGGCCAATGCGGTCCTCGAGAAGCTGGGCTTCCCATGCATCATCCGCCCATCGTTCACCATGGGCGGTACGGGTGGTGGTATCGCCTACAACCGTGAAGAGTTCGAAGAAATCTGCACCCGTGGTCTGGACCTGTCGCCGACCAAAGAGCTGCTGATCGACGAATCGCTGATCGGCTGGAAAGAGTACGAGATGGAAGTGGTCCGTGACAAAAAGGACAACTGCATCATCGTCTGCTCGATCGAGAACTTCGACCCGATGGGCGTGCACACCGGTGACTCGATCACCGTTGCTCCGGCACAGACCCTGACCGACAAGGAATACCAGATCATGCGCAACGCCTCGCTGGCGGTGCTGCGTGAAATCGGTGTTGAGACCGGCGGTTCCAACGTGCAGTTCGGTATCTGCCCGAACACCGGCCGCATGGTCGTGATCGAGATGAACCCGCGTGTGTCGCGTTCCTCGGCACTGGCCTCCAAGGCTACCGGCTTCCCGATCGCCAAGATCGCTGCCAAGCTGGCCATTGGTTACACCCTCGACGAACTGCAGAACGACATCACCGGCGGCCGCACCCCGGCGTCCTTCGAGCCGTCGATCGACTACGTCGTCACCAAGCTGCCACGCTTCGCCTTCGAGAAATTCCCGAAAGCCGACGCCCGCCTGACCACCCAGATGAAGTCTGTGGGTGAAGTCATGGCCATCGGCCGTACCTTCCAGGAATCCCTGCAGAAAGCCCTGCGCGGCCTGGAAGTCGGTGCCTGCGGCCTCGACCCGAAAGTCGACCTGGCCAGCCCGGAAGCTGCCAGCATCCTCAAGCGCGAGCTGACTGTGCCGGGTGCCGAGCGTATCTGGTACGTGGCTGACGCCATGCGTTCCGGCATGACCATCGAGGAAATCTTCGAGCTGACCGGCATCGACCTGTGGTTCCTGGTGCAGATGGAAGACCTCATCAAGGAAGAAGAGAAGGTCAAGACCCTGGCGCTGTCGGCGATCGACAAGGACTACATGCTGCGCCTCAAGCGCAAGGGCTTCTCGGACCAGCGTCTGGCCAAGCTGCTGGGCATCACCGACAAGAACCTGCGCCGTCACCGCCACAAGCTGGAAGTGTTCCCGGTGTACAAGCGCGTCGACACCTGCGCCGCCGAGTTCGCCACCGACACCGCCTACCTGTACTCCACCTACGAGGAAGAGTGCGAGGCCAACCCGTCGACCCGCGACAAGATCATGATCCTGGGTGGTGGCCCGAACCGTATCGGTCAAGGTATCGAGTTCGACTACTGCTGCGTACACGCTGCACTGGCGCTGCGTGAAGACGGTTACGAGACCATCATGGTCAACTGCAACCCGGAAACCGTCTCCACCGACTACGATACCTCCGACCGCCTGTACTTCGAGCCGCTGACCCTGGAAGACGTGCTGGAAGTTTGCCGCGTCGAGAAGCCGAAAGGCGTGATCGTGCACTACGGCGGCCAGACGCCGCTGAAACTGGCCCGTGCCCTGGAAGAAGCCGGCGTACCGATCATCGGTACCAGCCCGGACGCCATCGACCGCGCCGAAGACCGTGAGCGCTTCCAGCAGATGGTTCAGCGCCTGAACCTGCTGCAGCCGCCAAACGCCACCGTGCGCAGCGAAGAAGAAGCCATCAGCGCTGCTGGCAGCATCGGTTACCCGCTGGTGGTGCGCCCGTCGTACGTACTGGGTGGCCGCGCCATGGAAATCGTCTACGAACTGGACGAGCTCAAGCGCTACCTGCGTGAAGCCGTACAGGTGTCCAACGACAGCCCGGTACTGCTCGACCACTTCCTCAACTGCGCCATCGAGATGGACGTGGACGCCGTGTGCGACGGTACCGATGTGGTGATCGGCGCAATCATGCAGCACATCGAGCAGGCCGGCGTTCACTCCGGTGACTCGGCGTGCTCGCTGCCACCTTACTCGCTGAGCAAGGAAGTGCAGGACGAAGTTCGCGTACAGGTCAGGAAAATGGCCCTGGAGCTGGGCGTCGTCGGCCTGATGAACGTGCAGCTGGCCCTGCAAGGCGACAAGATCTACGTGATCGAAGTCAACCCGCGCGCCTCGCGTACCGTGCCGTTCGTGTCCAAGTGCATCGGCACTTCCCTAGCCATGATCGCCGCCCGCGTGATGGCTGGCAAAACCCTGAAAGAGCTGGGCTTCACCCAGGAAATCATCCCGAACTTCTACAGCGTCAAGGAAGCCGTCTTCCCGTTCGCCAAGTTCCCGGGGGTTGACCCGATCCTCGGCCCTGAGATGAAATCGACCGGTGAAGTCATGGGCGTGGGTGACAGCTTCGGTGAAGCCTTCGCCAAGGCCCAGATGGGTGCCAGCGAAGTGCTGCCGACCGGCGGTACCGCGTTCATCAGCGTGCGTGACGACGACAAGCCACAAGTGGCTGGCGTTGCCCGCGACCTGATCGCCCTGGGCTTCGAAGTGGTTGCAACTGCTGGCACCGCCAAGGTTATCGAAGCGGCTGGCCTGAAAGTGCGCCGTGTGAACAAGGTGACCGAAGGTCGCCCGCACGTGGTCGACATGATCAAGAACGACGAAGTGTCGCTGATCATCAACACCACCGAAGGCCGCCAGTCGATCGCCGATTCCTACTCGATTCGTCGCAATGCGCTGCAGCACAAGATTTACTGCACCACTACCATTGCGGCCGGTGAAGCCATCTGCGAAGCGCTGAAGTTTGGTCCGGAAAAGACCGTTCGTCGCTTGCAAGATCTGCATGCAGGACTGAAAGCATGAGCATTACCAAGTACCCGATGACCGTCCAGGGCGCTCGCGCCCTGGAAGAGGAGCACCTGTTCCTGAGCAAGACCGAGCGCCCGCGCCTGAGCCAGGCAATCGGCGAAGCGCGCGAACTGGGTGACCTCAAGGAAAACGCCGAATACCATGCAGCCCGCGAAGAGCAGGGCATGGTCGAAGCGCGTATCCGCGATATCGAAGGCCGCCTGCAGAACTCGGTGGTGATCGACGTGACCACCATCCCCCACACCGGCAAGGTCATCTTCGGCACCACCGTAGATCTGGAAAACACCGAGACCGGTGACCAGGTGACCTACCAGATCGTTGGCGAGGACGAAGCCGACATCAAGAAGGGCAAGCTCTCGGCCGGCGCGCCGATTGCCCGTGCCATCATCGGCAAGGAAGAAGGTGATATTGTCGTCGTCAAGACGCCTAGTGGCACGGTCGAGTACGAGATTGTCGAAGTCAAGCACATCTGACCGGCGCCTGCGGGCGCCATCCCTCGAGGGGATCCTCTGGCAGCTGGCCCAGGTTTTCTGGGTCGGCGGCCTTTGGGTGTTTCACGTGGGGCTGGTGCCTGCGCTGAAGGTCAGTGGCCTGGCGCCGCTGCTGGTGCAGGATATCGCCGGGCAGATCGACCGCTGGTTGATCGGTGTGGCGTTGCTTGGCTTGTTGACCCAGCTGGCAGTGCTGGCAAGGGTGGACGGCCTGGCGGCCTGGTGGCGGCAGTTCCGTGGCCAGATGCTGTTGCTCGGCTTCGGCGCCTGCGTGGGGTACTACACCTTGCGCTACGGTATTTCCGTGGGCGAGCGCTGGCAGATGTTCTGCTTCCTGGTACTGGGCTTTTCCGGCATCGTGCTGGTGGCCCAGCCGGTGCCGGTCAGGGCGCGTTCGCCGCGCCACTGACCGGAGCCACCGCTACTTGTAGCGGTGGATGTTGGACAGCTGCTTGTTCGGCTGTGGATTCTTGCGGTAGATCAGGGCCTTCTTGCCAATGGTCTGCACCAGCTCGGCACGGCCAGCCTTGCACAGCTCGGCAATGGTTTCGGCGCGTTCTTCGCGGTCTTCCGAGCGAATCTCGACCTTGATCAGTTCATGGTCGACCAGCGCGCGTTCCAGTTCGGCGATGACGCCTTCATTCAAACCGTTGCCAGCAACGATCAGGACCGGCTTCAGGTCATGACCAATGGACTTGTATTGCTTCTTCTGCTCGTTATTGAGCGGCATAATCTGACCCTTTCCGTCTGATTCTGTAAAATTGACGGGCATTTTACCCGAGGGCCACCGGCTCCGCCCAGTCAATCACGACGCATATCATCGAGGTGCCCCGTGGTACAACGTTCCAAAAGCAGCGCAAACTGGCTGCGAGAGCATTTCAACGATCCTTTTGTGAAGCAGGCGCAGAAGGATGGCTACCGCTCGCGTGCGAGCTACAAACTGCTTGAGATCCAGGAAAAGGACCGCCTGATCCGCCCAGGCATGAGCGTAATCGACCTCGGTGCGGCCCCGGGGGGCTGGTCGCAGGTGACCAGTCGTCTGATTGGTGGTCAGGGCCGGCTGATCGCGTCCGACATCCTGGAAATGGACTCGATCGCCGACGTGACCTTCATCCAGGGCGATTTCACCCACGACGAAGTCCTGCAGCGCATTCTCGAAGCGGTCGGTGATTCGCACGTAGACCTTGTGATTTCCGACATGGCCCCCAATATGAGTGGTACGCCTGCGGTGGACATACCGCGCGCCATGTTCCTCTGCGAGCTGGCCCTCGATCTGGCGACCCGCGTGCTCAAGCCCGGCGGCGACTTCCTGATCAAGATTTTCCAGGGCGAAGGTTTTGACGTGTACCTGAAGGACGTGCGCAGCAAGTTCGACAAGGTGCAGATGCGCAAGCCGTCGTCGTCGCGGGACCGTTCCCGTGAGCAGTACCTGTTGGGCAGGGGCTTCAAAGGGGCGTGAAAGGTGTGAAGCGGGGTGGCCGATAGTTAATTCCAATCGGCCACTGCGTCAGGATTGTCCGAACTTCGTGTAGTCTAGCTTTCACAAAGGGTTACAGACGGTGCCTGCGGCTGCGTGGGTAATGTAGTAAGTTAGGGCGATGAATATCATGCGAGGCACGGCTGCGTCGTGCGCCGGCCTCAGAGGGTAGCGAATTGAACGACATGGCAAAGAATCTGATCCTGTGGTTGATCATCGCAGCTGTCCTGGTGACAGTGATGAACAACTTCTCCAGCCCTAACGAGCCGCAGACCCTCAACTACTCCGACTTCATCCAGCAGGTCAAGGATGGCAAGGTCGAGCGTGTGACCGTCGACGGCTACATCATTACCGGCAAGCGCGCCGACGGCGACAACTTCAAGACCGTGCGCCCGGCCATTACCGACAATGGTCTGATCGGTGACCTGGTCGATAACCACGTCATCATCGAAGGCAAGCAGCCTGAGCAGCAGAGCATCTGGACGCAATTGCTGGTGGCGAGCTTCCCGATCCTGGTCATCATTGCCGTGTTCATGTTCTTCATGCGCCAGATGCAAGGCGGTGCGGGCGGCAAGGGTGGGCCGATGAGCTTTGGCAAGAGCAAGGCGCGCCTGCTGTCCGAAGACCAGGTCAAGACTACGCTGGCCGATGTTGCCGGCTGCGACGAGGCCAAGGAAGAGGTTGGCGAGCTGGTCGAGTTCCTGCGTGATCCGGGCAAATTCCAGCGTCTGGGTGGCCGCATCCCGCGCGGTGTGCTGATGGTTGGTCCGCCAGGTACCGGTAAGACCCTGCTGGCCAAGGCAATTGCCGGCGAAGCGAAAGTACCGTTCTTCACCATTTCCGGTTCGGACTTCGTGGAAATGTTCGTAGGTGTCGGTGCCAGCCGTGTGCGCGACATGTTCGAGCAAGCCAAGAAGCATGCTCCGTGCATTATCTTCATCGACGAGATCGACGCTGTGGGTCGCCACCGTGGCGCCGGCATGGGCGGTGGTCACGACGAGCGTGAACAAACCCTCAACCAGCTGCTGGTAGAGATGGACGGCTTCGAGATGAACGATGGCATCATCGTCATCGCTGCTACCAACCGACCGGACGTACTCGACCCGGCGCTGCTTCGTCCTGGCCGTTTCGACCGCCAGGTGGTGGTAGGTCTGCCAGACATCCGCGGTCGCGAACAGATCCTCAAGGTGCACATGCGCAAGGTGCCGGTCGGCGAAAACGTCAACCCGGCGGTCATTGCCCGTGGTACCCCCGGTTTCTCCGGTGCCGACCTGGCCAACCTGGTCAACGAAGCCTCGCTGTTTGCCGCACGCTCCAACAAGCGCCTGGTCGAAATGAAAGAGTTCGAGCTGGCCAAGGACAAGATCATGATGGGCGCCGAGCGCAAGACCATGGTCATGTCCGAGAAAGAAAAGCGCAACACGGCCTACCATGAGGCTGGCCACGCCATTGTTGGTCGCCTGGTGCCTGAGCACGACCCGGTCTACAAGGTTTCCATTATTCCGCGCGGTCGCGCCCTGGGTGTGACCATGTTCCTGCCGGAAGAGGACCGCTACAGCCTGTCCAAGCGTGCGCTGATCAGCCAGATCTGCTCGCTGTACGGTGGCCGTATCGCCGAAGAGATGACCCTGGGCTTCGATGGCGTCACGACCGGCGCGTCCAACGACATCATGCGTGCCAGCCAGATCGCGCGTAACATGGTCACCAAATGGGGCCTGTCCGAGAAGCTCGGGCCGCTGATGTACGCAGAAGAAGAGGGTGAGGTGTTCCTCGGTCGTAGCGCCGGCAGCCAGCACGCCAGCGTTTCTGGCGAGACTGCCAAGCTGATCGACTCCGAGGTGCGCAGCATCATCGATCAGTGCTATGCCACAGCCAAGCAGCTGCTGGTCGACAACCGCGACAAGCTCGAAGCGATGACCGAAGCGCTGATGAAGTATGAGACCATCGATGCCGATCAGATCGACGACATCATGGCTGGGCGTACGCCGCGCGAACCGCGTGACTGGGACGATGACAAGGATTCGGGTACGCCTGCGGCCCAGAATGACCGTCCGGAATCGCCAATCGGCGGCCCAGCAGCTCAACACTAAGGGCATCTATGAGCTCAGTGCAGTACCCGACCCGGTTGCCTTGCGGCAACCGGGTTCTTGATTTGTCGCGTACCCATGTCATGGGTATTCTCAATATCACCCCCGATTCCTTTTCCGATGGCGGACGCTTCAGTCAGCGTGACGAGGCTCTGCGCCATGCGGAGGCAATGGTCGCCGCCGGCGCCACGCTGATCGACATCGGTGGCGAGTCCACGCGCCCTGGTGCGCGGGCGGTATCGGTCACTGAGGAGTTGGAGCGTGTCGCGCCGATGGTCGAGGCAATCAACAGCCGCCTCGATGTGGTCATCTCGGTCGACACTTCTACGCCTGCCGTCATCCGTGAATCGGCCCGTCTCGGTGCCGGGCTCATCAATGACGTGCGCGCCCTGGAGCGCGATGGGGCTCTGGACGCTGCGGCGGATACCGGCCTGCCGGTGTGCCTCATGCACATGCGTGGCGAGCCGGGTAACATGCAGGACGACCCGCATTACGATGATGTGACCGCTGACGTTACGCGCTATCTTGAGCAGCGGATGGCCGCCTGTGCGGCGGTGGGCATCGACGCAAACAGAATCATCCTTGACCCGGGCTTTGGTTTCGCCAAGACACTGGCGCACAACCTGAGCCTGTTCAAGCACATGGAAGCGCTCTATCGCCTTGGGCGCCCGCTGCTGGTGGGCGTTTCACGAAAGAGCATGATCGGCCTGACGCTGGAACGTCCGGTCGGCGAGCGGTTGTACGGCAGCCTTGCGCTGGCGGCGTTGGCCATGACCAAGGGGGCGAGCATCCTTCGTGTCCATGACGTGGCTGAAACTGTCGATGTGGTGCGCATGATTGCTGCGGTACAAAACGCCGAATAAGAACATTGGAGTCCCTATGAGCAGAAAATACTTTGGTACCGACGGCATTCGTGGCCGCGTCGGCGAATACCCGATCACGCCTGACTTCATGCTGAAGCTGGGTTGGGCGGCCGGCATGGCCTTCCGCAAGCAAGGCCATTGCCGGGTGCTGGTGGGCAAGGACACGCGTATCTCCGGCTACATGTTCGAGTCTGCACTCGAAGCCGGTCTGGCCGCGGCAGGTGCCGACGTCATGCTGCTGGGGCCAATGCCTACGCCGGCCATCGCCTATCTGACGCGCACGTTCCATGCCCAGGCTGGCATTGTCATCAGTGCCTCGCACAACCCGCACGAAGACAACGGCATCAAGTTCTTCTCGGGCCAGGGCACCAAGCTGCCAGACGAAGTCGAGCTGATGATCGAAGAGCTGCTCGACCAGCCGATGACCGTGGTCGACTCGGGCAAGTTGGGCAAGGTTTCGCGCATCAACGACGCTGCCGGCCGTTATATCGAGTTCTGCAAGAGCAGCGTACCCACGGGTACTGGCTTTGAAGGCCTCAAGCTGGTGGTCGATTGCGCCCACGGTGCCACCTACAAGGTTGCGCCGAGCGTGTTCCGTGAGTTGGGTGCCGACGTGACCGTGCTGCATGCGCAGCCGGATGGCCTTAACATCAACGAAGGTTGCGGCTCGACGCACATCGAATCGCTGCAGGCCGCCGTGCTGGTGGGGCATGCCGACCTCGGTATCGCCTTCGACGGAGACGGCGATCGCGTGTTGATGGTCGACCACACCGGCGCCATCGTCGATGGTGACGAGTTGCTGTTCATCATCGCCCGGGATCTGCGCGACCGCGGCAAGCTGCAGGGCGGGGTAGTGGGCACGCTGATGAGCAACCTGGGCCTGGAGCTGGCGCTGAAGGACCTGGATATCCCGTTCGTGCGGGCCAAGGTCGGTGACCGTTACGTCATGTCCGAGCTGCTTGAGCGTGAGTGGCTGGTCGGTGGTGAAAACTCCGGCCACGTCGTGTGCTGCAACCACACCACTACCGGTGATGCGATCATCGCCGCGCTGCAGGTGCTGATGGCGCTCAAGCGCCGTGGCGAAACCCTTGCCCAGGCCCGCCAGGCCCTGCGCAAGTGCCCGCAGGTGCTGATCAACGTGCGCTTCGGCGCCAGCAAGGTCGACCCGCTGGAACACCCGGCTGTCAAGGAAGCCAGTGCCAAGGTGACCGAGGCGTTGGCTGGCCGTGGTCGTGTGCTGTTGCGCAAATCCGGTACCGAGCCGCTGGTTCGGGTCATGGTCGAGGGCGAGGACGAAAACCAGGTGCGGATGCACGCTGAAGCGCTGGCCAAACTGGTCGGCGAAGTTTGTGTCTGAAGGCGCTTGCCAGCGCAGATCTGGTTGGGTAAGATCTGCGCCCACTTTGACCGACGAGGTAAAGCATGCGTCGCCCTATGGTAGCTGGTAACTGGAAGATGCACGGTACCCGCGCTAGCGTCGCTGAGCTGACCAAAGGCTTGAGTAATCTCGCCTTGCCGAGCGGAGTGGAAGTCGCGGTATTTCCGCCGGCCTTGTTCATCAATCAAGTGATTGATGGCCTGGCAGGTAAAGAAATTACTGTTGGCGCACAGAATTCTGCTGTACAACCCGAACAGGGTGCGCTGACCGGGGAAGTTGCTCCCGAGCAGCTGGTTGAAGCGGGTTGCAAGTTGGTGTTGATTGGTCATTCGGAGCGTCGCCAGATCATTGGTGAAACCGACGAAGTGCTCAATCGCAAGTTTGCAGCAGCGCAGGCCAAAGGTTTGAAGCCAGTGCTTTGCATCGGGGAAACCCTTGAAGAGCGCGAGGCTGGCAAGACGCTTGAAGTTGTCGGGCGTCAACTAAGCAGTATCATCGAAGCATTCGGTGTTAAGGCTTTTGCCAATGCAGTAATTGCCTATGAGCCTGTATGGGCCATCGGCACTGGCCTGACGGCCACGCCTCAGCAGGCCCAGGATGTGCATGCCGCCATCCGCGGCCAGCTGGCGGCAGAAGATGCTGAAGTGGCTGCGAAGGTGCAGTTGCTCTACGGCGGCAGCGTGAAGGCGGCCAATGCGGCCGAACTGTTCGGCATGCCGGATATCGATGGGGGTCTCATTGGTGGGGCTTCCCTGAACGCAGACGAATTCGGTGCAATTTGTCGCGCCGCAGGAAACTGAACAAATGCTGGAAACAGTCATCGTTGTTTTTCATCTGTTGGCAGCGCTGTCGCTAGTAGTGCTGGTTCTGTTGCAACAGGGTAAGGGTGCTGAAGCAGGTGCATCTTTCGGCGCGGGTGCCTCAAACACCGTGTTCGGAAGCCAGGGCTCTGCAACGTTCCTAAGTAAATTAACTGCTATACTCGCTGCCACTTTCTTTTTGACAGCACTTGGGTTAGGATACTTCGCGAAGCAACAAGCTCACCAGCTTAGCCAAGCAGGTCTTCCAGATCCAGCAGTGCTAGAAGTGAAAGAGCCGCAAAAACCGGCAGTTAATGATGATGTACCGGTGCTCCAGCAGCAGAAGAGTGAAACCACCAGCAACTCGGGTGATGTACCTCCTCCGGCACAAGAGCAGAAGTAACGGGTTTCAAGTAGTAGTATTGCCGAGGTGGTGGAATTGGTAGACACGCAACCTTGAGGTGGTTGTGCCCATAGGGTGTAGGGGTTCGAGTCCCCTTCTCGGTACCAATTAAAGCTTGAGAGCCCGCTTTAGCGGGCTTTCTTGCAGGTGAAGGTTCTGATTTGACCCTCAACAGGGTTCGGTCTTATACTTTTGCCCCAGCTTTGTCGCGGGGTGGAGCAGCTTGGTAGCTCGTCGGGCTCATAACCCGAAGGTCGTTGGTTCAAATCCAGCCCCCGCAACCAGCTTCAGCGGAGCCCCTTTTCAGGGGCTTTTTGCTAACCGAACAGTTTTCGGCGTCGTTGTCCAACGGCGCTTTCAGGGATGGGCGCTTTGCCCATTTTTTATTTGCACAGCATGCACGAGGGGGTTCAGGTGTCGAGCAAGCTAGAACAGTTGCAGGCCTTGTTGGCCCCGGTTGTCGAGGGTCTGGGCTATCAGTGCTGGGGGATCGAGTTCGTTTCCCAGGGTAAGCATTCGGTACTGCGCATCTACATCGACAAGGAAGGTGGCATCCTGGTGGACGACTGCGAAGCGGTCAGCCGTCAGGCCAGCGCAATCCTCGATGTGGAAGATCCAATCAGCAGTGAGTACACCCTCGAGGTGTCTTCTCCAGGCATGGATCGCCCACTGTTCACTCTGGAACAGTTTGCCTCGCATGCCGGCGAACAAGTGAAGATCAAGCTGCGCTCACCCTTCGAGGGTCGTCGTAACTTCCAGGGCCTTCTCCGCGGTGTGGAGGAGCAGGATGTGGTGGTCCAGGTGGACAACCAGGAGTTCCTGTTGCCGATCGACTCGATCGACAAGGCCAATATTATTCCCAGTTTTGACTGAGACGTGCCGGGCCCGGTGAACTGTCCGGGCCCAATGGCTTGCGCAAGGCGAGGCGTACGATGAGCAAAGAAGTACTGCTGGTTGTTGAATCGGTATCCAACGAAAAAGGTGTACCGCCCGGCGTCATTTTCGAAGCGCTGGAAGTGGCCCTGGCCACTGCAACCAAAAAACGTTTTGAAGACGAAGTCGACCTGCGTGTGGAAATCAACCGCCACACCGGTAGCTACGAGACTTTCCGTCGCTGGACCGTGGTCGACGAAGCTGATCTTGATGATCCGGCAATCGAGACCTGGCTGGACAAGATCAAGGACACCCACCCTGAAGCCAAGGTCGGTGACGTGATCGAGGAGAAGATCGAGTCCATCGAGTTCGGTCGTATCGCCGCCCAGACCGCCAAGCAGGTCATCGTGCAGAAGGTACGTGAGGCCGAGCGTGCGCAGGTGGTCGATGCTTACCGTGAGCGCGTGGGCGAGATCATCTCCGGCACCGTCAAAAAGGTTACCCGCGACAACGTGATCGTTGACCTGGGCAACAACGCCGAGGCCCTGCTGGCCCGCGAAGACATCATTCCGCGCGAAACCTTCCGTGTTGGTGTGCGCCTGCGTGCGCTGCTCAAGGAAATTCGCACCGAAAACCGTGGCCCACAGCTGATCCTGTCGCGCACCGCGCCGCAGATGCTGATCGAGCTTTTCCGCATTGAAGTGCCGGAAATTGCCGAGGGCCTGATCGAAGTCATGGCTGCTTCCCGTGATCCGGGTTCGCGAGCCAAGATCGCCGTCCGCTCCAAGGACAAGCGCATCGACCCGCAAGGCGCCTGCATCGGCATGCGTGGTTCGCGCGTCCAGGCCGTATCCGGGGAGCTGGGTGGTGAGCGTGTGGATATCGTCCTGTGGGACGATAACCCGGCGCAGTTCGTCATCAACGCCATGTCGCCGGCTGAAGTCGCGGCGATCATCGTTGATGAAGATGCCCATGCCATGGACATCGCCGTCGCCGAGGACAACCTGGCTCAGGCCATTGGCCGTGGTGGTCAGAACGTTCGCCTGGCCAGTCAGCTGACCGGCTGGACCCTGAACGTGATGACCGAGAAGGACATCCAGGCCAAGCAGCAGGCCGAAACCGGTGACATCCTGCGCAATTTCATCGATGAGCTGGAAGTCGACGAGGAGCTGGCCCAAGTGCTGGTCGACGAAGGCTTCACCAGCCTCGAAGAAATTGCCTACGTACCGTTGGAAGAAATGCTCAACATCGATGGCTTTGACGAAGATATCGTCAATGAGCTCCGCGCTCGAGCCAAGGACCGTTTGTTGACCAAGGCCATCGCTACCGAAGAAAAACTGGCAGACGCCCACCCGGCCGAAGACCTGCTCTCCCTTGAGGGCATGGACAAGGACCTGGCGGCTGAACTGGCGGTGCGCGGCGTGGTTAACCGCGAAGACCTGGCCGAGCAGTCGATCGACGATCTGCTCGACATCGACGGCATCGACGAAGAGCGTGCCGGCAAGTTGATCATGGCCGCCCGAGCCCATTGGTTCGAGTAATTAGGCGCGGCCTGAGGAGAGAAGTGCATGACGCAAGTCACGGTGAAAGAACTGGCCCAAGAGGTCGAGGCACCGGTAGAGCGCCTGCTGCAGCAGATGCGTGAGGCAGGTCTGCCGCACACCGACGCCGGTCAGGTAGTGACCGACAATGAGAAGCAGACCCTGCTGACTCATTTGAAGAGCAGCCACAAAAGCAAGGCGGAAGAACCGCGCAAGATTACCTTGCAGCGCAAAACCACCAGTACGCTGCGTGTCGCCGGTAGCAAGAGCATCAGCGTAGAAGTACGCAAGAAGAAAGTATTCGTGCAGCGCAGCCCTGAAGAAATTCAGGCTGAGCAGAAGCGTGAGCTGGATGAGCGCCGCGCGGCTGAAAATGCCGCTCGCGACAAGGTCGAGGCCGAAGTTCGCCAG
Organism: Pseudomonas sp. URIL14HWK12:I5; assembly: GCF_900176445.1. Classification (NCBI taxonomy): domain Bacteria; kingdom Pseudomonadati; phylum Pseudomonadota; class Gammaproteobacteria; order Pseudomonadales; family Pseudomonadaceae; genus Pseudomonas; species Pseudomonas sp. URIL14HWK12:I5. The sequence goes on from NZ_FWXQ01000001.1 coordinate 944,140, forward strand.
CGCAACGAAGAGCAGGCTCGCCGTCAGGCCGCCGAAGCTGCTGTATCCGCACCTGCGCCAGCCGCCAAGCCTGAGCCGGCGCCTGCCGCTGCTCCGGCCCCGGTAGTCGCCGACGCCCCGGCGTCCGAAGACGCCGCAGCCCGTGCTGCCGAGCGCAAGAAGGACGAAGCCCGTCGCAACGAAGGCCGTACCCGTGACGAAGACCGTCGTGGCGGCGAGCGTCGTGGCGAAGCCCCGCGCGTGTCGATCAAGGTCAAGGTCAAGGAGAAGGAAAAGGCTCCGACTCCACGTGCCGCACCGCGCACCACCGATGAAGAAAGCGATGGCGTACGCCGTGGCCGCGGTGGCAAGAGCAAACTGAAGAAGCGCAATCAGCATGGCTTCCAGAACCCGACTGGCCCCATCATCCGTGATGTGACCATCGGCGAGACCATCACGGTCTCTGAACTGGCCAACCAGATGTCCGTCAAGGGCGCTGAAGTCGTCAAGTTCATGTTCAAGCTGGGCACCCCGGTTACCATCAACCAGGTGCTCGACCAGGAAACTGCTCAGCTGATCGCGGAAGAGCTGGGCCACAAGGTCACCCTGGTCAGCGATACCGCACTGGAAGACTCCCTGGCCGAATCGCTCAAGTTCGAAGGCCAGACCGAGTCGCGTGCACCGGTCGTTACTGTGATGGGTCACGTTGACCACGGTAAGACCTCGCTGCTCGACTACATCCGTCGTGCCAAGGTGGCTGCTGGCGAAGCCGGTGGTATTACCCAGCACATCGGTGCGTACCACGTGGAAACCGACCGTGGCATGGTCACCTTCCTCGACACCCCTGGCCACGCCGCGTTTACCGCCATGCGTGCCCGTGGTGCCAAGGCCACCGACATCGTCATCCTGGTGGTGGCGGCGGACGACGGCGTGATGCCGCAAACCCGCGAAGCGGTTCAGCATGCCAAGGCAGCTGGCGTTCCGCTGGTGGTTGCAGTGAACAAGATCGACAAGCCGGGTGCCGACCTCGATCGCATCCGCAACGAGCTGGCCGTCGAAGGCGTTACCTCCGAGGACTGGGGTGGTGACACGCCGTTCGTCAAGGTCTCGGCGAAGATGGGTACCGGTGTCGACGAACTGCTCGAAGCCGTCCTGCTGCAGGCCGAGATTCTCGAACTGACCGCTACCCCGACCGCTCCAGGTCGTGGCGTGGTCGTTGAATCGCGCCTGGACAAGGGGCGCGGCCCGGTGGCGACCATCCTGGTTCAGGACGGTACCCTGCGTCAGGGCGACATGGTCCTGTGTGGTTCCAACTATGGCCGCGTGCGCGCCATGCTCGACGAGAACGGCAAGCCTGTGAAGGAAGCCGGCCCGTCGATCCCGGTCGAAATCCTCGGCCTGGACGGTACTCCGGAAGCCGGTGACGAGCTGTCCGTGGTTGCCGACGAGAAGAAAGCCCGCGAAGTTGCCCTGTTCCGTCAAGGCAAGTACCGCGAGGTCAAGCTGGCCCGTGCTCACGCCGGCAAGTTGGAAAACATCTTCGAGACCATGGGTCAGGAAGAGAAGAAGACCCTCAACATCGTCCTCAAGACCGACGTGCGTGGTTCCCTGGAAGCACTGCAGGGCTCGCTCGGCAGCCTGGGCAACGACGAAGTTCAGGTGCGCGTGATTGGTGGCGGCGTCGGTGGTATCACCGAAAGCGATGCCAACCTGGCGCTGGCTTCGAATGCAGTACTGTTCGGCTTCAACGTGCGTGCCGATGCCGGCGCGCGCAAGATCGTCGAGCAGGAAGGTCTGGATATGCGTTACTACAACGTGATCTACGACATCATCGAAGACGTCAAGAAGGCCCTGACCGGTATGCTGGGCAGCGATGTTCGCGAGAACATCCTGGGCGTTGCCGAAGTACGTGACGTGTTCCGTTCGCCGAAGTTCGGCGCCATCGCTGGCTGTATGGTCATCGAGGGTACCGTGTACCGCAACCGTCCGATCCGCGTACTGCGCGAAGACGTTGTGATCTTCGAAGGCGAGCTGGAATCGCTGCGTCGCTTCAAGGACGATGCCGCCGAAGTGCGTAACGGCATGGAGTGCGGTATTGGCGTCAAGAGCTACAACGACGTCAAGGTCGGCGACAAGATCGAAGTCTTCGAGAAAGTCCAGGTTGCTCGTACCCTCTAAGGGTGAGCTGGCTGCAAACCGCTTCTCTACGCGGCGGTTTTCAGCACCTCTACAGGTAGCGCCCGGTCAGGCATTGGTCTGACCGGGCGTTTGCCGCTTTAAGTTACAGGTAACAAGAATGGCCAAAGAATATAGCCGTACCCAACGTATTGGCGATCAGATGCAGCGTGAGCTGGCCGAGCTGATCCGTCGCGAAGTCAAAGACCCGCGTGTTGGCCTGGTGACCATCACCGCCGTGGACGTCAGCCGTGACCTGGGCCATGCCAAGGTGTTCATCACCGTCATGGGCGAGGAAACGCCAGATGCCGTGCAGCAGTCGCTGAAGGCGTTGAACAGTGCTGCCAGCTTCCTGCGTTTGCACCTGGGCCGCTCGATGCAGCTGCGCAGCGTGCCGCAACTGCACTTCCACTTCGATGAAAGCGTCAGCCGCGGTGTCCACCTGTCGGCGCTGATCGAACGTGCAGTGGCCGAAGACCGCATGCACAAGGAAGCCGACGAGCCGGACACCAAGGAGTAAGCGGTGGCCCAGGTCAAACGTATCCGCCGCAACGTCAGCGGCATCATTCTGCTCGACAAGCCGCTGGGTTTCACCTCCAATGCCGCCCTGCAAAAGGTGCGCTGGCTGCTCAATGCGGAAAAGGCCGGCCACACCGGTAGCCTCGACCCGCTGGCAACCGGCGTGCTGCCGCTGTGCTTCGGTGAAGCGACCAAGTTTTCGCAGTACCTGCTCGATTCCGACAAGGGCTACGAAACCGTCATGCAGATGGGGCAGACTACCAACACCGGCGATGCCGAAGGTGAGGTACTGCAGACCCGCGACGTGACCGTTGGTCGCGCCGACATCGAGGCGCTGTTGCCGCGTTTTCGTGGCCAGATCAGCCAGATACCGCCGATGTACTCGGCGCTCAAGCGTGACGGCCAGCCACTGTATAAGCTGGCTCGTGCAGGAGAGGTAGTGGAGCGCGAGGCGCGTTCTGTTACTATTAACCGCTTGGAGTTGCTCGAGTGCGAAGGCACCCGTGCACGGTTGAGCGTAGGATGCAGCAAAGGCACCTATATCCGCACCCTGGTGGAGGATATTGGCGAGGCCCTTGGCTGTGGCGCCTATGTTGCCGAGCTGCGCAGGACCCAGGCCGGGCCTTTCGCGCTGGCACAGACGGTCACCCTCGAGGCGCTCGAACAGGCCCACGCCGAAGGTGGCAACGAAGCGCTCGATCGCTTCCTGATGCCATCGGACAGCGGCCTGCAGGACTGGCCTTTGGTGTGCCTGTCCGAACACAGTGCGTTCTACTGGCTGCATGGGCAGGCGGTACGAGCACCGGACGCGCCACAATTTGGCATGGTCCGGGTACAGGATCACAATGCGCGCTTCATCGGTATCGGTGAAGTGAGCGAAGACGGGCGCATTGCGCCGCGTCGGCTGATTCGGTCGGAATGACCGAAACCGGGGGGCCAGGCAGTAGCCGAACCCCACGGCATCAAGGGTGGCTGTCAGTAGGCACGGTCACACCTTTTTTATTAATACAGGGATTTGTCCCTGGCCTATTGGACCCCGCTTGCGGGATCCGTTATCAGGAGAAGCCAAATGGCCCTCAGCGTTGAAGAAAAAGCTCAGATCGTTGCCGAATACCAGCAAGCCGCCGGCGATACCGGTAGCCCGGAAGTGCAGGTTGCTCTGCTGACCGCCAACATCAACAAGCTGCAAGGCCACTTCAAGGCCAACGATAAAGACCACCACTCCCGTCGTGGTCTGATCCGTATGGTTAACCAGCGTCGTAAGCTGCTGGACTACCTGAAGGGCAAAGACACCACTCGTTACAGCGCCCTGATCGGTCGCCTGGGCCTGCGTCGCTAATAGCGGCCTGGTCAGTGGTGTGCATGGCGTGTCGCAGGCTTCGGCAGGGCTGTTTTGCAGCGCTGACGTTGGACACGCCACGCGTATCTCCGAGGTTGGCAGCCTGGCAATGCTGAGCGGTTTTTCCGCTTGGTGCCAGGCTCCCAGCCTCGTGTTGTATCTGGACGGTCAATGGGGCCGATTCCCCGTTCTGCCCAAGAATTCGCAAGAAACCAGTTCCCCCAAGAGCCACTGAAAAAGGTAGGAAACCGTGAACCCGGTAATCAAGACTTTCCAGTTCGGTCAATCGACCGTTACTCTCGAAACGGGCCGTATTGCCCGTCAGGCAACCGGCGCCGTGCTGGTTACCGTCGACAACGACGTCACCGTGCTGGTGACTGTGGTAGGCGCCAAACAGGCTGATCCAGGCAAGGGCTTCTTCCCGCTGTCGGTTCACTACCAGGAAAAGACCTACGCCGCCGGCAAGATCCCGGGTGGCTTCTTCAAGCGTGAAGGCCGTCCTTCCGAGAAAGAGACCCTGACCTCGCGCCTGATCGACCGTCCGATCCGTCCGCTGTTCCCGGAAGGCTTCATGAACGAAGTGCAGGTCGTCTGCACCGTGGTTTCCACCAGCAAGAAGACCGACCCGGACATCGCCGCGATGATCGGTACCTCGGCTGCCCTGGCCATCTCCGGCATTCCGTTCGAAGGCCCGATCGGCGCCGCTCGCGTTGCCTTCCACGAAAGCACCGGCTACCTGCTGAACCCGACTTACGAGCAACTGGCTGCTTCGAGCCTGGACATGGTCGTAGCCGGTACTTCCGACGCCGTACTGATGGTTGAATCGGAAGCTCAAGAGCTGACCGAAGACCAGATGCTGGGTGCCGTACTGTTCGCCCACGACGAATTCCAGGCCGTTATCCAGGCTGTCAAGGAACTGGCTGCCGAAGCTGGCAAGCCGACCTGGGACTGGAAACCAGCCGTTGCCAACACCGAGCTGTTCAACGCCATCCGCGCCGAGTTCGGCGAAGCGGTTTCGCAGGGCTACACCATCACCGTCAAGGCTGACCGCTACGCGCGCCTGGGCGAGCTGCGTGACCAGGCCGTTGCCAAGTTCTCGGGTGAAGAAGGCCAGCCTTCGGCCTCCGAAGTAAAAGAAATCTTCGGCGAAATCGAATACCGCACCGTTCGCGAAAACATCGTAAACGGCAAGCCACGTATCGACGGCCGCGACACCAAGACTGTTCGCCCGCTGAACATCGAAGTAGGCGTGCTGCCGAAAACTCACGGTTCGGCCCTGTTCACCCGTGGCGAAACTCAGGCTCTGGTCGTTGCGACCCTGGGTACTGCCCGCGACGCCCAGCTGCTGGACACCCTCGAAGGCGAGAAGAAAGACCCCTTCATGCTGCACTACAACTTCCCACCGTTCTCGGTAGGTGAGTGTGGGCGCATGGGCGGTGCTGGCCGTCGCGAAATCGGCCACGGCCGTCTGGCCCGTCGTTCGGTCCAGGCCATGCTGCCGGCCGCCGACGTGTTCCCGTACACCATCCGCGTGGTGTCGGAAATCACCGAATCCAACGGTTCCAGCTCCATGGCTTCGGTCTGCGGTGCTTCCCTGGCCCTGATGGACGCTGGTGTGCCGATGAAGGCGCCAGTTGCCGGTATCGCCATGGGCCTGGTCAAGGAAGGCGACAAGTTCGCGGTCCTGACCGACATCCTCGGTGACGAAGACCACCTGGGCGACATGGACTTCAAGGTAGCCGGTACCGCCAAAGGCGTTACTGCGCTGCAGATGGACATCAAGATCAACGGCATCACCGAAGAGATCATGGAAATCGCCCTGGGCCAGGCCCTGGAAGCGCGCCTGAACATCCTCGGCCAGATGAACCAGATCATTGGCCAGTCGCGTACCGAGCTGTCGGCCAACGCCCCGACCATGATCGCGATGAAGATCGACACCGACAAGATCCGTGACGTCATCGGTAAAGGCGGCGCCACCATTCGCGCCATCTGCGAAGAGACCAAGGCTTCGATCGATATCGAAGACGATGGCTCGATCAAGATCTTCGGCGAAACCAAGGAAGCTGCAGATGCTGCCAAGCAGCGCATCCTGGGCATCACCGCCGAGGCCGAAATCGGCAAGATCTACGTCGGCAAGGTTGAGCGCATCGTCGACTTCGGCGCCTTCGTCAACATCCTGCCTGGCAAGGACGGCCTGGTGCACATCTCCATGCTGAGCGATGCTCGCGTCGAGAAAGTCACCGACATCCTGAAAGAAGGCCAGGAAGTTGAAGTACTGGTACTGGACGTGGACAACCGCGGCCGTATCAAGCTGTCGATCAAGGACGTAGCCGCGGCTAAGGCCTCGGGCGTCTAAGCGACAGCCATGCAACAGGAAAAGGGCCCTTCGGGGCCCTTTTTTCATGGGCTGCGGGAACCTTTTGCGGACTTGCATCTTGCATGCAGGTTTACCGTGCAGGTTGCAAAATGCACGACACTGGAAGTGATGTCTTTTTGCTAACCTATTGATTTAAAAGGGTTAAGTGGTGGCGATAAAGCTGGCACAGCACATGCACCTACCTTCATACCTGCCGCCAGGACATACGGCGCAGACCTTTCGATAAACAGGAGTGACCCACATGAAGAAGTTCGCCATTGCTGCCGCTACTGCTACCGCTCTGACCCTGACCATGGCTAACGCGGCATTCGCCCAACAGTCCACCCAGGCCCCCATGACGCTGGCGGCCGGTGAGGTGACCAAAGCCAAGGAAGCTACCTCCGATACCTGGATCACCACCAAGGTCAAAGCTGACCTGATGACCGAGAAAGGCGTGCCAGGCAGTGACATCAAAGTCGAGACCAATAAAGGTGTCGTGTCGCTGTCGTCCGACGTGGCCATTACCGATGCACAGAAAGAGATGGCAGTCGCCATCGCCAAGAAGATCAAAGGCGTCCAGGCCGTTTCGGCTGATGGCCTGAAGTCCGAATAAGGGATGTCCCGTCGGCCAAACGGATTTGGCCACCTCTACCGAAGCCCTGGCCTGTGCCGGGGCTTTGCTTTTGCGCTCAGTAGCCCGGGTTGAGGGCGATTACATCGCTTTCGAAGCATTCCTGCTCGACGATCAGCGGCTCCACCAGTGGCCGGCTGTCGCGAAAGTGCGCGGTCTGGGTATGCGCTTCATAGGCTGCATCATCGCGGTAGATTTCGTACAGGTAGATTACCTCCGGATCGAGTCGGTCCTGCGACACATCGAATACCAGGCAGCCTGGCTCGTTGGCGACAGAAGCCGCGGCATTGATCTTGATCGCTGTCAGGAAATCCTCGGCGCAACCGGGCTTCACACGGGTCTTGATAAACAGGCTATACACAAGTCGCTCCTTTTGTTTTAAATTCATAAATGAATTGTATACAAAAGTGGAGTCTCGCCGATGTCCGAATTGCCTGCACGCCCCGGCCGCCTGAATGGCTTGCGCCATATCGCCTTGCTGGTACCCAACCTGGAAGAGTGCGAACGCTTTTATGTCGATGTGCTGGGTATGGAGGTGTTGAACCGTGCCAACGAAGACCTGGTGTACCTCACCTGTGGCAACGACAACCTTTCGCTGGGGCGTGGGGCAGGGGCGGCCAACGGGCTGCAGACGCTGGACCATTACGGGTTCATTGTGGACAGCGTGGAGGAGCTGGAGGCGTGGTACCAGTACTTCAAGGCCCACGGTGTGACGCTGCTGGACCGGCCATTCAACCACGGTGACGGGGCGCGTAGCTTCCATCTGCTGGACCCGGCGGGGAACAAGGTGCAGCCGCTGTATCACCCGGCGGTGTCGGGGCAGCGATTGGTCTGATGCCTGTGCCGGCCCATTCGCGGGCACGCCCGCGAAGAGGCCAGACCTGCTGTCAGAGGTTATTCAGCATCCAGATGCATTGGCGTCACCACCCGCCCATCGCTCTCAGGCTGCCCAAGGCTGGTATCGATGAAATACACCCGGTCATCTTCCAGCTTGCCCTTGTCCACCAGGTAATCCTTGATACTGCTGGCCCGCTCCTGGCCCAGCGTGCGCAGCAAGGCGGTACTCTCGGCCCACGACTTGATCACTGCCTCGCGCAGCTTGGTGGTGCGTTCGTCGCGGCCCAGTTGCTCCCATTCGGCAGGTGGCTGCTGCTTCAGGCGAGTGCGGTAAATGCCTTCGAGCATTGCCGGTTTATCGCTGTCGTCCACCACCAGCATCGAGGCATTGGCCGGCACCTTGTCGCCCCGGCGCTGCAGGATCTTGTACCAGGTGGCCTGGTACTCACGCTCCAGGCGCTGCTGGGCGATCAGCGGGCCATCGCTGGCCTGGGCGCTGGTGCCTTCGATTTCCAGGCGCAGTTCCGGGCGTTCTTTCAGCGCGGATGCCAGCTTGTCCAGGGACGACTGGGCATCGCCACTGAGCTCGCTGGACCCTGGGGCGAAAGCCACGTTGCCCAGGTCTTCCGAGCCACCGCCGGTAATCAGCCCGCCAATGAACTTGAACGGCGCCTGTGCCGCACGCAGTACCAGGTTGCGCAGGGTTTGCCAGACGATCGGCATCACACTGAATTGCGGGTTGTTGAGGTCGCCAGACACGGGCAGCTCGATCGAAATCTTGCCCTCGGTATCTTTCAGCAACGCCACCGCAAGGCGGATCGGCAGGTCGACTGCGTCTGGGCTGTCGACTTTTTCACCCAGTTGCAGTTGCTCCACCACCACCTTGTTCTCGGCCTTGAGCTGGCCGTTGGTAATCAGGTAGTGCAGGTCGAGGTTGAGCCGGCCTTTGCGAATGCGGAAGCCCGCGAACTTGCCGGAGTAGGGCGTGAGGGTGGTCAGTTCGACGCGCTTGAAGCTGGTGGCGATATCCAGGCTGGCCAGCGGGTTGAACGGGTTGAGTGCGCCCTTGATGGTGACCGGTGCGTAGCGGTCGACCTTGCCCTTCACGTCGACCTTGGCCGGCACCGGCTTGCGGTTGTCGATGGTGCCGATCTGGCCATTGAGCTGCTGAATGGCCGTGGCGAAGTTGGGGGTGAGGGAGAGGTCGGCGAAGTTGGCCGAGCCGTCGTTGATGTCGATCTGGCCGATGTGGATACCCAGCGGCTTGTCGCTGCTGGCTGCGGCCGGCTTGGCCTGGCTTTTCGCCGGGGTTCCAGCCGGTTGCGGGATCAGCAGGTCGTTGACGTTGGTGGTGCGGTCTTCGTTGATGATGAAGCGTGCATAGGGTTGCAGCAGGGTTACCTTGTCGATCGACAACGCATCGCCGTGTACATAAGACAAGCCATCGACGTTCACCTGCTGCCATTTGACGAAGTCGCGGCTCTTGATGGTGTCGAGGGTGTGCAGTTGGTTCACCTGGGCCTTGCCTGTGATATTGAAGGCCAGCGGTGCGGTGTTCTTCAGGTCGACCTTGAGGTCGCTGGAGAGCATGCCACTGCGCAGTTCCAGCAGGATGAACGGGTTGATATAGGCCTGTGCTACGCGCAGGTCGATATCGCGGGTGCTTACGTCCAGCTTGGCCCATACCGGCGCCAGGTTGACCTGGCCGGCCGCCTGCAGCTTGCCTTGCTTGCCTACGCCCGTATCGAGCTTGAGCGTGAAGGGCGACTGGTTGAGGCTGTCGAAGCCTTGCAGGTCGGCGTTGAGCGGGCCGATGTCCAAGGCTACCGGTTCTTTCTGGCTGCGGTCTGCCAGGTGCACCAGGTAGTTGCGCAATTGCACGTCCTTGAGCAGCACTTGCCAAGGCTTGCTCGGCTCTTTGGCGGCTTGCTGCTCAGGTGTCGGCTCGGCGGCTGCCGGCTCTGCCTTTTCCTTCGGCGTGGCTTTGGCAGGCTGGCTGGCAAACAGCTTTTGCCAATCGAGCTGGCCGTCTTTTTCCAGCGCAGCCCAGGTTTCGAGTTTCTCGCTGCGGATTTTGCCTACGGTGACCTGTTGCTTGACCAGGTCAACGGAGGTTTCGCTCACCTCCAGGCTGGCCAGGCGTGCCAAGGGGCGGCCATCCGGCGCCTTGATGGCGAACGGTGCAATGCGCACGGAGGCGTTTTCCAGCAACAGCTCCGTCTGTTTGGCGAGGTTGAGCTTGTAGTGCGTGTCGAGGCTGACCACGCCGTCTTCCAGCACCAGTGGCACCGCATCACGCACGTACGGCCAGAATGCCTTCATCTTGCCTTCAGTGATCTTCAGCGTGCCTTCAGAGGCGATCGGTGACAGGCTCAGTGTCCCGTTCCAATCAATGCGCCCGCCATTGGGGCCGTTGGCCACCAAGGTCATGTCGGCACTGTCGTCGGGCAAGGTGCTGAGGTTTTTCAGCTCCAGGTTCATGTTGTCGTAGAGGAACTCGATCGGCTCGCTGGGGCGCAAATCCTCGAAATGCAGGTAGCCGTCGATGAGCTTTATACTACCGATGCGTAGCGGAAACGGATCGCTGGGGGGCTCGTCTGGTTTGGCTTCGTTGGCGGGCAGCTTGAACAGGCCGGTCAGGTTAAGGCTACCGTCCTTGGCAAACAGCACCTCGTTACGCGGTTTGTCGAGCTCGACGGCTTCCAGGTGCAGCGCTTTGGTCCACAGGCTGTCGAGCGAAAGGTTGGCGTACAGCCGCTCGAACCCGACCTGTTCCTTGCCGGGCTCGCCGATCTGCAGGCCCCACAATGTCAGCTCCAGGCTGAAGGGGTTGAGTTCGATCCGTTCGAGGTGGGCCGGCACCGTCGCATACTGGGCCAACTGCTGGTTGGCGATGCGCAGTGCCACACCGGGAAGAATGAGAAAGCCGAGCAGGCTGTAGAGGGCCACCAGGGCCAAGATTGCGCCAGCGGCGCGAGTCAATCCTTTGTACATGTGTCGCTTCGTCTGTCTAAGCAGGAGTGCTTGGAGTATGGCACGTTAAATCAGTTCCGCAGGGGCGACCATTTGACCTTATTCGATGCCCATGCGCCGTTTGGCCCGGTGCGCCGAACCGTCTCGCATGGCCCAGCGCAATACCGGTGCGGTGCCTCGCAGGCCCAGGCGTATCATGCGCTGCTGCAAGGGCCCGTGCTCCAGGCCGAGCAGGGTCTGGGCCCAATCCGGCAACAGGTCGATACCGGCGTGCAGCATCAGTTTGCCCACCGGCTGTGCCAGGCGGCTGGGGGCCGGGGCATCGAGCAGAATCCCGACTACCTCGTGGCTGCGGCTGTCGCAGCGCAACTGCGCACGCATGCGCAGCAGGTAGTCTTCGATCTGCTGGCACGAACGTGGCACGTCACGGGCGCCAAGGCGCTCGGCAATCAGGGCGATTTCGGCGTAGTAGGCATCTTGCTCGGCGCGCGACAGCTGCGGGTTGCGGTAGCGCAAGTGGGCAGCGAGGAAGCTGCTGACCTCTGCCACATGAACCCAGGTCAGCAGGTCGGGGTCGCTGGCCGCATAAGGGCGGCCATCCGGCGCAGTGCCGGTGACCTGTAGGTGAATGGTGCGCACTTTGTCGATCAGCCATTCGGCATCGCGCGTGGAACCGAAGGTGGTGCCGGAAATAAACTGGCTGGTACGGCGCAAGCGGCCGATCAGGTCCTCACGGAAATTGGAGTGGTCCCACACACCGGCCAGGGCCAGCGGGTGCAGTAACTGCAGCATGAGTGCACTGATGCCGCCGACAAGCATGCTCGGGAAGTCGCCATGCACTTGCCAACTGATGCTGTGAGGGCCGAACAGGCCGGGGTCGCCCTTGGGCGTTTCCAGGTCGAGCTGGCCGAGGGCCAGCCCGGTGAGGCTCATGACCTGGGTTTCGATACGGCGACGAAGGGCTTCCATGGCGACCTGCGGTGCAGGGCGGCCATGAGCAGCGGCCGCCGGTTACTGGTTGAGGCGTTTGTCGATCAGGCCTTGGACTACGCTGGGGTCGGCCAGGGTAGAGGTGTCACCCAGGTTGTCCAGCTCGTTGCAGGCGATTTTGCGCAGTATACGCCGCATGATCTTGCCTGAGCGTGTCTTGGGCAGAGCCGGGGCCCACTGGATCAGCTCGGGCTTGGCAAAACTGCCGATTTCCTTGCTGACGAGGGCCAGCAGTTCGACCTTCAGCGTGTCGTCTGGCGTCACGCCATTCATAGGCGTGACGAAGGCGTAGACGCCTTGGCCTTTGAGGTCGTGGGGGTATCCGACCACTGCCGCTTCGGCGACGCTGTCATGCAGCACCAGTGCGCTTTCCACTTCGGCGGTGCCGATGCGGTGGCCCGAGACATTGATCACATCGTCGATGCGGCCGGTAATCCAGTAGTCGCCGTCGGCATCGCGGCGGGCACCGTCGCCGGTGAAGTAATAGCCGGGCATGGGCTTGAAGTAGGTATCCACCATGCGCTGGTGGTCGCCATACACGCTGCGAATCTGCCCAGGCCAGCTGGCCTTGATCACCAGCAGGCCGGCGCCGGGGCCTTCGATCAGCTTGCCCTTTTCGTCCAGCAGTACCGGTTGCACGCCGAACATGGGCTGGGTCGCGCAGCCGGGCTTGAGTGACTGGGAGCCGGGAAGCGGGGTAAGCATGATGCCGCCGGTTTCGGTCTGCCACCAGGTGTCGACGATGGGGCAGCGCTTTTGCCCGACTTCCTCGAAATACCATTCCCAGGCTTCGGGGTTGATCGGCTCGCCGACGCTGCCCAGCAGGCGCAAGCTTTTGCGCGAAGTGCTCTGCAGTGGCGCCGAGCCCTCGCGCATCAGTGCGCGCAGGGCGGTCGGGGCGGTGTAGAAGATGTTCACCTGATGCTTGTCCACCACCTGCCAGAAGCGTGAGGTGTCCGGGTAGTTGGGCACGCCTTCGAACATCAGCGAAATCGCGCCATTGGCCAGTGGGCCGTAGACGATGTAGCTGTGGCCGGTGACCCAGCCGACGTCGGCGGTGCACCAGAACACCTCGCCGTCACGGTAGTCGAACACCACCTTGAAGGTCATCGTCGCCTGTAGCAGGTAACCAGCGGTGGTGTGCAGCACGCCCTTGGGTTTGCCGGTGCTGCCAGAGGTGTAGAGGATGAACAGCGGGTCTTCGGCATCCATCGGCTCGGGAGCGCAGTCGTTGCCGGCATTTTCTGTTGCCTCGTGGTACCAAAGGTCACGGCCCTCGACCCAGGCAATATCGCCACCGGTGCGGCGCACCACGAATACGCTGCTGACGGCAGGGCAACTGGCGAGGGCCTTGTCGACGTTCTGTTTCAGCGGGATGCGCTTGCCGCCACGCACACCTTCATCGGCGGTGATCACGGTGCGGCAGTCGGCATCGAGAATACGGTCACGCAGGGCATCGGGGGAGAAACCGCCGAACACCACCGAGTGGATGGCGCCTATGCGGGTGCAGGCCAGCATGGCGAAGGCGGCCTCGGGAATCATCGGCATGTAGATGCATACCCGGTCGCCTTTCTTTACCCCGTGTGCCTTCAGGGCATTGGCCAGGCGGCAGACCTGGCGGTGCAGTTCGCGGTAGGTGATCGCCTTGGCGTCTTTCGGGTCGTCACCTTCCCACAGCAGTGCGGTCTGCTCGCCACGCTGGGACAGGTGGCGATCAATACAGTTGTAGCTGACATTGAGTTGGGCACCGTCGAACCAACGGGCCTTGCCGGTTTGCAGGTCGCATTGCTGCACGCTGGACCAAGGTTTGATCCAGTCCAGGCGCTTGGCCTGTTCGGCCCAGAAGGTATCGGGGTCATCGACCGACTGGCGGTAGAGGCGGCGGTATTCGTCGGGAGTGAGGGCGGCAGACTGGCTGACGGCCAGGGCCTGGGGATACTGCTTGATATCGAACATGGCGGGTGGTCCTGCTCTTGTAAGGGGCGATGGACAGCAACGGCTATTCGATAGGACAGTGTAGCTGGGAGAGGTGTTCAACCTGTGCCGGCCTCTTCGCGGGCTTGCCCGCTCCCACAGGTACTGCACAGTCGTTGAAGGCTGTGTTGTCCCTGTGGGAGCGGGCGAGCCCGCGAAGAGGCCAGCGAAGGTATCAGATCAACCGCGGTGACGGCCGCGGAAGTAGTTGATCAGGCCTTGGGTAGAGCCATCTTCGGCGCTGTCTTCCAGGCTGCCGACCAGGCGCTGGTAAACGCCTTTGCCCAGCTCTTTGCCCAGCTCTACGCCCCACTGGTCGAACGCGTTGATACCCCAAATCACGCTCTGCACGAACACCTTGTGCTCGTACATCGCCACCAGCGCACCCAGGCGGCGAGGGCTGATGCGCTCCACGACCAAGGTGTTGCTCGGGCGGTTGCCCGGGATCACCTTGTGCGGGGCCAGCTTTTCGATGTCCGCTTCGTTCAGGCCTTTGCTGCGCAACTCGGCTTCGGCTTCTTCGCGAGTTTTGCCCAGCATCAGCGCCTGGCTCTGCGACAGGCAGTTGGCGTACAGCCACTGGTGATGGTCGGCCACCGGGTTGAAGCTCACCACCGGCACGATGAAGTCTGCCGGAATCAGCTGGGTGCCCTGGTGCAGCAACTGGTGGTAGGCGTGCTGGCCGTTACAGCCGACGCCGCCCCAGATCACCGGGCCGGTATCAACTTTTACCGGGGTGCCGTCCTGCAGCACGCTCTTGCCGTTGGACTCCATGTCCAGCTGCTGCAGGTGTTTGGTGATGTTACGCAGGTAGTGGTCGTACGGCAGGATCGCATGGCTGTTGGCGCCCCAGAAGTTGCCGTACCACACGCCTAGCAGGGCCAGCAGCACTGGCATGTTCTTGTCGAACGGCGCGGTCTGGAAGTGCTGGTCCATGGTGTAGGCACCCGACAGCAACTCCTTGAAGTTGGCCATGCCGATAGCCAGAGCGATTGGCAGGCCGATGGCCGACCACAGCGAGTAACGCCCGCCTACCCAGTCCCACATCGGGAAGATGTTCTCTTCGCGGATACCAAAGGCCACGGCGGCAGCCTTGTTGCTGGAAACGGCGATGAAGTGGCGGTACAGCTCGGCTTCCGAGCCGCCCTGGGCCAGGTACCAGGTACGCGCGGCCATGGCGTTTTTCAGGGTTTCGAGGGTATTGAACGACTTCGACGAGACAATGAACAGGGTGGTTTCGGCACGCAGGTTGGCCGACAGCTCGTGGAACTCACTGCCGTCGATGTTCGCCAGGTAGTGGCAGCGCACGCCGCGTTGGGCGTACGGCAGCAGTGCTTCGGACACCAGTTCGGGGCCGAGGAACGAGCCGCCGATGCCGATGTTGACCACGTCGGTGATCGGCTTTTCGCTGTAGCCGCGCCACAGGCCGTCGTGGATGCGCCCCACCAGCTCGGTGATCTGGTTGAGCACCTTGTGTACTTCCGGCATGACGTTCACGCCGTTGACGCTGAGCTTGTCGCCCACTGGCCGGCGCAGCGCAGTGTGCAGCACGGGGCGGCCTTCGGAGGCGTTGACGATTTCGCCGCCGAACATCGACTTGATGGCGTCTTGCAGGCCCACTTCGTTGGCCAGGTTGACCAGCAGGTCGCGGCTTTGTTTGGTGATCAGGTTTTTCGAGTAGTCCAGGAACAGGCCGCAGCAGCTCAGGGAGAACTGGTCGAAGCGTTTGGCATCGGCGGCAAAGGCTTCGCGCATGCTGAAACCTTGCATGGCGTCGCGGTGTTGCTGAAGCGCCTGCCAGGCGGGCAGGGCCGTCACATCGTGGGGTGTACGGTAATACGCCATTGCGCGGGGTTCCCTTGGTGCGTGGTGATGCCTTGGACACGGCAGTCATTGCCGGGTTCAGGCTGGCATCATTATAGGCAAAGGCCACGCGCTGGGAATGGGTATGGTAGGGTGATTTTGGGGCTGCAAAGCAGCCCCAGGCTATTACGCGGTCTTGTCTTCGACGTGCAGGTAAAGGTTGTCGATCAAGCGGGTGTTACCGAGGTAAGCCGCCGCGATCACAACCAGGTCGCGATCATCGATCATTGCCGGGCGCAGGCTCACGGCATGACGCACTTCCAGGTAGTCCGGGCGGAAACCGGCAGTGCTCAGTTGCGCCTGGCCTTCAGCGACCAGCGCGGCAAAATCCCGTTGGCCACGGCTGATGCCCGCTGCAATGTGCTGCAGTGTGCGGTACAGCGCGGGCGCTGCAATACGCTGCTCGGGCGTGAGGTAACCATTGCGCGACGACAGCGCCAGGCCATCTTCAGCACGCACGGTGGGCTCGCCGATGATCTGGACCGGCATGTTCAGGTCGCGCACCATGGCACGGATCACTGCCAGTTGCTGAAAGTCCTTTTCACCGAATACGGCAAGGTCCGGCTGGACCATGTTGAACAGCTTGTTGACCACGGTGGCCACGCCTTCGAAATGCCCAGGCCGGCTGGCGCCGCAGAGGCCTTCGGAAAGCTGCGGTACGCTGACTCGGGTTTGCACGCTCATGCCGTCGGGGTACATCTCTTCCACGGTGGGCGCGAACAGCAGGTTGCAGCCGGCTTGCAGCAGGCGTTCCTGGTCGGCGGCCAGGGTGCGCGGGTATTTGTCCAGGTCTTCGTTGGCGCCGAACTGCAGCGGGTTGACGAAGATGCTGGCCACCACAAAGTCGGCGCGCTGTGCAGCTTTGGTCACCAAGGCTGCGTGGCCGCTGTGCAGGTTGCCCATGGTCGGCACGAAGCCGATGCGTTTGCCTTCACCGCGGGCGCGGGCAACGGCTGCACGCAGTTCACGGACGGTTTTGACTGTATTCATGCACTGAACCCGTGTTCGCTACCTGGGAATCTGACTTGCTTGACGGCCTCGACATAGGCGACAAGGGCACCTTGAATGTCTGGCTGGCCTTCCATGAAGTTCTTCACGAACTTCGGTACCCGGCCGCTCAGTGACAGGCCGAGCATGTCGTGCAGCACCAGCACCTGGCCATCGGTGGCGCTGCCGGCGCCGATGCCGATTACCGGGATGCCCACGGCATTGGTGATTTCTGCCGCCAGTTCGCTGGGTACACATTCAAGCAGCAGCATGGCGGCACCGGCCTGCTCCAGGGCGATGGCGTCGGCACGCATCTGCCGGGCCTGGGCCTCCTGGCGGCCCTGGACCTTGTAGCCGCCCAGCACATTGACGGTCTGCGGGGTCAGGCCCATGTGTGCGCACACCGGCACGCCACGCTCGGCCAGCAGGCGGATGGTTTCTGCCAGCCAGGCAGCGCCTTCGATCTTGATCATGTGGGCGCCGGCTTGCATCAGCGTGGCGCTGTTGGCGAAGGCCAGCTCAGGGGTGGCATGTGCCATGAACGGCAGGTCAGCAAGGATCAGGGCGCCGTCATTACCGCGTTTGACACAGGCGGTGTGGTAGGCCATGTCTGCTGTGGTGACCGGCAAGGTGCTGTCGTGGCCCTGCAGGACCATCCCCAGCGAGTCGCCCACCAGCAACACTTCGACACCGGCCTGGCTGGCGGCCTTGGCGAAGGTCGCGTCGTAGCAGGTCAGCATGGTGATTTTTTCACCCTTGGCCTTGAGGCCATTGAGGGTGGTGAGGGTTACTTCAGGCATGTAGGAAATTCCTCGTTCAGGCGCTGTAAAAAACGACTGCATTCAACGCGTGTAGTCATCTTCCGGAGCGGCACATCATCGCGCGTGATGTTCGGGCACAGGTCCGTCCGGGCCTAAATACGGGTATGCGGCACTTTGGTGTCACACGGGACGCCTATAGTCGTGAGCGAGGTGGGGGAAGTCAATCACCCTGTTACCGCATTGTTACGATCAGGGTGTTACTGGCGTTACCGCGGTGGCGTGCCAGGCTGGAACGCCCGGTTTACAAGCGTTCCAGGCCGACGAACGGACAGTCGTCGAGTAACTGTGCGAGGGCGCGGCCATCGGCCAGGCGGAAATCGCCCGGTACCAGTTCGGCCAGCGGGTACAGCACGAAGGGGCGGGCGTGCATGTGGTAGTGCGGCACTTTCAGGCGTGGTTCGTCGAGTACCTGATCACCGAACAGCAGGATGTCCAGGTCCAGCGTGCGCGGGCCCCAGCGTTCCTTGCGTACGCGGCCCTGGTCGTTCTCGATGGCCTGCAGCGCATCGAGCAGGGCCAGGGGCGGCAGAGCGGTGTCCAGGGCAGCAACTGCGTTGGTGTAGCGCGGTTGGCCGGGCAGCAACGAGTCGCTGGTGTACAGGGCCGAGGCCGCTACCAGGCGCGTTCCGTCCACCTGGTCAAGCGCCTGCAAGGCGCTGCGCAGTTGCTCGGCAGGTGCGTCCAGGTTGCTGCCCAGACCGACGTAGGCGCGGGTCTTCACTCGAACGCCTCGTCGCCACCGCGTTTGCGCTTGCTGCCGCTGCGCTTGCGTTTGCGCGGGCCGGCACCGGTGCCTTCGTCACGGCTGCCCAGCTCGCGGATCATCTCGCGGCGCTCGCTGTCGTTGGCATCCTGGTAATCGGTCCACCACTGGCCGAGGTCGTCGGTTTCTTCGCCTGCGCTTTCACGCAGCAGCAGGAAGTCGTAACCGGCGCGGAAGCGCGGGTTGTCCAGCAGCATGTCGGCACGCTTGCCACTGCGACGTGGCAGGCGCTCCTGCATGTCCCAGATCTCGCGGATCGGCAGGGTGAAGCGCTTGGGGATGGCGATGCGTGCGCATTGCTCGGCGATCAGGTCGTGAGCGGCACCGTTCATGGCCGGGATCGGCGGTACACCCTGGTTCTGCAGGTGCAGCACGCGGGACGGCAAGGCTGGCCACAGCAGTGCAGCGAACAGGAACGCCGGCGTGACCGGCTTGCCTTGCTTCACGCGCAGGTCGGTGTTGTTCAGTGCCTGGCTGATCAGCGTGTGGGTGTAGGTCGGGCGCTCGTCCAGGGCGTGGGCACTGGCCGGGAACAGCGGCTCAAACAGCTGCAGGTCGACCAGCATTTCGAAAGCGATAGCGCCTTGGCCGGAAAGGAACAGCTTGAGGCTTTCCTCGAACAGGCGCGCTGGCGGGATCTCGCGCAGCAACGGGGCCAGTTCGCGAATCGGCTGGACCGTGTGCTTTTCGATGCCAAAGTCGAGCTTGGCGGCAAAACGCACCGCGCGCAGCATGCGCACAGGGTCTTCCTGGTAGCGGTGGGTCGGGTCACCGATCAGCCGCAGCAGGCGGTTGCGCACGTCGTGCACACCGTTGGCGTAATCGAGAATGCGCTCGCTGACCGGGTCGTAGTACAGGGCGTTGATGGTGAAGTCGCGGCGTTGCGCGTCTTCTTCCAGGGAGCCGTACACGTTGTCACGCAGGATGCGGCCACTGGCATTGTGCGACGAACGGTGGCTGTCGCCCTGATCGTCTTCCGAGTGAGGGGCGCGGAAGGTGGCGACTTCGATGATCTCACGGCCGAAATGCACGTGGACCAGCTTGAAGCGGCGACCAATGATGCGCGCGTTGCGGAACTCGGCACGGACCTGTTCGGGAGTGGCACTGGTGGCGACGTCGAAGTCTTTCGGCGTGATGCCCAGCATCAGGTCGCGGACACAACCACCGACCAGGTAAGCCTGGTAGCCGGCGCTTTGCAGGCGTTCCACGATGTTCACCGCATGGCGGCTGAACTGGTGGCGCTGCAGCGAGTGCTGGCTTTTGTTGATCACCTCAGGCGTGGTGCGCCTGTGGTGCTGGCCCGGTACGGGCGGGCGGAACGACTGGAACAGCTTCTTCAGCATGGGATGCACTGTTTGAAGGAATGTTCGGCCAAGAATAGGAGAATGGCCGCATGATGGGCGGGGATTCTAGCATTTACTCAGGGAATGGTGTAGGCGGGTAGCAGGATGCCTGCCAGAAGGGTAGAAACGACAAGGGGAGCCTAAGCTCCCCAAGAAGTCGTTGCGTGCTCTTATTGTTTTTTTTGCTGGGCTTCTTGTTTTTGTTGAGTGCCCTGTCCACAAATCTCGAAGCTTGTGGACGACCCCCAATCCAGGGGTTAAGAGCAAACGGATTGCTTTGGCCGCTGATGTCACGTTGATCTGTCGATCCAACCAGTTCAGGCGCTGCTTTTTAGTGCAGTTTTTGTTGTTCTCTGCCTGGTTGTGGGGCAAGCCCCAAACACGCATCCTCTCCAAAAGAATCAGTTAGCTGCGCCTCCGCCGTCTTGTTTTTATTGTGCGTGAGCCGTTTCGTCTTGTTCTTATTCTGAGTTGCAGTGCTTGTTATTGTTTTTGTACTAAGCATATAGCAGGTGCCGTGCCAACTTTTGCAAACCCAGTAAAATCAAGGGGTTGAGGCGTTCTGGTGATTTTCGAGGGGCTGAAAATGTCGGGATTTCGTTACCGTACGCCTCGGGAACTGTTACGACGGAAAGGTTGGGTAACAGATTTTTGCGGGGACTGATGTGTTACCTGGGGTGTGGTGGCTAGCTATGCTGGCCCTTTCGCGGGCTTGCCCGCTCCCACAGGATCACCACGGGCTGCCAGGTTGTGCGGTCCCTGTGGGAGCGGGCGAGCCCGCGAATAGGCCGGTGAGGCTGGTAGAGAAGGGGCAGGAGGAACCTCCCGCCCAGGCAGGTCAGTTATCGCTGGTAACGTTGCTCTTGCGCCGTGGGATGCCCAGGCGTTGGCGGCGTTCCCAGAGGCACTTGCGGCTGACGCCAAGCTTGCGTGCCAGCTCGGTCTCGGTCATGTGGTCCTGGTGTTCGAGCACGAAGTGCTGGAAGTAGTCTTCCAGCGACAGGTCTTCGGTCGGCTCGTGGCTGGCATTGGCAGCACTGGCTGCAACCAAAGCGTTGTTGAGGATTTCGTCCTCCTCCAGGTCGCCCAGTTCAATGTCGATGCCCAGCAGGTCGGCCGAAATTTCTGCGCTCTCGCTAAGAATCACCGCACGCTCCACGGCGTTTTCCAGCTCACGCACGTTACCCGGCCAGCTGTAATGACGAATGGCTTGCTCGGCTTCAGCCGAGAAGTGCAGGTCGTCGCGACCGATACGCGCGCGTTGGCGGGCGAGGAAGGCGCTGGCGATCTCGTTCACGTCACTGCCGCGCTCGCGCAGGGCAGGCAGTTTCAGGGCGATGACGTGCAGGCGATAGTAAAGGTCTTCGCGGAACTGGCCGGCCTTGGCCAGGTTCTTCAGGTCGCGGTGGGTCGCGGCTATCAGGCGCACATCGACCTTTTGCGACTGCACCGAACCCACCCGGCGAATCTCGCCTTCCTGCAGTACACGCAGCAGACGGGCCTGGGCTTCCAGTGGCAGTTCACCGATTTCGTCAAGGAACAGCGTGCCACCGTCGGCGGCCTCTACCAGGCCCGCACGCCCGGCGCTGGCACCGGTGAATGCGCCTTTCTCGTGGCCGAACAGTTCGGACTCGATCAAGGTCTCGGGGATCGCTGCGCAGTTCACCGAGATCATCGGTGCCTTGGCCCGGCGTGACAGGTTGTGCAGGGCGCGGGCCACCAGCTCTTTACCGGTACCCGACTCACCCTGGATCAGCACATTGGAGTCGGTGGGTGCAACCTTGCGGATCTTGCTGTACATGTCCTGCATGGGCGGGCATGAACCGATGATGCCGATTTCGCCATTGGCCGCAGCCGTGCTGCCTTTGTCGGCCGGGGCGGCCTTGCCGTTGGTGGCGCGTGGCTCGGCAGCCGGTGCGGCGGCCGGAGCGTTCTGCCGGTCGCGCAGGATGCGTGCCACGGCCTGCAGCATCTCGTCGTGGTCGAAGGGCTTGGCGATGTAGTCCACCGCGCCCATTTTCATCGAGTCCACCGCCGAGCGCAGGCTGGCGTAGCTGGTCATGATCAGCACCGGGGTACCTTGGCCGAGCTTGATCAGCTCGGTGCCGGGCGCACCTGGCAGGCGCAGGTCGCTGACGATGAGGTCGAAGGTGGCAATGCTGAAGCGTTCCTGGGCTTCCTGCACCGAGCCGGCTTCGCTGACCTGGTACTGGTTCCGCTCGAGCAGGCGACGCAAGGCCGAGCGGATGATGGTTTCGTCTTCGACGATCAGAATGTGCGGCATTGATTCAATTCTCTCGACGGTCTCGAATTTCAGGGGACGTCGCTACGACATGCCGGGGCAGGGTCACGCGGATCCGGGTGCCACGTTGCCGTTCGATATCGGCCGGGCTGTCGATGGTGATTTGCCCATAATGCTCTTCCACGATGGAATAGACCAGAGCGAGCCCCAGTCCGGTTCCTTCGCCCGGGTCCTTGGTGGTGAAGAAGGGTTCGAACAGGCGGTCCATGATGCTCTTCGGTATCCCGCTGCCCTCATCCTCGACGATCAGGTCGACGGTGTGCTCGCTCACTTCGCTGCGCACGCGCACGGCGCTGCCGGGCTTTGATGCGTCGCGGGCGTTGGAGAGCAGGTTGATCAGCACCTGAGCCAGGCGCTGCGGGTCCCCTTCGGCCCAGTGGTCCGGGTCGCAGAGGTTGAAGAACTGTACTTCGAAATTGCGCCGGTTCAACGCCAGCAGACCGATGGCGTCCTGCGCCACTTCGGCCAGGCACACCGGCTCTTCGCTGTTCTGGTGGCTGCCGCCGGCATGGGCGAAGCTCATCAGCGACTGGACGATGCGTGAGACGCGCTTGGTCTGGTCGAGGATCTGGCTGGACAGCTCGATGATTTCGCCATCACCTTCACGTTCCTCACGAAGGTTTTGCGCCAGGCAGGCGATGCCGGTAATCGGGTTGCCGATTTCGTGGGCTACGCCAGCCGCCAGGCGGCCGATGCTGGCCAGGCGCTCGGAATGCACCAGCTTGTCTTCCAGTGCCTGGGTTTCGGTCAAGTCTTCCACCAGCAGCACCAGGCCGCTGTTTCCGGGTGCCAGCGGCTCGTCGATGGCGGCCTTGTGCAGGTTCAGCCAGCGCGGCTGGCCGTCCAGCGCCAGGCGCTGCTTGTGCAGGTGCTCGTCGGGCACGTTGATGAAGCCTTGCAGCAGGCCGCGCCAAGGCTCGTCGATGGTGACCAGACGCGAGCCGACCACATGCTTGGCCGCGATGCCGGTGAGCTCCTCCATGGCCTTGTTCCACATCAGGATTTCCTGGTCCTTGGCCAGCGAGCAGACGCCCATGGGCAGCTCCTGCAGGGTCTGGCGGTGGTAACGGCGCAGGGCATCGAGCTCTGCGGCAAGGCCGGTCAGGCGCGAGTGGTAGTCTTCCAGGCGGCTTTCGATGAAATGGATGTCTTCGGTCACGTAGTTTTCGTTACCGGACTTGTACGGCAGGAAGGTCTCGACCATGTCCTGGGCCACGCTCGGTCCCATCAACCCGGACAGGTTGGCTTCGATGCGGTCTCGCAGGCGACGCAGGGCATAGGGGCGGCGCTCGTCGAACGGCAGGTAGAGGTCGCGCAGGGCCTGCTCCACTTCCTTTTGTGCGGCCTTGGCGCCCAGCGGTTTGGCCAGCTGGGTGGCGAACTCCTGGGGCGAGGCAGCGTGCAGCTCGCGGCGCTGCGGACGGCGCACGTTGTCCACCGCGCAGGCTTCGGCCGCGCTGACTTCTTCGTTGCTGGCGTTGGTGAACAGCGAGATCAGGGTAAACAGCAGCACGTTGGCCGCCAGCGAGGCAATGGCCGCCATGTGCCAGCTGGTGTCGTCCAGCACATAGATCATGTCCAGCAGCGGGATGTAGAAGCCCTGCAGGTTGCCCAGCAGCGGCAGCAGCATGGTCACCATCCACACCAGGGTGCCGGCCAGGAGCCCGGCGATGAAGCCGCGGCGGTTGGCGGTGGGCCAGTACAGCACCGACAGCACCCCGGGCAGGAACTGCAGGGTGGCGACGAAGGCGACGATGCCCAGATTGGCCAGGCTCTGGTGGTTGTTCTGGGTCAGGTAGAACATGAAGCCGGCCGTGATGATGGCAACGATCAGCGCGCGGCGGGTCCACTTCAGCCAGCGGTAGATGTTGCCCTCGGCCGGGGGTTGATACAGCGGCAACACCAGGTGGTTGAGGGCCATGCCCGACAGCGCCAGGGTGGTAACGATGATCAGGCCGCTGGCGGCCGACAAGCCGCCGACGTAGGCCAACAGTGCCAGTGCCTCGTTGTTGGCGGCAATACCCAGGCCCAGGGTGAAGTACTCTGGGTTGGTACTGGCGCCCAGGCGCAGGCCGGCCCACAGCACCAGCGGCACGGCCAGGCTCATCAGCAGCAGGAACAGCGGCAGGCCCCAGCTGGCGCTGACCAGCGAGCGGGGGTTGAGGTTTTCGGTGAAGGCCATGTGGTACATGTGCGGCATGACGATGGCCGAGGCGAAGAACACCAGCAGCAGGGTGCGCCATGGCCCTTCCTGCAGCGGGGTGTGCAGGGCGGCCAGGGCGGTCTGGTTCTGCAGCAGCCAGACTTCCAGTTCGTGCGGGCCGCCAAATACGCCATAAAGGGCGTAGAGGCCGATGCCGCCCAGGGCCAGCAGCTTGATCACCGATTCGAAGGCGATGGCGAACACCAGCCCTTCGTGTTTCTCGCGCGTGGCGATGTGCCGCGAACCGAAGAAGATGGTGAACAGGATGATCAGCGTACAGAAGGCGAATGCCACCCTTGCCTTGACCGGCTCACCGGTGAGGATACTGATCGAGTCGGCCACCGCCTGGATTTGCAGCGCCAGCAAAGGCAACACGCCAATCAGCATGATGATGGTGGTCAGCGCCCCCGCCCAGGTACTGCGGAAGCGGAATGCCAGCAGGTCGGCCAGTGATGACAGCTGGTAGGTGCGGGTGATCTTGAGGATCGGGTAAAGCAGCACCGGTGCCAGCAGGAACGCGCCGGACACGCCCAGGTAACAGGCGAGGAAGCCGTAGCCGTACTGGTAGGCCAGGCCGACTGAGCCATAGAAGGCCCAGGCACTGGCGTATACGCCCAGCGACAGGGTGTAGGTAAGCGGGTGGCGAATGATCGAGCGCGGGATGACCCCCCGCTCGCTGATCCAGGCCACGCCAAACAGCACCATGAGGTACCCGGCGCTGATCAGGATCATCTGGGTCAGGCTAAAGCTCATCGGCATCTCGTTGGCTCTGCAGGATGAAGGTGACGACGATCAGGATCAGCCAGAGCAGGTAAGGGCGGTACCAGGCACCGGTCGGTTCGATCCACCAGTCCATGATGGCCGGGGAGAACAGGTAGATCCCCACGACCAGAAGCAGGACCAAACGATAGATGTACATGCTGGCCTCGATGGTTGGGCGCTGCGGGCTTGGACTTATTATTGGCGCAAATGGCGGGGGGGATGCTAGCGGGAATCCACGGTGTTCGCCAAGGGTTTGAATTTGTTGGGCTTTTGATGCTCGGTGTGATGCCCCTTTTTCAGCTTTTTGCGATCCCTGTAGGAGCGCATTGCCAGTCAGGTATGGGGCTCAGCGCAAATCAGCCTCTGGCACCGTTGTCCGCTGCGCAATCGCCTCTGGCCGCCACTGCTTGCGCGCCACCGCCAGCACTTCAGCCGGTGTTGCCAGCAGTAACTCGGGGTCTGCTTCTTGCCCCAGCGCCCGCAAGGCCCGGAGCAACAACGGCGTAGCATGCTCCGCCTGCAACGGCGGCGAGCGGTACGACTTGCCCAGCTTGTGCCCGTCCGGCTGTACGATCAGTGGAATATGCAGGTAGCGCGGCTGCGAAAAGCCCAGCAGCTCTTGCAGGTACAGCTGGCGCGGGGTGTTGTCGAGCAGGTCGGCGCCACGCACGATATCGGTAACACCCTGCCAGGCATCGTCCAGCACCACTGCCAGCTGGTAAGCATACAGCCCGTCACGGCGCTGGATGACAAAGTCGCCCACCTCACGCCCCAGGTGTTGCTGGTACTCACCCTGCACCCGGTCGGTAAAGCGGTAGATCAGCTCGGGCACGCGCAAGCGGATTGCTGCGCCTTCACGGGCATGCCCGGCGTTGCGGCACAGGCCCGGGTAAATCCCGTTGTAACCCTCCAGTTGCTTGCGCGAACACGTGCAGGCATAAGCCAGGCCCATGTTGAACAGGCGGTCGACCACCGCCGCGTAGGCGTCGTGGCGCTGGCTCTGGAACACAACCTCATCATCCCATTCCAGGCCGTAACGTTCGAGGGTTTGCAGGATGGCATCGCGGGCGCCGGGCATTTCGCGGGGTGGGTCGGTGTCTTCCATGCGCAGCAGCCAGCGGCCGTTGACGGCGCGGGCATCGAGCCAGGAGGCGAGGGCGGCGACCAGCGAGCCGAAGTGCAGGAAGCCGCTGGGGGTAGGGGCAAAGCGCCCGATGTAGCTGGAGTCGGTCATGGTCTGGCTGGGCATATAAATGAAACGGGGCGCATCGAGCGCCCCGTTCAGGTGGAAGAAAGATCAGCCTTTGCCGACCGTTTTTTCCTTTTTCTCGGCGATTTCCTTGCAGTCGAAGCACAGGTCCGCGGTCGGACGGGCTTCCAGGCGGCGCAGGCCGATTTCGATACCGCACGACTCACACCAGCCGTATTCGTCGGCCTTGATCTTGTCGAGGGTCTTGTCGATTTTCTTGATCAGCTTGCGCTCGCGGTCGCGGTTGCGCAGCTCCAGGGCGAATTCTTCTTCCTGGCTGGCGCGGTCGGCCGGGTCGGGGAAGTTGGCTGCTTCGTCCTTCATGTGGTCCACAGTACGGTCCACACTGGTCATCAGCTCTTGCTTCCAGGCGCCGAGAAGCTTGGTGAAGTGCTTTTTCATGGGCTCGCCCATGTACTCTTCACCCTTGGTTTCTACGTATGGCTCGACACCGTACATGGTCTGGGCTTTTTGCTTTTCTACGGTGGACATGAATAGACCGCCTCTCACTCATCTGATCCAATGCGCAGGCTGCTCCATCTCCGGCACCCGCCGGCCCTGCGACTGCGAGCCGCCGAACTTACCAGATAGATCGGGGGTGCGCTACCCCGCCTGTTACTGGCAATTGACAGCGGCCTGAGCCGTACGTTCGGTAGCGTGCAGAGGTAGAATCTCCAGTTTAGACCCAATTGAGAGAAGGTCATGGCCCACCCCTACAGTGCGCGCAGTCGCGCCATCGAACCCTTCCATGTCATGGCACTGCTGGCCCGGGCCAACGAGCTGCAGGCGGCCGGGCACGACGTGATCCACCTGGAAATCGGCGAACCGGACTTCACCACTGCCACACCGATCGTCGCCGCCGGGCAGGCAGCGTTGGCCGCCGGGCACACCCGCTACACCGCTGCACGTGGGCTGCCACAACTGCGCGAAGCCATTGCCGGCTTTTATGGCCAGCGGTATGGGCTGAGTATCGACCCGGAGCGCATCCTCATCACCCCGGGGGGCTCTGGTGCATTGCTGTTGGCCACCAGCCTGTTGGTTGACCCAGGCAAGCACTGGCTGCTGGCGGACCCGGGCTACCCGTGCAACCGCCACTTCCTGCGCCTGGTCGAGGGTGGCGCGCAGTTGGTGCCGGTAGGGCCGGACGTGAATTACCAACTGACGGCCGACCTGGTCGAGCGTTACTGGGACAAGGACACGGTGGGCGCTCTGGTCGCTTCGCCGGCCAACCCGACCGGCACCGTGCTGGGGCGTGACGAGCTGGCCAGCCTTGCCAGGGCCACCCATGAGCGTCACGGCCACCTGGTGGTGGACGAGATCTACCATGGCCTCACCTATGGCATGGACGCGCCAAGCGTGCTGGAAGTCGACAACTCGGCGTTCGTCCTGAATAGTTTTTCCAAGTATTTCGGCATGACCGGTTGGCGCCTCGGCTGGCTGGTGGCGCCGCCCGGCGCAGTGGCCGACCTGGAAAAACTGGCGCAGAACCTGTACATCAGCGCACCTAGCATGGCGCAGCATGCCGCTCTGGCATGCTTCCAGCCGGAAACCCTGGCCATTTTCGAAGAACGCCGCGCCGAATTCGCCCGCCGTCGCGACTACCTGTTGCCAGCCCTGCGCGAACTGGGCTTCCGCATTGCCGTCGAGCCACAGGGCGCGTTCTACCTGTATGCCGACATCAGTGCCTTTGGCGGTGATGCGTTCGCCTTCTGTCGGCACTTCCTCGAAACCGAGCACCTGGCCTTCACGCCGGGCCTGGACTTCGGCCGCCACCTGGCCGGCCACCATGTGCGCTTTGCCTACACCCAGAGCCTGCCACGCCTGGAGGAGGCGGTGCAGCGCATTGCCCGTGGCCTGCGGAGCTGGCAAGGCTGATGCGTTTCTCTCCTTCACTTGAGCAGGGCCGCCTGCTGCGCCGCTACAAGCGCTTTCTGGCCGATATCGAACTGGCCAACGGTGAACAGCTGACCATTCACTGCCCGAACACCGGCTCCATGCTCAACTGCATGCGTGAAGGCGGGCAGGTGTGGTTCAGCCGCTCCAACGACCCCAAGCGCAAGCTGCCGGGCACCTGGGAAATCAGCGAAACGCCGCAGGGTCGGCTGGCCTGTGTGAATACCGGGCGGGCCAATGCGCTGGTCGAGGAGGCACTGCGGGCAGACGTGATTACCGAGCTGGCCGGCTTCACGGCGCTCAAGCGCGAAGTGGCTTACGGCGAGGAAGGCAGCCGGATCGACTTTCGCCTGGAGTTTGACGGTGCCCCCGTGTATGTCGAGGTCAAGAGCGTGACCTTGGGCTACCCCGACAGCACGGTCGCAGCGTTCCCGGATGCGGTGACGCAGCGCGGTGCCAAGCACCTGCGCGAGTTGGCCACGCTGGCCCGGCAGGGCGTGCGGGCGGTACAACTGTATTGTGTGAACCTGACCGGTATCGATGCCGTGCGCCCGGCCGAGGAAATCGACGGTGCCTACGCTCAGGCGCTGCGTGCCGCAGTGGCCGACGGAGTGGAGGTACTGGCTTACGGGACCCGCCTGGACGCTGAAGGCATCGTCATCGACCGCCGCTTGCCAGTGCTGCTCAACCCTTGAACCAGATGCCCTGGCTGTCTTCGTGGCAGCCCATGGGCTGAAGTTGCTCTCCTTCACAGGGGCCGGCCACACATTCGCCGCTTTCTATCAGGAACAGCGCGCCATGGTGGGCACAGTGGATGAGGCTGGCGCTGTCATCCAGAAACGCGTCTTCTGCCCAGTTCAGCGGGATCCCCCGATGCGGGCAGCGGTTGCGGTACAGGTACACCTGGCCCTGGCGGCGCACGCCGAACAGTTCGACGCCGTCTACGCTGAAGGCGCGGCTTTGGCCTTCTGCCAGGCCGTGGGAGGTGCAAAGGAAGTGCATGGCAAGGACGACTCGTGAAACAGATGATGGCTTGACGCACCAATGCGAATAATTATCAAATTGCCCGCATTCGCTGCGCCTGGCTACCTATGGTGCGCAGTTCTGCCGCTCGCCACAAGGCGCGCGGCCCGCCTTCAGAAGGAACCCGATGATGCGCCGTCCCGTCGCCTTGCTCGCGCTGTGCGCAAACCTTGTGCTCTCTACCCAGGCCTTGGCGGCCGAGCTGCCGCAACGCTGGGTCAGCGCGGGTGGTGCACTGAGTGAGTGGATAACTGCGCTGGGCGGTGAAGCGCGGCTGGTGGGGGTTGATACCACCAGCCAGCACCCGGCATCGTTGAAATCACTGCCTAGCGTGGGTTACCAGCGGCAACTGTCGGCAGAAGGCATCCTCAGTCTGCGACCGGATGTGTTGGTGGGCACCGAAGAAATGGGCCCGCCACCGGTGCTCGCGCAAATCCGCAAGGCGGGTGTGCAGGTGGAGTTGTTTTCCAGCAAGGCCGAGCTGTCGGCGGTGGATGAAAACCTCGAGCACCTGGGCCAGTTGCTTGGCGCCGAGCAGCAAGCGTCGGCGTTGGCGGCCAGTTACCACCAGCAAGTTGAGGGTTTGCAGGTCAAGGTCAAGCAGGCCCAGGCAGGGCACAAGGCGCCGGGCGTGCTGCTACTCGTCGGGCATGCCGGTGCCAAGCCGCTGATTGCCGGGCAGGGCACTGCGGGTGACTGGCTGTTGGGCCAGGCGGGTGGGCGTAACCTGGCAGCGCATCAGGGTTACAAGAATTTCTCCAACGAAGCACTGGCTGCACTGGACCCGGATGTGATCGTGTTCTCCGACCGGGCGCTGGCCGATGAGCAGGCCTTGCAGGCGCTGCTGAAAGAGAACCCTGCGCTGGCGGCGTCCCGTGCGGTGCGTGAGAAGCGCCTTGTATCGCTTGACCCAACATTGCTGGTCGGCGGTCTTGGGCCACGACTGCCGGCTACCTTGCAGTCGCTGGCTGCCAACTTCTACCCGGCGGCCAAGGCCAGCTTTGCACAATGAAGCAGCGGGTGCAGCCACGTACGTTGTTCATTTGCCTGAGCCTGTTGTGCCTGTTGGCGGTCTGGCTGTCGTTGGCCTTGGGGCCGGTCAGCCTGCCGCTGTTCGACACCCTGCGTGCCGGCCTGCGCCTGCTGGGGCTGCCGATTGCGGCTGACGGCCTTCAACAGGCCGAGATGATCCTGGGCCAGATCCGCCTGCCGCGTACCCTGTTGGGGTTGGCGGTGGGCGCGGTGCTGGCGCTGTCCGGTGTGGCCATGCAGGGGCTGTTCCGTAACCCGCTGGCCGACCCAGGGCTGGTGGGGGTGGCCGCCGGGGCTGCGATGGGGGCTGCGGTCGCGATTGTCGGTGGTGCCTGGTTTGGTGGCATGCCGGAGGCCTTCGCGCCCTATTTGCTGTCCTTTTGCGCGTTTGTCGGGGGGCTTGGGGTAACCGCGCTGGTTTACCGCCTGGGGCGGCGCGATGGGCAGACAAACGTAGCCACGATGCTGCTGGCCGGTGTGGCCATGACCGCGCTGGGCGGTGCGGCCGTGGGGCTGTTCTCCTACCTGGCCGACGACGCTACCCTGCGCACCCTGACGTTCTGGAACCTCGGTAGCCTGAATGGCGCCAGCTACGAGCGGCTGTGGCCGTTGCTGCTGGTGGCCGCGGGTGTGGCGGTGTGGTTGCCACGCCGCGCCAAGGCGCTGAATGCGCTGTTGCTGGGTGAGTCGGAGGCACGCCACCTGGGCGTTGATGTGGAGCGGCTCAAGCGTGAGCTGGTGTTCTGCACGGCGCTGGGGGTGGGGGCAGCAGTGGCTGCCGCCGGGCTGATCGGTTTCATCGGCCTGGTGGTGCCACACCTGGTGCGCTTGCTGGCCGGGCCTGATCACCGGGTGGTGCTGCCGGCTTCGTTGCTGGCGGGCGGCGTGCTGATGCTGTTCGCCGACCTGGCCGCGCGGCTGCTGCTGGCGCCTGCCGAGTTGCCGATCGGTATCGTCACGGCCTTTATCGGTGCGCCGTTCTTCCTGTTCCTGCTGATACGAGGGCGCAGCTGATGTTGCAAGTGGAAGGGCTGCACCTGCGGCGGGGCAGCAATGAGGTGCTGCACGACATTCACCTGCAACTGAGCCCGGGGCAGGTTGTGGGTGTGCTAGGCCCCAACGGTGCCGGCAAAAGCAGCCTGTTGGGGGTGTTGTGTGGCGAACTGGCACCGGACCGTGGGCAGGTAACGCTACAGGGACGGCCATTGGCTGACTGGGGTGGGCAGGAGCGTGCCAGGCGCCTGGCCGTGCTGCCGCAGGTGTCCAGCCTGGGCTTCTCGTTCCGGGTGGAAGAGGTTGTGAGCATGGGGCGCATGCCGCATGGCACCGGGCAGCGGCGCGATGCAGAAATTGTTGCAGCGGCCTTGCAGGCGGCAGATGCCTGGCATCTGGTGGACCGCAGTTACCTGGCCTTATCGGGAGGAGAGCGGCAGCGAGTGCACCTGGCCCGCGTGCTGGCGCAGTTGTGGCCGGGCGAAGAGGGCACCACGCTGCTGCTCGACGAGCCCACCTCGATGCTCGACCCGCTGCACCAGCACACGACGCTGGAGTCTGTACGCCGTTTCGCCGACCGTGGCGCCGCAGTGCTGGTGATCCTGCACGACTTGAACCTGGCGGCGCGTTACTGTGACCGTATCCTGTTGCTGGAACAGGGGCGCTGCCATGCCTTTGCCACGCCCGAGGCGGTGTTGACACCTGCTGCGTTGAAAGCGGTATACGGAATTGACGTGCTGGTGCAGGCGCACCCGGAGCGTGGGCATCCACTGATCATCACCCGCTAGGAGGCATTGCCGATGCGTCATCTGCTGCTGTCTGGTCTCATGCTATGCCTGATGCTGTCACTGGGTGGCTGCCAGGCCAGCTTGCCGCCATTACCCGCCTGGCAGAGCAGTGAAGGGCGCACGTATGCCGAGTTGGGGCACATCATCGACCTTGCCAGTGGTCAGGTGATCAGCCCTGAGCAGCTGGTGCAGCGCTTGGCAGACGCTCCCCAAGTCATTGTGGGCGAGAAGCACGACAACCCCGATCATCATGCGCTGCAGCTTTGGCTGCTACGCGCTTTGCACGCTCGGCGCGCGCAAGGCAGCCTCTTGCTGGAAATGCTGCAGCCCGAGCAGCAACCGCTGGTCGACAAGGTGCAGGCGCATGCTTTGCCGGCAGACTTGCCCAAGGCCCTGGCGTGGCAAGAGGGTTGGGACTGGAAGTTGTACGGGCCGATCGTGCGTGAGGCCTTGCAGCTGCGTGTGCCGCTGCTGGCGGCCAACCTGTCGCCTGGCGAGATGCGCCAGGCTTATCGGCAGCCCGCTTCGTTAAAGGGTGATAAGTCCAATGCTCCAACGGTAAAGGCTGCGTTGCTGGAGCAAGTGCGCGCTGGGCACTGCGGGATGCTGCCTGAAAGCCAGTTGCCAGCGATGCTTGCCGTGCAGCAACAGCGCGACCGGCGCATGGCCGAGCGCTTGCTGGCGGCACCGCAGCCGGCGTTGCTGTTCGCAGGGGCCTTCCACGCGCGCAAGGACCTGGGCGTGCCACTGCATCTGGCTGATCTGGGCGCATCGGGGCAGAGCAAGGTACTGCTGCTTACCGAGGTGGGCGAGCAGGTCGAGCCGGGCGAGGCGGACTACGTGTGGTACACGGCGGCGATGCCGGAGCAGGACTATTGCGCGCAGTTTCGTCAGTAATGTGAGCGGTGACAGGGTCAGGCCAGGCGACACAAAACCTGCAGGCAAAAAAAGACCCGGCAAATTGCCGGGTCAATAACCGTGATTAGCCTGATGAGGAGATAATCTGAGAGTCCGAACCAGGGGCTCTTAGCTTATCCAACCAGTCTCGCGACCAGTTGTGATAATCATAACAATTCTCATTTAGCAGTCAATCCCCTTTTCACGATTATTTTGGATTTTTTTGCGGAGGGTTCTTCGCGTCGAGTTGTTGGTTGAGTGCTTCTTTGCGTTCGAGCGGCAAATCGTTCCAGTGCATGTCCAGCAGGGCGCCTTCAATGGCATACAACAGCACCTTTGATGCGCGAAACCCTCGTGTCTTCACGGCCTGGTACGCACCCACCGCGCCCAGGCGGCGCAAATCCGATGCACTGTGAATGCCGGCTGCGTGCAGCCACTGCGCAGAGGTCTTGCCAAGGTTCTTCAGATGCTGCAATTCATCGTTCATCGAGCCTCCTTGCGATGGCTGAACGGGTCTGGGGGATAAATCGCGAGCAGGTCAGAGAGGAGTGTAGCGGGGGTTGGGAAATGCGCGGCCTTTTGCCATCGGGGGTGACGAGATGCCTTGAGGAGCATGTGCCGGCCTCTTCGCGGGTAAACCCGCGAGAGGCCGGCACATGAAAGCGGCGAACTTACAGCCCAGGCAAGCGCTGGCGAATCTGCTCGATCACCTGGTCCATGCTGCCGGCGGTCTGGGTATCGACCTGGGTGCTTTGCACAAGCTCCTGTCCATCCAGCGGCTCACGGCTGGCCTGTTGCGCCCTGACCACTTCCAGCGTGGCATCCGACGGGTCGCTGTTCTGCGCCTGGCGCTGCTCCAGCCAGCTGGCGATGACCGCATCCGGGGCGTGGCAGTCGAGGATCAGGAATGGCACACCGGTCTGGCTGGCAACGTCGGCCGCAGCCTGGCGCTGCTCACGCTTGAGGTACGTGGCATCCAGTACCACCGGGAAACCGGCACGCAGCACGGTTGCCGCCACTTCGTGCAGGCGCTGGTAGGTCGCTACATTGGCGTCCTGGCCATAGATACCGGTGCTCAGCGGGCCAGCGTCGGCCTGCTGTTGTTCACCGAACAGGCGCTTGCGCTCGACATCAGAGCGCACGCGAATGGCGCCCAAGGCCTCCACCAGGCGCATTGCTACATGGCTCTTGCCCACTGCCGAAACGCCATGGGTGATGGCCAGGAGACGCGAAGGAATGGCGCTGTAGCTTTCTGCCAGGTTGGCGTAGTTGCGGTAGGTGCGCAGGGTGGTGGCCCGTTGTACGCCATCGGCATTGGCCGGCATGCTGAACAGCGCGACCTTGGCTCGTACCAGGGCGCGATAGGCTTTGTAGAAGTTGAGCACTTCCAGGCCTTCATAATCCCCCGTCAGCTCCAGGTACTGGCTGATGAAGCGTCGTGCCAGGCACTTGAGGCCGCGGTCTTCCAGGTCCATGGCGAGGAAGGCGGTGTCGGCCCAGACATCGGTCTTGCGGAACGGTTCGTTGAACTCGATGCAGTCGAAGATCACCACCTGGCCGTTGATCAGGGTGGCGTTGCCCAGATGGATGTCGCCATGGCACTCGCGGGTGAAACCATTGGCCTTGCGTGAGGCAAACAGGCCTTGCAGCCGCTCGAAACTGCTCCGCGCCCAGGCTTGCAGGTTGTCCAGTTGCAGCAGGTCCGCCTTGTCGGTGAGGAATGGGCGGATCTGCTCGAAGTTCTGCTCGACCGGAGCCATGACGCTTTCAGGCGAACCGTAGGGCTGGTCGGCAGATACCTTGGGGGTCTGCAGGTGGAACTCGGCGATTTGCCGGGCCATCTGGTCGATGTGCGCGGCATTCAGTTCGCCGTTGGCCTGCAGGGTGCTGAGCATCTGCCCCTGGGGGAACTGGCGCATCTTCAGCGCGTATTCGATGGCCTCGCCTTCGCCACCGATCTGCGGCGCATCGACGCTACCGGTGATCGGCAACACTTCCAGGTAAAGGCCGTCGGTCATGCGCTGGTTCAAGCGCAACTCTTCGTTACAGAAATGCTGGCGCTGGTCCAGGCTGGTGAAGTCGAGGAATCCGAAGTTCATCGGTTTCTTGATCTTGTAGGCATACTCGCCGGTGAGCAGCACCCAGGAGATATGCGTCTCGATGAGCTGGAACCCATCCACAGGGTGAGGGTACAGGGCTGGGTTCTGCAACGCAGTGATAAGAGCTTGGCTCACGGCAAATCCTTCCGGGGCAAGGGAATTCGAATGCGCCATTATGGTCAATGGTGCCGTCCCTGCCTACCGCCGGGCCGTCTGCCCAGCCTTTATAAAGTGCGTATAATCCGCCGCCATGACCCGAACCCGAAATCCCCGTACCCCTCCGAAACGCCCGACCGGCCGCTCCCGCGCCTGGCTGGGCTGGGCTTTGAAGCTCAGCCTGGTAGGCCTGGTGATCGTTGCCGGCTTCGCGGTTTACCTCGATGCCGTTGTGCAGGAGAAGTTCTCCGGCAAGCGCTGGACCATCCCGGCCAAGGTGTATGCCCGGCCACTGGAGTTGTTCACCGGCCAGAAACTGAGCAAGAACGACTTCCTCACCGAGCTCGATGCGCTCGGTTACCGCCGTGAGAGTGCGGCCAACGGCCCGGGTGCTGCGGCGATCAACGGTAATACCGTCGACCTCAATACCCGAGGCTTCCAGTTCTACGAGGGCATGGAGCCGGCGCAGTTCGTGCGCGTGCGTTTCTCGGGCGATTACGTGGCGGGCCTTTCCGGCGCCAACGGCAAGGCACTGGATGTGGTGCGCCTGGAGCCGCTGATGATTGGCGGTATCTACCCGAAAAACCTCGAAGACCGCATCCTGATCAAGATCGACCAGGTGCCCAAGTACCTGCTCGAAACCCTGGTGGCCACCGAAGACCGCGACTTCTACAGCCACTTTGGTGTGTCGCCCAAGTCCATCGCCCGGGCCATGTGGGTCAACACCTCGTCCGGCTCGATGCGCCAGGGTGGCAGTACCCTGACCCAGCAGTTGGTGAAAAACTTCTACCTCAGCAGCGAGCGCAGCCTCAGCCGCAAGCTGACCGAGGCGATGATGGCGGTGCTGCTGGAGCTGCACTACGACAAGCGCGAAATCCTGGAGGCCTACCTCAACGAGGTGTTCGTCGGTCAGGACGGCCAGCGTGCCGTTCACGGCTTCGGTTTGGCCAGCCAGTTCTTCTTCAGCCAGCCGCTGTCGGAGCTGAAACTGCACCAGATCGCCTTGCTGGTAGGCATGGTCAAAGGCCCGTCCTACTACAACCCACGGCGTTACCCTGACCGCGCCCTGGCCCGCCGTAACCTGGTGCTGGACCTGGTGGCCGAGCAAGGCGTGGCCAGTCAGGCAGAAGTCGATGCAGCGAAGAAGATGCCGCTGGGCGTGACCAAGCGTGGCAGCCTGGCCGACAGCTCGTTCCCGGCCTTCCTCGACCTGGTCAAGCGCCAGTTGCGCCAGGACTACCGCGACGAAGACTTGACCGAAGAAGGGCTGCGTATCTTCACCAGTTTCGACCCGATCCTGCAGATGAAGGCCGAGACCTCGATGAACGAGACCTTCAAGCGCCTGGCGGGGCGCAAGGGCGCTGACGAGGTGGAGTCGGCAATGGTCGTGACCAACCCGGAAACCGGTGAAGTACAAGCCCTGATCGGCAGCCGCCAGGCAGGCTTCGCCGGCTTCAACCGGGCCATCGACGCTGTGCGCCCGATCGGCTCGCTGGTCAAACCGTCGGTGTACCTGACGGCGCTGGAGCAGCCGAGCAAGTATACCCTGACCAGCTGGGTGCAGGACGAGCCATTCTCGGTCAAAGGTGCCGACGGCCAGGTCTGGCGCCCGCAAAACTATGACCGCCGCCCGCACGGGACCATCTACCTGTATCAGGGGTTGGCCAACTCGTACAACTTGTCGACCGCCAAGCTCGGTCTGGAAGTGGGCGTGCCCAACGTGATCAAGACCATCGGCCGTCTGGGGGTGAATGTCGACTGGCCAGCCTTCCCGGCCATGCTGCTGGGTGCCGGTGGCATGTCGCCGATGCAGGTTGCGACCATGTACCAGACCATCGCCAACGGCGGCTTCAATACACCGATGCGCGGTATCCGCAGCGTGCTCACTGCCGAAGGCGAACCGCTCAAGCGCTACCCGTTCCAGATCCAGCAAACCTTCGACCCGGGCGCCATCTATCTGGTGCAGAACGCCATGCAGCGGGTGATGCGTGAAGGTACCGGGCGCTCCGTGTACAACACCCTGCCACGCTCGCTGACCCTGGCGGGCAAGACCGGTACCAGTAACGACTCGCGCGACAGCTGGTTCTCCGGCTTCAGCCAGGACCTGCTGGCCGTGGTGTGGATGGGCCGTGACGATAATGGCAAAACGCCATTTACCGGTGCCACCGGTGCCCTGCAGGTCTGGACCAGCTTCATGAAGAAGGCCGACCCGCTGCCGCTGGACATGCCGCAGCCGGACAACGTGGTGCAGGCCTGGATCGACCCGTACACGGGTCATGGGTCTGATGCCAGCTGTCCGGGAGCGGTGCAGATGCCGTATATTCGCGGCAGTGAGCCCCCCGCCGGCGCGACCTGTGGCGGCGAGCAGGACCCAGTCGAATCGGTCATGGACTGGGTCAAGGGCTGGATGAACTAAGCACAGGCTGCATTGATGAGGTGTGACGTGAACAAGTGGCTGTTTCCTGCCGTGACGGCGCTGGCAGTGCTCCAGGGGTGCTCCAGCGTCCCGCGCGGCAATATTCCGGTGGTCGATTCGAGCACCCGCGTGTCCAACAGCGAACGCGTAACAGCCAACCGCACGGCGGGTGGCTATAACACGGGCACCGCCCAGGCGCAGACGCTACCCGAGGATTCTGGCGTCACCGTGATGATCCCGCAGGGCGCTGGCGCCTCGGGCATCCAGACGTTCCCGGCGGCCAATGGTGCGGCGCCAATCAGCACCTCGCCGATCACGCCTGGCCCGATTACCCCAGGCCCGGTAAGTTCGGCGCCAATGACCACCAATCCAAACCCGATCGCCGACGAACCGTTCGACATCGCCGCGATGAACAGCACCCCGCAGAGCACCAGCGCGCCAACCGGCATTCCGCGCAGCAGTGCTGGCGGCGGGCTGTCTGCCGACGAGCAACTCGACGGCCCGGTACTGGCATTGCTGACCACCGCCAAGACCCAGCAGGGCAGTGGCGACTTCAACGGCGCCGCGTCTAGCCTGGAGCGTGCCCAACGCATTGCCCCGCGCGAGCCGCAGGTGTTGTACCGCCTCGCCCAGGTGCGCCTGTCGCAGGGTGATGCGGCGCAGGCCGAGCAGCTGGCGCGCCGCGCGCTCACTTACGCCAACGGCCGCCCAAGCCTGCAGGCCGAGCTGTGGAACACCATCGCCCAGGCCCGTGAAAAGCAGGGTGACAGCGCGGGTGCCGCACTGGCTCGGCAAAAAGCGCGGGTCAATTCGTAATGATCGAGCAACGCATTCTGGACATTGCCGACCACCTGTTGCTGATCGAGCGAGAGCTGCAGGTGCAAGGCTGGTGGGATGACGAACCGCCAAGCGACGAGGCATTGGCCAGTACCGTGCCGTTCGCCGTCGATACCCTCAGTTTCGAGCAATGGCTGCAATGGATCTTCCTGCCCCGCATGAAGATCATCATCGAGCTGGGCCACCCGCTGCCCAACGCGTCGAGCATTCTCGTCATGGCCGAAACCGTGTTTACCGACCGCCCGGAGCAAAGTCGTGAGCTTCGCCGCCTGTTGGCAGCTTTTGACCAATTGATCGCTCCTTCCGCCTGATTTCTTCAGTTTTTCCTTCAAGGGCCGCAGATTGTGGCCCTTTTTTTGGGAAATCTTATTAATTCTGCTGCTGAAGCGATTTTTAGTGGTGGCAGGAATTCATCTTGGGGAAAAATTGGCAATAATTTTTCTTGA
Source organism: Pseudomonas sp. URIL14HWK12:I5 (assembly GCF_900176445.1). NCBI lineage: Bacteria > Pseudomonadati > Pseudomonadota > Gammaproteobacteria > Pseudomonadales > Pseudomonadaceae > Pseudomonas > Pseudomonas sp. URIL14HWK12:I5. The sequence continues at coordinate 982,786 of NZ_FWXQ01000001.1, forward strand.
CTTGTTGGCGCCGAATCACAAGAATCCAACTTCCGCTGTAGAGGGACTGCCAGAAGCAGACCCGCTAAGCAGATCATGAGGTGCACACCCGCACCGACCTGTTACACCCCGCAACGCGTTACCTCGCGCTGGGTGGGAAAGCCCCGCAACACTCTGGGGTGCTCCCAATACTTGCTCAGTCAGTGCTGACGTTCGCTCATGCTCTGCTTGGCAGTAAACCTATTAAGACCCGTCCAGTGAGGGCGGTATTCTGGCGTTTTAGAGGTGAACAACGTGGAGCTTTTATCTGGCGCTGAGATGGTCGTCCGCTTCTTGCGTGACGAAGGCGTTAAGCACATCTACGGGTACCCTGGTGGTGCTCTCCTGCATGTTTACGACGCATTGTTCAAAGAACCGGAAGTGGAACACATCCTGGTTCGTCACGAGCAGGCGGCAACCCATATGGCGGACGGCTACGCCCGCGCCACCGGCAAGGCCGGTGTGGTGCTGGTAACCTCCGGCCCGGGCGCGACCAATGCCATTACCGGCATTGCCACCGCCTACATGGACTCCATTCCGATGGTCATCCTGTCCGGCCAGGTGCCTAGCACCATGGTGGGTACCGATGCCTTCCAGGAAACCGACATGATCGGTATCTCGCGGCCGATCGTGAAGCACAGCTTCATGATCAAGAACCCGACCGAGATCCCGGAAGTTCTGAAAAAAGCGTTCTACCTGGCGCAATCCGGTCGCCCAGGTCCAGTCGTGGTCGACATTCCAAAAGACATGACCAACCCGGCTGAGAAGTTCGAATACGTCTACCCGAAAAAGGTCAAGCTGCGTTCCTACAGCCCGGCGGTCCGTGGCCACTCCGGCCAGATCCGCAAGGCTGCCGAAATGCTGCTGGCGGCCAAGCGCCCGATCGTCTACTCCGGCGGTGGCGTGATCCTCGGCGGTGGCTCCGAAGCCCTGACCGAAATTGCCAAGTCGCTGAACCTGCCGGTCACCAATACCCTGATGGGCCTCGGTGGCTTCCCGGGGACCGACCGCCAGTTCCTCGGCATGCTCGGCATGCACGGCAGCTTCACCGCCAACATGGCCATGCACAACGCCGACGTGATCCTTGCCGTGGGCGCGCGTTTTGACGACCGCGTGGTAAACGGCCCGGCCAAGTTCTGCCCGAACGCCAAGATCATCCACATCGACATCGACCCGGCGTCGATCTCCAAGATGATCAAGGCCGACGTGCCAATCGTAGGGCCGGTCGACAGCGTGCTCAGCGAAATGCTCGGCATCCTCAAGGAAATCGGCGAGCAGCCTGACAAGGTTGCGTTGGATGCCTGGTGGAAGCAGATCGACGAATGGCGTGGCAATGGCGAGCTGTTCCCTTACGACAAGGGCGACGGCAACGTCATCAAGCCGCAGAAAGTCATCGAGACCCTGTGCGAAGTGACCCATGGCGATGCCTTCGTCACCTCCGACGTGGGCCAGCACCAGATGTTCGCGGCGCAGTACTACCGCTTCAACAAGCCGAACCGCTGGATCAACTCCGGTGGCCTGGGCACCATGGGCTTCGGCTTCCCGGCGGCGATGGGCGTCAAGCTCAACTTCCCGGACCAGGACGTCGCCTGTGTGACTGGCGAAGGCAGCATCCAGATGAACATCCAGGAGCTGTCCACCTGCATGCAGTACGGCCTGCCGGTGAAGATCGTCAACCTGAACAACGGTGTGTTGGGCATGGTTCGCCAGTGGCAGGACATGGCCTACAACGGTCGTCACTCGCACTCGTACGTCGAATCGCTGCCTGACTTCATCAAGCTGGCCGAGGCCTATGGCCATGTGGGTATCCGCATCACCAGCCTGAAGGACCTCAAGCCGAAGCTGGAAGAAGCGTTTGCGATGAAGGACCGCCTGGTGTTCATCGACATCGCGGTTGACCGCAGTGAGCACGTCTATCCGATGCAGATCAAGGATGGCTCGATGCGTGACATGTGGCTGAGCAAGACGGAGCGTACCTGATATGCGGCACATCATTTCCCTGCTGCTGGAAAACGAACCCGGTGCTCTGTCCCGCGTGGTCGGCTTGTTCTCCCAGCGCAACTACAACATTGAAAGCCTGACCGTGGCGCCGACCGAAGACCCGACCCTGTCGCGTCTGACGCTGACCACCGTTGGCCATGACGAAGTGATCGAGCAGATCACCAAGAACCTGAACAAGCTGGTCGAAGTGGTCAAGCTTGTCGACCTGTCGGAAAGCGCTCACATCGAGCGTGAACTGATGCTGGTCAAGGTCAAGGCCACCGGTGCCCAGCGCGCCGAGATCAAGCGCACCACGGATATCTTCCGTGGCCAGATCGTCGATGTAACCGCCAGCGTGTACACCGTACAGCTGAGCGGTACCAGCGACAAACTGGACAGCTTCATCCAGGCGATCGGCACTGCATCGATTCTCGAAACCGTGCGCAGCGGCGTTACCGGCATTGCCCGTGGCGACAAAGTGCTCAGCATCTAAATTCAAAAATTAGCGATGGCTCCGCAGGGGCCGAGATATAACCAGGGGTATTTTCATGAAAGTTTTCTACGATAAAGACTGCGACCTTTCCATCATCCAGGGCAAGAAAGTCGCCATCATCGGTTACGGCTCCCAGGGCCACGCTCAGGCGTGCAACCTGAAGGACTCCGGTGTAGACGTTACTGTCGGTCTGCGTAAAGGTTCGGCTACCGTTGCCAAGGCTGAAGCCCACGGCCTGAAAGTTGCTGACGTTGCTACCGCTGTCGCTGCGGCTGACCTGGTCATGATCCTGACCCCGGACGAGTTCCAGGGCGCGCTGTACAAGAACGAGATCGAGCCGAACATCAAGAAGGGCGCTACCCTGGCCTTCTCGCACGGCTTCTCGATCCACTACAACCAGGTTGTGCCACGTGCCGACCTCGACGTGATCATGATCGCGCCGAAGGCCCCGGGCCACACCGTTCGCTCCGAGTTCGTCAAAGGCGGCGGCATCCCTGACCTGATCGCTATCTACCAGGACGCTTCGGGCAACGCCAAGAACGTCGCCCTGTCCTACGCTTCGGGCGTTGGCGGTGGCCGTACCGGCATCATCGAAACCACCTTCAAGGACGAGACCGAAACCGACCTGTTCGGTGAGCAAGCCGTTCTGTGCGGCGGTACCGTCGAGCTGGTCAAAGCCGGTTTCGAAACCCTGGTCGAAGCTGGCTACGCGCCAGAAATGGCCTACTTCGAGTGCTTGCACGAGCTGAAGCTGATCGTTGACCTCATGTACGAAGGCGGCATCGCCAACATGAACTACTCGATCTCCAACAACGCCGAATACGGTGAGTACGTCACTGGCCCGGAAGTCATCAACGAAGAATCCCGCAAGGCCATGCGCAACGCCCTGAAGCGCATCCAGGACGGCGAATACGCGAAGATGTTCATCTCCGAAGGTGCTACCAACTACCCATCGATGACCGCCAAGCGCCGCAACAACGCCGCTCACGGCATCGAAATCATCGGCGAGCAACTGCGTTCGATGATGCCGTGGATCTCGGCTAACAAAATCGTCGACAAGACCAAGAACTAAGTCTTATCGAAAGATTAAAAACGCGGCTTCGGCCGCGTTTTTTCGTTCTGGCAGTCCGCTTCTGGTATAAAGCAGACCAGTGGCCTGCCGTCAGAACCTGTTTCGCAGGCCCGTGTCGAACATTTTCCATCCTGTTGCAAGGTACCCTCCATGAGCGAACGTCCCGAAGAGCCGAACAAGCCCTCCGACGCCGAAAGCCTGCTACCTGTCGATGAGCACGTTGAAGAAGGGCATGACGCCGAAGGGCGCAAGGTGCGTCACCGCGGCATCTATTTGCTGCCCAACCTGTTTACCACCGCCAACCTGTTTGCCGGTTTCTATTCCATCATCAGCTCGATGAGCGCGCAGAGCGCCCTGAGTGCCGGTGACCCGCGTGAGGCGAGCAAGTACTTCGCCTTTGCCGCCATCGCCATCTTCGTGGCCATGGTGCTCGACGGCCTGGATGGCCGCGTTGCGCGCATGACCAATACCCAGAGTGCCTTCGGCGCCGAGTACGACTCGCTGTCGGACATGGTTGCCTTCGGCGTGGCCCCAGCCTTGCTGGCCTTCGGCTGGGCGCTGGGTGACATGGGCAAGGTCGGCTGGATGGTCGCCTTCATCTATGTGGCCGGTGCAGCGCTGCGCCTGGCACGCTTCAATACCCAGGTCGGCACCGCCGACAAGCGCTACTTCATTGGCCTGGCCAGCCCGGCTGCCGCAGGTGTGGTGGCGGGTACCGTGTGGGCGTTCAGCGACTACGGCATCCAGGGCTCCAAGCTGTCGTTCCTGGTGGCGCTGTTGGTAGCGGCTGCCGGCATGCTGATGGTCAGTAACATCAAGTACAACAGCTTCAAGGAGCTGGACCTCAAAGGGCGCGTACCGTTCGTGGCCATCCTGGCGGTGGTGCTGGTGTTTGCCGTGGTATTCAGCGATCCACCGCGTATCCTGCTGCTGATCTTCCTCGCCTATGCGGCATCGGGGCCGATCCAGTTCCTGTTGAAGGCGCGCCGGCGCAAAGCGTAAAAATCGCTTAATGCTGGAATAACCCTCCGGCTCCATAGTCTTACTGGTACATCCGTTATCCAGTGCTGTGGAGCCGCCCATGCTCATCAAGCTTCCCAGGTCTTCCGAGTGCAAGGCGTCGGAGATCACCCCCGAAGGCATCTACCTTTCCCGTCGCACCCTGCTGGGTGGCTCGTTGGCCGGCCTGGCGCTGGGTGCGTTACCGCGCATGGGGCTGGCGGCAGAGCCCAGTCGATATGCCGATGTCGAGGCAGGCAAGGCGCCAGGCTGGTTCAGTGACAAGCTTTCTTCTGCTCACTGGCAGGCTGTGACGGTGCAGGGGGAGGCGATCACGCCTTTCAAGGATGCCACCCACTACAACAACTTCTATGAATTCGGCCCCGACAAGGGCGACCCGGCGGCTAATGGCAGCAGCCTGCAGACCGAGCCATGGTCGGTTGTAGTGGATGGTGAGGTAGGTAAGCCAGGCCGATATGCGCTGGAAGACTTCGTTAAACCCTATCAGCTTGAAGAGCGCATCTACCGGTTGCGTTGCGTCGAAGCCTGGTCGATGGTCATTCCCTGGTTGGGCATTCCCTTGGCGCAGGTGCTCAAGCAGGTCGAGCCGACTTCGAAGGCGCGCTACGTGCGCTTCGAGACATTGAAAGACCCGCAGCATCTGCCGGGGCAGCGCTCCGGGTTCGCCCTGATCGACTGGCCTTATAGAGAGGGGTTGCGGCTGGATGAGGCAATGCACCCGCTGGCGATCCTGGCGGTGGGCATGTATGGGCGGGTGTTACCCAACCAGAATGGTGCGCCGTTGCGGTTGGTGGTGCCCTGGAAGTATGGCTTCAAGAGCATCAAGTCGATCGTGCGCATCAGCCTGGTGGCTGAACAGCCCGCGACCACTTGGCAAGGGTTGGCGCCGGATGAGTACGGCTTCTATGCCAACGTGAACCCGACGGTCGACCACCCGCGCTGGACCCAGGCGCGTGAGCGGCGCTTGCCCAGCGGGTTGTTCAGCCCCAATGTGCGTGAAACACAGATGTTCAATGGCTACGCTGATGAAGTGGCTTCACTGTACAGCGGGCTGGATCTGCGGAAGAACTATTGATGCGCTATCCCTGGTTTCGCCTGGCCATCTTCGTTGTGGGGTGCCTGTTCCCGGCGTGGTGGTTGTATGAGGCAGCGATGAATCTGCTGGGGCCGGACCCCGGCAAGGTCATGATGGATCGTCTTGGGCTCGGGGCGCTCACTTTCCTGCTGGTAACCTTGAGCATGACGCCGCTACAGAAGCTGACAGGCTGGTCGGGCTGGGTCGTGGTGCGTCGGCAGCTGGGGCTGTGGGTGTTTGCTTACATCGTGCTGCACATCCTGGCCTACCTTTTCTTTATTCTGGGGCTGGATTGGGGACAGCTGGCGGTGGAGCTGCGTAAGCGGCCTTACATTATTGTGGGGGCGCTGGGGTTTCTCGGCTTGCTGGCCTTGGCGGTGACCTCGAATCGCTACAGCCAGAGGCGGTTGGGGGCCAGGTGGAAAAAGTTGCACAGGTTGGTGTACGTGATTCTTGGCTTGGGGTTGCTGCACTTTTTGTGGATCGTGCGCTCGGACCTCTGGGAGTGGGCGATCTACGCAGGGGTTGGGACTTTACTGATGCTGCTGCGTATTCCGGCTATTACGCGTGCTCTGCCCAAGTTCGCCCGTGGGCGGGGTAGGGCAGTTTGAAACATTTCTGAAGATAAGGGTTGACGCGCTTTTGAATCCCCTTATAATGCGCCCCACTTCCAGCGACATCGGAACGAAAAACTCCTTGATATTCAATGAGTTAAATAGTTAAGGTGGCGTTGAAAGGGCTACGATCGAATGATCGCAAGCGGTTGAAATGGTGGTTGACAGCGGTTTTAAACGCTGTATGATTCGCCTCCCGCTACGAGAGATCGCAGCGAGCCAAGTGTTTGAAGCTAAACGAGTTTCTCGGAAAAAACTTCAAAATAACCGCTTGACAGGCTCTGAGGAAAGCG